>NZ_JAMKFE010000005.1 GCF_023721835.1 Caldimonas mangrovi | reverse complement strand
CGCTCCGTGATCTGCTTGACCGCTTCGATCTTGAACTCTTCAGGGTACGGTTGGTTGGTCTTCATGGCACCTCCTATTGGGCCTCAGTTTGAGGCTCGAAGGTGTCTACTGAACCCGGGGCGATTCAGGACGCGTCTGCAGCGCTTGGTTCAGCAAGTCCGCGACTCGCTGATCGTCCAGCGTCCTCGGGCGACCTGGCCGCGGCTCACTACGTAATCCTGGCAACCCTTGCTCGGCATATCGCGCGCGCCACTTGCGGATCGTTGGCTGCGACACGCCGAGTTGCTCGCCGATGGTTCCTGGCAACATCCCATCGGCCGTCATCAGCACGATGCGAGCACGCTGCGCAACCGCTTGTGGTGTGCGCCGCGAACGCGCCACCTTCTCCAATTCGGCGCGCTGCTCTTGGCTCAACTCGATCGTCGCGTCTTCACGCAGGTGCATCGTCGTTCTCCGGCCGTCAATGTACCGGAGGACATGCAAAATTAATGCAAGATATTTTTGCGACAGGACACTAGGCGGCGCCGTTCCAGAGCACATAGCGATCGTATTCATCAGCGAAGACGGCAAGCGACTTCGGACTGTAGATGCAAATGGTTGAATGGGACCTGGCGACCCCCTCGTTCGGATCGATGGCCTCCTCAAAGGAATACGCGTTGCCGTCGCGAGACGAATGCGCCGAAATGACGTGCACGGGGCCACCTGCTCCGTACCGCCTGAGCATCGCAATGAAGTCCGCTCGATGCGCAGCATGGTGTTTTACGTGTTCCATCGACCGTGCTTCGAAGTAGAAGCCGTGGTGCAGGCGCTGCAACTGCTTTGACCGCCTCTTTGGAGAATCGAGTTGGTGTAGCCAACGGTCTCTAAGCGTCGGCTTGACGAACATCTGAATGAATTCGACTTCAGCGGACGGTAGTGTCATGGCCTTTTACGCCGCCTAACTTTCGACATGAGCGGCATGGAGGGGTTATGCGTCATTGGCGAGCTTGCGTAGCTCAGCATAGCCTTCGAAGGGTGGCTGCGCGCCCTCCGACAGAGCCCACCGAGCGAACGCGGCCGCCTCTTCATGCCGTCCGCGCAGTTGGCGAACACGAGCGAAGGTATATGCCAAGCGGATAGTGCTACCGTGAGAATAGAGGCGAAGTGTTTCAGACTCAGACGCTAGTTCCGCCGGAGTGAGAGCGCGAAGAATCGATGCCGGGCCGTAGAACTTGCCGAAGAACGCAAGCCCGTGCTGTTCAAACACCTCAGCCGCGTCAACTACGGCCGCGGCCATACCCTCAGCCGTTCCATCGTGGCTCCATATGCGACCAGCTGGTCCTTCGGTGAGGCGGTGCCGAAACTCACACCACTCTTCAGTGATCTTCTTAGGGTCTGCGGGTGCGCCCCCAACACACGGCAGCCCCAGAGGGTGCACAGACAAGTTTACGGCGAAGCTGCCCCCAAACCAAAAGCCTTGGACATTAACAACGTGAATTGCCTCGTCGACCACGCGACGGAATGTGCGTCCGGATCCGGTGAACCCTTCGCGCCGGAGCAGCGGAGCAAAGTGAGCGCGGATTGCTGTTTCAAGACGCGGAGGCGCAGTGTTCATGACGCATGAATTAATATCGACTGCATTTTGCCGTGTAACACCCCGCGCGCAACCGGGTCGCACGCCCCTCCAATGGGGGAAGGTGCAAGCATGGACGCGGGCCTGCCGCCGACGCTGGGTTCGACGCACGCTGATAACAAGAACCGCAAACCCTGCAACATGCCGGGTTTGGGCCCGGAACCGAGCAACTGGGCAGAGGGTTAGCAATCCAGATGGACGCCACTACGCCTGCCCATTACTGACCGCTGCCGGGTTGCGTGACCGACGTCCGCTTCTGGCCGACATGTTGAGTTGGCGTCTTCGCCCAGCAGTGGACCTTCCCCTCGGCTGCCGCAGCTGCCAACGACCGCCCTCGGCAACTGCTGGGAACTCGCACTTCCGGCCAGGAGCAGTCGGTCGCAGCCGGCGGTTTGCGGGAAGTGCAGGGGATCGGCACCGGCCGCTGCGTTGAGCGGCCGTCCACTCGCTGTAGCCGTTGGGTGCCGGCCAAGGCGTCGCCCCTGGGAAATCCATTGGACGCGCATGAACACTGGGCTGCCGCCGCCGCCACTTGTACCGGCGGCTCTAGGCGATGGCTAACCACCTCGATGGCGCGGACTTGTTTCCATTAGGGCTACTCACGTAGCCGCCATCGCGCCAGGACGACAAAATTCGGCCGCATCAAAACTCAAGAAGCAGAGGGCCGCAATGCAACTGGCGTCGCTGAGCGTCCGGAACTTCCGTGGCATTCGGGAAGCGGATCTGAGGCTGAACCAGCACAACGTGTTCATCGGCGCCAACAACAGTGGCAAGACAACTGTCATTGAGGCGCTGGCTCTGTTGTTCGGTCGTGACCGCATGGTGCGCTCCCTCACTGAGCACGATTTCTATGGCGGCAACCCGGGACCGACCGATCGGATCAAACTGACAGCCACCATCGTGGGGTTCAAAAGCAACGACGCATCCAAGCACACCGACTGGTTCGGTCCGGATCGGGCCGTACCCAAGTGGGTGCACGAAGAAACCGGCGAGTTGCTGCCGGAGCCGGTCAACGCGAAGTCCGTATTGGCTTGCCAAGTGGGATTCGCAGCCCGATTTGAACGGATGAGCCTTGAGGTCGAGACCGTTCGCTACTTCGTGGACGACGCCGAAGCGGACGTGTTCGAGGACGATGCCTACCCACCGGTCCCGTCTCGGCTGTTGCGCGAAGTGGGCTTCTTCCTGGTGCCAGCCAGCCGCACCTGGGATCGAGTCATTTCGTTCGGCAGCGAACTGTTCCGACGCGTCCTTACCAGCGGCGACGGGCTTCCAGCACAGGCCATCCTGAGCGAGCGCGACAGGCTGCGGGAACCGGCAAACCCGGTAGAAACAGATCCTAAGCTCGCGCCTATCGTGGACGAGCTCGAAAACGAGCTGAAGGGCTTTTTCCCCCAGGGCCCAAGCCTGCGCCTGCGATTGACCTCTACCGACAGCGACGGGGTAATGGAATCCTTGGTGCCGCACTTCGCGTTCGGCGATGCTGCCCCGAACATCCCCGCGCGACGCCACGGTACGGGCTTGGTCTCCATGCAGAGCCTGCTGCTGCTGTTCCATTTCGGCCGACGCCGCGCTAAGGACGGCCAGAGCTTCTGGATGGCGCTTGAAGAGCCCGAGCTCCACATTCCTCCGCCATTACAACGCCGCGTCGTGCAGCGACTGCAGTCGCTTTCGGCCCAGACCTTTATTACCTCGCATTCGCCTACGGTGGCGGGGATGTCCGACCCGAAGGCGCTGCACGTGCTTCGCAACGAAGGCGGCAAGCTCACCTCGACACCGTTGAGCACGGCTTCATCACTGGCTAGCGACTCTAACCCGGTGCGTCGACTGTTCGAGATCCACCGTCAGGAAACTATTGCTGCTTTGATGCACGACAGCCTGCTTGTCCCGGAAGGCTCGATCGACGTCGAAATCCTCAATCTCCTGGCCATGGCTGTCGATTCCAGCCAAACCTGGGAATCTGGTTCCGATTCCCGATTCCTGACGCACGTCGGCATCGTGAGGACGATCGATGCTCAAGTCGTCCCGACCTATAAGCGGCTTCACCCTCTACACCCTTGCATTGTCTGCCTGGTGGACGGTGACGAGGCAGGAGACGGGTACATTGCGGGCCTAGCGGGTAGTTCACCGCGGCCATCAAGGGCATTGCGATGGCCGGACAGCTGGGCCATTGAAGATGCCTTCGGGTGGGTGCTTGACGGTGACCCCTCCCTGGCGAAGGCCATCGACGGCATTGAGCCTGCTGCGGCAGACTCCGCGGACCTGGTCGCCCGCTTGAAGTCCAAAGACAGGAATGCTGGAGGACTGAAACAAGATCGTCTGGCCTATGAGGCGGTGGCCCAGGCTATCGCTAGGTCAGAACCAGCTCGCTTGCGGGGTCTGTTGCTGCTGAACGCAATGGCCTCCGAGTGCCTCGGGCTCGACAGCGTCAAGTTCGCTGAACATAGCCGAATCAACGGACTGCGAGTGCGGGTCTTCGTGCCATGACGGTATGGGCAGTCAATGGCGCGGCAGGCTTCGGCAAGACCTACCGGCTTCTTCAGCGGACCACTCAAGAGCTGCAGTCGTGCCCACTGGGACCCGGCCAAGCGGTTCTTGCGCTGACGTTTATGCACGGCGCTCGGCAGCGACTCGAGCAGAAGCTTCAGGCCATACCCGGCCTGCGTGGGAAGTACCAGTGCGTGACTGTGGACGGCTTCGCGCGTTCATTGCGTTGGCGCTGGCGATCACTGGCCAACGCGATGGGCCAGCCGTCGACCGACGCCGCAGACTTCGATAGCCAATGCTCACTGGCCGCAGACCTGGTGCAAAGGCCCGTAGTCGGCAGCTGGTTGGCGATGGGCTATCCGTGCATCTTGTTGGATGAGGCGCAAGACCTGGACCTCCATCGCTTGCGGCTCGTCGAGGCGCTGTCGGCTTATAGTCGCCTCCTCATCGCCTTCGACGATTTTCAGTGCCTCAGGCAGGACCTGCGACCGAGCCCCGCTTCGGTCTGGCTTCCAACGGTTTGCGAGCCGGAGGTGCTGGCGAAGCCGCAGCGCTGCAAGGTGCCTGCGCTGCTTGATGCTTCAACGGCACTCCGCTCAGGACTGCGGCCCGTCGCTGGCGCCGGCTTCAAGATCGCAGAGTGCGCGAGCGCAAGTCAGGCCGCGGCCCTGATCGCTGCGACGATTCACTACGCGAAGCTAAAGTCGCCGAACAGCAGCGTCGCGGTGATTACACCATCGCGAAAGGGCGGTTACGCGGAAGAGCTTGTCGAACTGGTGTCGACGAAGCAGTGTGGGAAACAGAAGTTGGGGCCGTTCAAGCTGAATTGGGAACTCGGCGAGTCGCCATTCCTGGAAAGCGTCGAGCAGTTGGCCTTCGACGGCGAGAAGCCCTGCCGGGATGTTCTTCATGCACTACTCGATACCGAAGAAGGTCTAGCGCGGGACGCCCTTGTGCGATGGGTCATCCGTAAGCGCGACGTGGCCGGCCGTGAGTACATCCGGTTTGCTGACCTACTCGGACAGGCACGCAGGGTCTTGGCTGTGACGCGGGCGCGGGCAAATCGATCCGATAGCGGTCGGCGAGCTCTCACTGTCCACCAAGCCAAGAATCGGGAGTTCGACATCGTCATCGTCGTCTGGCCTTACACGGTTGCTCAGGACGACGAGGGCAAGCGGCGGCTTCTGTACAACGCCGTGACCCGCGCCAAACTTCAGTGCACGGTGATCGTGCAAGGCATTGGAAGTACGGGCAAGGCGCCTTTCGGGTAGAGGTTGGTACTGGCGAGGCCGAGGCGCTGAGTCGACCAGCTGCTTTGGGTCGACGAGTTTCGGACAGTCGGTGTCGCCGATGGGTCGCGAGTGCTACTTCGTGCCTTCAGCAAGCCGTCCCTCGTGAGGTGAACCGATGGCGGGCAGCGTAGGACCGCAGTACCTTCGAAACCGGTCGTTCGGCTAGACGCGGCATCGACTCATCGAATGATTGCAAGGTGACAGACACCGTGAATTGCGATGCCGGCAGCGACGGACAGCAACCGCTGCACTCCGGTATTGACTTGACAGCCCACACCTAGCCCTCCTGCTCTGCTATGAAAGGGTGCTTGTCAAGATCGTCCGCAATATCCGGCCATCCAGCGGCTTGCGCGTATCGCCGCATACGCTCAACAACCTCAGGGTGAGCCATCCGACGCTGAGACTCAAGCAGTTCCGAAGGCCGCATCTTCCATGGTACTAGCCGCCGCCCATGCTTTTGGGCGATCCTGGCAATGAAGGCGGCGATGCGGTAGCCCCCCTCGTCTACGTCGCCCCAATGACAAATCTCAACATTTGTCGGCAGCGTGACGAGCAACCGCTCATACATCGCGCTCCAACTGGGCGAGGGCATGCCGCCGGTGTAGATCAGTAGCTCGGTGGCGGACTGGGCGGCCCGCGCCAGACCGCTGAACGTCGTCAGATTCTCAATGGAGACGACACGCGCCGGTACCGACGCCAGCCCCAGAATCGTTTGCGCGGGGAGCGCTGTGTAGGGGGTATCCAGTACGGCCGTCACGCGTTCGCGCCGGATCACCACATTGCCAGCAAGCCGTACGGGTTGAGGCTCCTTAAAGAGTCCCAACTCCTGTAGCACCTCCATGGCCTCTCGGGGCGGTTCGTCGATGCTTCCCGAGAGCAAGACATCAAGAGCGGGCACTAGGCCTTCAAGCCGCTTGCTATTGCGGAAGATGCGGGCGCTGGCGTCCCGAACCGCCGTCTCGAGTTGCCCCTGCGCTACGCTTGCACGGCATGCCAAGATCGCGACGCAGGCATCGGCCCAATCCGCGCTGTCGCCCGGGCCGGTTCCTCGTACCTTTTTGAGTGACGACCAGCGCCCGACCACGTCCTCCAGCACCGGAAACTTGCCGGAATACCCGCTCAGCAAATTCGCTGCTGCACCGACCACATCCACCGCTGCTTGCGTTTCGAGCAGCGCGGCTAGCAGGTGTATATTGGCCAGCTCAACCCGCTCGATGAAACCGTCGCGCTGGCCGGCCGGCCACCTCAGCTTGACGGCCCCCTGTGCCTGGGCGTGCTTGAGTGCCGCCTCGAAGTCATCTTTCTCCGCCAATGTCTTCAGGGCCTTATAGCCCTTCAGATGTCGCGCGGTGAGACATGGCTTCTTTCTGGTAACCCCTGCGGAGCTGCGATCGGCCTGCTTGAGCAAGGCCCCTAGGGCAGTTCTGGCGAGCGCATTCATGCCGGTTGCCGGACCTGCGTGGCGTCCAACTGAGCGGCAGCCTTGGCTTCGTACATAACCGCTAACTCTTGATCGACCAAGTCGGGGTTGAACTCGGGCAGGTCGGAGCGGAACAGGTCACGGGTCTCCTGGCTGATGCGATGCCCCTCGAGGACCACAACGTTCGAATCGGAGTCGCGCATGATGTCGTAGTAGTCGGTCAGGAACGCCGTCAGCGTTCCCAAGGCCTCCCCAGTGCTGGCCATCAGGACCTGCAGCCGCAACTCCTCAAAGTAGCGCATCGTGGCAGTGATGTTGCGCGGGTCCATCTTCATGAAGGCCTCGTCGAGCAGGATCAGCCGCATGCCGCTGTCGTCTCCGCCCTGGAGCTGGTACGCCGATGCAACGGCAGCGCCAGCGATGACGTAAAGCGGCGCGCGATGCTCGCCCCCCGAGCCGGTGTGAACACGTTGGCTGAGCAGCCCCACCTTGACCGGGGCGGGCTTGTCGGGCGACTCGCGCAGCACCTCGACATCAAAATCAAAGAACTCCCGGTAGTCGTCCAGAGGCGATTTGGTAGCTCGGGACGACTCGGCCTTCTCCACCACCAGTTCATCGAAGGCCGGTGGCATCTCCCCGGCGCCACCGAGCAGGTCATCCATAGGACCATGGGTGGCAACATCTTTGATGAACTTCAGCAGATTCGCATAGGCTGGCCGCGGATCCTTCTTGAACTGGTAGCGCTCACCGTTGGTAAAGGCCGGCGCTGCGGCCAGCGCAGTATTCATGCGGGAGATGGTCGCATCGAGCCACACGATGTGCTCATGGAGGTCGAGCGCGACGTTGCTGCGGAACGTGCTCTTGGCTGCTTCCATGGCCTGCGCCATCTCCTGCTTCTTGTCGACGAGGCCGGTCTCGTTGAGCAGTATGACCCGGCGGGTGATGTAGTCTGACGCGGCCCGCCAGTCCTGCGCCTGCTCCTGAACGCCCTGCTCGTTGAATTCGATGATGAAGGCCCCGAAGCCTAGCAAGCCTTTCCGGGTAGCTTCATGGAAATTTCGTGAAGCCGACTGCTCACCGCTGACGGCGACCGACCGGATGAGCTCGAAGTCTTCGCCATGCTTTTCAAGTAGCTTGTCCCATTGCTCTGCCGCAAAGTCAGGGTCATACCCCGTTGCAGCCCGCGCCTTCGTGGCGGCGTCCCGGGCATCTTGCTGATCCCGCCTATGTCGAGCTGTATCGGCACACCGCTGCTCATGGGCAGCCCTGGCGGCGCCGAGCAGGGTGTTTGCGTCGGCGACGTCGGCGTTGGCCTGCGCAGCTTCGGCAAGCGCCTCTTCGGCTGCAAGCGCGAGGTTCTCGTATTCCTTCGTGTCGAGCGCGTCCAACCGGCGCTGGAAGTCCGCGAGCGCGGCACGCTCCAGGAGGAGACTTTGCGACACCCGCCCCAGTGCCACGGCGTTCTCGCCCTCGTCCCCGGAGAAAATGCCCAGTAGGCCCATGCCGAGCTTGAGCTCGCGCACTTGTTCTTCGCAGACGCCGAGTTCTCGCTTGAGTTCCGCCAAACGTGATTGCACGATCTCGCGCATGCGGCTCATGTCGGGACCGATCTTCAGCAGGGTCGGTGCGACCGGCTGGATGCGGTCTAGGTCGCCGTCTGCCACCCGCATGCCATCGGTCGTAAGCGCAAAGCTGTGACGCAAGCAGTCGTCGACAGAGTGTGCCCGCATGAACCGGAGGTGCTTGTGCGCGAACGCGACGGCGCGCGGGTCCGAGCCCGTGACCAACTCCGCCACCCATCCGGGTGTGATCGGGCCGACGTCGCGCAACGTGCTGGGCCGCACGATCTTGACCCCATAGACAGGCGACGATCGGTACACATTGAAGGCCTCCCGCTCGTCACGCTTTTCTACGAGGAGCGCCTGCACATTAGCGCGTCCCAACTGCGCCTCGATGACTGGCTGCCACTCGGTGTCCGCTACTTTGAGCAGATCGCACACCGGCGTCGACGCGATGCCGGCCTCGCGCAGCTTTCGCTGCAGTGTCGAGACGTTAGTGTCCAGAGGCGGCTTACCGGCCGCAATGCGCCGCTCGTTCTCCTGGGTTTCCTTCTGCTCCTGTTCGAGGGACGTGATCCTGGCACCCACCTCCATCAGCGACTTGAGCATCTCGCCGTGGAGCGCCTTTGCGGCCCTGCAGGCCAGCTTGACAATGGTCGCCAGCGCGTCGGCATCGTCAAAGTTGCCTCGCTCCAGGTAGCCCTCGAGCGAATGCATGGTGCTGCCCAACGTCTCGCCGCAATCGGGAACGGTCTTGCCCGGCACCGGCGTGCCCAGTGCACGAAGCAGACCCTCGAGTGTGGAGCGAATCTCCCCCAGATGCTCGGTGATCCGCCGCGTCGCAGAGGTGATGGACTCGTTGAGGTGCACGCTCTCGCCGTGAGCGTGGTGCTGGTCCCGCTGCGTCGCAGCCCTTGCAGCGGCTTGCTGGAGCAGGTCCCGACGCTGTGTCGCGGCTGCCACGGACTGGCAGGCCTCTTCCACCTTGTCCGCCGACTGCCCCTCCGCCTCTTCGGCGTCGGACACGGCGGCGTTGGCTTGCTCCAAGCTGGCTTGCGCTGCGAGCGCCTTCCACGTGACAGCCTTACGCTCCTCGGTCACCGCGCGCTGGAACAGCTCGTCAAGCTTCTTGGCTTCGCCCAGCTTGTGCTCAATGGCGGCAACCTTCGCCGCCAGTTCCTTGAACCCACGCAGCATGTCTAAGAACGCCTTGGTCTTGGTCGGGCGTGCCTCCAGCACCTGGCGGCGGATGATGTCGTCCACCGAATGGTCGAATTTCATCCGCAGAGCGAATCGGAAGGCTTGGCGGAATGCGTCAGCGCGGGGAAGGCTTTTCTTCCCGCGCAGTCGGAACAGCATGGCATTGAGGAAACGTCCGCCTTCCGCGAACAGCACTTCTTCGTCGGGCGCTGACTGCAGAAGGGGGCGCCTGACCAGCTGCTGTCGGAACGTCGACCACTCGCGTGGCCGCTCCTGCCCATCCACGATCTCTAGGTGATCCTGAAGCGTGATGTCAAAGGGCACAAGGTAGCGCCCAAGGATCTCGTGATCCGGCTTGGACGCACTGGCCACAACGCACATGCCCGCGGATACCATGTCCTGGCTTTCGTCGTCGAGGAAGGTCAAAGTGATGTAGGTCGTCGCCTCATCGCGCGCCCGACCGGTGGGCGAATTGTCCAGCTCTCCCAGGCAGTAGCTGCGCAACGTACGCGTGTTGCTGTTGCCTTCATCGGCCTGCGCGTTGTAGACGGCCCCGCTGCCCTTGCTGAAATTGCCGCCCAGCAGCACCGTTTGCACCGCGTCGAGCAGCGAGGACTTACCGCTGCCGTTTGCACCGAAGATGCCGGTGAGCGTCCCGACCTCCACCTCGCGGGCCTCATAGAGGTAGAACTGGACGAGCTTGATCCGGATCAGCTTAAACATTGGCTACCTCACTGTCCCGGCCACCGAAATCGTCGCCTTCGTTATCGTCGTGAGTGAGCGCAGAAGGCTCGCCGCTCTGGTCACCCGCCTTGGCTGCGCCGAACGCCGCTAGTCGCTCAAGCGCTGCTTCGCCAATCACCTCCACGATCCCGGGGCGGATGATGACCACGTACGGCTGTTCGGCGCCCTCGATGGCGATAGCGCGGTCATCGGTGTCCGATCGCGCGATGCCCCAGCGACGCAGAGTTGTCATGAGGGTCATCAAGCGCGAGCCGGACGGAAGCTCTCGCCCACCGCTGGCCTGGCGGTACTTCACGCCCAGCGTTACAAGGTCACACTCCACCTCGCCATCCTCGTTGTGATTGGCGACGCGCGATTCTTCATCGTGGATCTTCCGCAGTACGAGGGCGAGCAGGGTTTGCTCGACGGTCGCCGGATGCTTGGGGCGCGTGGGGATGGCGCACACATACCGCAGATTGCTGTTGACCTTCAGCAGGATACCCAGCGGTGCGAGCGCCCGCCGGAAGTCGGCTTCGAACTCGCGGATGACACCGTAGGCCGTCCGGCTCTTGCGATCAGCTTGGTACAGCACCTGCTCCGAGACCAGCCGATAGGCCATGGCTTCGAAGTCCTCTTCCGTGACGACGCCCTTGGTCGCTTGTTCCGCATTGGTCCAGAAGCTCATTTCTTGCCTCCCTGGCTCGCATGAATGTCGAACTCGATATGGCTTATCGCGCCCTGCACTTCTTCGATGCTTGGTCGCTGAATACTGAACCGACTGAGCATCAGCCGGGCATTCGCCTTGAGTTGGGCGCTGTTCGAGCCAACGGCCGCGGCAACCGTGCACAACGCCTGCATGGCGCGCACGTCCTCGATGGTGGAGGTGTCGAACTCGCAACTGGCCATGCGATCGCGGCCGGCCAACTGCGCGCGGATGAGTTCGGCCAGCTTGGGGGCTGACATCAGTCGGCGATTGCGCGCTTTGAGCTGGAGCCGAGCGCGGGCCTCCTGCTCTGGCGACATCACCTGTTTGCGCAGGGGCTGGGGCGGCGCGCGCTCAACGGGAACTCGGGGCAGTGCGAGCCGCGCACCGCATAAGCATTCCTCGCCTGGGAAGGGCGTCTCTTCAACCACGTCGGATTCGCAAGAGACCACCGCCTTGATGGCATGATCAACGAGCTCGTCCAGCGGCCGCGAAGCACGAAGCCGGTAGTCCAGGAACGCAACGGCCATGCGTGTCGCGCGACGGATCTCGTCATCCAGTCGGTCCAGGTACTCGTCGATCCGGGACAACTCCTCGATCTTCAGGATGTCCCGCTGGAGCAATGCCTTGGCGCGCATTTCGTCACCCGGCGCTCGCTTGGTCAAATACCATCCGAGCAATCGGTTGCGCACGAACTCGTTGGACTGGATGACCTCGACCATCGCGAGGATCTCCTGGCGACGCGAGAGCGGATGGTCACGGGTTCGCAGCTCTTTGTAGTCACCGATGAACATTCGCACGACAAAGTCTTCGAAGAAGCGGCGCACGAACTCGCCGGTCGAGGCTTGGCCGCTGAGTTCTGCCATCAGGTCGCGCACGCTGGTGCCCGCCACCCGAACGTGCTCCATCAGTGCGCGCGTCTGCTGGGCCGCCTCCTGCAAGGTCGAGCCGTCGGCGCCCTCCTCAAGCACCATTTTGATGTTGGCCTCGATGCTTCGAACCTTGCCCGCCACAAAGACAGGTCCGGTGTGCGCGAACTCGATCAGGCGCGTCGTGAACTGGGCTATCGCCGGCGCCATGGTGACCATATCTCGCACACCGACCTTGTCGACCCGGAGCCAGCCGCAGTCCTTGAGCCGGTGAAAAATCGCGACCGCCTGCATGTTCAGAGGCGTGCCCGGCGCAAGCTTGCCAGTACCGTCATCCTCGTCTTCCCAGGCGCTCATGTCCTGGAGTTCCTGCGTGATCTCCCGGATGATCTCGGTAGTGGGAAAACCGCTGCTGGGTGGCAGCGGCGCTTCCGGACCGAACTTGCGAGCGTGCAGGGCGCAAAGCAAAGCCCAGTACCGCATTCGGTTGGCCGAGGCTAGTGGCGCGAAGAGCCGCTCCGGCAGTACGCGAAACAGCTGGGCGTACCTCTCAGCGATGACCTCTTGTCGCAGTCTTTCGTCTACGTCGGAAACAACCATTCCTTGCACTCCTCCCGATTGTCGAGCGCGAGTTGATAGTCAGGAGGCAGTTGCCGATCTAGGTCTGTGGCGACTTTGAGTTCCTGAATGAGGTAGGGAACCAGCGGCCCGCGGCATGTCGTGACACGGGCAGCAGTACCTGAGAAGTATTCCTGCCGCACAACCTGGCTTTGGGCGTCGGTCAGCGAGGGATGGGCCACGAGCCGAACCTTAACAATGCGGTTCCAATTCGAATCGGAACCGATCTCATGCGAGGCCGCCTCGTCGGTCAGCGAGACATCGGTCATCCGGCCCAGCACAAAATCACGAAAATCGCCTCGCTCTAGACAGTAGCCGCGCACATGCCACCGACGTCCTGCTCGGACGATGGAATGGGGCTCGACCACGCGGCGATGTTTGACCGGACGGCTCATCGACATGTAGTTGAAGGAGACCTGTCGCCTGTCCTTGATGGCCATTCTCAGCCGCGAGAAGGTGTAGGGCGACAGCCGGGAGAACTCCCAGGGCAGGATCATCGTCGCATCTCCCAGGCTTTCGTGGATGGGCACGGCACTCGCACTCGGGTGGCTGCGCTCGACATCGCGGTAGGCAGCCTTGGTCGCCGTAAGGGATCTCCGCTTGCTATCCCACTCGACCCAATCTGGCCGCTGCACCTTGAGTTCCTTCAACCACTCGGAAGCGCGCGTTGCGCTCAAGCCGAACAGCTCCATTAACCGAGCACGCGATACACGCCCCTCCCAGATCAGCACGCTCACCGTATTCCCCAGTCGTTCTTCTTGGACGTCGAGTCGCCTGTCACTAGCGGTGACAGCTGGCCGGGGCTTGCTCATAGGCATTGGGATGGGTCACGTATCGTACGATTTTCCGTAGCATACGGAGTTCCGTGTCATACCACAACACCTCCTTCCGGACGGCGCGAACCGATACTCGCGGCTAGCCGCTCAACAACCAGTCTTGCGCGGGGCCTGCTGCTGCGCCTCGTTCAACTGACGGTCGTGCCGCCACTGATCGCCAGAGCCAGCACCGCTTGTTGCACACGAGTTTGATTCCGCCGTCAAATCGCTAATGACAGCAGCCGCCGCAAGGCGAACCTTCACGCACCCAGAACGAGCATCCGCCGGTGATCGGACTGGCTGGTATATGCCGACTCTCGGTTGGCCGGCATATGCCGATCGCTGACACCGATGACTGAATGCGATGGGAAGCCCGCGGGAGGACGAAGTGTGCGAGGCTGCGAAGAGTGTCGAGAGGGAAAGCCGGGTGGCCAAGGTTCACGCCGGGGCCAAGCCACGCTGGAATCGCTCTTGCCGCTTGCCGGCGCTGGCGATACTGACGGCGTTTACTGGTTCCCAAGAAAGCTCGTTCAGTCGGACGAGGGAATCGATGGCACAGCGATTTCGTAGATGATGCATTCGGAGCGGGCGCGCATGAGGGCTCCGCGCCGCTCTTCAAAGGTCTTCGTTCCATCGCTCGCTATACCGATCGCTTCACGAACATTCTTGATGATCCCATTGCGGGTCTCCGCAATCGTGCTGCCGCTCAAGCCAGATGTGCGAAGGGCCTGTCCAGCGAAGTTGGTTGCGCCACCCCATCCACTGAATGCGGCGATGTAGGTCGCATTGGCGGTGGCGTTTGCTGCGGTAAGAGCAGGAGCAACGACGGATCCTGCTACCAGCCCGCTCATCGACAGCCAGTAAGCCCTCTTTGCTTGGTCCACTGACGCCTTCTCGTAGCCGGACAGGCGCGGTAGACAAAAGTTCAGCACTTCTTGAAGTCGATCCTCAATCTGCTTCTCGTTCTCCGCATCCAATTCTGCTTGGGACTTCCCGCCGCCTTCAATCTTCTGCAGAGTGAAGGTCTTTGATGCAGTTGAGTCGACCAACGGTCGGCTGTCTGCCGTTGCACAGCCGGAAAGTTGTGATGCAAGTGCCACGCACAGCACAAAAGTGACTAGCGCTCTCATGCTGACCCTCCTTGTAACCAATCGTTGGCACCATATACCCAACTGATGGAATCGTGCGATCCCCCAAAAGGGGGCACTGTCTACCTCCGGGTGCACCACCCGGTGGCTGATGCGGCCGGACTTTCTGGTGGTACCAAGACGGAGCGCCGCACGAGCACACTGCACCCTACCTCGCGGGCAGTTGCGGTGCCGCCGCGCCTTCGTCTAGCCGCCAAATCCACGCGGACGGCACCGATAGCTTGATCCCCTCCTCCTTCATTTGTCGTTCGTGCTCGGGCATCAACGGACTGACGATATGCAGCGGTACCGGCGCCGGTCGCGCGTCCAACAGCAACGCGTTCGCAAAAGCCGGTGCCCGCCTCGACTCGAAATCGAGCGGCTTGTAGAAGCACCGCCCCTCGTTCACCAGCATCTGGAGTAGGCCCGCCTCGCGGGGATGCGCCAACGGCAGCCACTGTTCGTTCACCAGTTGCAGCGTGGCACTGTGCACCCACAGCAGGCTCTCACGCTTCGCGAACACCAACGCAGCCAGCAGCAGGCGCAGGCGCGCGCTACCCCTGACGGCCGACGCCGGTTGCAGCTCCCAGGCGTCGATCGCCTCCGCAAAGACCCGGCGCAGCCGGCACAAGGTGGTCGCGTCGACATGCAGCGCCACGTTGGCCATGTGCTTCAAGCGCAGCGCCGCGCCCTGCGGCGTGCGCGCCACCTCCTTCACCTCACCGACGATCAGCATCATCGGCAGGCTGCCGTCGCCCTGCGGCACCATCAGCGTCCCCAACCGACGCTGACGGCGCTCGGCCAGGCCGTCCAGATCTTCGCGCCGGAACGGCTCGGGCAGGAACAGACGATCGGCCAGGCACAGGCCCTTGGCCCTGAGTTCCGTCGCGGCCTGCAGCAGGTGGTAGCGGAACACCGGCCAGTTGCGCTTGCCGGCCATGCGTGGGGACCAGCGGTTGAAGCCGGCACGCTCCATCAACAGGTGCAGCATCGCGCGCAGGCCGAGAGGACGGTGCGACGATCTCACATGGGTCGGAGCAGCTGGCTCGGCAGCCGCCCTGGAACTGCCCTGGCGTCGCGACAGCGGAAACGAAAACACCACCTCGAGCCGGTCGCCCTCGAGTTCCCGCACGGCGTCGCCCATCAACTCGCCGAGGCCACCGTGACTTGGCGGCGGCTCGTAGGCGTCGCAAAGCGGGTCGTGCTGGTGCCCGGTCCCGGGGCAGCGCTTGACCACGTAGTCCCGGTAGCGGGCGATGTAGACCGGGATGCCAGGGTCGCGGCACAGGCAGCGCAGCAGCAGCCGCCCGTCGTAGGCATGCGCGAGTCGCTGCTGGAAGTCGGGCTGCCGCGGATGGATGACCTCCTCACCCGCCAGGTAGCACGGTCCTAAGTTTTCCATCGCAACAATGTCCTGCCGGGAACCGTCCGTCGCTATCCGGATCCGGCCACCCGACGAGCAGCCGCCATGCATTCCATGGCATGAGCAACACGCAGGCTCACGGCTGGACCATGTTCGCCGGGCGCTATCCCCAGCCGCTGTGGACAACCCTGTGCGCCAGTCCCTGACGGGACGCTCCTGCCCGCATCGGTGGGGACACCGCATCGGATTGCTGCAATCTGCGGCAGCCAGCGTCAACGAGTTGGAGGAAACACTGAAGGACCTGCCCCTACTGCGGACAGGGATGCGTTGCGCCCGCCGCCCGGCATCTGCAGGCGCCGCGAACCGGGACAAATTTAGGACGCCGTTAGGACGCAGCGTCCCGGAATGACAAACGGGCTAGCAGCTTGTGGCTGCTAACCCGTTGATTTTATTGGTCGGGGTGGCGGGATTCGAACTCGCGACCCCTTGCACCCCATGCAAGTGCGCTACCAGGCTGCGCTACACCCCGACGAAGCCAAAGAGTATACGATGCTTTGCGTCAGATGACCAGCAAACTGCGGATCGACAGCAGTTCCTGGCGCACTTGATGCACCGAGTACGGCACCACGGCCGCGCGAGCGGAAGTGCTCGCGACCAGCGCGGCCGCGACCGCTTCCTGAGCCACAGGCGCCTCAACGACCTCGTGTTCGTAGACGGGCGGCACAC
Source organism: Caldimonas mangrovi (assembly GCF_023721835.1). Lineage (GTDB taxonomy): Bacteria > Pseudomonadota > Gammaproteobacteria > Burkholderiales > Burkholderiaceae_C > Caldimonas > Caldimonas mangrovi. Next base: position 397,448 of record NZ_JAMKFE010000005.1, on the reverse strand, counting down.
TCTCCGGAGCATCGACCGATTCCTGCCGCGATGCATGGCTGCCCATTTCGGCCAACCGGTTGCGTGCGCCGCTGATCGTGAAACCCTGCTCGTACAGCAGCTCGCGTATGCGACGGATCAGCAGCACCTCGTGGTGCTGGTAGTAGCGCCGGTTGCCGCGGCGCTTCATCGGCTTCAGCTGGGTGAATTCCTGCTCCCAATAGCGCAGCACGTACGGCTTGACGCCGCACAGCTCGCTCACCTCACCGATGGTGAAGTAGCGTTTGGCAGGGATGGCGGGGAGCGATTTCTCCACTGAAATCAATAAGATCGAGCAAGAAAGCTAAGACTTTACTCGAACTCTTCCCCGGCGGGAATGTCTCCCTGCACAACACCCTTCAACTTGTGACTGGCGTGAAATGTGACCACATTGCGCGCCTTGATCGGGATCGCTTCTCCGGTGCGCGGGTTGCGCCCGGGCCGGGGCGCCTTGCGCCGGATCTGGAAGTTGCCGAACCCCGACAACTTCACGTCCTGGCCTTCCACCAGGCTGGCGTGAATGATCTCGAAGAAGGCTTCGACCATGTCCTTGGACTCGCGCTTGTTCAGCCCCAGCCGTTCGAACAGCAGGTCGGCCAGCTCGGCCTTGGTCAGCGTCGGCGTCTCGATGGACGGGAGTATCGCTCTATCCATGTTCGCTCCTCCGGCCCACCTCAGCCGCGCAGTCGGCCCCCCAGCCGGGACCCCAGTGTATCGACCACGGCTTGCACCGCGGCCTCGATCCGCTCGTCGGTCAGCGTCGCGTCGTCGTCGAGCAGCTCCAGTCGCAGCGCCACGCTGTGCTCGTCGGCACCGATTTCGCCGGTGGCAGCCTTGGGCTTGTAGATGTCGAACAAGGTCACGTCGCGCACCAACCCTCCGGTCGGTGCCGCTTGCACAGCCTCGATCAGCGCGTCGTAACGCACGTTGTCGGCCACGATCACCGCCAGATCGCGCGTCACCGCCTGTTGCCGGGCAATGGGCTTGTAGGTCGGCACCGGACGGCGCTGCAGCGCGGCTGCCTCGATCTCGAACACCACCGGCGCGTGCGGCAGCTCGTAGGCCTGCCGCCATTTCGGGTGGAGTTCACCCAGGTGGCCGACCACGCCATCGTCCAGCACGATGGCCGCGCAGCGTCCCGGGTGGAAGGCCGGGTGCTCGGCCACGACGAAACGCGGCTGCAGCGGCGCCAACAGCTGGGCCAGGTCGCCCTTCACGTCGAAGAAGTCGACCAGGCGCTCCGGCACGCCCCATTGCACCGGTGCCGCAGGGCCGTAGGCCAGTCCGCACACCCGCATCGGCTGGTGCAGGCCGGCCACGGTCGCGTCGCTCTCCGGCACGCTGTCGTCACGCAGGAACACGCGCCCCGCTTCGAACACGCGCACACGGCCCGCCTTGCGTGCCAGGTTGAAACGCAGCACCTGCACCAGGCTGCCGATCAGCGACGACCGCATCACGCTGAGGGAGCTGGCGATCGGGTTCAGCAGACGGATCGGCTGCACGTTGCCGGCAAAGTCACGTTCCCAGCGCTCTTCGACAAAGCTGAAGTTGAGGGTTTCCTGGTAGCCCAGGCCGGCCAGCGTCCTGCGCACCGCATGCAAGCCGCGCTGAGACTCGGTGCGCACACGCGGCACGATCGGGCCGAGCGGCGCGGTATCCGGCAGGTTCTGGTAGCCCAGCACGCGGATGACCTCTTCGATCAGGTCTTCCTCGATCTGCAGGTCGAAGCGCCAGCTCGGCGGCGTCACCGTCACCGTGCCGTCACCTTCGGTGAACGACAACCCCAGGCGGCGGAACACGTCGGCGCATTGTCGCTGCGTGACCGGCATGCCGATCACCTTGGCGGCGCGCTCGACGCGCAGTGTGACCGGCGCACGCTGCGGCAGGTTGACGATCTGGTCGTCCATCGGCCCGGCCTCGCCGCCACAGATTTCGAGCACCAACTGCGAGATGCGTTCGATGTGCTCGACCGTCAGCGCCGGGTCGACGCCGCGCTCGAAACGGTGGCCGGCATCGGTCGAGAAGTTGTAGCGGCGCGAACGTCCCGCGACGGAGTGCGGCCACCAGAATGCGGCTTCGACATAGATGTTGTGGGTGTCGTCAGACACCGCCGTCGCGTCGCCGCCCATGATGCCGGCCAGCGATTCGACAGCCTCGTCGTCAGCGATCACGCCGACCTTCTCGTCGACCTCGATCGTGTTGCCGTTCAGCAGCTTCAGCCGTTCGCCCTGGCGGCCCCAGCGTACCGTCAGGCCGCCGTGGATCTTGTCGAAATCGAAAATGTGAGAAGGCCGACCGAATTCGAACATCACGTAGTTCGAGATGTCGACCAGTGCCGTCACCGGGCGCTGACCGCAGCGCTCCAGCCGCTCGACCATCCAGGCCGGCGTGCGCGCCCGGGTGTTCACATTGCGGATCACACGGCCCGAGAAGCGGCCGCACAGGTCGGCTGCCTCGATGGCGACACGCAACGTGTCCGTGTTCTTCACGGGCACGGGCGCAAACGCGACAGCCTTCAGCGGGGCACCGGTCAGCGCAGAGACTTCGCGTGCAATGCCGTACACGCTGAGGCAGTGCGCCAGGTTGGGCGTCAGCTTCAACGTGAACAGCACGTCGTCGAGCTTCAGATGCTCGCGGATGTCCTGTCCGATCGGTGCCCCGTCGTCGAGCACGAGCAGCCCGCCGTGGTCTTCCGACAGTTTCAGCTCGCGCGCCGAGCACAGCATGCCCTGGCTTTCGACGCCTCGCAGCTTGCCGAGCTTGATCTGGAACGGCTTGCCATCTTCGCCCGGCGGAAGTTCAGCGCCGACCAGCGCACAGGGCACCTTGATGCCCGGGCGCACGTTCGGTGCGCCGCAGACGATGTTCAACGTCTGCCCGGTGCCGGCGTCGACCTGGCACACGTTCAGCCGGTCGGCGTTCGGGTGCTTGGCGACTTCCAGCACCTGAGCGACGACGATCCGCTGGAATGGCGGAGCGACCGGGCGCAGCTCCTCGACCTCGAGCCCGGCCATCGTCAGGATGTCGGCCAGCTCCTGCGTGCCGATCGGCGGGTTGCAGAACTCGCGCAACCATGATTCTGGGAATTGCATTTCGACTCCGGGCCTCTTACTTGAACTGCGACAGGAAGCGCAGGTCGCCGTCGAAGAACAGGCGCAGATCGTTCACGCCGTAGCGCAGCATCGCCAGTCGGTCGATACCCGAACCGAAGGCGAAGCCGATGTAGCGCTCGGGATCGAGCCCCATGTTGCGGATCACCTGAGGGTGCACCTGCCCCGACCCCGAGACCTCCAGCCAGCGCCCTTTCAGCGGCCCGCTGTTGAACATCATGTCGATCTCGGCGCTCGGTTCGGTGAACGGGAAGTAGCTCGGCCGGAAACGGATCTGCATGTCGTCAGTCTCGAAGAACTCGCGCAGGAAGTTCACGTAGACCGACTTCAGGTCCTTGAAGCTGACGTGCTCGCCGACCCACAGGCCTTCGACCTGGTGGAACATCGGCGAATGCGTGGCGTCGCTGTCGACGCGGTAGGTGCGCCCCGGCGCGATCACGCGGATGTCGGGCATCGGCTGGCCGGCGTCGAGCTGCACACGGTGCCGCTTGACGTGCTGCACGGCGTAGCGGATCTGCATCGGGCTGGTGTGCGTGCGCAGCAGGTGCCCGCCTTCGACATAGAACGTGTCGTGCATCGAGCGCGCCGGGTGGTCGGCCGGCGTGTTCAGTGCCGTGAAGTTGAACCAGTCGGCCTCGATCTCGGGACCGTCGGCCACGTCGAAACCCATCGAACCGAAGATCGCCTCGATGCGCTCCATCGTGCGGATCACCGGGTGCAGCGCACCGACGCCACCGCTGCGGCCCGGCAGCGTCACATCGAGCGCTTCGGCCCTCAACTGAGCTTCCAGCTCGGCCTCGGCCAGCGCGTGCCGGCGTTCGTTGAGCGCCGCCTCCACCTGCTGCTTCGCTTCGTTGATGGCGCCGCCGCGGGCCTTTTTCTCCTCGGGCGCCAAGGCGGCCAGCCCCTTCAGGAGTTCGGTCACGCGGCCAGCCTTGCCCAGGTAGCGCGCCTTGGCGTTCTCCAGGTCGGCCGGCGTCGGCGCCTGCAAGAACTCGGCGCGCGCCTGTAAGACCAGTTGGTCAAGCTCGTTCATGCTGTGCAGTCGGCGCGCCTCGGGGGCACGCTGCTATCGGTCTGGACATAAAAAAAGGCCGCACCCGGTGTCGGCCTTTTCCTGCTGCCCCGGTCTAGCGGGGCGCTGCGGTGGTCGGGGCCGTCGGCCTCGACGCCATCACGGCAATCAAGCAGCGAGTTGAGCCTTCACCTTTGCGACGATGCTGCTGAATGCAGCCGGGTCGTTCACAGCCAGTTCGGCCAGGACCTTGCGATCGATGTCGATCGAGGCCTTCTTCATGCCGTTCATGAACTTGCTGTAGGTGATGCCCTGCTCACGGGCCGCCGCATTGATACGGGCGATCCAGAGACGGCGGAACTCACGCTTCTTGGCACGGCGGTCGCGGTAAGCGTACTGGCCGGCCTTCATCACCGCCTGTTTGGCGATGCGGAATACGTTCTTGCGGCGGCCGCGGAAGCCCTTGGCCAGGGCCAGGATCTTCTTGTGACGGGCGCGTGCGGTAACACCACGTTTGACGCGAGGCATGTCTTTTCTCCTTCAACCGTTGAAAGCGGACCCGACGGTCACAGACCCGCGAAGGGCATCATCTGTGCGATGTGGCCCATGTTGGTGTCATGCACGTTGGCAGCGCCACGCAGATGGCGCTTGCGGGTCGTGGACTTCTTGGTGAGGATGTGGCGCTTGTACGCCTGACCGCGCTTGACGGTGCCACCCGGGCGAACGCGGAAACGCTTGGCCGCGCTCTTCTTGGTCTTCATTTTGGGCATCACTGCTCCTTCTTCGTTGTGCCCGTGAGGCGCCGCGAACCTTTCGCGGTCTTGTTGGCCCCGGGCCACTTGGCCTTGCCGCCGGCGACCAGACCGGCGACAGGTTTCGAACCTGACGGCTCCCTGCGGAGCCTTACTTCTTCTTCTTGGGCGCCAGCACCATGATCATCTGGCGGCCCTCGAGCTTGGGCATGTTCTCTACGACGCTGACGTCGACGAGATCGTCACGCACCCGCTCCAGCAATCGCATGCCCAGTTCCTGGTGCGTGATCTCGCGACCGCGGAACCGCAGCGTCACCTTGCCCTTGTCACCTTCTTCAAGGAAGCGGCGCAGGTTGCGCAGCTTGATCTGGTAGTCGCCCTCGTCCGTGCCGGGGCGGAACTTCACTTCCTTGATGTCGATGACGTGCTGCTTGGCTTTCGCCTCTGCGGCCTTCTTCTGTTCCTGGTACTTGAACTTGCCGTAGTCCATCAACCGGCAGACCGGCGGCGTCGCCGTTGCTGCAATCTCGACGAGATCGACATCGCTCTCAGAGGCGAGCCGCAAGGCTTCCTGCAGGCTCACGATGCCGATGGGTTCGTTCTCGGGGCCGTTCAACCGGACTTCCGGTGCGGTGATTTCCCGATTCAGTCGATGCTTGCGCTCCACGTTGGGAGTGCGCCGGTCCATGAAAGTAGCGATGGCTCAGATCCTCAGGGGTCCCGCCCCAAAACAAAAAAAACACGCACATCGGCTCGGAAGAGGCGGCAGGCGGGCCGCCTCTGCTCAAACCTTCTGGGCAATGTCGCTTGCAATCTTCAGGGAGAAGGTGTCGAGTGACATCGCACCGAGGTCTTGGTTGCCCCGGGCGCGCACTGCGACGGTTCCCGCCGCTTTCTCCTTGTCACCGACAACGAGGATGTAGGGAACCTTCTGCAACGAGTGCTCGCGGATTTTATACGTGATTTTCTCGTTGCGCAAATCACGTTCAACTCTAAGTCCTTGTTTTTGCAGCGTTTTGACCACTTCCTGGACGTAATCCGCCTGCGCGTCAGTGATATTGGCGACGACCACCTGCACGGGCGCCAGCCAGGCGGGCAGTGCGCCGGCGTGCTGCTCGATCAGGATGCCGATGAAGCGCTCCAGGCTGCCAACGATGGCGCGATGCAGCATCACCGGCACCTGACGCTCGCCGCTTTCCGTGACGTACTCGGCACCCAGGCGCTCGGCCATGAAGAAATCGACCTGCATCGTGCCCACCTGCCACGGGCGTCCCAATGCATCCTTCAGCGTGTACTCGATCTTGGGCCCGTAGAAGGCGCCGTCGCCCGGGGCGATCTCGAACGCGACGCCGGAGCGCCGCAAGCTCTCCATCAGGGCGTGCTCGGCCTTGTCCCAGGCGTCGTCGGAGCCGATGCGCGCCTCCGGCCTCGTGGCCACCTTGTAGATGATGTCGGTGAAGCCGAAGTCCTTGTAGACCTTTTGCAACAGCGCCGTGTAGACCTCGCACTCGGGCAGGATCTGGTCTTCGGTACAGAAGATGTGTCCGTCGTCCTGCGTGAAGCCGCGCACGCGCATGATGCCGTGCAGGCCCCCGGTCGGTTCATTGCGGTGGCATTGGCCGAACTCGCCGTACCGCAGCGGCAGGTCGCGGTAACTCTTGATGCCTTGCTTGAAGATCAGGATGTGGCCGGGGCAGTTCATCGGCTTGAGCGCGTAGTCCCGCTTCTCCGACTCGGTCGTGAACATGTTCTCCCGGTACTTCTGCCAGTGGCCCGTTTTCTCCCACAGCGTCTTGTCCAGGATCTGAGGGCCCTTGACCTCCAGGTAGCCGTTGTCGCGGTACACGCGGCGCATGTATTGCTCGACCTCCTGCCACAGAGCCCACCCCTTGGGGTGCCAGAACACCGTACCGGGCGAATGCTCGTCGATGTGGAACAGGTCCAGCTCGCGCCCCAGTTTGCGGTGATCGCGCTTCTCGGCTTCTTCCAGCATGTGCAGGTATTGCTGCAGCTCGTCCTTCGTCGCCCAGGCCGTACCGTAGATACGCTGCAACTGCTCGTTGCGATGGTCCCCGCGCCAGTAGGCGCCGGCCACTTTCATCAGCTTGAAGTGCTTCAGCCTGCCCGTGCTCGGCACATGAGGGCCGCGGCACAAGTCCTCGAAACCGCCTTCTCGGTACAGCGACACTTCCTCGTTCGACGGAATGCCGGCGATGATCTCGGCCTTGTAGTGCTCGCCCAGGCTCTTGAAATACGCGACCGCCTCGTCGCGGGGCAACACGCGGCGAGCGACCTTTTCGTCCTTCTTCGCCAGCTCGGTCATCTTCTTCTCGATGGCTTGCAGGTCATCCGGCGTGAACGGGCGCTTGTACGAAAAGTCGTAGTAGAAGCCGTTCTCGATGGTGGGGCCGATCGTCACCTGAGCGTCGGGAAACAGCTCCTTCACCGCGTAGGCCAGCAAGTGCGCCGTCGAATGCCGGATCACGTCCAGCCCTTCCGGGTCCTTGTCCGTCAGGATCGCGAGCGACGCATCGCTTTCGATGCGGTAGCTGGTGTCCACCACGTGAGCGTCCTTGCCCTGCCCCACCCGGCCCGCGATGGCCGCCTTCGCGAGCCCGGGGCCGATGGAGGCCGCCACTTCGCCCACGGTCACCGGGCCGGGAAACTCGCGTCGGGAACCGTCGGGCAACTGAATTGAAACCATGAAAACCTCTCTGGGCGGCCTCCGAGCGGACCGCTGAAAACAAAAAAGCGCGGGGGTCGCCGCGCTTTGTTGGAGAACAGACAAACGAAAGCCGCGGCCGACCGACTAGACCTTGAAGAAGGTGATGGTGGTCGTAGTTCGCGGTGTCATAACCCCTGATGCCTTTCTCGCTCTTGCCGGTCCGAGGGAAGCCGCAATTGTATCGCAGCAGACACAAAAAAGCCCGGCAAGAGGCCTTGGCCGGGCGAATGCATCTACCGATGCGGTTGGAGCTTTTCACTGGCGGGCACCATCGACGACGGCGCCCGCCCCCTCGAGGGCGATATCAGCCGTGCTTCTGGTCGAAGAATTGCTCGTCTTCGGTCGAACCCTTCAGTGCGGCGGTGGACGCCTCGCGTTCGATCGTCGTGGTCACGGCGTCGAAGTAGCCGGTACCGACCTCGCGCTGGTGCTTCACGGCGGTGAAGCCCTTCTCGGCGGCGGCGAATTCCTTCTCCTGCAGCTCGACGAAGGCGCTCATCTGGTTGCGGGCGTAGCCATGGGCCAGCTCGAACATCGAGTAGTTCAGGCTGTGGAAGCCGGCCAGCGTGATGAACTGGAACTTGTAGCCCATCGCGCCCAGCTCGCGCTGGAACTTGGCGATCGTCGCGTCATCGAGGTTCTTCTTCCAGTTGAACGACGGCGAGCAGTTGTAGGACAGCAGCTTGCCCGGGAACTGCTTGTGGATCGCCTCGGCGAACTTCTTCGCGTAGGCGAGGTCCGGCTTGCCGGTTTCGCACCAGATCAGGTCGGCGTACGGCGCATAGGCCAGGCCGCGGCTGATGGCCTGCTCCAGACCGGGCTTGGTGCGGAAGAAGCCTTCAACGGTGCGCTCGCCGGTACAGAACGGCTTGTCGTTGTCGTCGACGTCGCTCGTGACGAGGTCGGCTGCCTCGGCATCGGTGCGGGCGACCAGCACGGTCGGGGTGCCCATCACGTCGGCGGCCAGGCGGGCCGCAACCAGCTTGGCCACCGCCTCACGCGTCGGCACCAGCACCTTGCCCCCCATGTGCCCGCATTTCTTGACGGACGCCAGCTGGTCTTCGAAGTGCACGCCGGCGGCGCCCGCCTCGATCATCGACTTCATCAGCTCGAAGGCGTTCAGCACGCCGCCGAAGCCGGCTTCCGCGTCAGCCACGATCGGCGCGAAGAAGTCGACGTCGTCCTTGCCCTCGGACCACTGGATCTGGTCGGCACGCTGGAAGGTGTTGTTGATGCGGCGCACGACGGCGGGCACCGAGTTGGCGGGATACAGCGACTGGTCGGGATACATCTCGCCAGCCAGGTTGGCATCGCCTGCGACTTGCCAGCCCGACAGGTAGATGGCCTTCAGACCGGCCTTGACCTGTTGCATGGCCTGGTTGCCGGTCAGCGCTCCCAGCGCATTGACGAAGGGCTCGGTATTGATCAGGCTCCACAGCTTTTCGGAGCCACGCTTGGCCAGCGTGTGCTCGATCTGCACGGAGCCCCGCAGGCGCACCACGTCGGCGGCGCTATAGCCGCGCTTGATGCCCTTCCAGCGCGGGCTCTCAGCCCAGTCTTTCTCGAGGGCAGCGGCTTGTTGTTCACGAGTCGGGTTCGTCATGGGGACCTCCAGTTAGTCAAGACATCGATGCGATCAGGATGGAGCAAAGCTTACGAGTCTTGGGAGGCCAATGCGAGACTTATGTCTTATATAAGACACAAAAGTTTCTTCATTAAAAACAAAGGCTTAGCCGGTCGATTTCAGGATGCGGGAATGACTTTCCCACAATGGAAGAGCATGCGGCACTGCACCATGCCGAACTTTTCTCTATGCGAAATCTCGATTTCGTCATGTGGAAGCTTACCCCCCTGCCAGCCGACCGGCACCCTGCCTTCAGATCTCCAGCGCGGTGGTCCGCTTCACGGTACGCAGCACCAGCATCGAATTCAGGCGCACCGCGCCCGGCAGTCGCGCCAGCACCTCGGCATGGAAGCGCTCCAGATCTTCTGCGTCGCGGTAGCTGAACCGCAGCAGGTAGTCGCTGCTGCCGGCAACGTAGTAGCAGTCGAGGATTTGCGGCTCATCGCGCACCGCCTGCTCGAAGGCTCGCAAGCCTTCGGGCGTGGTGCGTTCGACGTTGACGATCGTGAATGAAACGCCCGGTTGCCCCACAGCCTTCGGCTCGAGCAGCGCGACGTAGCGGTCGATCACGCCGCTCTCCTCCAGCAGCTTCACCCGGCGCAGGCAGGCGGACGGCGACAGGTGAACGCGCTGTGCAAGCTCGACGTTGGACAGACGCCCGTCCGCTTGCAGTTCGCGCAAGATGGCGCGGTCGATCGCGTCGAGCGGCACTTCTCGGGCTGGGTTTCGCATGAAATTCTTTGGTGACGTCGATTCGCGGCATCTTATGCGACGGGACGCCGGCTGCACGCATGACCTTGCAACCCTGTTGCGCCCGCTCCGGCCTAGACTGGGCTTGACTTCGGCGCGCCGAAGTTCATCCTTTCACTCACCTCATCCAGCCTGCCCGCCCATGCACCAAGACCTTGATGCCTATTGGATGCCGTTCACGGCCAACCGCCAGTTCAAGAAATCGCCGCGGCTGCTCGCGCGTGCCGAAGGCATGTATTTCTGGACGCCTGAAGGTCGGCAGGTGCTGGACGGCGTGGCAGGGCTTTGGTGCGTCAATGCGGGCCATGCCAGGCCCAGGATCGTGGAGGCCATCCGCCAGCAGGCCGGCGAACTCGACTACGCGCCCCCTTTCCAGATGGGCCACCCGAAGGCCTTCGAACTGGCCGAACGGCTGGTCGAGCTGACACCACCGGAGTTGAGCAAGGTCTTCTACACGAACTCCGGGTCCGAGTCCGTAGAGACGGCATTGAAGATGGCGATCGCGTACCACCGGGTGCGCGGCGAAGGCCAACGCACGCGACTGATCGGCCGGGAGCGCGGCTATCACGGTGTCAACTTCGGGGGCATCTCGGTCGGCGGCATGGTGGCCAACCGGAAAATGTTCGGCACCCTGCTGGCCGGGGTCGACCATATCCGGCACACGCATGACCTGCAGCGCAACGCGTTCTCGCGCGGGCAACCCGAACACGGCGCCGAGTTCGCCGACGACCTGGAGCGCCTGATCGCGCTGCACGACGCCTCCACCATCGCAGCCGTCATCGTCGAACCGGTGGCCGGTTCCACCGGCGTGCTGATCCCGCCACAAGGCTACCTTCAGCGGCTGCGCGAGATCTGCGACCAGCACGGCATCCTGCTGATCTTCGACGAGGTCATCACCGGGTTCGGCCGCCTGGGATCGCCGTTCGCCGCGACCCACTTCGGCGTGACCCCTGACCTGATGACGGTCGCTAAAGGCATCACCAATGGGTGCGTGCCGATGGGCGCTGTCTTCGTGAAGCGGCAGATCCACGATGCCTTCATGAACGGGCCGGAACATCTGATCGAGTTCTTCCACGGCTACACCTACTCGGCGCACCCGCTGGCATGCGCGGCAGCACTCGGCACGTTGGATACTTACCAGGACGAGGCCTTGCTGACCCGCGGCCGGGGCGAACTGGCGCAGTACTTCGCTGACGCCGTGCATTCGCTGAAAGGCCTGCCGCACGTGATCGACGTGCGCAACATCGGCCTGGTCGGGGGTATCGAGCTGGCGTCCATTGCCGGTGCGCCAGGCAAGCGGGCGTTCTCGATCTTCCTCGACTGCTGGGAGCGCGGTGTGTTGATCCGCACTACCGGAGACACCATCGCGCTGTCGCCGCCGCTGATCATCGAGAAGTCCCACATCGACCAGATCGTCGGCACGCTGGCCGATGCACTGAAGCGGGTCGAGTAGAAGCTGCGCCGCAGCCCTCTCGGGACCGACTCCGCGTGTCTACCCGGCCCGCGTGCATCGGGTGTTTCCCCTGGCGGCATTGACACCGGCGGGTGCTTTGGCACACTGCCTGCGTAAGGAGCGTGAACCTCGCGCTGCACCCGCAAGCCCAGTGCGCCGTCGCAGACACCGGGTCAAGAGCCCAGCGCAGCAAGCCCCATGAGCCACCAACACCCGCCCACGGTGAACCGGCGCCAGCCCGTGGTCCTGGTTCCCGCCTGCAACAAGATGATCGGGCACCACCCGTTCCATGTTGCAGGCAAGAAGTACGTCGATGCCGTGCGGCTGGCAAGGTGCCTGCCGCTCGTGGTGCCGACCGCGACTGTCTCCGAGATCGATGAACTGCTTGCGCTCGCCGATGGCGTGCTGCTGACCGGGTCGGTGTCGAACGTGCATCCCGGCCATTTCGGCGAAGAGGTATACGACCCGAGCCTGCCTTTGGACCCCGGGCGCGATGCCTGGACGCTGCCGCTGATACCCGCCGCACTGGACCGCGGCATCCCCCTGTTCGCGATCTGCCGCGGCCTGCAGGAAGCCAACGTGGCCCTCGGCGGCAGTTTGCACCAGGCTGTGCAGGAGGTCCCTGAGCGGCGCGATCACCGCGCGAAACCCGGTGCCGACGTCCATGTGCAGTACGGCATCGCCCACCCGATCACCGTCGAACCGGGTGGCGTGCTGCAGCAGGTGCTGGGCCTGACGCAGTTCGACGTCAACAGCCTGCACGGCCAGGGCGTCAACCGGTTGGCACCGGCGCTGCGCGTCGAAGCCACTGCGCCGGACGGCATGATCGAAGCGTTCTCCCACCCCGAGGCATCGGGCTTCAACCTTTTCGTGCAGTGGCACCCCGAGTGGCGTGCTGCAGAGAACCCGGTGTCACTGAAGCTGTTCCAGGCTTTCGGCGACGCCTGCCGCCAATATCGAGACCGCCACTCGGGCCCCCTCACCTAGCGCCGCCCGCCCGTCAACCAGCGCAGACGCGGCGTCGCCGCGAGGGTCAACGAGGAAAGGGATGTATGGTGGTCCGAGACAGTTTCACTTTCAGCGAGCTGGAGCAATGGCTCAACGAGCGACGCGTGACCGAGATCGAGTGCCTGGTGCCCGACCTCACCGGCGTGGCGCGCGGCAAGATCCTGCCGCGCGAGAAGTTCACCGAAGACCGCGGCATGCGCTTGCCGGAGGCGATCGTCGCCATCGGCGTCACGGGTGAGTTCCCGGACGAGGGGCCGTACTACGACGTCATCACGCCCACCGACCGCGACATGCACTTGAGGCCCGATCCGGCGACGGTGCGCATCGTGCCGTGGGCCACCGACCCGACGGCGCAGGTGATCCACGATTGCTTCGACCGCCACGGCAACGTCGTACCCTACGCGCCACGCTCTGTGCTGCGGCGGGTGTGCAACCTGTTCAATGCCGAAGGCTGGGAGCCCATCGTTGCGCCGGAGCTGGAGTTCTACCTGATCGAGCGCAGCACCGACCCGAACCAGCCGCTGCGCCCGCCGGTCGGCCGCAGCGGCCGCGCCGAGACGTCGCGTCAGGCCTATTCGATCGACGCGGTGAACGAGTTCGACCCGCTGTTCGAGGACATCTACGCGTACTGCGAGCAGATGGAGCTCAACGTCGACACGCTGATTCACGAGGTGGGCGCCGGGCAGATGGAGATCAACTTCTTCCACGATCGTCCGTTGCAACTGGCCGACGAGGTGTTCTTCTTCAAGCGCACGATCCGCGAGACGGCGCTGCGCCACGGGATGTACGCCACCTTCATGGCCAAGCCGATGGCCAACGAGCCGGGCAGCGCGATGCACGTGCACCAGAGCCTGCTCGACAAGGCGACCGGGAAGAACCTGTTCAGCAACGAGGACGGCTCGCCGTCCCAGGCGTTCTACTGGTACATCGGCGGCCTGCAACGCTACACGCCCGCGGCGATGGCCTTGTTCGCGCCCTACGTCAATTCCTACCGCCGCCTGGCACGCGCCACCGCGGCGCCGATCAACATTCAGTGGGGCACCGACAACCGCACGGTCGGCATCCGGTCTCCGGTCGCCGCCCCGGCGGCACGACGCATCGAGAACCGCGTGATCGGCGCCGACGCGAACCCCTACGTCGCACTGGCCGCAACGCTGGCCTGCGGCTACCTGGGACTGAAGAACCGCATCGAGCCGACGCCCGAGTGCAAAGGCGACGCCTACCTCGGCGACTACGCGCTGCCGCGCAGCCTTGGCGAAGCGCTCGCACTGCTGAAGGATGAAGCCGACCTGCACGAGGTGCTCGGTCGGGAATTCATCACCGTCTACACCGAAGTCAAGGACACCGAGTACGAAGAGTTCATGAAGGTGATCTCGCCCTGGGAGCGGGAACACTTGCTGCTGCACGTCTGAACCCTCTGGCCCCGACCATGACCATGAATGCCGACATCTCCTCGAGCCGCAGCACGCGCGACTGGCAGGCCGCCGACGCCGCACACTTCTTGCACCCGTTCACCGACTTCCAGTCGCTTGCCCGCAAGGGCGCTCGCATCATCACGCGTGGCGAGAACGTCTACCTCTGGGACAGCGACGGGCACAGGATCTTCGATGCGATGAGCGGCCTGTGGTGCGTCAACGTCGGCTATGGGCAGCAGGCGCTGATCGACGCCGCCGCGCGGCAGATGCAGCAGCTACCGTTCTACAACGCCTTTTTCCAGACCGCCACGCCGCCCGCGATCCAGCTGGCCGAGTTGCTGGCCGAAGTCACGCCGCCGCAGTTCCAGCACGTCTTTTTCTCAGGCTCGGGCTCCGAAGGCAACGACACTGTGGTGCGCATGGTGCGGCGCTACTGGGACCTGCTCGGCCAGCCCGAGCGGCAGGTGATCGTCAGCCGCAAGAACGCCTACCACGGCTCGACCATGGCCGGCGCGTCGCTGGGCGGCATGGCGGCGATGCATGCGCAAGGCGGCCTGCCCATCCCGGGCATCGTGCACATCGAGCAACCGCACTGGTATCAGGTGGGCCGCGAGATGACTCCGGAAGCCTTCGGGGTGCACGCGGCCGGCTGGCTGGAAGAGAAGCTGCTCGAACTCGGGCCGGAGAAGGTCGCCGCGTTCATCGGCGAGCCGGTGCAAGGTGCCGGCGGGGTGATCGTGCCGCCGGACAGCTATTGGCCGGAGATCCAGCGCATCTGCGACAAGTACGGCGTGCTGCTCGTCAGCGACGAGGTGATCTGCGGCTTCGGTCGCACGGGGCATTGGTTCGGTTGCGAGCGCTTCGGCTCGCGGCCCGACCTGATGACCTTTGCGAAGGGAGTGACGTCCGGCTACGTACCGCTCGGCGGCGTGATGGTCGGCGAGCGGATCGCGAAGGTGCTGATCGAGCAAGGCGGCGAATTCGAGCATGGGTACACCTATTCAGGCCACCCGGTGGCCTGTGTGGTCGGTGTCGAGAATATTCGCTTGATCCAGCAGCTGAAGCTGGTGGAACGGGTGCGAGACGAGACCGGCCCTCGTCTGGCGAAGCTCTATGCGTCGCTGCGAGACCACCCGTTGGTCGGCCATGCCGAGACCTGCGGCCTGATGGGCGCCATCCAGCTCGTCAAGGACAAGAGCGACGGCACCCTGTTTCCTTCCGAACTCGAGGTGGGCATGGTGTGTCGCGGGCATTGCTTCGGCAACGGGCTGATCATGCGGGCGGTCGGCGACCGGATGATCGTCGCGCCTCCGCTCGTCACGACGGCCGAACAGATCGACGAACTCGGCCGGTTGATCGCGATGTGCCTCGACAAGACCTGGGCCGACGTGAAGGCCAACGGCTGGGTCTGACACCCCACCACGGAGACACCCGACATGCCACAGAACCCGATCGACTGGCACGCACGTGCCGCAGACCTGCAGCCGGATGGCCGTCTGCTGATCGATGGGCGGCGCTGCGACGCTGCCGATGGTGCAAGCTTCGACAAGCACTCGCCGATCGACGGCCGTCGGCTCGGCGTGGTCGCACGTGGGATGGCCCCCGATGTCGACCGCGCCGTGGCGGCTGCGCGTGCCGCCTTCGATGACGGCCGCTGGGCGCACCAGCCTCCGGCAGCGCGCAAGAAGGTGCTGCAGCGCTTTGCCGAGAAGATCCTCACGGCCCGCGAGGAACTCGGGCTGCTCGAAACCCTGGACATGGGCAAGCCGATCCGCTACAGCATCCATGTGGACGTGCCGGCAGCGGCGCGCTGCCTTGCCTGGTACGCCGAAGCCGTCGACAAGGTGTACGACGAGATCGCGCCCACCGGCCCCAACGCGCTGGCGCTGATCACACGCGAGCCCGTGGGCGTGGTCGGTGCGATCGTGCCGTGGAACTACCCGATGATCATGGGCGCGTGGAAGCTGGGGCCCGCCTTGGCGACCGGCAACAGCGTCGTGCTGAAGCCCTCGGAGAAGTCGCCGTTCACGGCGCTGCGGCTGGCCGAACTGGCGCTTGAGGCCGGCCTGCCGCCCGGTGTTTTCAACGTGGTGCCGGGGTACGGGCATGAAGCCGGCGAGGCGCTCGCACTGCATGCGGACGTCGACGCTATCGGCTTCACTGGCTCGACCCGTACCGGGCGCCGCATGCTCGAGTACGCCAGCCGCTCCAACCTGAAGCGCGTCTACAACGAACTCGGCGGCAAGTCGGCCTTCATCGTCTTCCCTGACGCAGACGACCTGGAACGAGCGGCGAACACCGCCGCCGGTGCGATGTATTTCAACCAGGGCGAGTCGTGCAACGCGCCGTCGCGCGTGCTGGTGCACGAGAGCATCGCGGACGAGTTCGTGCAGCGCGTCGCCGCGCTGGCGCCACGCTTTCGGCCCGGCGACCCGCTGGACGCGTCGACCGAGATGGGGGCACTGGTCGACGAGAGCCAGTTGCGCACCGTGCTCGATTACATCGAGTCCGGCCGCACCGAAGGGGCCCGCTGCGTCACCGGGGGCAACCAGGCCCTGCAGCACACCGGAGGCTACTACGTCGAGCCGACGCTGTTCGACGGCGTACGCAACGACATGCGCATGGCGCGCGAGGAAATCTTCGGGCCGGTGCTCTGCGTCATACGCTTCAAGGACGAAGCCGAGGCGATCCGGCTGGCGAACGACTCGCCCTACGGCTTGCAGGCCAGCGTCTGGAGCCACCACCTCGACCGCGCGCACCGCGTCGCCCGCGCGCTGCGCGCCGGGACCGTGCACGTGAACCAGTACGACGAGGACGACATCACCGTGCCTTTCGGCGGCTACAAGCAATCCGGCAACGGACGCGACAAGTCGCTGCACGCGTTCGACAAGTACACCGAGCTGAAGACGACCTGGCTGCGCATCGGCCCGTGACGGCGGTGCGGCCTGCAGACAACGGCGCGCGCGAAGTCCGCCCGACTTCGGCATCATGCGCGGCGGCATCGTCGCCCTCCTCCTTTTCACGCCCGAGCCCGATCTTGCACCTTCGCACCCCTGTTCTCGCTTACGCCTCCCTCGCACTCAGCATGGCCCTTGTCGGCAGCTATGTCGCGCTGTCGAAGGTGCTGGTCCTCGTGTTCCCGGTGCTGCTGCTCGCCTGGCTGCGCTTCGGCATCGGCGCCATCGCGATGGCGAACTGGGTGCAGCGCCAGCCCGGCGAAGCACCGTTGTCGGCACGTGACCGCAAGCTGCTGTTCTGGGAATCGTTCTTCGGCAACTTCCTGTTCTCGGTGTGCATGCTGTTCGGCGTTTCACTGACGTCGGCGCTTGCGGCCGGCGTGATCATGGCGTCCATCCCGGCGGTCGTGGCCGTGCTGTCGTGGGCCCTGCTGCGAGAGCGCATCGCGCCGCGCGTGCAGCTCGGCATCGCCTGTGCCGTCGCCGGCATTGCGCTGCTCTCGATCGCGAAATCCTGGAACGGTGGCAACAACTCCAGCGCGGATCCGAGAGCACTGCTCGGCAACCTGCTGCTGTTCGCAGCCGTGTGCTGCGAGGCCACCTATGTGGTGATCGGCAAGCAGTTGACGGCCAACGTCTCGGCCAAGCGCATCAGCGCACTGGTGAACCTGTGGGGCTGGACGCTCGTCACGCCGTTCGGCCTGTACTTCGCATGGCAGTTCGACTTCACGACGGTTGCCACGGGTCACTGGGCGCTGCTGGTGTTCTATTCGCTGGCCGCCAGCATGATCACCGTCTGGTTGTGGATGAGCGGCCTGCGTCAGGTGCCGGCCGCGTCGGCCGGCGTCTTTACCGTGATGCTGCCGATCAGTGCAGCAGCCGTCGGCGTGGTCTTCCTCGATGAGCAGTTCACCGTCGGGCACGCAGCGGCCTTCGCGCTTGCGCTGGCCGGGGTCGTGTTGGCCACCTGGCCCGGCCGTCCGACGCCAGCGACCGTCGCGCCTCCTGTCGGATGACGTCGGCGCGCGGGGTTTCAATTCGTAGCAACCCCGTCGCACCTCCCCCCTACAGCTAGGGGTGCCCAGCGCTTTTCCCTGGCGGGTTAGGGATGTCAAGCTCGCGGCCTTTGATGCAACGTTTGCTCCGCAGTTCAGAAGAACACGGAAGCAACCAGGTGCCATGTCGGGGAGTCGAGGCGGCAGGCACTGATGAATCGCGACAACAAAGGACGAGTTCTCAGTGGACGTGCTTGCGCAAGTCTCGACCCCGCTCGGGGACGATGCCCTGCTTTTCTATCGAATGCAGGCAGACGAAGCCATTTCCGAGCCCTTCGACTACCGGCTGGAATTGCTCGCCGAATCGGCCGACCTCGCCTTCGACAGGCTGATCGGCCAGGGCATGTCGGTTGCGCTGCAGGTCCCGGACGCCAAACGCCACTTCCACGGGTTGGTCACGCGTTTCGAGCTGGCCGGCCGCCACGGGCGCTACTTTCTCTACGAAGCCACTGTTCGGCCCTGGCTGTGGGTGCTGACGCGCACGCAGGATTGCCGCATCTTCCAGGAGAAGTCGACGCTGGAGATCGTCAAGGAGGTGTTCGAGGATCACTCGGTCGCGGTCTTCGAGGACCGCACCACCGGCTCCTACGACAAATGGGAGTACTGCGTGCAGTACCGGGAAACGGATCTCCAGTTCGTCAGCCGGCTGCTGGAGCACGAAGGCATCTACTACTTCTTCGAGCACGACGAGGGCCAGCACACGCTGGTTCTGGCCGACGGCGCCCCGGCACACCAGAAGACGCCGGGTTACGAGAGCATTCCCTTCGTCGAGATCGCCGGTGACGAACGCACCGACCGCGAAGCTGTGCGCACCTGGCGGCTCACTGAAGAAATGCAGCCCGGCAAGGCCGTGATCGAGGACTATGACTTCGAGCGCCCCAGCGTCGACCTGTTGCAACAGCGCGCCGCGCCGCGCACGCACGACCACGCCGAGGAAGAAGTCTTCGACTACCCCGGCGAATACACCCAGGCGGAACGCGGCGAGCAGTTCGTTCGCACCCGCCTGGAAGAGTTGCAGTGTCGCTACCGCAGGGCGCGGGGTACCGCCGACGCACGCGGTGTCACGTGCGCCGCGATCTTCGATCTCGCCGGCTTCGACCGCGAGGACCAGAACATCGGCTACCTCGTGACCCGTACGCACATCGAGGCGGCCCAAGCCGACCCGGAGAGCACGTTGTCGGCCGGCAGCAGCTTCCAGTGCAACTTCGAGTCGATCGCCGCCGACGAGCCCTTCCGGCCAGCCCGCACGACGCCGAAACCAGTGGTGCGCGGCCCCCAGACCGCCGTCGTCGTCGGCCCGGACGGCGACGAGATCTACACCGACAAGTACGGCCGCGTGAAGGTGCAGTTCCACTGGGATCGCTACGGCAAGCGCGATGCGAACAGCTCGTGCTGGGTGCGCGTGTCGCAGCCGTGGGCCGGCAAGAACTTCGGGTTCATGGCGATCCCGCGCATCGGTCAGGAGGTGATCGTCGATTTCCTCGAAGGCGACCCGAACCGGCCGATCATCACCGGCCGCGTCTACAACGCCGAGCAAATGCCGCCGTGGGATCTGCCGGCGCAGGCTTCGGTGATGGGCATGAAGTCCGACAGCACCAAGGGCCGCGGCGGCCACAACGAGATGTCGTTCGACGACACCAAAGGCAAGGAGAAGATCACGATCCACGGCCAGTACGACATGGCCACCACGGTGCTGCACGACCAGACGCTCAACGTGTCGAACAACCGCACGGACACGGTCGGGGTGGACGATTCGGAGACGGTGGGCAGCAACCAGACGCAGACGATCGGCTCGAACCAGACCATCTCGGTGGGCGCAAACCGCAGCGAAACGGTCGGCGGGACCGAGACGATCACGATCACCGGGCATCGCACGGAAACGGTCAATGGCGGAGAGACCGTCACCGTGAACGGCGTCCGTTCGCACACGGTAAACGGGGTGCAGACCACCACCATTTCAGCCGCCGAAATGCATTCGGTCGGCGCGGGGCGCATGCACAACGTCGGCGCCGCCGAGGCGATATCCGTGGGCGGTGCACAGGCAGTTTCGGTAGGGGGCGCCCAGATGGTGACGGTCGGTGCAGTGCAGAAGGTGAGCGTCGGCTCTCTCCAATCGGTATCGGTCGGCGGCCCGCACAAGCTCTCGGCGGCCGCCATACAGCAAACTTCGAAAGGCGTGTTCCAGGTCAAGGCATCGGGTACCGCGATGATCGAGGCGCCCACCATTGTGCTCAAGGCCGGCGGCAGCAAGATCACGATGAACTCGGGGGGCATCACGATCACGGCGTCGAAGATCACCATCAAGGGCAGCGGAGGCGTGGCGGTGAACAGTGGCGGCTCCGTGAAGATCAAGGGATCGACCGTCGGGGAGAACTGACAGCATGAACATCGAAGCTCTGCTCGCCCAAGTCGCGGGTCCACCCTCTCCCTCTCCCGCGCCCGACTCGTCGGGCGGTGCGGTGCCTGCCGCAGCGCCGATGCCACTGGCGCCGGGCGAGGTGAGCATCGCCACTTTCTGTGGTTTCGGCCCGCACGGCGAGTTCCTGATTTCTTTCGATGGCGGCTCCACGCGCCAGGCCGTGGTGTCGGCGGTGGGCCTGCAGGCGGCTGATGCAGGTCGCGCCGTGGTGGTTGCCCCGTTGCCCGGCTACAGCGAACAACTGGCCGTGCTCGCGCGAGTACAGGCCCACGCTCCACCGCCGGCCGCCGATCTGAAGCTGGACGGCAAGCGCGTCGTGCTGCACGCCGAGCGCGACATCGAGATTCGTTGCGGCGAAGCAAGCATTGTGCTGACCCGGGCGGGCAAGGTGCTGATCAAGGGCGAATACGTGCTGACCCGCTCTCGCGGCGCGAACCGCATCAAGGGTGCCCACGTCGACATCAATTGACAGAGCCCGCGGCACTGCAGGCGTCGATCTGCCCTGCCGCCCAAGGAGCACCCCATGTGGCAGTTGGACAACCGGACGCCATTCGCCGCCGACCGTGCCTGGGTACGTGACCGCGACGGCACCGAGATCTGGCTCGTGGCCGTGAAGGCCAGTTTCACCTTGCAGCCCGACGGCCGACTCAAGGTGGCCGACGAGCAGCCACCGGTGACGCAAGCCCCCAGGCACAACGGCAAACCGGGCGGCTCGAGCCTCCAGTACGACACGGACCTGCCTCGCACCCGGCTCACGACCGATGTCATCCTGAACGGATGCGCGCACGCGCCGCGGGCAGAACCGGTCGCGAGCCTGGATGTGGGCCTCGCCGTCGGTCCCGTCGTGAAGATGCTGCGGGTGTTCGGAGACCGCATATGGCAGGGCCGCTCCATGTCATCACCACGTCCGTTCACGGCAATGCCCCTCGTGTACGAACGCGCATACGGCGGCCGCGATGCGCGGGCCGGTACGCCGGAAGCCCCCTCCCTGGACGTACGCAACCCGGTCGGCACCGGTTGGATCGAGGCCGCCGAGCACGCGGACGGCACGCCGCTGCCCAACGTCGAAGACCCGCGTGCATTGATCAGGCACTGGAATGACCGGCCCGCCCCTGCCGGGTTCGGCGCCATCGCGTGCCATTGGCAACCGCGTGCCTCGCTGGCCGGCACGTACGACGACCACTGGGAGCAGACGCGCCTGCCGCTGTTGCCTGACGATTTCGACGACCGCCACTATCAGTGCGCGCCACTCGACCAGCAAGCGCCGCAGTTCCTGCGCGGCGGGGAACCGGTCACCCTGCGCAACCTCACCCTCGGCGGCGGCGACGTGCGCTTCCACCTGCCGCGGGTCCATCTCGCCTTCGAGACGTTCTTCCGTGCGGGCGAGCAGGTCGCGCACGCGCCGCCGAGGCTGCACACGGTGATTCTCGAGCCGGGGGAAGCACGCGTTTCTCTCGTCTGGCACACCTCGCTCCCCTGCCATCCCAAGGTGTTGAAGCTGCAACGCACGCGGATCCGTCTGAAACAGGACCTGCGCGACGGCATCCTGGCCCCTCAGCCCATCGACGGAGGGGTCGCCAACGATGTTGCCTGATCGCTTCCACCTTCTCTCGTTCGGTGCCTGTACGCCCATCGGTACGACGGCCGCGACGAGCGTCGCCGCTGCACGGGCAGGCGTCTGCGGCTTTCGAGAACACGCTTTCATGACCGATTCGGCAGGCGAGCCGATGCGTGTGGCGCAGGCACGAGGGTTGAACGATCGAACGCAAGGACCCGAGCGCTACATGGCGATGCTGCGACCTGCACTCGACGAGGCCCTTGCCGTGCTGCCGCCCGCCTGCACGGTGCCGCTCGCGCTCGGGCTGCCGCCGGACCGCCCCGGACGGCCGCAGAACCTCGCTTCGCAGTTGCAAAGCCGGCTTGAGGCCGCCTATCACGGCAGGCTCCAACCTGTGATCGTGTTCGAACTCGGTCATGCCGCCACCCTGTACGCCCTCGACACGGCCGGCAACAGCATGCGCCACGGCAGCATTCCGCTGTGCCTCGTCGCAGGAGTCGATAGCTACCTCGACCCCGAAACGCTGGAATGGCTCGACGACAGCGACCAGTTGCACGGAGGAGGACCGTTCAACAACGCCTGGGGTTTCATCCCGGGCGAGGCAGCCGCGGCGATGCTTGTCGTGAGACCGGACCTGCGCGCGCGCAGCCCCATACCCATGCAAGCCGAAGTGCTGGGCGTGAGCACCGGCTGCGAAACCAAACTGATCAAGACGGACGCGGTCTGCATCGGCGAAGGGCTGACGCAGGCCTTCAGGCAGGTGCTGCAGTGCCTTCCGGCCGAAGCTCGCGTCGACAACATCTTCTGCGACATGAACGGCGAGGCGTATCGGGCTGACGAGTACGGCTTCACCGCATTGCGAACGCGCGAACGCTTCTTCGATGCCACTGCCTTCATCGCGCCTGCCGACTGCTGGGGAGACGTGGGCGCGGCGGGAGCGGTACTGCACGCCGCCATGGCTGTCGCGTGTTCCGCGCAGGGGTACGGCCGTGGCCCGTTGAGCCTGGTCTGGGCCAGCTCAGAAGGCGGAGAGCGCGCGGCCGCTCTGATCCATGCGCCCTTCGTGTCCAGGGAGTGAACGATGCCGGTCACGATCAAGGTCAATGGGACCGTCAACTCGCTGGTCCACAAAATGAGCAACGGGCTGTCGACCGCGACGATTCCCGACGTCTGCAAGACGCCGTCTCCAGGCGGGCCGGTCCCTGTCCCCTACCCCAACATCGCGCAGTCGATCACCCTGTCGGATGGCACGACGTCGGTCAAGGGCGACAAGATGATGGCGGCCGTCAAGGGCTCGAAGTTCGCGCTGTCGAACGGCGACAACGCCGGTGTCGCAGGAGGGGTCAAGTCCAGCACCTTCATGAAAGAGGCCACCTGGATCCTCTACGCCTTCACCGTCAAGCTCAACAGGAAGAACGCTTGTCGATTGACCGACAAGATGTTCCACAACTCGCAGAATGCCGCCAATCTGGGGGGCATCATCCAGCAAATGGTCGAGGCCGGCATGTCGGAAGACGAGGCCAACGCGATCTGCAAGGCCTTCTGCGATACGCAGGCCGAGTACGACGAGGGAAAGATCAGCGGCCGGGGGTGCTGCTCGGACTCTTTCGAGAAGAAGATCAACAAGCTCAAGAGCGACGGCAAGCTCGGCAAGGGCATCCAGTCCGAGCAACCATTCTTCATGAACACCAACCCGCCGACGAAGATCAACCCCATGGCAGACGGCAACATCATCCAATCGCTGGTCGACGGGCTGCCTTCCGTCGTGGCCGATGCAGCTTTCCTTCGCGGCGGCGCACTCGGTGGCCCGGGCGGCACGCCGTCGAGGAGCTTCCTGCGCGAGGTCTGCTCCTTCTACAAGCGCAACCCCCGGCAGAAGAGCATCTGCTTCCCCGACCTCATCGTCGAAAGCAAGGGCAAGAGGCGGGTCTTCGACGCCAAGTTCAGCTACGAATCACGGGGCCGCGGGCGCGACAAGTTCGGTACCGACCAGGTTGAGAACTACCGCAAGATCTCGAAGCCGCCGGGCCAGGATCCGGAGGCGATCACACCTGAAGGATGCAACTGCCCCGGCTACGGCGCGAAAGGAAAAGGCGCATGAAGCCGTTGTCTCCGAGCTGTCCCGTGGTCTTTGAACGCGAAAGCGAAGTGCTGGCGACACTGACCGGCGCCGTCACGCTGTTCTTCCGGCATCCGGATCTCGACTTCGAGCGGCTGCGCGAGACCTTGCACAACTGTCTGCAACTCGTGGGCCCCATGGCAACCTGGTTCCGCAACGACTTCATGGAACGCAACGAGGCGGCAACCCCGTCGACGCTCGCCGAACAGGTCGGCCTGGCCCTTGAGGAAATGGGCAATGGCTACAACTACTACCTCATCGTCGACTCGGGCAGGACCCTTGACGAAGTGGGCCCGTGGGCGCTCAAGTTCGGGTACCGGGGCGAATACGGCGACGACGCGCTTGGCTGGCTGCAGCTGCACATTCCACCGGAGCGGGCCATCGAACGCTCGGCCGAGTTTCGAATGCTGATGGAGCGGCTCGTCGGCACGATGCAGTTTTGGCACGGCACGGCCGGTCTCGACGTGAACTACGACTACGGCGAAACCGACCCGGAGCGCAACACGGCCATTCGTAGCGCACTGGAGCGATATGCCGGGCTGGACGGGCACGACCTGATCACCGAGTCGCGGGGTCTGCTCGCTGCGCTGAAAGGCGCGCAATGGCAGACATGGCTGCACCGGGATTTGGTGGCACGCAGCCGCGAAGCGCAGGACGCGCTGGGCCGGCTCGCACAAGGCGGTGCCGCCTCGGTCGCCAGAAGCACGCACGGCGTCCTGGTACAAGCCGGGCCGGCGCCCCTGCTCGGCGACCGGCACCGCGCGGAAAGCGTCGATCCCTACCGCGTCGTCAACGACGCATTGGCCCCGCTGCTCGTCGACAACCTGTTTCCTCTGCCCGGCTTTCCTGACGAAACGGCCACACGCGACTGGCTTCACCGCATGCGCTCGGGCGACTGAGGACATGAACGAGAACCTGCTGGAATTCCACGACGAGGCCCAGTTCCTCTGGCTGCAGCGCTGCTATGCCGTCAAGGCGCCCAACTACTCGCCGGCACAGTTCACGGACCTCGATGAGCAGCTTGCCGCTCAGCTGGACGGATTGCGCAACGAGGCGGAAAGCGCGTGGAAAGTGTGCATGCCGTCCCTCGACGCCGGAGGCGCAGAAGAGTTCTTCGTCGCGTCGGTACTCGCCATCGACACACCCTCCTGGTGGTCAACAGTGCTGGAGCGTTCCGTGCAATTGCCGGAAGTGTTCTCCGGCGTCGCCTCGGCGCTGGGCTGGATGGGCTCCAGCCGACTTGCCGATGTCACCAGGCACCTGCTCGGCACGACGAACGGACGGATCCAGGCGCTAGGCATCGCGGCATGCGCCATGCACAGGCAAGACCCGGGCCCCGCACTGAAGACCTGGCTGAGCGCCGCTTCCGGTGTGGCCAGGCTGCGCGCGCTGCGGGCGGCGGGCGAACTGGGTCGCATGGATCTCCTGCCCGAGCTGCAGGCAGCCCTGGAAGACCCTCAGCCGGAAACCAGGTACTGGGCTGCCTGGTCCGCCGTATTGCTGGGAGACCGGGGCGCGGCATGCCATGCGCTGCGGCAACTCGCGCTCAAGCCCGGCCGACGCCAGCAGCAGGCGCTCCAGGCGTTCATCCTCGCATCGGACTGGCAGCAAGGCCATGAACTGCTCGCGGAACTGGAAGGTCTGCCCGGTGCATCACGCCTGCGAATCATCGGCGCCGGCTGCACCGGGAACGCCCGCTATGCGCCTTGGCTGCTCGAACAGATGGGCCGGCCGGAGACCGCTCGCATTGCCGGCGAATCGTTCGTGCTTATCACCGGCGTCGACTACAACGCCGAGCAGTTGGAAGCCATGCCGCCGGAAGGTCATGAAGACGGACCCAGCGACGACCCGGAGGACGAGAACGTCGAAGTGCCCGAGGACGTCGCGTTGCCGTGGCTGAACGTCGAGCGCACCAAAGCCTGGTGGGCGGAGCATCGGTCCCGCTTTGCTCCGGACCACCGCAGTTTTCTCGGTGCCTCGCCGGACGAACAGCACTGCCGTCACGTGCTGCGCACAGGATCGCAGAGGCAACGGTGGCTCGCAGCGCAGCTGTGGTGTTTGTCTGTGCCGGGATCGCCCCTGTTCCCGACCGCGGCCCCGGCATGGCGACAACAGCGCCTGATGCAAGCCTGGCCGGCTTAGCGTGGCGTGTTCACTGACGACGCTTGGCTGTACGAGCGTGCCTGCCGGTACACGGCACTTGCCGGCTCGCCCTTGAGACGGTGGTCGGACCACACCTGGCGCCACCGGCGCGCACCGGGCAATCCGTTGCGCAGCCCGAGCATGTGGCGCGCGACGTGCGGCCATGGCACGCCGCGTGCAGCCTCGCGCTCGCAATAGCGGACCATCTCTTCTTCCACCGCTTCGCGATCGGGAATGGCCCGCTCGTCGCCGAAGAACCGGGCGTCCCAGGTCGCCATCACCCACGGGTTGTGATACGCCTCGCGCCCGATCATCGCACCGTCGAGATGCTGCAATTGCGCGGCGATCGCGTCGTCGTCCCCCAGCCCGCCGTTGATCGCGATCGTCAGCCGCGGGAACTCTCGCTTCAGCCGGTGCACCAGCTCATAGCGCAGCGGCGGCACTTCGCGGTTCTCCTTCGGGCTCAACCCCTTCAGCCACGCGTTGCGGGCGTGCACGACGAAGACCTCGCAGCCTGCCTGCGCCACGGTACCGACGAAGTCGCGCACGAAGTCATAGCTCTCGACCTTGTCGATGCCGATGCGGTGCTTCACCGTCACAGGAATGTCGACTGCATCGCGCATCGCCTTCACGCAATCCGCGACCAGCAAAGGCTCGGACATCAGGCAGGCACCGAAAGCGCCGCGCTGCACGCGCTCGCTCGGGCAGCCGCAGTTCAGGTTGACCTCGTCGTAGCCCCACTGCTGTGCAAGCCTTGCGCAAGCGGCCAGGTCGTGTGGCTCGCTGCCGCCCAGCTGCAGCGCGACAGGGTGCTCTTCCTCGTTGAAGTCCAGATGCCGAGGCACGTCGCCATGCAGCAAGGCGCCTGTCGTCACCATCTCGGTGTAGAGACGGGTGTGGCGACTCAGCAGCCGATGGAAGTAACGGCAATGCCGATCGGTCCAGTCCATCATCGGGGCGACGGACAGGCGCCACGGGTCTTGCGTCGGGCGGGGCAAGGCTGCGGTCATCGGTCGATGGATCAATCCAGGCTGTGCAGAGGGTGCGCGTGCCGGGGCCAGGGGCTGCGGAAGAACTGCTGCACCATCTCCGGCGTCACCGTCTCCACGGTGGGCGGGCTCCAGCGCGGGCTGTGGTCCTTGTCGACCGCCAGCGCGCGGATGCCTTCGACGGTCTCGCTGGCCTCGCCCGGGCGGATGAAGAAGCAGTTGCGCACGAGATCGCGTTCCATCCGCAGGTCGTCGGCCAGGCCCATCGAACGCGCACGGCGGATCTGTTCGAGCGTGACGCACATCATCAACGGCGAGCGCTTGCGCATCGCGGCCCATGTCTCCTGCGCCCAAGGGCTGCTGTCCTGCTGCAGCGAGGCCATGATCTCGCGCACGGTCGGCTGCGCGAAGTGGTAGTCGATGGCCGGCTGCTCGGCCGCCAGCAAGGGTGCCGGAGCCTGCTTCAGCCGCGCGCGGGCATACCGCAGCACCTCGGCATCGCTGGAGAAGAAGCCGGCGTTCGGCGCATCCTCGAAGGTGTCGAGTGCGTCGGATGCGGCAAAGCCGTCCGCCAGGCCCCAGGCCAGCGCATCGCCCGCGCCGATCACCTGTCCGGTCAGCGCCAGGTATTCCCCCACCTGGCCAGGACAGCGCGACAGGAACCAGCCGCCACCGACGTCTGGAAACAGCCCGATGTTCGTCTCGGGCATCGCCATCTTCGTGCGCTCGGTGACGATGCGCAGCGCCGCCCCCTGGCTGATGCCCATGCCGCCGCCCATCACGACGCCGTCCATCCACGCGATGTAGGGTTTGGGGTAGGCATGAATCAGGTGGTTGAGCGCGTACTCCTCGGTGAAGAAGTCCTCGAGCTGGGGGTTGCCGGACAGTGCCGCCTGGTGGAAGAAGCGGATGTCGCCACCGGCACAGAAGGCCACGGCCTTGCCTTCCTGCGTGGCACCCCGCACAAACACCGCTTTGATGGCGGGATCGTCACGCCACGCCAGCAACAGGGTCGTCAGGTCGCGAATCATCGGCAGCGACAACGCATTCAACGCCTGCGGTCGGTTCAGCGTGATGATGCCGACATCGCCGAACGTGTCGTGCAGCACATGGCCGTTGGACTGAAGGGAAAGCGCGCGGGAATTCATCTTGTCTCCGGTACTTCGATGGGGACGATGCTAGCGCCGTTCGCGTGCCTGACGCAGGCCCAGGGCCTCGTTGGTGCCCAGCGCCAGCAGCACCAGTGCACCACCACCCAGCACATGCGGCGTTGGCGCTTCGCCGGCGCCCAGCCACGCCCAGGCGACGCCGAACACCACTTCGAGCAGCGCCAGCAACGCCACCTCAGGTGCCGGCAACACGCGTGCGAGCTGAACAGCCAACAGGCAGGGAATGGCGAGCTGGAACAGGCCCAGCAACGCCAGCAGCGAGAGGTCGTGCGTCGAAGCCTGCATCGGCCACGCCAGCGGCAGCGACACCAGGGCCGACAGCGCTGCACCGATCAGCACGGCCGGCAGCATGTCCTGAGTGGCCCCCGGCCTTCCACGATGGCTGCTGCGTTGAATGACCGTCCAGTTGACGGCTGCCGCCATCGGTACACCGAGCGCAACCAGCGTGCCCAGCAGATGCTGCGGGTCGATACCGCTCACCTCGCTGCCGTACATCCATGCGATGCCGGCACCGGCCACTGCAATGGCACCCCAGGTGCGCGCCGGCAGGCGCTGCTTCAAGACCACGCGCGACACCAGCGCGGTCGCGAGCGGCGCCAGCGCCATCGTGATCAGCACGTTCGCCACCGTCGTCAGCGTCAGCGCGACCATGAAGCACGTGTACATGATCGACCACATCAGGCCTGACACCCACAGCGGCCAGCCACCGTTGGCGAAGCTGCGCCACAGCCCGCCCCTGCGCCACAGCGCCAGGGCGACCAGCAGGAAGCAAGCATTGAAGAAGCTGCGCCAAAACGTCACCTCGAAGGCGCGAGCGGCCTCCAGGTGGCGTGTCACGACGCCGGCAATGCTCCACATCAGCGTGACGACCACCATCAACGCCACAGCACGCGAATGCGACATACACGACAAAGGGAGCCGCAGCCCCCTTCTTGTTGGTTGAAACGACCGAACGCCCTGCTCAGGCGGCTTCGCGCTGGGCACGCTTGCGCTCATGCTCCTTGAGGAAGCGCTTGCGCAACCGGATCGACTTCGGCGTGATCTCGACCAGTTCGTCGTCTTCGATGAACTCGACGGCGTACTCCAGCGTCAACTCGATCGGCGGCGTGATCTTGATCGCGTCTTCCTTGCCCGAAACGCGGAAGTTCGTCAGCTGCTTGGCCCGCACCGCGTTGACGACCAGATCGTTCTCGCGGCTGTGGATGCCCACGATCATGCCTTCGTAGACCGGATCACCAGCCCTCACGAACATGCGGCCGCGGTCGTCCAGCTTGCCGAGCGCGTAGGTCACGATCTCGCCATCGTCCTGGCTGATGAGCACCCCGTTCTTGCGGCCTTCGATCTCGCCCTTGTAGGGTTCGTAGCCGTCGAAGATGTTGCTGATGAGGCCGGTGCCGCGCGTGAGGTTCAGGAACTCGTTCTGGAAGCCGATCAGTCCGCGCGCAGGGATGCGGTATTCCAGTCGCACCCGGCCCATGCCATCCGGCTCCATGTTGACCAGCTCGCCGCGACGCAGGCCCAGCGCCTGCATCACGCCGCCCTGGTGCTGCTCCTCGATGTCGGCCGTGACCATCTCGATCGGCTCGCAGCGCTCGCCATCGATGTCCTGGAACACCACGCGCGGCTTCGAGACAGCCAACTCGTAGCCTTCACGGCGCATGTTCTCCAGCAGGATGGTCAGGTGCAGTTCGCCACGGCCCGAGACTTCGAAGATGCCGTCTTCGGGCGTCTCGCGCACACGCAGCGCGACGTTCGACTGCAATTCCTTCTGCAGCCGGTCCCAGATCTGGCGACTGGTGACGAACTTGCCTTCGCGACCGGCCAGCGGCGACGTGTTGACGCAGAAGTTCATCGTCAGCGTCGGCTCGTCGACTTTCAACATCGGCAGCGGCTGCGGTTCGAGCGGGTCGGTCAACGTGACACCGATACCGATGTCTTCGATGCCGTTGATCAGCACGATGTCGCCCGGGCCGGCCGAGTTGGCCTGCTTGCGCTCCAGCCCCTCGAATTTCAGCACCTGATTGATGCGGCCCTTGTAGGACTTGCCGTCGGGGCCTTCCATCACCAGCACATCCATCGCCGGCTTGATGGTGCCGGCGTTGACGCGGCCGACGCCGATGCGCCCGACGTAGGTGGAGTAGTCCAGTGACGAGATCTGTAGCTGCAGCGGAGCGTCCGGGTTGCCTTCGTGCGCCGGCACATGCTTGAGCACGGTGTTGAACAGCGCGCTCATGTCCTGGCCCCATTGCTGGCCCGGCTCGCCTTCTTCCAGCGAGGCCCAGCCGTTCAGGCCGGACGCATAGACCACCGGGAAGTCGAGCTGTTCATCGTCGGCGCCGAGCTTGTCGAACAACTCGAACGCGGCATTGATGACGTAGTCGGGGCGAGCGCCCGGCTTGTCGACCTTGTTGACGACGACGATAGGCTTCAGGCCCAGCGCCAGCGCCTTCTTGGTCACGAAGCGCGTCTGCGGCATCGGCCCTTCCTGCGCATCGATCAACAGCACGACGCCGTCGACCATCGACAGCGCTCGCTCGACCTCGCCGCCGAAGTCGGCGTGCCCCGGGGTGTCGACGATGTTGATGTGGGTGTCCTGCCAGCTGACTGCGCAGTTCTTCGCGAGGATGGTGATGCCGCGCTCGCGCTCGATGTCGTTGCTGTCCATCACGCGTTCGCTGACCTGCTGGTTCTCGCGGAAGGTGCCGGACTGGCGCAGCAACTGGTCCACCAGCGTGGTCTTGCCATGGTCGACGTGGGCGATGATGGCGATGTTGCGAATTTGCTTGCTCATGATGGGTTTCGGTTCTTCGATGCTTGAGCATTCAGAAGTCCTTCGACCTCCAGCGGGCTCAACAACCGCGTTGAAATCAGTTCGCCGGCCTTGACGCTGGCGCTGCCCAGAAAGGCGGCCTGCTGCGGACCGTAGACACGCACCTGGGGCGCGTCGGCCTGCACGGTGCGCCGTCGCATGCCGCTCAGGAAACGACCCGCGTCGTCGGCTTCGAGCCTGAGCACCGGCCACTCGCCGAGCAGCTCATCGACCGGCCGCAGCAGCGCGTCGCGCTCGGCTTCGCTCGCTGCTTCGAGTTGCTCCAGCGTCACGGCGCCCGACAGCATCAACGGGCCGCTGGCCGTGCGGCGCAGCGCGATCAGGTGGGCACCGCAGCCGAGCGCTTCACCAATGTCCTCGGCCAGCGTGCGGATGTAGGTGCCCTTGCTGCAACGCACCTCGATCTCGACCTCGTCATGCTGGCAGTCGAGCATGTCGATGCGATGAATCGTCACGCGGCGCGGCTCGCGCTCGACTTCGATGCCGGCGCGCGCATACTCGTACAGCGCCTTGCCGTCGCGCTTCAGCGCCGAGTGCATCGGCGGCACCTGGTCGATCACGCCGACGAAGCGCATGCAGGCCGCCAGCGCATCGTCGCGCGTCGAGTGCACCGGGCGTTCCGTCAGCACCTCGCCTTCCGCATCGCCGGTCGACGTGCGCACGCCGAGCTTCAGGCGCGCGCGATAGGTCTTGTCGGCCTCCAGGCTCACCTGGGAGAACTTCGTTGCCGCACCGAAGCACAGCGGCAGCAGACCGGTCGCCAACGGGTCGAGCGTGCCGGTATGACCGGCCTTTTCGGCCCGGTACAGCCGCTTGGCTTTCTGCAGCGCGTCATTGCTGCTCAAGCCTAGCGGCTTGTCGAGCAGCAGCACGCCATGGACGGCGCGACGCGGCAGCTTCTGCCGCGTGCCTGGTAGCGTCGTCATCGGAGCGTGCATGGCTCGTCCTGCCTCATTCCTTCGCGCGGTTCGCGTTGGCCTGGTGGATGAGCGCGTTCAGGTCGGCCGCCCGTTCGGTGGTGCGGTCGAACACGAAGTGCAGCGTCGGCACCGTGTGAATCTGCAGCCGCTTGAACAGCCCGTTGCGAATGAAACCCGCCGCCTCGTTCAGTGCCGCCTCGGATTCCTCAGGATTGCCGACCAGCAGCGAGAAGAACACCTTCGCGTGTGCATAGTCCGGCGTCACCTCGACCGCGTTGACCGTGACCATGCCGACACGCGGGTCCTTGAGGTCGCGGATCAGCTCGGCCACGTCGCGCTGGATCTGGTCGGCCACGCGGTAGCTGCGGTTGGGAATGGATCGCTTGTGTCGCATCGGTGTGACTCCTTCTTTGCCGCCCAAACACAAACCCCGCCTATCTTTCGATCGGCGGGGCTTGCTGCAGGTGCGACAAGTTCCGCCTTACAGCGTTCGTGCCACTTCCTTGATCTCGAAGAACTCCAACTGGTCGCCCTCGGCGATGTCGTTGTAGTTCTTGATGTTCAAACCGCACTCGAAGCCCTCTTTCACCTCGCGGACATCGTCCTTGAAGCGCTTGAGCGATTCCAGTTCGCCGGTGAAGACCACCACGTTTTCGCGCAGCAGGCGCAGGCGCGCATTGCGGCGAATGATCCCGGAGGTGACCATGCAGCCGGCGATCGAGCCGATCTTGGAGGCACGGAACACCTGGCGGATCTCCGCGGTTCCGATGATCTCTTCCTTGTGCTCCGGCGCCAGCATGCCAGACATCGCCGCACGGATCTCATCGACCGCGTCGTAGATGATGTTGTAGTAGCGGATGTCCACCCCGTTGTGCTCGGCAAGCTTGCGCGCGCCGGCATCGGCTCGGGTATTGAAGCCGATCAGCACCGCCTTGGACGCCAGTGCCAGGTTGACGTCGCTCTCGCTGATACCGCCCACCGCCGCGTGCACGATCTGCACCTTGACTTCGTCGGTCGACAGCTTCAGCAGCGAGGCCGCCAGTGCCTCCTGCGAACCCTGCACGTCGGCCTTGATGATCAGCGGCAGGTTCTGGACCGCGCCGGCCCCCATCTGCTCGAACATGTTCTCGAGCTTGGCAGCCTGCTGGCGGGCCAGCTTGACGTCACGGTACTTGCCCTGCCGGAAGGTCGCGATTTCGCGCGCCCGGCGCTCGTCGGCCAGCACCATGAACTCGTCGCCGGCCTGCGGCACTTCGGTCAGGCCCTGAATCTCGACCGGAATCGATGGGCCGGCTTCCTGGGTCGGCTTGCCGGTTTCATCCAGCATGGCGCGCACACGTCCGAAGCTCGAGCCCGCCAGCACCACGTCGCCGCGTTTCAGCGTACCTGACTGCACCAGCACGGTCGCCACCGGGCCGCGCCCCTTGTCGAGCTGGGCCTCGATCACGAGGCCCTTGGCCGGCGCATCCTTGGCAGCTTTCAGCTCCAGCACTTCAGCTTGCAGCAGCACGTTCTCGAGCAGCTCGTCGATCCCCTGGCCGGTCTTGGCGGACACCGGACAGAACGGCGATTCACCGCCGAACTCTTCCGGCACCACCTCTTCGGCGACCAGCTCGGACTTCACCCGCTCGGGGTTGGCCTCGGGCTTGTCGATCTTGTTCATCGCCACGACGATGGGCACGCCCGCCGCCTTCGCGTGGTGGATCGCTTCCTTGGTCTGCGGCATCACTCCGTCGTCGGCCGCCACCACCAGGATGACGATGTCGGTCGCCTTTGCGCCGCGCGCCCGCATCGCCGTGAAGGCCTCGTGGCCCGGCGTGTCGAGGAAGGTGATCATGCCGCGCGGCGTGTCGACGTGGTAGGCGCCGATGTGCTGCGTGATGCCGCCCGCCTCACCCGCGGCAACGCGGGAGCGGCGAATGTAGTCCAGCAGCGAGGTCTTGCCGTGGTCGACGTGGCCCATGACGGTCACCACCGGTGCGCGCGGCAACAGCTCGTGGTCCTGCGTCGTGACGTCTTCTTCCAGGAAGGCCTCCGGATCGTCCAGCTTGGCGGCAAGCGCCTTGTGGCCCATCTCCTCGACCACGATCATCGCGGTCTCCTGGTCCAGCTGCTGGTTGATCGTCACCATCTGGCCGAGCTTCATCATCTGCTTGATGACCTCGGACGCCTTGACCGACATCTTGTGTGCCAGATCGGCCACGCTGATGGTTTCCGGCACGTGCACCTCATGCACTTGCGGCTCCATTGGCGGCGTGTAGCCCGAGCCGCCATCGCCACGGTCACCACGACGACCGCCCTTGGAGGGCGCGCGCCAGCCGGCACGGCCACCCGACGAATCGCCGCGGGTCTTCAGTGCGCGCTTCTTCGCAGCGTCGTCGGCCCAGCTCGACGAAAGCTTCTCGGACTTGACCGACTTCTTGTCACCCGGCTTGGCACCCGGCGCTGCAGGCGCCGCAGCACCTGCCGCGCCCGGAACTGCCTTCGGCTTGTGGATCGTGCCCTTGATGCCTTCCTTGCTCGCGTCGGCCTTCGGCTTCTCGTCCTCAGGCTTCTTCGCGGTCAGCACCCCCCTCTTCGGCGCGGCCATCATTGCGCGGATCGCGGCCGCCTCGGCTTCAGCAGCCTTGCGGCGCTTTTCGAGATCGGCCATGCGCTGCTTCTCTTCGGCCTCGACTTCAGCGGCACGCACGACGCGCACGCCGGGTTTCGGCGTCTCGGGTGCCGGTGCCGGTGCAGGCGCAGCCACCGGGGCTTCGGCTGCAGCAGGAGGCGGTTCTTCGCCAACGACCGCCGTGCTCTTCTGAGCCTGCGCGGCACGTGCTGCTGCTTCGGCGGCGGCCTTTTCCTCGGACTCGCGGGCACGTGCGGCTTCCGCCTCTTCGCGCTGGCGACGCTCCTGCTCCTCGCGTTCACGACGTTTTTCCGCCAGCTCTTCTTCCTGACGGCGCAGCAGTTCGGCCTGGCGGCTGGCTTCTTCCTCGCGGCGCTGCAACTCGGCGTCGTCGACGACCGGCGTCTTCGACTCCGGTGCTTCCTCGACCACGGCCGGTGCATCGTCACGCTTGACGAATACACGCTTCTTGCGCACCTCGACCTGGATCGTGCGCGCCTTGCCCGACGAATCAGCCTGCTTGATCTCGGTGGTGGACTTCTTGGTGAGCGTGATTTTCTTGCGTTCACCGCCGGCTGTGCCGTGCGACGAGCGCAGGAAATCGAGCAGACGTTCCTTGTCTGCTTCGGTCAACGAGTCCTCCGGCGACCCTTTCGCCACCCCTGCGGCTTTGAGCTGCTCGAGCAGCGCCGTCGCGGGGCGGTTCAGCTCCGAGGCGAACTGTGCGACTGTGGTAACGGCCATTGTGTGTATCCTTGGGGCAGAGCGAGTTCAGTGAGTGGCAGGGATCGCGACATACGCGGGCGGCGGCGGCTCGGCCTTCAGGCGGTGAACCAATGTTCTCGCGCCTTCATGATCAGCGCCTTGGCACGCGCCTCGTCCATGCCCGTCATCTCGGTCAGTTCGTCGACGGCCAGGTCGGCCAGGTCGTCGCGGGTGTGGATTCCCCCGTCGGCGAGCTTGGCGATCAGTTCGCCGTCGAGACCTTCGAGATCGCGCAGGTCCTGCGACACTTCCTCGACTTTCTCTTCCTTGGCAATCTCCATCGTCAACAGCACGTCCTTGGCACGGGTGCGCAACTCGTTGACGGTGTCTTCATCGAAGGCTTCGATTTCCAGCATCTCCTGCAGCGGCACATAGGCCACTTCTTCCAGGCTGGTGAAACCTTCCTCGATCAGGATGTCGGCGACTTCCTGGTCCACGTCCAGCTTGTCCATGAACAGCGCACGGCTCGTGTGGGTCTCCTCGGCCTGCTTGGCCTGGGATTCCTCCGCCGTCATGATGTTGATGCGCCAGCCGGTCAACTCGGACGCCAGGCGGACGTTCTGCCCGCCGCGGCCGATCGCGATCGCGAGATTCTCCTCGTCGACGACAACGTCCATCGCGTGGCGCTCCTCGTCAACCACGATCGACACCACGTTGGCCGGCGCCAGCGCACCGATCACGAACTGCGCCGGATCCTCCGACCACAGCACGATGTCGACGCGTTCGCCGGCCAGTTCGTTGGTGACCGCATTGACGCGTGAGCCGCGCACACCGACGCAGGTGCCGATGGGGTCGACCCGCTTGTCATGCGACAGCACCGCAATCTTTGCGCGTGAACCGGAGTCGCGAGCACAACTCTTGATCTCGAGCAAACCCTGCTCGATCTCCGGCACTTCCTGGCGGAACAGCTCGACCATGAAGGCCGGTGCGCTGCGCGACAGCATGATCTGCGGCCCTCGTGCGGTCGGATCGACCTCGGCGATGACGGCACGTACGCGGTCGCCGGTGCGCAGATTCTCCTTGGGGATCATCTCGTTGCGCTTCAGGCGCCCCTCGACACGGCCTGATTCGATGATGAGGTCGCCCTTGTCCATGCGCTTGACGGTGCCGACGAAGATCTTCTCGCCGCGCGAGAGGAAGTCGGTCAGCAGTTGCTCGCGCTCGGCATCGCGGATCTTCTGCAGGATCACCTGCTTGGCGGCCTGCGCACCGATGCGACCGATCGGTACCGACTCGACCGGCTCCTCGATGTAGTCGTCGACCTCGATATCGGAAATCTGCTCGCGAGCTTCGAACAGCAGGATCTCTGCGTCAGGCAGTTGCAGGCCCGCTTCGTCCGGCACCACGTGCCAGCGGCGGAAGGTCTCGTATTCACCGGTCTCGCGGTCGACCGAGACGCGCAGGTCCACCTCGCCCGAATAGAGCTTCTTGGTGGCCGAAGCCAGCGCGGCCTCGACGGCGCCGAACACCACGTCGCGGTCGACGCTCTTCTCGCGAGAGATGGCATCAACCAGCATCAACAGTTCGCGGTTCATGATGAAACTTGACCTCCGTCTTCTTGTGCGTTGGCTGAGGGCGCGTCAGCGGGAGCCTCGGGCTTGTTGCGGCGGCGGCCTTTGAAATCCACCACCGGCACCAGGCGAGCCTCGCGCACCTCTTCGATCGAAAAACTCAGGGCCTGATCCTGCTTGCCGTCATTGAAGACGAGACGCCAGTTGTCGCCTTCGGCCTCCAGCACGCCGCGGAACTTCTTGCGGTTCTGAAACGGGACCTTCAGGGTGATGTCGACATCCTGGCCGGCAAAACGCAGATAGTCGGCCTGCTTGTGCAGCGGGCGGTCCAGGCCAGGCGAGGAAACTTCGAGCCGCTCGTAGGGCACGCCTTCGACCTCCAGCAGGTACTGGAGTTGCCGTGTGACCTTCTCGCAGTCGTCGACGGTGATGAACTCACCGCCCGGGTCGTTCGGCAGCTTGTCGATGAAAACGCGCAGCAAGCCCCGCGCGCTGCGCTCGAGCTCGACGAGCTCGTAGCCCAGGCCCGTGACGGTGCTCTCTACCAAAGCCTGCCAACCCACCTGACCTACCACTTCGGACCGTACTCCTGAACAACGTGGAAATCGTTTCGCCCCGACGCGATACAGTTGCTCCACACTTGCTTCACAACGGCGCACATCGGCCACCCACGAAAACTTCGCAAAAAATCCGCCCAAGCAAAAAAAATGGGCTGGATTCCTCCGCCCACTGACCATGACTTAGCGAAAGTCGAATTGTACTTCGGCGCCAGAAGTCAAGCAAGTCCTGGGCCCGG
This sequence comes from Caldimonas mangrovi, assembly GCF_023721835.1. Taxonomy (GTDB): domain Bacteria; phylum Pseudomonadota; class Gammaproteobacteria; order Burkholderiales; family Burkholderiaceae_C; genus Caldimonas; species Caldimonas mangrovi. Next base: position 359,734 of record NZ_JAMKFE010000005.1, on the reverse strand, counting down.
CTTATTCCCTGGTTACGCTTGGGATACCCCGACCCGCACCCCTCTTGCAACCCGCCGCGGCAAGGCGGCATGCGAAAATCCGCGATTCCTGATTTTTGGAGACACCATGGGATTTCTCGCTGGCAAACGCTTGCTGATCACCGGCCTGCTGTCCAACCGCTCCATCGCCTACGGCATTGCCAAGGCGTGCCGACGCGAAGGGGCCGAACTGGCGTTCAGCTACGTCGGCGAGCGCTTCAAGGATCGCATTGCCGAGTTTGCACGGGAATTCGAAACCGAGCTCGTGTTCGACTGCGACGTCGGTGACGATGCCCAGATCGACCAGCTGTTCGCAGACCTGCGCAAGACGTGGCCCAGCTTCGACGGGTTCGTCCACTCGATCGGCTTTGCGCCGCGCGAGGCGATCGCCGGTGACTTTCTCGAGGGGCTGTCGCGCGATGCCTTCCGCATCGCACACGACATCTCGGCTTACAGCTTCCCGGCAATGGCCAAGGCCGCCGCACCGATGCTCAACCCCAGCGCGGCCTTGCTGACGCTGAGCTACCTGGGCGCCGCCCGCTACGTACCGAGCTACAACACCATGGGTCTGGCCAAGGCCTCGCTGGAAGCCAGCGTCCGCTACCTGGCCGCCAGCCTCGGCCCGAAGGGCGTCCGCGTCAACGGCATCTCGGCCGGGCCGATCAAGACGCTGGCGGCGTCGGGCATCAAGGGCTTCGGCAAGATCCTCGAGGTGGTCGAGACCAACGCGCCGCTGCGGCGCAACGTGACGATCGAGGACGTCGGCAATGTCGCGGCCTTCCTGCTGTCCGACCTGGCCTCGGGCGTGACCGCCGAGATCACCTACGTCGACGGCGGCTTCAGCCACGTGATGGGCGGGGCCAGCGAGCCGCTGCCGACCTGATCGGCCGCACCTGCGCGAAACAAAAAACGGCCCGCGATGCGGGCCGTTTTCGTTGGCCGGCCAGTCAAAGCGTCTGCAGGATCTCGCGCCGCTTCTGCTGGTACTCGTCTTCGGTGATCAGTTCCTGGTCGCGCAACCGCTTCAGCGTGCGCAGCCGCTGCTCCTGCTCCTCGAAGAAGCGGGCGTCGCGGGCTCCGGCGGCGGGCGCGGGTGCAGCTGCAGGCGCGGGAGCGCGCTGCACCACGGGGGCCGCAACCGGCGCAGGCGCCGCGGCCGCCAGCGGGGCGGCCGGCGCATCGAGCCGGAATGCCACCCAGTCCGGACGCGTCTGGGTGCCGGCCGAGGCCTTCAGCACCGCCTTGCTCGGCTTGTCGCGCGAGCCGAAGACGAAGTCCGGCAGGATGCGTGAACCGCGATAGGCGTGAACGAAATCCAGCCGTGTGTCATGCACCACGACGTGCAGAGCCCCGCCCTGCACGAACAACCGCGCCGTCACGCCATAAGGGGTGCCGAGGATGCCGGCGTCGCGCTTCGACGTGCTCAGCAACAGCAGGTCGTCCTGCGGGCGAGCGATCGACAGCGCCTGAGAGATCGGCCCCGCCAGTTCGGACGCCTCGTCCGCGTCGAACAGGCGCTCTTCGCGGTTGTTGACGCCGATCATGATGGTGCCCAGCACCTGCTTGACCCAGTCCGGGCTCACGGTGGCGGGATGGGCGTTTGGCGCCGCCCCAGGCTCCTGTGCGTCGAGGCGCACTGCGGTGAATTCACGGATGACCCACTCGCGCCGCTTGGGCGAAGGCCTGGACGCCTCACTCTGCGCCGAGGACGAACCGCCGAACAGAAAGTCCATGACCCCTGCCTGCGCAGGCGCGGCCGCAAAACCACCCGACCATGCGATGACGGCAGCGGCTGCCGCAGGCCCGATACGACGAATCATCTGCTTGCTCCTCTTTTGGGTTGATCAAAGCTCTTCGAGTGCGCGCGCGGCGCCGGTCAGCGCCGGCGGCGTGCCGGCCTGCACCACATACGTCGGGATGGCTTCGAGGTAGGTGCGGAAGCGCCCCTTCTCCTCGAACCGCTGCCGAAACTTCGAGCGCTCGAACCAGTCGCCAAGCTTCGGCACGATGCCGCCGCCAATGTACATGCCGCCCCGGGCGCCGAGCGTCAACGCGAGATTGCCCGCGACGTTGCCGAGGAAGCTGCAGAAGAAGTCGAGCGTCCTGGCACAAGACTCGTCAGTGCCCGCCAACGCAGCGGCGGTGATGTCGGCGGCACCTGCCGATGGCACCGGCAAGCCGGCCACCTCGCACACCGCGGCATGCAGATTCAACAGGCCGATCCCCGACACCGCACGCTCGGCCGACGCGTGCCCGAAGCGCAAACGCAGCACGCGAATCACGGCCTCTTCATCGTCATCCATCGCCGCCAGCGTCGTGTGTCCGCCTTCGCCATTGATCGGAATGGCGCCGTGCCCCGCCACCGCCGGGAGCAAGCCGGACACCCCCAACCCGGTCCCTGGCCCGAGCAGGCCGAGCGGCGCATTGAGCGCCGCCTTCCCGCCGCCGACCTGACGCAGATCGGACGGCGCAAGTGCCGGCAGCGCCAGCGCCAGTGCGGTGAAATCGTTGATGACCAGAAAGCGACCCATCCCGAGGCGGCGCTGCACCTCGCTGATCGAGAACGACCAGTGGTGATTGGTCATTTTGACCTGATCGCCCACCACAGGGTTGGCGATGCCGATGGCGCACCAGCGCGGCAGCGGCTTGCCGTGATCGGCGAGGTAGCACTGCATTGCATCGAGCAGCGTGGCGTGCTCCGAGCAGCGATAGGTCGCCACCGAGTCGAGCGGCGCACCCGGCGCCTCCAACCAGGCAAACCGGGCGTTGGTCCCGCCGATGTCTCCCACCAGGCGGGGGTATGTCTTTGCTTGCATCGAGTTGTCGTGATCGCTGTTTCTTCGAAGTCGGCGGCCCGGCATACCGCTGTCCGAGCCCTTCCGTCGAGACGAAGCGCCCCCGCGCCCACGGGCAACGCTGATGCAGCGCATGACCCGTCACGCTGTAGGCAAACTACAAAACCATATTAGTGACCCGTCACTACGCTGTCCAGTGTTTTGACTACATTCGTAGCTTCGTTCTCGCTTGGCAGCGCGTTGGTTCTCGGGTTTACCCGCGTTCACCGACGGTAGTTTCATTACTAAAGTTGCGTCCGTTAGAAAACTACAGACATCTGTGTAGTCTTCCGGACCTTGGACCGCCAGTCTATATGCCCGCTTTTTCGTGTTTCGCGCTGCCCTGCCCGACCGGCCGTCATACGGCCTACGGTCCGGGGTGCACGTGCGCCGGGGCAGGCGATGAGCGCCGGGTCGTCTCCCCGTCATCTCAAGAGAGCGAGTTCGCGGCGCCCTTCGGGGCGTCGCCCTTTTTTTGCAGCTCGCCGTGCCGGCTCGAGCAGCACCGCTTTCTTGCGGGCGCGCAGCGCCCCGACCGATTCCCCAACCGCTGGAGTCCGCGCCCGTATGCAGCGGGCCGGACGACGGCATCCCCCCAAGCAAAAACCTTTGAGGAGTATCCCGATGAGAGGAAAGTTCAAGCTGCTGGCGGTCGCCGCTGCGGCGGCCGGCGCCTTTGCGGGCGCGTCAGTTCAGGCGCAGGGCCTGGAGTTCCATGGTTACGTACGCACAGGTACAGGCGTCACGAGTGAGGGCGGCAAGCAGGCGTGCTTCGGCATCGCACCGGCGAAGTACCGCCTTGGCAACGAATGCGAGACGTACGGTGAAGTCGCGTTCGCGCTGCCGTTCGGCAAATCGGATGGTGCATGGGCCAAGTACAACCTGATGCTTGCGCTGATCGAGGACAACGCGGCGTCCGACTTCGAAAGCTCCAAGGACGACGACTTCGATATCGCCAGCCGCCAGCACTACTTCGAGGCCGGCGGTTTCTTCGGGGAGGGCGCCTTCGAGAACGCGAAGATCTGGATCGGCAAGCGCTACTACAACCGCCACGACGTCCACATCAACGACTACTACTACTGGAACAACAGCGGCCTGGGCGGCGGCATCGAGGACATCGCCTTCGGCTCATCGGTCAAGTTCGCAGCCGCCTATCACAGCAAGGGTGACGACACGCTCGCGTCGGATTCCTTCAACGGCCTGAATACGCAGCGCTTCTCGTTCCGCGTCTACGACATCCCGGTGAACCCGAACGGCAAGCTGGAGACCGAGTTGGTGTACCTGCGCGGCAGCAGCCCGTCGGGCAACAACGAAGGCAACGGTTACGCGCTGTTCGTCCAGCACATGCAAACCGGCATCCTCGGCGGCTTCAACAAGCTGGCTTTCATGACGGGCAAGGACGCGGGCTTCGGCGGCAACTGGGTACCCACCTACCGCGACGCGAATGACGGTGCCAAGGGCAAGGATTGGCGCATCGTCGACCAGCTGTTCATCGCTCCCGAGGGCTCGAACTGGTCGGGCCTGGGCACCATCGGCGTCCAGGAGATCAAGCCGGACGACGGCGACAAGCAGCGTTGGATCACCTTCGGCGTGCGTCCCCAGTACAACTTCAGCGACAACTTCAGCCTGGCGGTCGAGTTTGGCCACGACCGCACCAGGACCGGCGACGGCGACACGGCCAAGCTGACCAAGCTGACCTTCGCGCCGCAACTGGCGCTGTCGCGTGGCTTCTGGGCTCGCCCGGTGTTCCGCGCCTTCGCCACCTACGCCAAGTGGAACGACGCTGCCGGCGACGCCGGCACTGGCGGCACCTTCGGCGAGGACAACGACGGCATGAGCTTCGGCATCCAAGTCGAAGCCTGGTGGTGATCGGCTGAAGTAGCGCGTGCCCTTGGCGGGCATTGCGCGCCTTGCTGCGCCCGGCCCCGTTCACTGTTGGTGCGGGGCCGAGCCCAGTGCCGTGCGCCCAGCTCCACCGAGCTGCGCACCGCTCTGGGTTCGAGCCTACTTATTCACGTCCTGATATGTCCAAACCTGTTTCCCCTGCAGCCGGCGCCTGGTGGCGCGGCGGTGTCATCTATCAGATCTATCCGCGCAGCTTCGCCGACAGCAATGGCGACGGCATCGGCGACCTGCCCGGCATCATCGAGAAGCTGCCGTATGTGGCCAGCCTCGGTGTCGATGCCATCTGGGTCTCGCCCTTCTTCCGTTCACCGATGAAGGACTTCGGCTACGACATCGCCGACTACCGCGACGTCGACCCGATGTTCGGCACGCTGGCCGACTTCGACCGCCTCGTCGAGCGCGCGCACGGGTTCGGCCTGAAGGTGGTGATCGACCAGGTGTTGTCGCATACCTCCGACCAGCATGTCTGGTTCAAGGAAAGCAGCGCGAGCCGCGACAACCCGCGTGCCGACTGGTACGTCTGGGCCGAACCGAAGCCGGACGGCTCGCCGCCGACCAACTGGCTCAGCGTGTTCGGCGGTTCGGCCTGGCAATGGGATGCGCGCCGCCGCCAGTACTACCTGCACAACTTCCTGGCAAGCCAGCCCGATCTGAACTTCCACTGCCCCGAGGTGCAGCAGCAGATCCTGGCGGACATCCGCTTCTGGCTGGAGCGCGGGGTCGACGGCTTCCGTTTCGACGCGTGCAACTTCCACTTCCACGACACCCGGCTGCGCGACAACCCGCCGGCCACCCGTCGTGACAACAAGAGCGTGCAGGACACCAACCCGTACGGCATGCAGCGCCATCTGTACGACAAGACGCAGGCCGAGAACCTGCCCTTCCTCGAGAAGATCCGCACGCTGCTCGACGAGTACGGTGCAGCCAGCCTCGGTGAAGTCGGTGACGACGAAGCGCTGCTGACGATGGCCGCCTACACCGCCGGCGACAACAAGCTGCACATGGCCTACAGCTTCAACCTGTTGACGGCCGAGAACACGGCCGAATACATCCGCTCTCAGGTCGAGGAACTGGAAGAGCACATGCAAGGCGGCTGGCCCTGCTGGTCGATCGGCAATCACGACGTGCAACGCGTGCTGACACGCTGGGGCGGTCCGGACGCCACGCCGGCCTACAGCAAGATGGCGCTGGCGATGCTGCTGTCGCTGCGCGGCAGCTCGTGCTGGTACCAGGGCGACGAGCTGGCGCTGCCCGAGGCCGAGATTCCGTTCGAGAAGCTGCAGGACCCGTACGGCATCGCCTTCTGGCCCGAGTTCAAGGGCCGCGACGGCTGCCGCACGCCGATGCCATGGGCCGAGCACATGCCGCATGCAGGCTTCAGCGGCAACGCGGACGTGCTGCCGTGGTTGCCCGTGCCATGCGAACACGCCGCCCGCGCGGTGGACGTGAACGAGGCGACACCCGACTCGATGCTGCATTTCATGCGGCGCTTCCTCGCGTGGCGCAAGACACGGCCGGCACTGGTGGGCGGCCGCATTCGCTTCCTCGACGCCAAGGAGCCTGTCCTCGCGCTGCTGCGCACGCCCGAGGGCGGCGGCGACAGCGTGCTGGCCGTGTTCAACCTGGGTGCCAGGCCGGCCGCCGTGAAGATCGCAGGCGCCCCTGCCAGCACGCCGCTCGCCGGGCACGGCTTCAGCGAAGCCCAGACCGGCATGCGGGATGGCACGAATTTCAGATTGCCGGCGCACGGCGCCTACTTCGGCGCCGTGACCGCCCCTCCCCGCCACTGACACCGCTCATTCCATGGCTAACCTGCAACTGAAGGCCTTGCGCAAGTCCTACGGCGACGTGCAGACGCTGCACGGCATCGACCTCGAGATCCTGGACGGCGAGTTCGTGGTGTTCGTCGGCCCGTCCGGCTGCGGCAAGTCGACCATGCTGCGCTGCATTGCCGGCCTGGAGGAGATCACCAGCGGTGAGCTCTACATCGGCGGCCAGAAAGTCAATGATGTGCCGCCGGCCAGGCGCGGCATCGCGATGGTGTTCCAGAGCTATGCGCTCTACCCTCACATGACGGTGGCCGAGAACATGGCTTTCGGGCTGCGGTTGGCCGGCTTCAAGAAAGAAGAGCAGCAGGCCGCGGTACAGCGTGCCGCGCAGATCCTGCAGATCGAGCACCTGCTGGACCGCAAGCCCAAGGCCTTGTCGGGCGGGCAGCGCCAGCGTGTCGCGATCGGCCGCGCGATCGTGCGCAAGCCGGGCGTGTTCCTGTTCGACGAGCCGTTGTCCAACCTCGATGCGTCGCTGCGCGTGCAGATGCGTGTCGAGCTGGCCCGGCTGCACCGCGAGCTGAAAACGACGATGGTCTACGTCACCCACGACCAGGTCGAGGCGATGACGCTGGCCCACCGCATCGTCGTGTTCAATGCCGGTCGCATCGAACAGGTGGGCTCGCCGATGGAGCTGTATCACCAACCGGCCAACCTGTTCGTTGCCGGCTTCATCGGCTCGCCGAAGATGAACTTCATCCCCGGTGCACTGCTGGCGGCGACCCCACAGGAGGCGCGCGTGAAGCTGGCCGACGATAGCGAGGTCGCCGTCGCCGTCGATGCAACCGCCCTGCCCGCCGGCGCCAGGGTGACGCTCGGCGCGCGGCCCGAGCACATCCAGGCCGGTACCGCGCGCAGCACCAATGAACTGCGCGGCACGGTGCAGGTGGCCGAGCACCTGGGTGATGCGACCTACCTGTACGTCGAAGTGGCAGGCGCCCAGGCGCCGGTGGTCGTGCGGGCCGCTCCGGAGATCCCGCTGGCCACCGGCGACATCGCCCATCTGGGCCTGCAGCCGCAGCGCTGCTTCCTGTTCGACGAGCGGGGCGACGCCTTGCCGCGCACGAAATGAACTGCTTTTCCCCACCGAGTCGATCCGACTTGCAGACAAGCGCCGACGAGGCGAATACCAAAGGAGCAAACGTCATGAGCAACCAACGTCAACGCATCAAGCTGTTGGCCGCCGCCGCCGCGCTGGCGGTATCGGCGGGCTACGCGGGTACCGCCGCGGCCGCCGAACCCGGCAAGCTGCTGATCTGGATCAATGGCGACAAGGGCTACAACGGCCTGGCCAAGGTCGGTGAAGAGTTCACCAAGGCCACCGGCGTGCAGGTGATCGTGGAGCATCCCGAGGACGCGCCGAACAAGTTCCAGCAGGCTGCCGCCGCCGGCAAGGGCCCCGACATCTGGATCTGGCCGCACGACCGCATCGGCGAGTGGATCGCCGGCGGCCTGCTGCAGCCGGTCACCCCCGGCAAGCAGGTGCAGGCGGACATCGACCCGCTGGCCTGGAAGGCGTTCAACGTCGGAGGCCGCACCTGGGGCTACCCGATGTCGATCGAGGCCGTCTCGCTGATCTACAACAAGGACCTGGTCCCCACGCCTCCGAAAACCTTTGATGAAGTCATCGCGCTGGACAAGAAGTTGTCCGCACAGGGCAAGAAGGCCATCCTCTGGGACTACAACAACACTTACTTCACTTGGCCGCTGCTGGCGGCGAACGGCGGCTATGCCTTCAAGCTGAAGGCCGACGGCACCTACGACCCGGCCGACACCGGCGTCAACAATGCCGGTGCGCTGAAAGGCGCCGAGCTGCTGGCCAAGATGGTCAAGGACGGCGTGATGCCCAAGGGGGCGGGCTATGCCGACATGGAGGCCGGCGTCAACCAAGGCAAGATCGCGATGATGATCAACGGCCCCTGGTCCTGGGACAACCTGAAGAAGTCGAAGATCAACTTCGGCGTCGCGAAGATTCCGACCGTCGCCGGCAAGAAGGCGGCTCCCTTCGTCGGTGTGCTGGGTGCGATGGTCACCAAGGCGACTCCGAACCGCGACATCGCGGTCGAGTTCATCGAGAACCACATGCTCACCGTCAAGGGCCTGAAGGCCATCAACGACGACGTGCCGCTGGGCACGCCGGCCAGCAAGGCCTTCTTCGCCGAGCTGAAGAGCGACCCGAACATCCAGGCCACGATGGCCAGCGCGCAGGACGGTGCGCCGATGCCGAACAACCCGGAGATGGGGCGCTTCTGGTCGTCGATGCAGTCGGCGCTGCAGAACCTGACCGAAGGCCGCCAGAGCCCGAAGGAAGCCTTGGACGCGGCGGCGAAGCGCATCACCGCGAAGTGATCGGCAGACGGGTGACCGCTGCTTGAGCGCGGCGGCCCGGCAACACGGCCGGGCCGCCGCCACCCCGAGGCTTGTCAACCCTGCGCGTGCAGCACGCGAGCGTAGCGTTGACAGGCTGCAGGCCGGCGGGCGACGCCGGCCCGACCTCATCTTCGACCGACATGAACCATTCCTCAGGCATCCAGCGCTGGCTGGGCCCGGCAGCCGGTGTGGCGCTGGTCCTGGTGTCCTTGTACTTCGTGACCGTGGTGTATGCGGCCGGCGAATGGCTGCTCGCCGGCACCATCCTGCTCGTGCTCGCGCTGGCCGGCTGGGTCTACACGTCACCCAGGGTGTATGCGTGGCGCTATCTGTTCCCCGGCGTGGCCGGCGTAGTCATCTTCGTCGTCTTCCCGATCCTCTACACCGTCTCGATCGGCTTCACCAACTACAGCACTCGCAACTTGCTGAAGTTCGAGCGCGCCACGGCCTACTTCCTCGACGAGACCTACCAGGCCGAGGGCAGCAGCTACGCATTCACGCTCCTGGCCGACGGTAACGACTACCGCGCACGACTGCAGGAATCCGAAGGCGAGCGTGTGTACGCAACGCCCGTGCTCGACCTCGGCAAGCCCGCCGCCCGGACCGTCGAAGCCCGAGCGGTATCCACCGGCGAAGACACGCCCGGCGAGCCGGTGCAGCTTCGCGAGCTCATTCGCCTGCAGCCTGCGCTGAAGACCTTGACCATCGAGTTGCCGGATGGCGCCAGCGTGCGCATGACCGGCCTGCGACAGTTCGGCCCGGTGCAAAAGCTCTACCAGCAGGACGACCGCAAGCGTCTCGTCAACCAGCAGACCGGCGAGGTGTTGACGCCGAATTTCGAGACGGGCTTCTACGAGCGCCCCGGCGGCGAGGCGGTGCCGCCAGGCTTCCAGATCAACATCGGGCTGGGCCACTTCAAGCGCGTGTTCACCGACGAGGCCTTTCGCCAGCCCTTCCTGCGCATCTTCGCGTGGACCGTCGTCTTCGCCGGGCTCACGGTGGTGTTCGCGGCCTCGCTGGGCATGCTGCTGGCCGTGCTGATGAGCTGGGAAGCGCTGCGTTACAAAAACGTCTATCAGACGCTGCTGTTCCTGCCGTACGCCGTGCCGGGCTTCATCTCGATCCTGGTGTTCAAGGGGCTGTTCAACAACAACTTCGGCGAGATCAATCTGATCCTCGACGCGCTGTTCGGCGTCAAGCCGGCATGGTTCTCCGATCCCTTCCTGGCGAAGGCGATGATCCTGATCGTCAACACCTGGCTCGGCTATCCGTACATGATGGTCGTCTGCATGGGGCTCATCAAGGCGATTCCCTCGGACTTGTACGAGGCATCCGCGGTGGCCGGAGCCGGGCCGTTGACGAACTTCTTCCGCATCACGATGCCGCTGGTACTCAAGCCGCTGACGCCGCTGCTGATCGCCGCCTTCGCGTTCAACTTCAACAACTTCGTGCTGATCAGCCTGCTGACCAACGGACGGCCGGACTTCCTCGACACCAGCGTGCCGGCCGGCACGACCGACATCCTGGTGTCCTACACCTACCGCATCGCGTTCGAGGACTCGGGGCAGAACTTCGGCCTGGCCGCCGCCATCTCGACGGTGGTCTTCGCGATGGTGGCGCTGCTGTCCTGGATCAACCTGCGCGCCGCGCGCGTCACCAAGGAAGAGGCTCGCTGAAGCGGCGGGCTGCGGAGCAAACACATGGCCATCGTTCTCGACAAGTCCCACCGCTGGCGCGTCGTCGCCGCGCACGCCTTCCTGATCGCGCTGGTGTGCGTGGTCATCTTCCCGTTCCTGATGATCCTGTCGATCTCGTTGCGGCCCGGCAACTTCGCGGCCGGCAGCCTGATCCCGGACCAGATCAGCCTGGAGCACTGGAAGCTGGCGCTCGGCTTTTCTTATGAAGGGCCGGACGGGCGCATCGTCGAGCCGCCCTTCCCGGTGCTGCTGTGGCTGTGGAATTCGGTCAAGGTGGCGACGATGACGGCAGTGATGATCCTGCTGCTGTCGACCACCGCTGCCTATGCCTTCGCACGCATGCGCTTTCGCGGCAAGTCGGAAGCGCTGTCGGCGCTGATGCTGATCCAGATGTTCCCGGCAGTGCTGGCGCTGGTGGCCATCTACGCGATCTTCGACCGCGTCGGCAACGTGTTTCCGATGTTCGGCATCGACAGCCACGCCTCTTTGCTGCTGGCGTATGCCGGCGGCATCGGCATGCACGTGTGGACCATCAAGGGCTATTTCGACACCATCCCGGCCGAGATCGAGGAGGCCGCCAAGGTCGACGGCGCATCGCCGTGGCAGGCGTTCTACCTGGTGCTGCTGCCGATGGCGGTGCCCATCCTGCTGGTCGTGTTCCTGCTGGCCTTCATCGGCGCCATCATCGAATACCCGGTCGCCTCGGTGCTGCTCAACCAGGAGCGCCAGCTCACGCTGGCAGTGGGCTCACGCCTGTTCCTCTACGAGCAGCGCTACCTGTGGGGCGACTTCGCGGCCGCGGCCATTCTCTCCGGCCTGCCGATCACCGCCGTGTTCATCCTGGCCCAGAAGTGGATGGTCTCCGGCCTCACTGCCGGTGGCTTGAAAGGATGAGGCGCCGCCCTTCCCCCCATACCCGAGGTTCCCCAACCGCACCCCGAAAGAGGAGACTGACCATGCTGACCCGTGCAAGCCACCCCCGCACCCTCGTCGCCGCGCTGCTGTGCATCGGCGCGTCCGGTGTTGCGCTGGCGCAATCTTCCGCACCGCCGGCCGGATCGGCGACGATCCACTACAACCGCTGCGACAGCAACTACGACGGCTGGGGCCTGCACCTGTGGAAGGACGGCGGCGTGCCGCTGCCCGGCGTCGAATGGCAGAAGCCGATGATGCCTGCCGGCCAGGACGACTTCGGCGTGTACTGGCACACCCGACTCGACGATTACATCAAGGGCCGTGTCAACTACATCATCCACAAGGGCGACACCAAGGACCAGGGCGGCCGCGACATGGCCTTCGACGGCAATGCCACGAAGGAGATCTGGGTCAACAACGGGGACCGCAAGATCTACACCTCGCTGGCGGACGCCAAGAAGGCACGCGAAGAAAAGCCCTGCAAGTAGTCCTTGCCCCCGTGACGGCGCGCCCGGTGCGCGCCGTTGACGCGGCCGCGCATACGCCCCGGCCGCATCCACCGAACCGTGCAGATCCGGATGAACCAGCCCGCCCCGACCCGCCGGCATGCAGCCCTGCCGCTGCTCGTCGCCGCCCTCCTCGCCGCCTGTTCGAGCGCTCCGCCGGCATCGGCGCCCGTTGCCCAGCCAGCCGCTGCAGCGGTGCCCGCCGGCCCGCCCGCCGCGAGCGGCAGCTTCGCCGACAACCCCATCGTCTATTTCGTCATCACCGACCGCTTCCACAACGGCAATCCCGCCAACGACTTCGCGTACGGCCGGCAGAAGGATGGCGAGAAGGAGATCGGCACTTTTCATGGCGGCGACCTCAAGGGCCTGACGCTGAAGCTCAAGGAAGGCTGGTTCAAGCAGCTCGGCGTCAATGCGCTGTGGATCACGGCCCCCTACGAACAGATCCATGGTTGGGTGGTCGGCGGCGACAAGGCGTTCAAGCACTACTCCTACCACGGCTACTACGCGTTGGACTACACCGTGCTCGACAAGAACATGGGCACGCCCGAGGAACTGCGCGAGATGGTCGACACCGCCCACGCGCAGGGCATCCGCGTGCTGTTCGACGTGGTGATGAACCACCCGGGCTACCTCGACATCCAGACCGCGAAGGACCTGAACCTCAAGGTGCTGTGGCCGGGTGCCGAGAAGGCAAGCCTGCGCGACTATCACGGCTACATCGACTACAACAACTTCAACTTCGGCGACTGGTGGGGCCGCGACTGGGTGCGCGCGGGGCTGCCCGGCTACATCGACGGCGGCCGCGACGACCGCACGATGCAGCTCGCCTATCTGCCCGACTTCCGTACCGAGAGCACGGCCTTCGTGAAGCTGCCCAGGTTCCTGCGCGACAAGCCGGACACCCGCGCGGTCGACCTGCCCGACACCACCGTGCGCGGCTACCTGGTCGCATGGCTCACCGACTGGGTGCGCGAATACGGCATCGACGGCTTCCGTGCAGACACCGTCAAGCATGTCGAGCCGCAGGCATGGGCCCAGTTGAAGCAGGAGGCGGTCAAGGCACTCGCCGAATGGAAGGCCAGGCACCCGACGAAAAAGATCGACGACGCACCGTTCTGGATGGTCGGCGAATACTGGGGCCACGGGCCCGTGCGCGGGCCGCTGCACGACGCCGGCTTCGACGCCTTGCTCGACTTCGACTTTCAGCAGCGCGGCCGGCAGTTCGGCCAGCCCGAGCCGCTGTTCGCTGCCTATTCGCGTGTCTATGCCGGGCGGCCCGGTTTCAGCAACCTCGCCTACATCTCCTCGCATGACACCGAGCTGTTCGACCGCAAACGCCTGTTCGAAGCCGGCACGGCGTTGATGCTGACGCCGGGCGGCGTGCAGATCTACTACGGCGACGAGACGGCGCGGCCGCCCGGGCCGGTGCCGCGCAGCGACCCGCAGCAGGCCACCCGTTCCGACATGAACTGGTCGAGCCCGGACGCCGCGCTGCTCGAGCACTGGCGCAAGCTGGGGTCGTTCCGCTCACGCCACGTGGCGGTGGCACGCGGCGTGCATGAACGCCTGGGCGAAGCACCTTATGTCTTCAGCCGCGTCGATGCGCTCACCGGCGATCGCGTCGTTGTCGCGCTCGGCGCGAGCGGCGATGTGCAGCTGCCCGTCGGTAAGGTGTTTCGCGACGGCGAGACGCTGCGAGACGCCTACAGCGGCCGCGAAGCGGTCGTCGAAGGCGGCCGCGTGAAGCTGCAGGCACAGCGCGTGGTGTTGCTGGAGCGCGCTGCTGCCGCGACAAGGTGAACCGATCGTGAAGTCGACGATGGAGTGGACCTGGAACTTGGTTACAGTGTGCGGCTGGAGCACTTTCCATGCCCGTACTGCATCTGTCGAGTTCGTCCGTATCCGCCACCTCCAGTTCGCTGCCCAGCGTCCCGGCGGAGCCTGAGATGGGCAGCTTCACTTCCCCTTACCCCGAGCCGCGCCTGCTGGCCGACATCGGCGCCACCTACGCCCGTTTCTGCCTCGAGCAGGTACCGGGCCGCTTCGACCATGTCGCGGTGCTGCCATGCGCCGACTACCCCGGCTTCATCGCGGTGATGCAGGCCTACCTCGACTCGTTGCCCGGGCTGCGCCCGAAGCACGCAGCGGTGGCCATCGCCAACCCGATCGAGGGCGACTGGGTGCGCATGACCAACCGCGATTGGGCCTTCTCGATCGAGAACGCGCAGAAGCAGCTGGGCGTGGCAACGCTGCTGGTGGTCAACAACTTCACCGCGCTGGCGATGTCGCTGCCCCGCGTCGGCCCCGAGGGGCGCGAGCAGGTCGGCGGCGGCGAAGCCCAGGCCAACGGCGTGATCGGACTGCTCGGCCCCGGCACCGGCCTGGGCGTGTCGGGCCTGGTGCCCACCGGCGACCGCTGGACCACGCTGGCCACCGAAGGCGGCCATGTCAGCTTCTCGCCGGTCGACGAGCGCGAGCTGAAGGTGCTGACCTATGCGTGGAAATCCTTGCCGCACGTTTCGGCCGAACGCCTCGTCTCCGGCCCCGGGCTGGAGATCGTCTACCAGGCGCTGACCGAGGGCCGGACCGACGCGCCGCCCCATCTGCCGACGGCCGATATCGTGCAGCGTGCGATCCAGAAGCTGTGCCCGTGGTGCGTCGAGGCCGTGGAGTGCTTCTGCAACATGCTGGGCACCGTGGCATCCAACCTCGCGCTGACGCTCGGGGCCACCGGCGGCATCTACATCGGCGGCGGCATCGTGCCGCGGCTGTCGAGCCTCTTTCTCGCCTCGGGCTTCCGGGAGCGCTTCGAGGCCAAGGGCCGTTTTTCAGGCTACGTGTCGCGCATCCCGACCTACGTGCTGACGGCCGAGAACCCCACCTTCCACGGCGTGTCGCTGCTGCTGGCCGAGCACGTGCCGGCGCACGAGGGCGGCAACCCGTTGATGGAGCGCGTTCGCAACGCCCGCAACAGCCTGTCGCCGGCCGAGCGCCGCGTGGCCGACTTCGTGCTGGAGAACCCGCGCACCGTGCTGAACGACGCGATCGCCGTGATCGCGCAGATGGCCGAAGTGAGCCAGCCGACGGTGATCCGCTTCTGCCGCTCGCTGGGTTTTCAGGGCCTGGCCGACTTCAAGCTCAAGCTGGCGTCGGGGCTGACCGGCAACATCCCGGTGCAGCGCACGCAGGTGCGCCGGCAGGACGCCACGCCCGACCTGTGCGCCAAGGTGCTCGACAACACCATCTCGGCCATCGTGCAGTTCCGGGAATCGCTCAACGTCGATGCCGTGGACCGCGCGATCGAGATCCTGCGCGAAGCCAAGCGCGTGGAGTTCTACGCGATGGGCAACTCGTCGGTGGTGGCGCTGGATGCGCAGCACAAACTGTTCCGCTTCCGGATCCCGTCGGTCGCGCACACCGATGCGTCGATGCAGACCATGGCGGCCGAGTTGCTCGGACCGCAGGACGTGGCGGTGTTCATTTCCAGCTCGGGCCAGTCACCCGAGCTGGTGCGGGCCGCCACGCTCGCGCACGACCGAGGCGCCGCCGTCATCGCCGTCACGTCGAGCAAATCGCCGCTGGCACGGAAAGCCACGGTGTGCATCTCGGTGGATCATGGCGAGGACAGCTCGACCTTCATCTCGATGATCTCGCGCATCCTGCATCTGCTGGTGGTCGACATGATCTCGGTCGGTGTCGCCGTGCGCCGCGACCCGGGCGCCAACATCCCGCGGCTGGCCAACGAACCGGGGGCGCCTCCGGCACCGGGGGTCATGATCTCGCACGTCGCATAGGCTATGCGGCCCGCATGACGAACGACCGATGGGCTGGCGTCCATCGGTCGTCCTTCCGATTGCGTGGCGGGCAGCACCCGCCGCCGTCTCAAGTCTGACGCACGCAATCGACGAAGTACGTCGCGTTGCCGGCCTCGTCGACCTCCTGCACCAGCCCGTGCACGTCGGTGTCGAAGCCCGGGAACTTGCGGTTGAACTCGCGCGCGAAGCGCAGGTAGTCGACGATCTTCTTGTTGAAGCGCTCGCCGGGAATCAGCAACGGGATGCCCGGCGGGTACGGCGTCAACAGCGAAGTGGTCACCCGGCCCTCGAGCAGGTCGATCTCGACCCGGTCGGTCTCGCGGTGGGCGATGCGTGCATAGGCATCGCTCGGCTTCATCGCCGGCTGCAGGTCGGACAAGTACATGTCGGTCGTCAGCCGGGCGATGTCGCCCTTCGCGTACATCTCGTGAATGCTCTGGCACAGGTCGCGCAGGCCCATGCCCTCGTAGCGCGGGTGCTGCGCGCAGAATTCCGGCAGGATGCGCCACATCGGCTGGTTCTTGTCGTAGTCGTCCTTGAACTGCTGCAGCGCCGTCAGCAGCGTGTTCCAGCGGCCCTTGGTGATGCCGATGGTGAACATGATGAAGAACGAGTACAGGCCGGTCTTTTCGACCACCACGCCATGCTCCGCCAGGTACTTGGTGACGATGCTGGCCGGGATGCCGGTCTTGGCGAACTTGCCGTTGAGGTCCAGGCCCGGCGTCACGACGGTGGACTTGATCGGGTCCAGCATGTTGAAGCCTTCGGCCAGCTTGCCGAAGCCGTGCCATTTGGCGTCGCCCTTGATGATCCAGTCGTCGCGCTCGCCGATCCCGGCGGCTGCCAGCTTTTCCGGCCCCCAGACCTTGAACCACCAGTCCTTGCCGAACTCTTTTTCGACCTTGCGCATCGCGCGGCGGAAGTCCAGCGCCTCGGCGATGCTTTCTTCCACCAGCGCGGTGCCGCCGGGCGCCTCCATCATCGCTGCGGCGACGTCGCACGACGCGATGATCGCGTACTGCGGCGACGTCGAGGTGTGCATCAGGTAGGCCTCGTTGAAGAGGTGCCGGTCGAGCCTGCGATTCTGCGAGTCCTGCACCAGGATCTGCGACGCCTGGCTCAGGCCCGCCAGCAGCTTGTGCGTCGACTGCGTCGAGAACACCAGCGATTCGCGCGCCTTGGCCTTGCCCTTGCCCATTGCGTGCATGCCGTTGTAGTACGGGTGGAATGCCGCGTGCGGCAGCCAGGCCTCGTCGAAATGCAGCGTGTCGATGTAGCCGTCCAGCATCGACTTGATGGTCTCGGTGTTGTAGAGCACGCCGTCGTAGGTGCTCTGCGTCAGCGTCAGGATGCGCGGCTTGACCTTCTTCGGGTCCACGCCCTGCAGCAACGGGTTCGCGGCGATCTTCTTCTCGATCGCTTCGCGGGAGAACTCGCTTTGCGGGATCGGGCCGATGATGCCGTAGTGATTGCGCGTGGGAGTCAGGAACACCGGCACTGCGCCCGTCATGATGATGGCGTGCAGGTTGGACTTGTGGCAGTTGCGGTCGACCACCACCACGTCGCCCGGTGCCACCGTGTGGTGCCACACCATCTTGTTGGACGTGGACGTGCCGTTGGTGACGAAAAAGCAGTGGTCGGCGTTGAAGATGCGTGCCGCGTTGCGCTCCGAAGCCGCGACCGGGCCGGTGTGGTCGAGCAGCTGGCCGAGTTCTTCGACCGCGTTGCACACGTCGGCGCGCAGCATGTTCTCGCCGAAGAACTGGTGAAACATTTGGCCGATCGGGCTCTTCAGGAAGGCCACGCCGCCGGAGTGCCCCGGGCAGTGCCAAGAGTACGAGCCGTCCTGCGCGTAGTGAACCAGCGCCCGGAAGAACGGCGGCGCCAGGGAATCGAGGTAGCTGCGCGCTTCACGGATGATGTGGCGCGCGACGAACTCCGGCGTGTCCTCGAACATGTGGATGAAGCCGTGCAGCTCTTTCAGCACGTCGTTGGGGATGTGCTCGGACGTGCGCGTCTCGCCGTACAGGTAGATCGGGATCTCGGCGTTCTTGAAGCGGATCTCGCCGACGAAGGCGCGCAGGTTCTTCAGCGCCGCGTCGACTTCCTCCTTCGAGCCGGCGCCGAACTCCTCGTCGTCGATCGACAGAATGAAGGCGCTGGCGCGGCTTTGCTGCTGTGCGAACTGCGACAGGTTGCCGTAGCTCGTAACGCCCAGCACCTCGAAGCCCTCTTTCTCGATCGCTTCGGCGAGAGCCCGAATACCGAGGCCCGAGGCGTTTTCCGAGCGGAAGTCCTCGTCGATGATCACGATGGGAAAGCGGAAGCGCATCATGGGTAGCCTTTCTGAGAAGGCAGGTAAAGCAGCGAACCGCGAAGTGTAGAGCCTTGCGGTTCGCCGTGTGATGACCCTGAGCCCTAAACAACAACAGCGCAACAGCAGGCATCGGCTCCCAGTCCGGGCAAACCTGATGCAAGCGGCGGGCGAGCCCGGCGTACACTGCCGCCGGGGTCGAAAACGCAAGGAGGGAAGATGGATTTCAATGCCTCCACCTGGTGGTGGGTTCTGGCCGGCATCGCCGTCGCGGCCGAGCTGGCCAGCGGCACCTTTTACCTGCTGATGCTGGCGCTCGGGCTGGCGGGCGGGGCCCTGGCGGCGCACGCCGGGCTGGGCTTCGCAATGCAGCTCGTCGCGGCCGCCGTGATCGGCGGCGGCGCCGTCGCCGCCTGGCGCGTGCGGCGCAAGCAGCACCCGCCCGCACTTCCGGCGGCCACCAACCGGGACGTCAACCTCGACATCGGCAGCCACGTGACCGTCACGCAATGGAACAGCGACCGCACCGCGCGCGTGCCCTACCGGGGTGCGACCTGGACGGTGCGCTATGCCGGCGCCGACGAGCCGCAACCCGGTGAATACGTCATCCGCGCCGTCGAAGGCAACTTCCTGATCATCGAACGTCATACCCACTGAAAACGCCCCATAGGAGAGGCTCATGGAAATCGTCGCGCTCGTCCTGCTCGTCATCGCCATCATATTCATCGTCCGCTCGCTCAAGGTCGTGCCGCAGCAGCACGCCCTCGTGGTCGAGCGCCTGGGCCGCTACCACGGCACGCTTACGCCGGGGCTCAACATCCTGGTGCCCTTCGTCGACCGGGTCGCCTACAAGCACTCGCTGAAGGAAATCCCGCTCGACGTGCCGAGCCAGGTCTGCATCACGAAGGACAACACCCAGCTCACGGTCGACGGCATCCTGTACTTCCAGGTCACCGACCCGATGCGCGCCAGCTACGGCTCGTCGAACTACATCGTCGCCATCACGCAGCTGGCGCAGACCACGCTGCGCTCGGTGATCGGCAAGATGGAGCTCGACAAGACCTTCGAGGAGCGCGATGCGATCAACGCCGCCGTCGTCAACGCCCTCGACGAGGCCGCGCTGAACTGGGGCGTGAAGGTGTTGCGCTACGAGATCAAGGACCTGACCCCGCCGAACGAAATCCTGCGCGCGATGCAGCAGCAGATCACGGCCGAGCGCGAGAAGCGCGCACTGATCGCCGCCTCGGAAGGCCGCAAGCAGGAGCAGATCAACATCGCCACCGGCGAGCGCGAGTCGTTCATCGCCAAGTCCGAAGGCGAGAAGCAGGCCGACATCAACCGTGCCCAGGGCGAAGCCGCCGCCATCATGGCCGTGGCCACTGCATCGGCCGAGGCCATCCGCCGCATCGCGGCGGCGATCCGCGAGCCGGGCGGCGCCGACGCCGTCAACCTGAAGGTGGCCGAGAAGGCGGTCGAAGCCTATTCGCAGCTGGCGCAGAAGAACAACACGATGATCGTGCCGGGCAACATGACGGAAGTGTCCGCACTGATCGGTACTGCGATGACGCTGATGAAGAGCACGCCGCCCGTCTCGCCGCGCTGAATTGTTGTTAGAATGTGCGGCTTCGCTGCGCCGGCCTGCCATGGGCTGGCGCCGCCCCCGGATACCGGAATTCCGGAGAGATGGATGAGTGGTTTAAGTCGCACGCCTGGAAAGCGTGTGTGGGTTAATAGCCCACCGCGGGTTCGAATCCCGCTCTCTCCGCCAGATGCCGATTCAGTGGGATCCCGGGAAATTCACTTTCCTCTGCAAGCTCCGCCAGACGGGGCTTTTTTTGTCTCCGCTCGTCTTTTGCGTTCCGGCTGAAGCCGATCCCGAGTTGACACTTTCCGGGGGGCCTTGTCGCACAGGAAAAGACGCGGTCCCCAGAGGCCTCGAACCAATTTCCGTGCACAGGCCGCCTGCCCGCCAGCCTGGGCGTCTGCTCCGGGTTCTTGTATGTCGACGGCGCTATGCAAGATCTTGGCACGCTCGGTGCAGCCGCAGCGTCGTCAGGGCGATGAACGACAAAGCCGACATCATCGGCACATCGATGCGTGCGGACGGGACCTTCCGCACCTCTTTCTATAGCGATGGACAGATGATTGATTTGTTGGGACGCCTGCCGGCCGAATGGGTGGTGGACCGCGTGGCGGCCATCAACAACAGCAGATACATCGCCGCCGAAGGCTTCAGCCGGTTGACTGGCGAGCGCGGGGCATTGCTGTTGACGCCGGTCCCCGAACCGGAGACGGTCGCGTTGCTGGCCGTTGGTCTGGCGTTCATCGCGCTTCGCGCGAAGCGTCATCAGCGAAAGCAGGGATAGCGCACGCCGGGGCGGAGTCCCGCTTCCCGCATAGCCGTGCCTGCACTCGACCTCGAAGCCGCAACGCCTTGAACATGTCGCGTCGCCGTGATCTGCGATCCGGTGCTTTAGGTGCAATCAGTTGCGTGTCTTCGAACGGCAGGTCAGAACCACAGGATGCACGGCGGTGCAGGGCACGGCAGCCCGGCATTCGAGCTTTCGAAGCCCCTCCCGCTCAATGAAAATCCCGGCTCTCGGTGTTGAGCCTTCCCAGCAACGGCGTCAGGTCCTCCAGTCGTCCGGCAATCAGGTTGCGCACCTCCCCTTCGCTTTGCCAGGCGCCGTACACGGCGAGCAGTCGGGATTGCAATAGCGCCGCACGCTGCCGCTCGCGGATACGCTTCCAGCAGATGACCTGCACCGTGCCGGTTTCATCCTCGAGCGACACGAAGATCGTGCCGTTGGCTGTGTCCGGCTGCTGGCGCAGCGTGACGATGCCGCACGCACGCACCAGCCGCCCGTTGGGCAGGTCCTGCAGTTCCTGCGCGGACATCAACCGGCGCTGGCGCAACAGAGGTCGCAGCAGCGCCAGCGGATGCCTCCGCAAGGTCAGCCCGGTCGACGCATAGTCCCAGACGATCTCCTCGCCCTCGGGCGCCTGGGCCAGCTCCAAGGAGTCCTCGTTGACCGGCGCATCGCGCAACAGCTTCGGCGTCGAGCGCAGCGCCGTCGCCTCCCACACCTGCTGGCGCCGGTGCCCGGCGAGGCTCATCAGCGCATCGCCGCCGGCCAGCCGGGTCATCTCGTGCTGCTCCAACCCGGCGCGACGCGCCAGGTCCTCGGCGCTCTCAAACGGCGCCTTCCGCCTGGCGTCGACGATGCGCTGCGCCGCGTCCTGCCGCAAGCCGCTGATCTGGCGCAGGCCGAGCCGCACCGCCGGCGGATGCGGGAGCCCCTCCAAAGTGCAGTCCCAGTCACTTGCCATCACGTCGACCGGGCGCACCTCGACCCCATGTCGCTTGGCGTCTTGCACCAGCTGGCTGGGCGTGTAGAAGCCAAGCGGCTGGCTGTTGAGCATCGCCGCTAGAAACTCCGCCGGGTGGTGGCACTTGATCCAGCAAGACGCATAGACCAGCAGCGCAAAACTCGCCGCGTGGCTCTCGGGAAAGCCGTATTCCGAGAAGCCATGGATCTGCTGGAAGATCTGCTCGGCGAATTCCTTTGCGTAGCCGCGCGAGGTCATGCCGTCGACAATCTTGGTGTAGTACTTGTCCAGCCCGCCCTTGCGCTTCCACGCCGCCATTGAGCGCCGCAGGCCATCGGCCTCGCCAGGCGTGAAGCCGGCGGCCAGGATCGCGATCTGCATCACCTGCTCCTGGAACACCGGCACGCCCAGCGTGCGCCCCAGCGCTTCCTTGAGCGCTTCGCTCGGGTAGCTCACCGGCTCCCGACCCTGGCGCCGGTTCAGGTAGGGATGCACCATGCCGCCCTGGATGGGGCCCGGCCGCACGATGGCGACCTCGATGACCAAGTCATAGAAGCGGCGCGGCCGCATGCGCGGCAGCATGCCCTGCTGGGCGCGCGACTCGATCTGGAACACACCGACCGTGTCGGCCTTGCAAATCATGTCGTAGGTCGTGCGGTCCTCGGATGGGATGTCCTGCATCTCAAAGCGGTAGCCCTTGCGCCGGCCGACGAACTCCAGCGACTTGCGGATCGCGGTCAGCATGCCGAGCGCCAGCACGTCGACCTTCAGCAGGCCGAGCGCATCGAGATCATCCTTGTCCCACTCGATCACGGTGCGGTCTTCCATCGCCGCGTTCTCGATCGGCACCATGCGCTTCAGCGGCCCCTTGGTCAGCACGAACCCGCCGACATGCTGCGACAGGTGGCGCGGAAAACCGATCAGCTGGTCGGTGAGCCGCAGCAGCTGCTTCACCGCCAGGTCGTCGACCGACAAGCCCGCCTCCTGCAGCCGCTCGGGCATGACCTTGCGGCCATCGAACCACATATGGCCCTTCGCGAGCCGGTCGACCGTCTCCGCATCGAACCCGAGCGCCTTGCCGACATCGCGGATCGCGCTCTTCGGACGGTAGGAGATCACGGTCGCCGTCAGTGCCGCCCGGTCACGGCCGTACTTGTTGTACAGGTACTGGATCACCTCCTCACGCCGCTCGTGCTCGAAGTCGACGTCGATGTCCGGCGGCTCGTTGCGCTCCTTGCTGATGAAACGCTCGAACAGCACGCTCATGCGCGCCGGGTCAACCTCGGTCACGCCCAGGCAGTAGCAGACCACCGAGTTGGCCGCGCTGCCACGGCCCTGGCAGAGGATGTGCTGCGAGCGCGCGAAGTTGACGATGTCGGCCACGGTCAGGAAGTAGTGCTCGTAGTGCAGCTCGGCGATCAGGTCGAGTTCATGCTCGATCTGCACCTGCACCTTGGCCGGCATGCCGTCCGGCCAGCGCCGGCCGGCGCCTTCGTAGGTCAGCCGGCGCAGGTAGGACGACGGCGTCTCGCCATCGGGCACCACCTCGGACGGGTATTGGTAGCGCAGCTCGTCGAGGCTGAATTCGCACAGCCCGGCGATGCGCACCGTCTCGGCCAGCAGCTCGGCCGGATAGGTCATCGAAAGCCGCAGTCTCGTGCGCAGGTGCCGCTCGGCATTGCGTTGCAGGGCCAGCCCGCATTCTGTCAGCGGCTTGCCGATCCGCGTGGCGGTCATCACGTCCTGCAGGGCCTTGCGTGATCGCACGTGCATGTGCACGTCGCCGGTGGCGACCAGCGGGATGGCGGTGAGCTCGCTGACCTCGCGCAGCCGCGACAGCCAGATCTCGTCGTCGAGCTGGCGCAGCAGTTCGACTGCCAGCCAGCAGCGCCCGCTGTAGCCACTCAACATCCAGCGGGCCAACTTGACCAAGTGATCCAGCGGCGTGCCGCGGTGCGGCGCCACCAGGATCAGGCAGTCGTCGAGCTCCGGTGGGGTGATCTGGGCCAGGCTGAGGTGATACGCGCCCTTCTCCGAGGCACGCCGCAGCTTGGTGATGAACTCGCACAGGTTGCCGTAGCCGTTCAGGTTCCGGGCGATCGCGACCAGCGTGAACGGGGCGTCGTCGACGCGGAACTGCGAGCCGATCAGCAGCGGCAGTTGCTGCTCTTTGGCCGCGACATGGGCCCGCACGACGCCGGCCATCGAGCACTCGTCGGTGATCGCCAGCGCGGTGTAGCCGAGCTGCTTCGCGCGCTCGACCAGTTCCTCCGGGCGGCTGGCGCCCTTCAGGAAGGAGAAGTTGGTGACGCAGCGCAGCTCGGCGTACGTGGGCAGGACGGCCGACATGGTGCCTTCCTTACGCGAACACGCCGTGCAGGTACCACGCGGTGTGGTCGTTGGCCAGACGCTCCTGAAACACCCACAGCACCCCGGCGTGCTCGCTCAGCGCGACGAAGTAGTCGCGCTGCACATGGGCGGTGTCGGCGCCGTCGGCCGTGTCGATGCGATGCCACCAGCCGCCTTCGACCCGATGCGGACCGGCGATCAGGTGCAGTACGCCCTGGTACATCGGGCGGTGGTCTTGTGTCGCAAGCTTCAGCGGCTGCGGCAGCACCCAGGTGGGCTGGGGCATGCCGTCGCTCGCAGCACGCTCGCGCGGCGGCTTCCCGGACGCCGGCTGCCAGAACTGCATCCACTCCAGGCGATGGTCTTCGGTCAGCACCGGCCGCAGCACCCGCTCGGGTCCCAGGCGCGCGGCGATACGCTCCAACACCTCGCGCAACGATTCGCCCTGCTGCAATGTGTCGGGCAACAGCGAGGCGCTGGCGGGTTCGAGCGAGCGAACCTCGATGGCTTCGAGTTCGAGGTCGCCGACCGGCGCCAGCAACTCGGTCTTGGCAAGGTGCTCGTTGAGCAGCCGCGACAGGTGCTCGACGTTCCTCGTCGGCTCGCCGGTGCGGACGGTCAGCTCGCCGCCGTCACCGGCCGACCTGGCACGCATCGCATCGTGCGCCCACCGCAACGTGAAGGCGGACGCGCCGCAGTGGCGTGCCGCAAGCCAGCCGCACATCTGCAGCAGCAGGCGGCGGGCGCCGCACATCAGCGCCGGGGCCAACTCGACGCGCGACATGAGCTCGAGCCGGGTCTTGAAGGTTTCAGGCAGCACTTCCCATTGAAGGCCCTCGGGGCGCAGGCCATACGCCTGGTCCAGGGCCGTCAGCAGCTTTTTGTCGAAGCGCCGGCTGACACCGCCGCGCGGCAGCTTGCGGATGTCACCCAGCGTCTTGCAGCCAAGTCGCGCGAGCGTGTCACGGTGTGGCTCGACGGCGGAGAGCACTTCCATCGGCAGGCGGTCCAGGCCTTCCTGTAGCGGGCGCGCAAAACCGTTGTCGACGCCGGCGCGAGCGAAGGCCAACGCGGCCAGGCTGGTCGACGCCGAGCTCACCTGCCCCACCCCCAGTTCGGCGGCTTCGTCGCGCACGCGCTCGCGCAACGCGCGCTTGCCGCCGAACAGGCGCAGGCTGGCGTGAACTTCCATCACGACCGCCGCATCGACGATGGCAACACGGGGGGTGAATTGCAGGGCCCAGGTCGCCAGACCTCGCAGGGTCTCAGGAGTGGACGCGTCGTCGCACGGCGGGTCGGGGAGTAGTGCTGCCCAGTACAACATCAGCAGCCACCTCACGGTCACGGATCCATCGGCTCGGAGTTCTCATCCGAGAGGTCAGTACAGCGTCGAGTCCTCCGGGGATCGAGGGCAGACGGATCTCGCCTTCATGCCGCGCGCCCTTGCGCTTGAGCACCTGCACGGTGAGCTCCCAGTCGAGGTCATAGCCGAGCAGCAGGCGCAGCGGCGCGGGCGAGGCCTCGTGCTGCACGGTGTGTGGGCGGAACAGCACCACCGGGCCGTCGCACGCCTGGGCGCAGACTTGCAGCCGCCTCAGTTGCTCGGGCCGGGCTTGCGGCAGCCACGACAGCAGCGCGCCGCAGGCGTTGGACTTGACCAGTTGTTCGGTGCTCCACAGCCTGTGCGCAGGGCTGTCGGCCTGCACCCAGACCAGGTGACGGTCGTCGATGCCTTCGTGGCGCAAACCAGGAAGGTGGGGGTGCTTGGGCGGGCCGACGACCACGATGGTCTGGCCGGCGTCGACAATGCGCCGCAGCGCCGGACCGAGCAAGCGCCATTCGCAGACGGAAGGCTGCGGCTGCAGCACTTCGGTCAGCGAATGGCAGGGCCAGCCACCACCCGGCAGCTCGTGGTCGAGCGTGTCCCAGCCGGAGCGCACCACGACGCTGACCGGCGTTCCCAGCTCGCTGCCCCGCCACAGCGCTGCTGCCACGTTGCGCGGCAGTTCGCCGGGTGCGACGGGAGCGGCGGAGACAGGGCCTGGCGAGGAGGCGGGCTCCTCAGGCCATTCGGGAACGGGGTGCATGATCGGCTCAACACTGTATGAACATACAGTATCACGCCGTAGGTTCGGTGTCGAGCGGGGGCGGCAACCGCACCGGCGACGGTGCCACTTATTGCCGCTCGGCTCGCAGGAAATCGCTGCAACGACGATCCACGCACGCCTGCCCCGATGCGGGTGTTCCAAGGTGCCGACAACCACCGCCAGCGAGTCCGGACGGCTGTGCCGTCCGTGCAAGCGCCGGGATGGATGGTCAGCGCGGCCTCGGCGGTCGCGTCTGGGAAACGTCAGGGGTGGACGGCGTCGTTCCGGTCGCTACGCCGCTGGCAAGCAGGACAAATTTGCTCGAGCCGCGGCAACGAACCAGAGGGTCGAGGCGGCAGTTAAGTCAATAGGCCCGGAACGCGTCCGGCGATTCACTAGGCGCAGCTCGACAAGACCAAAGTTGGTAATCCTTCGGCCGTTTTAGAGGCAAACCCTGCGAAAGCCTGGGACGCAAAGCTTCCGGCCTAAGGTACAGCAGTACTACGGCAGCGGGGTTGCCGGGAAGGGTCCCGTCGACCCTGTACCGGCCTCCTTCCTTCACGAAGAGGCCGTCGTTGAAATCAATCCCGTCCATGGGCTCGCGTTCCCCTCTTTGAAGTCAAAGGAACGTGGCTTGCTTGAGTCGCGTTATTCCAGGCGGGCTGAGCAACGCCTCCCCGCCCCTTGGTGCACCAGCAGGCAGCTTCGCCTGCCCTCACCCTTCCTCGCTGGCGCTGCCGGTATGCCTGCCGACTGCCAATCAGCTCCGGGAGGGACTCGTCGTTCTCTTGCAGTGGAGTTGCGCATGGAGACTGATCCGGGGCCGGTTCCGTCCATCACGTCCGAAGCTCGCACCGCAATGCGCAGCTTGGTCGATGCCCTGCCGCGCATCGTGTGGTCATTCGATCGATACGGCGCCTGCACCCAGCTCAGCCATACTGCCCGCCGCTACTTCCCGTCGTTGCAGGACTTCTCGCTGGAACTGTGGCGGGAGTTTGTCCATCCCGACGACCTGCGCGAGGTGTTGCAGACGCTCGAACGTGCGACGAAGGCCCTGGAAGACTACCACCTGCGCTATCGAATGGTCAGGTCCGACGGAAGCGAGCGTTGGGTGGTGAGCGTCGGAGCCGCTTGCTTCGACCGAGAAGGCCGGTTTGCCAGCTACACCGGGACCGTCACCGACGTATCAGCAGCGGTGGCGTCCCACGCTTCGCTTGCGGCCAGCGAGGCTCAATACCGCCTGCTCGCGGAAAACGGCGGTGATTTGATCCTGCATGTCGATGCACAGGGACACTATGTCTACGTCTCGCCGGCGGTGACGCAGGTGCTAGGGTACGAACGGCACGAGCTGCTGGGGCAGAACGGCTTCCAGCTCATGCATCCCGAGGACCAGGCGATGATGCAAGCCGAGGCTGAGGCGATGGCGAAAGGAAGGTCGTACGCCAACCGCATGCAGTTCCGTTTCCTGCACAAGCAAGGCCACTACGTCTGGTTGTCCTCCACCGGCCAGGCTGTGCATGATTCTCTCACCGGCGACTTCACCGGACTTGTCGCGATCGCTCGCGACATTTCAGTGGAGAAGGAAAACCACCGCCAACTGCAGGAGCAGGAAGAACGCTATCGCACGCTGTTTTCCTTGCTGGCGGACGCCTATTGGGAATGCGACCAGCAGCTTCGGGTGGTCTTCGCCGGCGGCGGCGCCAACTGGCTCGGCGAGTCGGCCCAGCGATGGATCGGCCTGACAGCTTTGGATTTTGTCGCGGATCCCGTCGAGCCTGGGACACGGCGCTTCATCGAAGCCCTACAGGCGCGTCGCCCCTTTCGAGACCTCATCTGGACCGCCCGCCCCCCGTTCCTCGGTTCGCATCGCAAGATCTCATCGTCGGCCTTGCCCATGTACCGCAACGGAGAATTCGTGGGCTTTCGCGGCATGAGTCGGGACGTCACGGATGAGGAGACGTTGCAGGAGCGGCTGCGCCACCTTGCGGAGGAGAACAAGGACCTCGTCGACAACGCGTTCGACATTGTGTGCATGCTGGATCTCGAGGGCAGGTTTTTGAATGTGAATCCAGCGGCAACCGCTCTGTCCGGCTACAGCCAGGCCGAGTTGCTGAGCCGGTCCTTCTTCGAGCTCCTGCATCCGGAAGACCTGGAGGCCGCGCATGAGGCATTGGAGCGCAGTCGCAGTGAGCAAACGGGCGACAGACGCAATGTTCTGCGGCGCTGGGTGACAAAGCTTGGCGAAGTGCGGCATCTTTCATGGTCTTATCGCTGGGATGCGAAGAAGGGCGTGGTCTACGCAACCGGACGGGACGTGACACACGAGCATCAGATCCAGCAGGAACTGGCCCACGCCCACGCCCGCCTGGAAAGCCTGCTGTCGAGCATCGACGATGCCTTTTTCTCGTTCGACCGCGACTGGCGGTTCACGTTCGTCAACGACCATGCTGCTCAGTGGGTGCCCGAGCACGAAAGGCCCGACCTGCTGGGGCGGCGCTTCATTGCAGAGATCCTGCCCATACTGAAAGGCACCATCTTCGAAGCAAAGTACCAGCATGTCCTGGACACGGGCGAAGCGGTGCAGTTCGAAGGTTGCATTGACGGCCACTGGCTGTGGGTCCGCGCCTATCCGTCCTCGGAGGGCGGCGTATCGGTATTCTTCCATGACATCACGCAGCAGCGTGCAGAGCGCGAGGCCCTGGCGCAGAGCGAGGCCCGCTTCTCCAACCTCATCCACAGCACCTCCGAGGGCTATCTGCGGGTCTCGCATGAGCTGCGCATCGTAGAAGTGAATCCGGCCCTGTGCGCAATGTCCGGCTATGCGAAGGACGAACTTGTCGGGCGTGCCATTGACTTTCTCTTTCCTCGCTGCCCCATCGATTTCGAGCCGGTTCCAACGGAACGAAACGGGAGAACGAACATCAAGCTGGAAGACGTGGTCATCCGCCACCGTGACGGCTCCGACGTGCACATTCTCATGAGTGCCACGCTGGAACGGGACGACCACGGGCGATCGCTGTGGCTGACTGGATTTCTCAGCAACATCACCGAACGGAAGCTCGCCGAGCGCCAGCTCGAGCGGCTCGCCACGCACGACACGCTCACCGGCTTGCCGAACCGCACCATGCTGCAGCACCGGATTGACGCCTTGCTTGCTGAAGGGGCCGAGAAGGACGAGCCGATCGCAGTGATGTTCGTCGACCTTGATCGGTTCAAGGAAATCAACGACTCGATGGGACATGAGGCGGGGGATGAGTTGCTGCGAGTGGTGGCGAAACGCCTGCGTTCCCGCCTGCGCCCGATGGACGTCGTGGCCCGTGTCGGCGGTGATGAGTTTGTGATTGTGTTGCCATGTGCACACGGCCGTGAATCCGCTGCCTTTGTGGCGCAAAAGCTCATCCGAGACGTCTCCGCGCCCGTCCAACTGGCCGGGCAGGAGGTGTTTGTCGGCGCTTCGATCGGCATCAGCATGTACCCGCACGACGGGACGGACAAGAAGCTGCTGTTCCAGAACGCTGACATCGCGATGTACCGAGCGAAAGCTGCCGGGCGCAATGACTACCGCTTCTTCTCGCAGGAGATGCATGACGAGGTACGCGCCAAGCTGGTGCTCGAAACCTCGCTGCGCCGCGCCCTTGAACGCAATGAATTCGAGGTGCACTACCAGCCGCGAGTGGACGTGCACAGTATGAGTGTCACCGGAATGGAAGCGCTCCTGCGATGGAACCACCCGCACATGGGGCGGGTATCTCCGGCACAGTTCATTCCGCTGGCAGAGGAAACGGGGCTCATCGTGCCGATCGGCGAATGGGTGTTGGAACAGGCATGCCGCCAGACACAGCAGTGGGTGCAGGCCCTGGGACAGGAGCTGAAGGTTTCGGTGAACCTGTCGCCACGGCAGCTCCACGATCGCCGGCTGGCGGACAAGGTCCGGCATGTCCTGGAGAAGACGGCATTGCCTCCAGCGTTGCTCGAACTCGAACTCACGGAAGGCGCAGTGATGCAGGATCCTGTTTCTGCTGGGCAGCGCCTGCATGAACTCAAGGCGCTAGGGCTGAGTCTTTCAGTCGATGACTTCGGGACCGGGAATTCTTCTCTCGCGTATTTGCGCCTCTTGCCCATCGACGTGGTCAAGCTCGATCGATCGTTCCTCAACGACACGTCCACAGGCGTGCGCCCGGGTACCGGCTTGGCTCAGGCCATCATCAACCTGGCTCATGCACTCGATCTGCGCGTGGTGGCGGAAGGCGTGGAGACGGAACAGATGCTGCACTTCCTTGGCAGCGCAGGCTGCGACGAGGCACAAGGCTATCTGCTATGTCGCCCCGTTCCTCCCGCTGATTTCGAGCGCTTCGTCCGCACCGACGCGGCGAAGTTGCACAACGCGCAGCCCCCACGATGACTGCGGCGTGACCAAAGAATGTCTTGATGCGGATATCGGCGTCGCCGAGGGCGTGGATTGCCATGGTCCGCGGACACCACCTGAGCTCACGGCACCGCCCGGTTCAAACGCCTCATGCACTGCCGTCCGTTGGAAGCGTCTGCGGCGGCCTCCCACCGCCGCAGACCGTACCCGGCTGGCGCTGCCGAGTTCACTGCTTGCTCGCGTGCGCCGGAAGTCGCCGCTTCAACCGCGCGCAGGCGCCCCCCCGAGGCGATCAAGGAAGGTCAGCATGGCCTTCGGCTCGATGGGCTTGACAAAATGATGGTCGAATCCCGCCTCTTTGGCGCGAACCCGGTCAATGGCCTGCCCATGTCCGGTCAACGCGATCAGTGCCGGGGAAGGCTGTAGCGGAGCGCCGCGCAGCATCCTGGCGAGTTCGTAGCCATTGATGTGCGGCATTCCGATGTCGACGATCACGGCGTCGGGCTGCAGAGCCACTGCCTGCTCCAGCGCCCGCCGCGGATCGGTCTCGGCATGTACGGTGTGACCATGGGTCATGAGCAGCATGGCAAGACTGTGCGCGGCATCTTCATTGTCGTCCACCACAAGCAGCGTCAGTCGACGGATAGCGCCGGCCGCCGCTGCTGCCGCTACACCGGGATCCACTTCGGCGTCGGCATCGGAGAGGCGGGGAAGCCTGACTGCAAACGTGCTTCCGGCCCCTGGACCTGCGCTGTGTACGGTGACCGTGCCGTTGTGCAGCAGGGTCAGCCTTTGCACCAACGCCAGGCCTATGCCCAATCCCCCGGACGCGGCACTCAGTCCTGGCTCGCATCGCAGGAACAAGTCGAAAACCTTCGGCAAGCTGTTCGCAGCGATTCCAATGCCGTTGTCGGTGACCGACACCTGCACGCCCTGATCCTCTGCCTCGATCTGAACGGAAATCTGCCCTCCATCGGGGGTGAACTTCGCGCTGTTGTTCAGCAGGTTGGCAAAGATCTGCGTGAGCCGTTTTCGATCAGCGAGAACCAGCGCAGCGCTGCTCGCGTGTGTCACCGTGAGCCGGTGATGCTTCGATTCAATCAACGCGCGGACTTGCTCGACAGCTTCGCTGACCGCCACGCCGATGGGGAGCGGCTCCAGCTCGAGAGTGATGACCCCCCGGGTGACCCGAGCAATGTCGAGCAAATCATCGATCAGGCCCGTCATGTGAGTCGCCTGGCGCCGGATCATCTCGACGGCCTTTCTCGCGCGCTCGTCGGTCAGGTTGAGAACATGCAAGACATGGGCAGCGTTGCGGATGGGCGCAAGCGGGTTTCGCAGCTCGTGGGCAAGGACCGCCAGGAACTCGTCCTTCTGGCGGCTGTGGCTTCTCAGCTCCTCCTCCAGCAGGTGTCGCTCCGTAATGTCGCGCATGATGACCGCTATACCGATCACATGCCCCTCGTCGTCCCCGATCCGGTCAAAGGCAGCGTCGACGTACTTTGCCTGCCTGTTGCTGCGCGATGCCAATTCGACGCGCGCCTCCCCTGTCAGGTACGCCGTGTGCAACTTGGCATCGAACGCCTCGGGGTCGTCGAACAGGCTACGAAGCGCCAGCCGTGCGGCCTGGGCTTGCCCGATGCCGAAAAGCCGTTCAGCGCCTGCATTCCAGGACACGACCAGCCCTGCAGGGTCAACTGACACGATCGCGTCGTGTGCACTCTGCAGCACACTGGCGAGGTAGCGATCCGAGGCCACAAGACGGCGGTATTCGGACGAGTCCGCTGGCGCGACCGAAGAAAGTCTCAGCCGCATGCGGTCCAGCGTAGTTCGCAACCGCGCTTGCTGCTCGCACAGTGCCAATGCTTGGCGCAGCTGTCGCTGGACCTCGTCATCCCTCGCCGGGGCCATGGACCAACGCCCGCCAGGGGGACCGGCGAATACCGCTTCGCCTCTGGCCTGCGGCTCCTTGACGGGGTCCACGGCAAAGACAAACCGAAGTTCGGGGTGATTGCGCGCAAGCCGTCGGGCTGCTGCAAATGGGCGCTCAACGTCTGGGTCCACAAGGACGACCAGGGCCTGCCCACCCTGTCTAGCGTTGGTGATCCCGGTCTCGACGCCCTCGACGTCGAAGGCATGCTCGGTGCGTGCGTCGCACTGCTGTGCCTGCGCAGCGGCGTGCTTGGCTGATTTGGACGCCGTGGCGTCGGGTCGGCCGCGCAGAACGATGATCAACCGTGTCAAAAGAGAGGTACCCCGAGCGCGCTACGGCCGATCCAGAGCGTCAGCATGTCGGTGGTCGGTGCCATCACATGCCCTGCACGCGCATCACGCAGCAGGCGCGCCAACATGCCGTTTTCTCCATAGGCAGCGCCGCCGCACAAAGTCATCGCCTCATTGGTTGCGGTCACCGCGGTGGTGGCTGCCTCGGCTTTGCTCGCCAAGAGGGCGATCATCGCTTGCGGGTCGCCGAGGTCGCCCAGACGGGCCGCGTGATAAAGCAGCAGACGACACTTCTCGACGGACATCCACAGCTGCCCCACCCGGTGCTGCAGGAGCTCGATGTCGGCAAGTGACTGTCCTGAGTGGACGTGCCGTCGGCCTTTCATGTGCTGCAGAGCCAGATCCAGCGCGGCTTGGGCGATCCCGAGGTAGGTTCCAGCCATTGCCGTAAGAAAGTACGGCGCGACGATCTCGAAGACGTACCACACTTGGTCGCCTTCGTCGCCCAGCAAACGGTCCGCAGGTACCACCGTCGATTCCAGATGCAAGGTCCGCGAGGCGTTGCCTCGCATCCCCAATCCATGCCAAGGGTGTCCCCAGTGCAGGTTAGGCGCGTCGCGGTCGATAACCAGGCAGCTGAACTCTCCCTGCTCCCGCGAACCGCTTGCCTGCGTCGAAATGACATACGAATCGGCGTAGCCTCCGCTCGTGACAAATTGCTTGTGTCCGTCAATGACGTAGTTTTCGCCCTGCCGCTCCAAGGAAGTTCGCGAAAGGAAGAAGCTCGCTCCAGTGCCGGCCTCCGACAGGGCCAGAGTCGTGAAATGTTTGCCCTGCGCGATCGGCGCCAGATAGGCCTGCTCTTGACGTTTTGTGGCTTTCGCGGCGAGAACCGCGGTTGCCACGCAATGCATGCCGAAGCACATAGACGTCGATGAGCACGCTTTCCCTATTGCCTCTGTGATGGCCGCGACCGCAAGCAACCCCTGGCCGTGCCCCCCGGCAGCGCGTGGGACCGTCAATGCTGTCAGCCGGCTCTCGGACAGCGCGGCGAGTGACTGCCGAGGCCACGAGGCGTCCCTGTCGACCTTCTCGGCGCTGGGGGCAATGACATCGACAGCGAGACTTTCGGCCTGCTCGACCAGGCGACGAAGTTCGCTCGAGAAGAATTCGTTCATTTACATAAGTGTCTGCCAAAGCACCCGGTATTTTTCCCGTGTCGCTCGTGCCCCATCCGGGCGCTAAGGTTTTCGCTCAAGTTCCCAGCGCAGTCACTCTGGCGGCGTCCCTAACGGTCGCCGCCGGGTCTTTAGGCTCGAAGGTGTCTACTGAACCTGGGGCGATTTGGCCCTGGCAAGCCGCTTGCTGCGGGACTGGCAGCAGCGTTTCAATGCAGGAACGATGCTGATGGGCGGCTCAGTCACTCCAACAAGGACAGAATCATGAAAGTTCGTACTTTCGCATTTGTTTATGGCGCGGTCTTCCTCATCGTCGCCATCGCCGGCTTTATCCCCGGCATGACGGCACCTCATACGCACCCCGACGTGACAGTGACCGCCGGCATGGGCCTTTTGTTAGGACTGTTCCCGGTCAACGTCCTGCACAACGTCTTCCACGCCGCATTCGGCCTCTGGGGCCTTGTCGCGGGGCGCGGCTTCGACGCCGCCCGGATCTATGCCAAAGCGGTTGGCATCGTCTACACGGCCCTGGCTCTGATGGGCCTGATCCCAGCCCTTCGGCTGCATACGACCTTTGGCCTCGTGCCTCTGTACGGGCACGATGTGTGGCTCCACATCGTGTTGGCTGCGGTCGCGTTGTATTTCGGCTTTCGCCGCGACGCGGACCGCTGAAGGAAGTTTCGGGTACATGGCGCACGCCGCAACGGATCTTGCTCACCGGAAACGAGCATGCTTATTCGTACCGCCGCGCTGAGGGCGGCTGCCGTGTTGATTGTCGCGTCGCAGGCAGATCGGCCGGTGCAAGCTCAAGCAAGCTGCAAACCGCGTTGATTGATCTGCGCTCATCTCCCCGTCGGAAGCAGAGGACACGGGGCCACCCGGCAAACGACGTCCATTCGAAATAAATAACATCGCGGACGCTATGCACTTGGCCAGCGCCGCGCTGCCACGCAACCTTCGCTATAGGTCTGAGCAGCGAGCGCCTGACGGCGACGCGAAAAGTCAGTCGCCAACGGGGCCCGGGCAGCGCCGCTCCCCAGCTGCAGCCGCCGCTCATTCAAGCCGCGGTCGGAATCCCCTGCTGCATCCACCTCACAGCGGCTTCTTCCGGTTCCAGTGCCCGCCACAGCGGGTCGTTGAACAATTCGCACGCGACCTCGTCCAAGTCGCCGATCGCGATCGTCTTCCACCGTTCGTGCAGTCGTTCCGCACACCGAGAAATCCAGTCGACCGGGTCCATCTCTCTGCTCCTTGCATGCCGTTCGATTGAATCCATCATACTGTATGTTTATACAGTATTTTAATCGTCAGTGCTCCAATGCCGTCTCTGGGCAGAATGGGTCTACGGTACCCGGTGGAGGAACGGTTCGATGCATGGAACGACGAAATGCTCAGGACCCAGGCAGTCGGCAACCCCTCTGCCTCTGGGCACACGCTCGGTGCACGCGGCCTAGCCTCTTTACAGAGCCCCGCCAGCCTGGGCTTTTCCGTCTGTCGTCGTCCTTGGCGACAGCAGCCGCACCAGGGCGTCCAGAACGCGCGGCACGTCGATCGGCTTGGTCCAGTAGTCCAGGAACCCGGCCGCCCGTGCCTCCTCGACCTGCTCCCGCATCGCATCGGCGGACACGGCAATGCA
Source organism: Caldimonas mangrovi (assembly GCF_023721835.1). Lineage (GTDB taxonomy): Bacteria > Pseudomonadota > Gammaproteobacteria > Burkholderiales > Burkholderiaceae_C > Caldimonas > Caldimonas mangrovi. Next base: position 324,359 of record NZ_JAMKFE010000005.1, on the reverse strand, counting down.
GCGCAGCTCGCACGTGTCCGGGTGGCGGCTCAGCCGCCGCAGCAGTTCGATGCCGTCGATGTCGCCAAGGTTCATGTCGATCAGCACCAGCTCCGGCGCCATCTCGCGTGCCAGGCGCTCGCCCTCGGCACCGTTGGACGCCATCAGCAGCGTCCAGCCGGGCAGTTGCCGGAACACGTCCTCCATCAGGATCATGTTGAGCGGCTCGTCCTCGACATAGAGGACTCGGTGCGAAGGCCACGAGGTCGAATCGAACGATGCAGCAGGCGCCACCGTCGCGTCGGCGGACGCCGCTTCCGCGCCCTCGGCGGCAGGCAGCTCGATCACGAAGGTGGACCCGCCACCTGGACGACTTTCGACGTGGAGCTGCCCTCCTATTGCCGCCAGCAGCCGCCGGCTGATCACGAGCCCGAGGCCGCTGCCTTCGACGCGGGTGCGCTCGGCACCGAGGCGATTGAACGGCTGGAAAAGTTGCGCCTGCTGCTGCTCGTCCAGCCCGGGGCCCTGGTCGCGCACGGCAATACGCACCGTGCCATGGCGGGCATCACGGCGAATCTCCAGCGTGACCCGACCGCCGCGCCGGTTGTACTTGATCGCGTTCGACAGCAGGTTCATCAGCACCTGCTCGAGCGCGCGAGGGTCCGCCACTGCCCAGACCGGCTCGCAGGCGACGGGCAACGACGGCAAGGCCACCTCGGCCTCGTCGGCCAGCGGCTGGACGAGGGCAAGACAGTCGGCCACCGCGCTCCACGCGTCGACCCCGATCGGCTGGACCGTGAAATCTTCCTGCTCGATTCGCGTCAGCTCGAGCATGTCGTTGATCAACCCGAGCAAGTGCCGCCCTGCCCGCCTCGCGTTGTCGAGCCGCTTGCGCTGGGCAGGCGACAGCGGCTCGGCCCGGTCGAGCAGCATCAGTTGCGTGAAACCGAGGATGGCGTTCAAGGGCGTGCGCAGTTCGTGGCTCACCCGCGACAAGAACTCGCTCTTGGCGTCATTGGCGCGCTCGGCCGCCTGCTTGTCGCGCTGCAACCGCTCGAACTCCCATTGAGACGTGACGTCCCGACAGGTGCCCACGAGGCCCACCGGCTGCCCTTGACGGTCGTACAGGCCGCGCGCGCCCACCTCCAGGACCACATCGGTGCCATCCGGGCGGCGCAGCCGGTAACGGGTTTCCACCGTGCGTCTGTCGTGCAGTGCGCTGAACAGCTCGTGGCGAGCCTGCTCGCGCTCGCTTGCGTCGACGGCCTGCAACCAATCCTGCAAGGTGTAGCCGACAAGCGGATAGCCGAGCCCGTGGTTGGCACAGGCGCGCCGGTCCATCGACATCAGTCCGGTGGCCAGATCGACTTCCGCGATGCCGATGCCCGCCGCATCGGCGGCCATGTCCCAGCGCTCCTCGGAGCGGCGCAGCGCCAGCTCGATCTCCTTGCGCTCGCTCACGTCGGCGATGAAACCGTGCCACAGGGTGCTGCCGTCGCTTTCTTGCTCCGGCATGGCCCGCACCTCGATCCAGGCGACGGTATCGCCGGCGATGACACGGCATTCGCACTGCCACGGTGTCAGCTCGAGGTAGGCACGAGCGAGACTGTCGACCACGGCCCGGCGGTCGTCCCGGTGGATCTGGCGATAGAGCCGGGCCGAACGGCGTGCATCGAACTCGCGGCGGCCCTCCAGGCGCAGCACCTGCGGCAAGCCGTCGCTCATGTAGGGAAAGTGAAAACGCCCGTTCCGCTCGATGCGCAGCTGAAAGATGACGCCGGGCACATGCGAGGACAACCGCTCGAGAAGATCCTCATGCTGCCGCGACCGCCGTGCGGATTCGACCTGGGCCGTGATGTCGCGCGCCGTGCCGCGATAGCCCAGGAAGCGGCCGCTGCCATCGAACACCGGGACCGCACTGCGCGATACATACAGCAGGCCGCGTGGCGTGCGCTTTTCCGACACCGCACCGCTGAACGCCTGACGACGGGCCAGCAACTGCAACAGGTTGCCTCGCCGTGCCCGGCTGCCGTCGAGGTGCACGAGCACCGCGTCCTCCACCGGCCGGCCGACGAGACCGGACGGCATCAAGCCGGTCACGGCGGAGATCTCGTCCGATACCCAGGTGTAGCGCAGCTGTTCGTCGGTTTCCCACATCCAGTCACCCGACGCGCGGCAGAAATCGCGCAGGCGGGCTTCCTCGGACGACGGCAGTGGTGCTCGCATGGCGTGTGGTCCAGGGCTGTTCACACTACGGAGGGCTGATGCGCTGGGTCCAGGCGACCTTGCGCAAGACGCAAAAGCGCCGCCGGGTGACCTACCCGGCGAGGCTTTGCAACGCCGCTCACGGCCCCTTGGGCCGCAACCCCTATGAGAGCACAGCCCTCGGTCGAGTGAGCGAGCCCCGGGCCATTCTCCGGCGCACCGCGTGGCCCCGGAAGTGCAATGTGTGCAATCCCACAGCGTCTTGCGTGCGTAGTTACCCGGGTTGTACGCACTGCACATCGGGCAGGCAGTTGCGAACGCCTTGGCCGCGCTCCGCGCTCGCCAGGCAGGCAGGCAGGCAGGCAGGCAGTGTCCGGGCAGGCGTACGTCGATGGGCGGCGCCTGCGTCTACCAGCATCTACCGTACCGGGGCTGCGCCCCGGAATGCAAGCCGTCAGAGGCCGAGCGCACTGAGCCCGGCATGATCGTCGGGTCGCCGGCCCGGCGGCCAGAAGAACAGCCGCTGCGAAACGCTGATCGGCATGTCGTTGATGCTGGCATGCCGCTGGGTCATCAGGCCCGTCGCATCGAATTGCCAGTTCTCGTTGCCATAGCTGCGAAACCACTGCCCGGCGTCATCGTGCCATTCGTACGCGAACCGCACCGCAATGCGATCCGGCCCATGGGCCCACAACTCCTTGATCAGCCGGTAGTCCAGTTCGCGCGTCCACTTGCGTTGCAGGAAGGCTTTCACCTGCTCTCGCCCGACTGGAAACTCGGCGCGATTGCGCCAGCGTGTGTCTGCGCTGTAGGCCAGCGCCACGCGCTCCGGATCGCGGGTGTTCCAGGCGTCCTCGGCCAGACGGACCTTGACTCTTGCCGTTTCGTCGGAGAACGGCGGTACCGGGGGGCGGGCTTCCATGCGGTGTCACTCCTTGCTTGATCGATGTAGACAGATCTGTCTACGTTCCTTCAGTCTACGGCATGTAGACAAACCTGTCTACAATGACGGGATGGACCGAGCACCCACCGCCGCCGCCCTCCTGCCCGCACGCGAGCGCATCCTCGCCACGGCACATGATCTCTTCTATCGCCATGGGGTGCGCGCGACCGGCATCGACCGGGTCATTGCAGAGGCCCGCGTCACCAAAGTGACCTTCTATCGCCACTTCCCCAGCAAGAACGACCTGGTGCTGGCCTACCTGGAAGCGCGGCACGAGCATTGGATGCAGTGGTTTCGCGCTGCGCTCGAGAGGCACCGCGCCGTCAGCCCGGGTGCTGCGGCACTGATACCGGCCCTCGGGGAATGGCTGCGCAGTCCTGGATACCGTGGTTGCGGCTTTCTCAACTCGGTGAGCGAGTTGGCCGAGGAGCTGCCGGCCGTCCTCGAGGTCACCCGGCGGCACAAGCGAGAGATGGCAGCCGCGGTCGAGACGCTATTGCCTGCCGGTGCCGGCCGCGCACGGCGCACGCGTGCGCTGTGCATCGCCCTGGACGGTGCCATCGTGCACGCACAATTCGGCGAACCAGTCGACGACGTACTGAGAGGCCTGCAGCTGCTCATGCAGGGCATGCTCACCGAGGGCGAGTGATCCCGTCCCGCTGGCAGGCCGCTGACAGACCCCTCTCGGCGCCCGGGCGCACAATTCGTACATGCTTGTTCCGCATCGTCTGCGCCAGTTGACGCTCGATCCCAGCGACCATCCTCGAGGTCAACCGCACCTCAGCTCGGCCAGCGGCCTTGCTCGCGTCGGCCGCAAGCTCTACATCGCGGCGGACGACGAACACCATCTGGTGCAACTCGATGCCGACGATCCCGTGGCATGCCCTTTGCGGATGGTGCAGTTCGCGCCGGGAGCGCTGCCCGACGATCATGCGCAGCGGAAGAAGGCCAAGCCGGATCTGGAGGTGCTGGTTCACGTTCCGCCCCTCACCGCGCAGCAGAACGGCCTGCTGGCCGCATTCGGCTCGGCCTCCACGCCACGGCGCCAGCGCGCGTTCGTGTTCCCGGTCGACAGACATGGCGAACTTGTCGGGCTGCCACGAACCGTCTCTCTCGAACAGCTTCACGCAGCGCTGCACGGGCGACTGGGGGAACCGAACTTCGAGGCCGCGTTCTTCGATGGTACGCACCTGCATCTCTTCCAGCGAGCACACCGGGGCCACCCTTACAACGCACACATCCGCTACCAAGGGGCGCCGGCCGCTCGTTGGCTTGCCGGCACAGGCACTGTGCCGCCGCCGCTCGACATCGCGACCGTCGATCTCGGGTCCATCGATGGCGTGCCGCTCGGCATCACGGACGCTGCCGCCTGGCCGGCCGGGGGTTGGGTCTTCTCGGCGGTTGCGGAAGACACCTCGAACCCCTACGACGACGGCGCCTGCGTCGGCTCGGTGATCGGATGGTGCGATGCCCGAAACCGCGTGGTGCGATGCGAGCGCTTGAAGGACGCCCCCAAGGTCGAAGGCGTGGTGCTGGCGGACGATGATCGACTCTGGCTGGTGACGGACGCGGATGATCCGGCACGACCTTCCGAGCTGCTGGAGCTGCGGCTGTCGGCTCTGAGCTGAGGCCCCGCTGGTCACGGCTCGCGCGCCAGGCCGGCCAGGGCACGGGCGCAATTCAGCGGGGCAGGCGCACGCGCTGGAACAGTTCCGGGTAGTCGATCACGATGCCGTCATCGTCGACCGGCAGTTCGGCACGGAAACCGCTGCCGTCGAGGTTCTCAAAAAGATAACGCCGCTCGCCCAGTCGCGTGTACGCCTGGGGCTGAACCTGCACCGTCAGGTCGGGCGCGAAGATCCATGCCATGCGGAACTCCCGCCGCTCGCCGAGGGCCATCGGCTCGCGCCGGATCGGAAAGCTGTTCGTGAAAGGCGTCGGCCAGATGTCGATGTCCCGGCACCCCTCCAGTTCGTCCAGCGGGCCTCGTTCATCGCGCCAGTGACCCGCACCGTCGGTCTCGAGGTGCAGCGAGTGCGTGAAAAGCTCGGTCACGACCTTCAGCCCGGCATGGCGCAGCTGCCAGGCATCGTCCCAGCCGAGCCGGTAGGTCAGGCGAAACGGCCCCTGATCCTCGTCGATGGCCAGGACCACGCTGTCAGCCGCACCGGGCGACAGCAGCAGATGCTCGAGCCCCACACCCGGCTGGTCCTGGTTCCAGCTGGGGAGCCAGCAGATCGCTCGGGCTGCTGCATGGGGCATCGCACATCCTTTCCGGGCTTGGCCATCGAAAGCAGTGTGCGGCGAGACGTCGAACCCACGCCCTGCCGAGGGTCTTGGCACGACGTCCGGCACCTGTACGTCGCCGAAGCAGGCCTGTTGCCGACGTCCATCGGGGACAACCCGTCGGTGACGGCGTAGGCGGTGGCGCACGACATCAGCGATGGCATCACCGCCAGAGGCCCGGGGCCCGACGCGAAACGCCTGACGCAGCCACGCACTGCCCTGTGCGTCGACCAGCAGGGCCGCTCTGCCTGATCTGGCGCATTCGCTCAGTCGAGCTGCAGGTAAACGCGCCCCCCCTCGACGCGCACCGGGTAGCTGCGCAATGCGTCCGTGACCGGCTGGCACAGGGGGTTGCCGTTGCGCACGTCGAACTTGCCCTGGTGCAACGGGCATTCGATCTCGTAACCCTCAAGGAAACCGTCGCACAGCCGCGCCTGGCCGTGTGTGCACGTGTTGTCCGTCGCATAGATTTCGTCGCCCACCGCATACAGCGCGACATCGCGACCGGCGGCGACCACACCGATCACGTCGTCCTCCGGGAGTTGGTCGGCAGGCAGCACATCGACCCAGTTTCCGTCGTTCATCGCGGCCTCAGATCGGGTAAATGATGGAATTCGGAATCATTTCGCTGTCGTAGATGCATTCCCGCGACGCGAACTTCAGGCCGCCCGGCGTGCCGACCACCGTGTCGATGTAGCGACCGACGTTGAAGACGGTCGTCGCCTCAGACAGCTTCGTGCGGAAAACGGCGTAGTTGGCTTCGCAGCGCATGCCGTCCGGCCCGATGTCGCGGACGACCGGCGCCCCGACGACGTGACGCTGGTAGTACGGGTCGTGGAACAAGGTTTCCTTGATGCCGTAGACGCGATCCTTCAGCATGCCCTTGCTCGTGAAAGACAGCGTTGCCAGCGGAAAGCCGCGCTCGTGGTTCTCGCGCGGCTGCAGCCGGTAGACGCATCGGTCGGTGAAGAACTCCGGCCAGAGATCCCACTGACCGGAGTCGACCGCGCTGGCGTAGTCGGCATAGAGCTGATTGAGCGCCAGCCAGTCCTTGAAGTCCAGGTTCGCAAGCATCGCTCAAGCCTCCATCACGGCACGCCAATAGCGGTACATGCCTCGTATCAGGGTTTCCGTGATCATGTGGTCGGCGTTCTCGACCTCGTGCCCCCCCAGCTCCGCCAGGGCTCGGTGAAAGGGTTTGGACTCGAATGCTTGCTGGGAAAACTCGATCACCTCGCCGTCGTCGGCCGAGACGAAGCCGGCGGGCCCGAACAGATTGGCCTGGCACAGGCGGCGTCGGGTCATCGCCTCGTCGTCGTCGTCGAAGCCGAAATGTGTCCAGACGAAATCGAAGCTGCCGCGCCCGTTCGGCTGGATGTGGCGCGTCGAGACGCTGTTGACCTGCTGCTGCAGGATCACGCTGGGAAAGATGGTCGTCATCACCGCGGTCGGCCCGTCCCACCAGGGCTCGGCAACGATGTCGAGAAAGCTGGCATCGTTGAGCTGCATGCTTTCCTTGAAGCTCGACACCTGGGTGACCTGTTCGGCCCTGCCGCCGGTGCCTCGCGTGGACACCATCGCGGCATGTCGGTGCTTGTCGTCCATGCGAAGTTGCGACTTGTTGTCCGCACGCCAGAGCCCGAAGGTGACGAACCAGGTGTGCAGCAGGCCCGGGTGGTACGGGTCCTTGATGTTTTCCTGCATCAGCTTCCAGTTGCCCGGAATGCGCTGCCGGTTGTAGCCCAGGATCTTCAACTTGCGCCCGCCGAAGAGGCGGTCGAAGTACCCCAGGATGGTCGGGCCCAGGTAGTCTTCAAACGGCTCCACGTCCGCGTCGAACGACGCGAAGACCACACCGCCGCGCGCAGCCACCTTCAGCTTGGTGAGGCCGTGCTCGCCGGGCTTGAAGTCGGCGGGCATGCCGCCCTGTACCTGACCGTCCTGCTTCACTCCGCGTCGGAACGGCACGCCCTGCAGGTCGCCTTGGAGCGTGTAGCTCCACTGGTGATAGGGACAGACGAACTCCTTGCGGTTGCCGTGCCGTTCCCGGCAGAAGCGCATGCCACGGTGTGCGCAGACGTTTTCGACCACATTGATGCCGCCATCGGCGTCGCGCACCATCAGGACCGAGCGCTCACCGATCGCCGTGCGCTTGAAATCCCCCGGGTTCGGCACCTCGGCCTCCAGCCCCACGTAGCACCAGTGGCCCTTGTAGAAAAAGCGCTCCAGTTCGCGACGGTACAGCGCATCGCTCGTGTAGCTGAGGAACGGGATGCGATGGGTCCCCTCGTTTTCCCAGCGCGGTTCGGTCGGAAAGACGTTCGACGTATGGTCCAAGCTTGCCTCCTTGATCATCGGGATTCGGGCCGAGCTCAGCCTTCGAGCCTCACCTCGATCTCGCCGAGCCCGGCGATCGCGCCGTGCATCACGTCGCCGGGCACCACGGCGCCCACGCCCTCGGGCGTGCCGGTCATGATCAGATCGCCCGGCTCGAGCCCGTCGTACTCGGAGAGGACCGCAATGGCCTCGGCCACCGACCAGATCAGCTGGGCGATATCGGAGGACTGGCGCATCCGACCATTGACCCGCAGCGTGATGGCCGCCGCTGTCGGATGGCCGACGTCCTGCACCCGATGCACCGCGCCGATCGGCGCGGACTGCGCAAACGACTTGCCGAACTCCCAGGGACGGCCCTTGTCGCGGGCTTCGAGCTGAAGGTCGCGGCGTGTCATGTCCAGGCCGACGGCATAGCCGTACACGTGCGCCAATGCCCGCCCGACCGGAATGTTGCGCCCGCCCTGGCCGATGGCGACGACGAGTTCGACCTCGTGGTGGAAGTCATTCGTTCTTGGCGGATACGGCACGCTCACCGGGCGTGCCGCATCGACCACGGCGGTGGCAGGCTTCATGAAGAAGAATGGCGGTTCGCGCTCAGGGTCGATCCCCATCTCGCGCGCATGTGCCGCGTAGTTGCGGCCCACGCAGTAAATGCGATTCACGGGAAAGCGTTGATCCCGCCCGGCGACCGAAAGCGCGGACAGTGCGGGAGCGGGGACACAGAGATTCATGATGGCGGTCTTTCCTGCATGGGCCTCAAAGGCGCTGTTCGCGCCACAGGCCGAGCGCCTGTTGCGCCGGGCGGTCGGAGAAGCTGAACAGCAGACTGTCGCCATCGGCACGCAGCTGCAGGTCGTGCCACGAAGGCACCACGAAAACGTCGTTCTCCTGCAACCGCCAGCTCTGCTCGCCCACCTTCACTTCGCCGTGGCCTTGCAGGCACACGTGCACCGTGCCGTCGGTCGACCGCAGCGGCCTGGTCTCGAAGCCGGCCGGCAACCATTGCGCGCAGGCACCGATCGTCGGCATCGGCGAGGCGCCGGTCGCCGGGTTCACGTAGCGAAGCTTGAAGCCATGGTGGGGATCCGGCACGCCGCCGGAGATCGCCTTGAGCGAGGCGCGGGTACGCTCGAACGGATAGACGAACACACGCGTGGCCTCGGTCGGCTTCGGCGCGTAGTCGATCGGCACCATGTTGGCGCCATAGCGCGCGAGCGCATCGCCCTCGGGTCGCGAAGGCGGCGGCGCCGACTGAGCGTTCTTCTCGGCGAAGCCTGCATCGAAGAATCGCACCATCGGAATGTCCAGCCCGTCGAGCCACACCACGGGCTGGTCGCCGGGGTTGCCGTGATCGTGCCAGGTCCAGGCCGGTGTGACGATGAAGTCGCCTCGGTGCATGGTGGTCCGCTCGCCGTCCACGGCCGTGTACGCGCCCTCTCCATCGAGCACCAGGCGCAGCGCCGACTGCGTGTGTCGGTGGGCCGGCGCCACTTCGCCGGGGAGGATCAGTTGCAACCCGGCGTAGAGGCTCCGGGTGACGCATGACTGCCCTCGAAGGCCCGGGTTCTCCAGGATCAACACGCGCCGCTCGGCCTCTTCGGCGGTCAGGAGTCGGCCGGCTTCCAGCACGTGCCTGCGCAACTCGGCGTAGCGCCATAGCGCCGCCACGGCCGGCGAGCGTGGCTGCGGTGGCACCAGCGCCGACAGCACTTCCCACAGCGGGGCCATGTGGTGCACCCCGATGCGGTCGTAGTAGGCAGCGCGGTCGCCGTCGGCGGCACGGTGTGGGGCAGAGTGCAAAACATGCTCCTTTCAGGCGGGTTGCGCGTAGAACGCGTCAGCGTGGATGTGAGCCGGCTCCACCCCTTTTTTCCGGGCCAGCACGGTCGCCGCCTCGACCATGGGTGGCGATCCGCACAGGTAGGCATGCCAGCCCGCAAGGCTGGCGATGTCCTGCTCGATGGCGTCTGTGACCAGGCCGCGGCGCAGCCCGCTTGAACCATCGGCCGAGGCCACGACGACTTGCAGGCTCAACGCCGGGTGCTGAAGCTGCAGGTCGCGCAGCCAGCCCATTCCGTAAACGTCGGCGGGCGTGCGCACGCCGATGTACAGGTGGACGGGATTGCGCAGGCCTTCGGCCACCACGGCACGCAGGATCGATAGCACCGGCGCCAGGCCCGTGCCCCCCGCCACGCAGAGCATCGGACCGTCGTGCTTGCGGCGCAGATAGGCGGTACCGAGGGGGCCGCTGACCCGGACCCGATCGCCCGGCTTCAATTCGGTGGCGATGTAGGACGACACGCGACCGCCCGGCACCTTGCGGACGTGAAACTCGAGCGTGCCGTCGCCCGCCAGGCCGGCCATCGAGTACGGGCGCGCGTGTTCGGGCGTGAACTGCAGCTGCACGTACTGCCCTGGCGAGTAGCCGATGGGTTTCGCCGGCCTGAGCACCACGCGCTTGACGTCGCGCGTCAAGGTCTCCACCGTCTCCACAGTGGCCTTCACGATGCACGCCGGGTGCACGACGACCTCGTCGGGTTCCGGGATCTCGACCGTGCATGGCTGCGTGACAAACGTCTGGCAGGCCAACACGTAGGAGTCCCCGTCGTCCAGCGGGCGGGCGCGGCCCGGGTCGATCACTTCCCCTTCGACGAGGCGACAGCGGCAGGTGCCGCAGCGGCCGGCCATGCAGCTGTAGGACACCGGGATCTGCGCGCGGCGCAACACATCGAGCAGGTTGCTCCCGGGCTCGACGTCGATCGACCTGCGCAGCGGTTGGATCAGGAGTTCCATGGGCCCGATGATCCGGTCAGCACCGGAATCAGCCAACACGATTCCCGATATAGTTCATATCACTGGTGGTGATGTCGAGGGGAGGCACGAGATCATGGAGCTGCACGAACTGGACCTGAACCTGCTGGTGGTCTTCAACCACCTGCTCGCTGAACGCAGCGTGTCCAGAGTGGCCGAGAAACTCGGCGTCTCGCAGCCTGCTGTCAGCAACTCGCTGGCCAAGCTGCGCAAGCAGTTCGCAGACGAGCTGTTCTTGCGTACGCCCAGGGGCATGGAGCCGACGCCCTTTGCAGACCAGCTCGCCGGATCGGTCGGCTATGCCCTGGCCATGATCCAGAGCGGGATCAATCTGAGGACGAACTTCGACCCGACCACCGCGGAGCGCTCCTTCACGATCGGAATGACCGATGTCGGCGAGATCTATTTCCTGCCGACGCTGATCGAACGCCTGCGCCACGAAGCCCCGGGCGTCACGCTGAGCACGGTGCGCAACACCGCGGTCAACCTGCGCGACGAGCTGGAGTCCGGCAAGGTGGATCTGGCCGTCGGCCTGCTGCCCCAGCTAAAAGCCGGCTTCTTTCAGCGCCGGCTTTTCGCGCAGCCCTATGTCTGCGTGATGCGCCGTGGCCATCGTCTCGCCAAGCGTCGCATCTCCCTGGCGGAGTTTTCCGCAGCCGAGCACCTGATGGTCGTCGCCGCCGGCACCGGGCACGGCAAGGTCGACGAGTTGATGAAACGCGGCGGCGTTGCGCGCAACGTTCGGCTGACCGTCCCGCACTACGTCAGCGTGGGACACATCCTGCAGGGATCCGACATGATCGCAACGGTGCCTGACCGCCTGGCCACCCGACTGCTGGAGCCGTTCGACCTGGTGAAGGTTCCGCACCCGGCGAAGCTGCCGGACGTGTCGATCAACATGTTCTGGCACGCCAAGTACCACCGCTCGCCGGTGAATCGGTGGTTGCGCGACCTGGTGTTCGAGCTGTTCGCCGACACCACCCGCACGAGCGCCCGTCAGAAGCGGGCCGGCGAATAGGGTTCCGGATCGACGATCGGTGTCTCGCCGCTCATCAGCTCTGCAAGCAGCCTGCCACAGACCGGCCCGAGGGTAAAGCCCTGGTGCGCATGGCCGAAGTTGAACCAGAGACCACGATGGCGCGCAGCGGCCCCGATGACGGGTTTCATGTCGACCGTGCAGGGCCGTGCTCCCCGCCACGGCTGCGCCTCCACAGGTTCACCCAGGTCGAGCAGGCTGCGCGTGGACTGCTCGGCCCTGTGCAGTTGGACGGGGGTCGAGGGCGCGTCCAGCGGCGCGAACTCGGCGCCGGTCGTGATGCGGATGCCCCGCTTCATCGGAGCCAGCATCACGCCCTGTTCCATGTCGAGCATCGGCAAGGCAAGCGTCGCTCCCCGACGGTAGTGCCGGTGATAGCCGCGCTTGACGAACAAGGGCAACTTGTAGCCGAGCGCCCGCGTGGCCTGGTCCGACCACGGGCCGAGTGCCAGCACCGCGTGCTCGGCGTCGACGCTGCCGCTGGCGGTATCCACGGCCCACCCGCGGCCCTGCTGGCGCAGGGTCCGAGCGTCGCCGACCAGGACAACACCGCCCTTCTTGACGAACAGCGCTGCGTAGCGTTCGACCAGTTCCGCGGGTTCGCTCACCGACCAGGCGTCTTTCCAATGAATGGCGCCGGCCATCGGTGCCTGCAAGGCGGGCTGGGCCGCCGCGAGCGCCGCCCCGTCCAGCACGGCGCAATCCAACCCTGCCCGGTCCGCCACCCGGAGGGCTTCGGCCGCGGCGGCGTGCCACACTGCCGGTGTTCGGTAGCTCTGCAGCCACCCGTTCCTGCTCACGAGATCCTGTGCGCCGCACTCGTCCATCCACCTGGCGTGCTCGGTCAGACAGTGCGCGATCAGCCGCTCGTAGGCTTCAGCGATCGGCGCATAGGCCGCCGGGGCGGAATGGGCCCAGTACCTCGCCAGGCGCAACGCGATGCCCGGCAGGCCGCCAAGGTGGTAGTGCGCTTCGTTGCCGCGTCCTGACGCGACTCTGAGAATGGCACGCCACTCCCGTGGAAAGCCGTACGGCCTCACCGCCTCGCGCTGGATGATGCCGGCGTTGCCGTACGAGGTTTCCAGGCACCTCGCGTTGCGATCCACGAGCGTGACATGATGGCCCCGCTGCTGAAGCGCAAGCGCCGTGCTGACGCCGACCATGCCGGCACCGAGAACCAGGACATGGGTACTCATCGCGCCCCTCCGGGCCCTGAACGGCTATGCATCGGCCCCCTCATTGGTGTTGACCGCCCCTAGACCGCGCCCAGATGCCCGGCCGCGGCGCCGCCTTCCGCGGCCGGGGCCGGCGGATGGGTGACGATACTGCGCAACTCCGGCCGCGCCTCGCGCAGCCGGGTTGTGTCAGGCCGCGGCCGGGCGAGCCGGGCCTCGCCTGCGAATGCCCGCTCGATGGCCGCGGCTATCGAGAGCAGGCGCGCATCGCCCCGCAAGGGCGCGATGAGCTGCAAGCCGAACGGCATGCCCTGCTCGTCCACCCCGCAGGGCAGCGACAGCGCCGGCACAGTCGCCAGCGTGACCACATAGGTGAGCGACAGCCATTCGTAGTAGTTAGACATGGCACGGCCGTCGACCTGTTCGGCGTAGAGCTGCGTCCACGGGAATGGCGACAGCGGCGTGACCGGTGCCACGATGAGGTCGAAGCGCTCGAAAGCCCGCTGGAATGCACGTGCGATCCGGGTCTGCTCGAGGTGTGCCCACGCCCGGTCCGCCAGCGTCACCGAGGCTGCGATCTCCATGTTGGCACGCACGTTGGGGGCGAGCGCTTCGGGCTCGGTGCGGTACCGCTCGGCAAACGCCGCGACGAAACTCTCTGCGCGCGCGACGTCGAAGGCTCGGTGAGCGTGCTGCAGCGGCAACGTGACCTCCTCGCAGGAGGCGACCTGGCGCGCCACGGCCGCGAGGCGGTCGCGGAAGGTGCGGCGGATGCCGGCGTCTACGGCGCAGACGCCGAAGTCTTCGGTGTAGCCCAGACGCAGGCCGGCCAGGTCGACCTCGCGCAGCGGCCAGAACTCGGCGCCCTCGGCCCGCTGTCCCAGTGGGTCGAGCGGGTGATCGCCGACGCTCGCAGCCATCATGAGCGCCGTATCGGCCACGTCGCGCGCCATCGGGCCCAGCACCGAGATGGACGACCAGCCGAGCGGCCGGTGGTCGTTGGGCACCAACCCCGGAGAAGGACGCAGGCCGACCACGCCACAAAGCGCGGCCGGGATGCGCAGCGAGCCCCCCGTGTCGGAGCCAGTCGCCAGCGGCAGCATGTCGCAGGCCAGTGCCGCAGCCGAGCCGCCGGAGGAACCGCCGGCGTTGAGGCGGGGGTCGAACGGGTTGCCGGTGGCGCCCCAGACCGGATTGCGCGTGTTGGCGCCTGCACCCATGTCCGGCACGTTGGTCTTTGCCGCGACGATCGCGCCCGCCGCGCGCAGCCGTGCCACGAGCGCCGTGTCAGCGCTCGGCACGTTGCCCCGCAGGCGCACGTTGCCGCAGGTGGTAAGTAGTCCTTCCGTGTCCTGGAGGTCCTTCACGCCGAGCGGCAGGCCGTGCAGCAGCGGCAAGGGACCGCCGCGCAGCAGGTGCGCCTCGGCCTCGCGCGCACGCGCCATCGCACGTGCGAAGTCCGTCGCGCACACGGCGTTGACGCCGGGGTTGAGCGCCTCGATGCGTGCAATGCAGTCGTTCAGCAGTTCGACGGGCGAAATTTCGCGCCGCCGTATGCGCTCGCGCAATTCGACGGCCGACAGCGCCGCAAGTTCGTTCGCGCTCATTCGATCGGCAGCTTGGCCTTGTGCACATACGCTCGCAGCAACGGCAGCTCGCGCGAGACGCGTTCGTCGTAGACCGCGCCGGGTTGCCAGGCCACTTCCACCCCAGCCTTCTCGAGCTCTGCGTGGGTGGCAGGGGCGGCGATGGTCTGCTGCAGCGCCTTCGACAGGCGCGCGCGCACGTCGGCAGGCAGGCCGCGTGGCGCCACGACCGCGATCCACGGGACCATCTCGTAGTCGGGGAAGCCCGCCTCGGCCACGGTGGGCACGTCCGGCAGGCCGGAATAACGCTTGCGCGAGGTGACCGCGATCGCCTTGACCTTGCCTGCCGCGATCTGCGGCATCGCGGCCACGTTGGTATCGAACGTCAGGGACACCTGACCGCCGATCAGGTCCGTCATGGCCGGTGCACTGCCCCGATAGGGCACATGCAGCATCTCGGCTCCGGTCATCATGCGGAACAGCTCACCCGCCAGATGCGACGTGGTGCCCGTGCCGAACGAACCGAAAGACAGCGTGCCTGGCTGCTTCTGCGCCAGCGCGACGAGTTCGGCCACCGTGCTGGCCGGCAACGAAGGATGGGCCAGCAACACCAGCGGCGAGCTACCGATCAGGCCCACGCCTTCGAACTGCTGCTGCGGGTCATAGGGCAACGTGCGCTTGAGTGCTGCGTTCACCGTGAACGTGGTGTTGGAGCTGATCAGCAGGGTGTAGCCGTCTGCCGGCGCACGAGCGACAGCGGCGGCCCCGATGGCGGTGCCTGCGCCGGCCTTGTTCTCCACCACGACAGGCTGGCCAAGCCGCTGCGTGAGCCCCTTGGCGAGGATGCGTGCGAGCACGTCGGTGGCGCCGCCCGGCGGATACGGCACGACCAGCGTGACGGGCTTGTCGGGGTATGCCGCCTGTGCGCCGGGACTGGCCCACAGGGCGCAGACGGCCAGGGCCCAGGCCCGCAGCGTGAGGAGGAATCGATGGCTCATGTTGTCTTCCTGCGGTTGGAGGCGGGCGCTGCGGCACAGCGCAGCTCGATCAGACGGGCCAGCTGCGCCAGTTGCGCATCGACCAGTTCCTGTTGCGGGCCGAACAGCCGCGTCATCGCGATGCCCCGCAGCGTGGACAGCACGGTGTCGACGAAGGCCGCCCCGTCACGCTGGCCGGCCAGTTCGGGAAAGGTGCCGAGAAATCGACCGTGCAGCACCTGGCTGAGCTCGGCTCGCTTCGCCGCGAGGCGCTCGCGCAGCGCATCGTCCGAAGCCGAGCCGAAGTAGATCTGCCAAGCCACCAGAAAGCGTTCGGGTTCGTAGACGCGCTTCCACAGGGCCTGCACCGCCCCTTCGGCGCGACGGCGCAGCGACGCAGTGGCCTTCGGCCACGCCAGGGGATCGTCCAGGTCGCCGCGCAGGATGGACTCGGTCACCTGCATCATCAGCTCGGCCTTGGTGCCGAAGTGGTGCTGGAAGGCGCCAGGCGTGACGCCCGCAGCCTTGGCCACCTCGAACACCGAGGCGCCGTGGAAGGCCTTCTCGCGGACCACGCGAATCGCCGCGGCGATGAGCTGGGCACGGGTGGCGTCGCTACGGTCGCGATGAGACCGGCGCAGTGGCGTGGCAGTGGGCATGATTCAAATATACGTTATTGGTGTAATGTTTGTCGCACCGGAAAAACCCTTGCAATCGCCGGGTGGTGCAGCGGCATCCGACGCTGCCCGCAGCCCTTGGCCGGCGCCGCCCGGACGGCCTCGCGCAGCAGTCATCCTCATGATGGCCCCGCCGAAACGCGCCGGTTCGCTACGATGGCCTTGTTTTCCTGGAGCTTCATGGACCCCGCCCTCACCTTCCGCTTCGACAACACCTATGCCCGCGAGCTGCCGGGTCTCTATGTCCGCGGGCAGCCCGTTCCGGTGGCCTCGCCGCACCTGTTGTTCCTCAATCACCAGCTTGCCGGCGAGCTCGGACTGGACGTCGCGGCGCTCGGTCGCGCCGAGGGCGCCGCCGTCTTTGCCGGCAACGCCGTCCCTGCGGGCGCAGAACCGCTCGCGCAGGCCTACGCCGGCCACCAGTTCGGCCGTTACTCCCCCCAGCTGGGTGACGGCCGGGCGCTGCTGCTCGGCGAAGTGATCGACCGGTCCGGCCGACGCCGCGACATGGCACTGAAGGGCTCGGGGCCGACGCCGTTCTCGCGCGGTGGCGACGGCAGGGCGGCGACCGGACCGATGCTGCGCGAGGCGCTGATCGGCGAGGCCATGCATGCGCTCGGCATCCCGACCACGCGCGCCCTCGCCGTTGCAGCGACCGGCGAGCCGGTCTATCGAGAGCAGGCCCTGCCCGGCGCCGTGCTGACTCGGGTGGCCGCCAGCCACCTGCGCGTCGGCACCTTCCAGTTCTTCTCCGCCGACGACGACACCGGGTCGTTGCGCCTGCTGGCCGAATACACGATCGCCCGCCATGACCCCGACCTGATCGGCGAACCCGACCGCTACCTCGGGCTGCTGCGCAAGGTGGCCGAGCGGCAAGCGGCGCTGATGGCGCTATGGATGAACGTCGGTTTCATTCACGGCGTGATGAACACCGACAACATGACGATCTCCGGAGAGACGATCGACTACGGCCCTTGCGCCTTCGTCGAGGCCTACGACCCGCAGGCCGTCTTCAGTTCGATCGACCGAGGCGGACGCTACGCCTTCGGCAACCAACCTCTCATCGCGCGCTGGAACATCGCCCGCCTGGCCGAGGCCTTGCTGCCGCTGATCGCCGAGGACCGCAGCGAGCCGGCGATGGACAAAGCGGTCGCGCAAGCCACCGAGGTGGTCGACGTGTTTCCCGAGCTGTACCGTGCGGCACTGCTGGCGGGCCACCGCGCCAAGCTCGGGCTTCGCCGCGCAACACGCGACGACGATGCCACCGACAGCGTGCTCGCCGAGGATTGGTTGGCGTTGCTGCACCAGCACGGCGTGGACTTCACGCTGGCGTGGCGGCGCCTGGCCGACGCCGCGCAGCACGACGACGACCGGTTACGAGCCCTGTTCGATGACCCGCAGGCGCCCGATGCCTGGCTGGCCCGATGGCGAGCGCGCTGCGCTCTCGAGGATGCCGGTGCCGACCTCGGCGAGGAGCGCGCTGCCGGCATGCGGCGCGTCAACCCCTGGGTGATTCCCCGCAACCACCTGGTCGAGGAGGCACTGGACGCCGCTTCGGCCGCCGACGACATGCGGCCGTTCGATCGCCTGCTGGCGGCCGTACGCATGCCGTACCAAGAGTCGCAGGAACAGGCGCGTTACGCCGAACCGGCACCGGCGTCGGTGACGGCGCGCTATCGAACCTTCTGCGGAACCTGAACCGATCGATACGCACTCGACTGGTGGGACGTCGGGCCCTGATCTGAGGCGTTCGACGAGTACGGGGGCCGGCTCACCGCAGGAGCCCCTGCCGCCTGGGCGCAAGCCGCCGTCGACTGGAAGCCGGCCGCCGCGAACGCGGCCGTTGAAATGGCGATGTGTCGCGCGAGGTCCCAGGACATCGGTCACCTTCCGGAATCGAGATGAGGCGATCATCGAGGACGATGATTAAACGGGGTTTAACGAACAGGGGCTGCCGTGTGTCTGCGCTGCCGCCTCCGCGCACCGCGCCGGGGCGCGCGCGGCAGCGCAGCCATGCCGGAGTGCGTTACCCTGCCGCCTCCATGACTTGACTCCGCCGTCCATGCCCAACCTCGCACAACTGCTCAAGACCGAGATCACCCGCCTGGCCCGCAGGCAGGTGCGGGACGAAACCACCGCCCTCAAGAAGGCCTCGGTCGCTCACCGCAGCGAGATCGCCGAACTGAAGCGGGCGGTGCGCGCGTTGCAGCAGGACGTACGCCGGTTGATGCGCCAGCTCACGGCCGACGCCGCGCCCAACTCCCCCCAGCCCGCCGAGCCCCGGATACGGTTCAGCGGCAAAGGCCTGCTGGGACAGCGCCGCCGTCTGGGCTTGTCCGCAGAGGATTGCGGCCTGCTGCTCGGCGTGTCCACCCAGTCGGTCTACAACTGGGAGACGGGCAAGGCCAGGCCGCGTGAAAAACAAATGCCGGCGATAGCCTCCTTGCGCAAGCTGGGAAAGCAGGAAGCGGCGGCGCAGCTGGCTTCGTCGCGGTAGCCGCTGCAAGCTTGCCGCTTCAGCGCGGTGCCGACTGCGCCGCCGCTGCCGGGGACGACAAGTGTTCGTCGAGAAACGCCTCCAACGCCTGGAGGAACTCCAGGCGGTGCGCATACCGGCTGAGCGCATGGTCCCCGCCTTCCGGCTCGATGTGCCGATGCGCCTTGCCCGCACGCTGCAGCGCCCGAGCCATGGCCTGGCTCTGCTCCACCGGCACGACATGATCCCGTGGACCGCGGATCAACAGCACCGGGACGCGGAGCGCTCGGCATGCAGTGCGGGCGAAGTCGCCCGGCGTGGCTCGCGATCGCGCCAGGCATGACCGATAAGCCGTTCGGACTCTTCTCTCCCACCGACGTAGTCGTCCCGATGGGCGATCAGATCCTGACGCAGGTTCAGGAGGAACGCCGCGTTGCCGCGGCCGCCGGCACTTCCCGCCCTTGCGGCTTGCGCCGCGCCTTCGCCTCGCCGAGCAGCCATTGCGCGACGGCCCGGCATGCCGCGCTCGGCTGGCGGGCCCGATGCTGCAGCAGCCAGAAGCGGCGCCCGCCCAGCATGGGCCCGAACGGCGATCGCAACACGCCTCGCTGGAGTTCGTCGTGGACCAGTGTCGTACTGAGCAAGGCCACGCCCTGGCCGGCAATGGCCGCCTGGATGGCATGCACTTCCTCGCTGAAGCGCAGCCCGCGCGACGTGTCTATCCCTTTCGCGCCAGCCGCGAGCAGCCATTGATTCCAGTCGGGCATGTCCGCGACCGGTCGCCGCCATTCGAAATGAATGAGCGGGCACCGCTGCAGATCGCGCGGCGACTCGAGCTTCAGCAGCGGACTGCATACCGGAGCGAAACGGTCCTCCGCCAGCTCGACGGCATCGTGCCCCGGATACGGGCCGGCACCATAGCGGACCGCCAGGTCCGCCTCGCCCGCCGCCAGGTCGACCGGAGACTCGTCGGCATGCAGTCGCAACTCGATCTCGGGATGCTTCGCATGGAACGCGGGCAGGCACGGCATCAGCCATTGCGTCAGGAACGCGCGGGTCGTCGACAACGTGACGCTCGCCACGCGGCGTGCAGCACTCATCGCCGCCAGCCCCTCGGCCATCCTGTCGAAGCTTTCGGACAGCACCGGCAGCAGACGCAGCGCCGCAGCGGTCGGCACCACCTGCCGGGTGCGTCGCTCGAACAACGCCATGCCCAACAGCTCTTCCAGCGCTTTCACCTGGTGACTGATGGCGGCCGGCGTGACGGCCAGCTCGTCGGCCGCGAGCTTGAAGCTGCGGCGCCTGGCGGCCGCCTCGAAGGCACGCAGTTGAGACAACGGAGGCAGCCGGCGCGACATGGATTACTTTTATTAATGTGACGCCTGACATCTTATCGGTTGTCGGAACGGCTGGTGAAACGCATATTCCTTGGCAGGCACCGCCTCCTTCCGCGTTGCTGCCACTACACCAAGGATGAATGATGCTCACCCTTCTGCACCTCGACGCCAGTGCCCGCCCGGGCCGCTCGGGCGCCCAACCGCATGGTTCTCACACGCGCCGCCTGAGCGCTCGATTCGTCGAGCGCTGGAGCTCGTACCGCCCGACCGATCGCGTGCTGTACCGGGACGTCGGCGCCGCACCGCCCTCACCGGTCAGTGGCCGCTGGATCCACGCGGCCTTCACGCCGGAACCGAAACGCGAAGCCTGGATGCGTGAAGTGCTTGCCGAGAGCGACGCGCTGATCGACGAGTTGCTGGCGGCAGACGTCATCGTCGCCGGCGTGCCGATGTACAACTTCGGCGTCCCCGCCGGCTTCAAGGCCTACATCGACAACATCGTGCGCGTCGGCCGCACCTTCGGCTTCGACCGTTCGCGCGCCGGTGATCCCTACTGGCCCTTGCTGGCCGAGGCCGGAAAACGATTGTTCGTGCTGAGTGCCCGGGGCGATCACGGCTATGGTGCCGGCCAGCGCATCGCGCACATGAACCATGTCGAGCCGGCGATCCGCACGGCCTTCGGCTACATCGGCATCACCGAGATGCACAGCCTGGCCGTCGAGTACGACGAGTTCGCAGACGAGCGTCTGCAAGCCTCCCTGGAGCAGGCCGATGCCGAGGTGGACCACCTCGTCGACCGCCTGCACGCAGCCGGACGCCCGCAGCCGTCTCCGGTGGCGGGTCAACCGAACCGCGGCGCCAGCGTCTTGCTGTAGACCGAAGCGCCGTCGAGGTCGCGCATGTCCACCGTCAGCGCACCGCTGCGCCCATCGAGGTTCACCTCGCCGAAGAACTGCAGTCCGGCATACGGCGACAAGTTGGCTTGACCGGCCGGCGGTGCCTTGAAGAACATCAGTTGCGGCCCGAAGGTGCCGTCCAGCGTGTTCGGGCCGAAGCTGCCCGCATTGAGCGGGCCGGCCACGAACTCCCAGAAGCCGTCGAAGTCGTCGAAGGCGGCACGCTGAGGGTCGTAATAGTGCGCGGCACAGTAGTGCACGTCGGCCGTCAGCCAAACGGTGTTGCGCACTTGCCGACGGCGGATGAAACGCAGCAATTCGGCGACCTCCAGCTCACGTCCCAGCGGCGCGGCGGCGTTGCCGTTGGCGACGGCCTCCCAGCGGGACGCACCGGCCGCGGTGGTGCCGTCGCCGATGTTCAGGCCGATCGGCATGTCGGCGGCGATCACCTTCCACAGCGCACGCGAGCGGTCCAGCCCGTCCTTGAGCCATTCCAGTTGCTCGCGGCCGAGAAAGGCGGTCTGGGCACCCGATACCGGCTGCAGGTTGTCGGTGTTCGGCCCCCGATAGGAGCGCATGTCGATCACGAAGACGTCGAGCAGCGGGCCGTAGGAAAAACGGCGGTAGACCCGTTGGGACTCGCGCGCGTCGAACGGCCGCAACGGTGCATAGTCGAGGAAGGCGCGGGTGCCGCGTGCGGTCAGAAGCGGCACGCTCTTCTCGGTGTAGCGGGTGTCGGCGGACAGGTCCTTCGCATCGGACCAGTTGTTGGTGACTTCGTGGTCGTCCCACTGCCAGATCTGCGGTACCTCGGCGTTGAAGCGGCGCACGTTCTCGTCGAGCAGGTTGTAGCGATAGCGCCCCCGGAACTCGTCCAACGTCTCGGCGACCTTCGACACTTCCGGCGTCACGATGTTCTGCCACGTCTGCCCGTTCTCTGCCTGCACCACGGGCTGGATGGGGCCGTCGGCATAGATGCTGTCGCCGCTGTGGATGAAAAAACGCGGTTCGCGCACCCGCATCGCTTCGTAGATGCGCATGCCGCCGAAGGCCGGGTTGATGCCCCAGCCCTGCCCGGCCGTGTCGCCGCCCCAGACGAAGCGCAGGTCGGCGGCGTGGCGCCCGCCCCGGTGCAGCCCTTCGCTGCCGTGTCGTCCCGCCGGCAGGGTCACCAGGCGGCCGGTGACGGGCTCGGACACCGTGCGCGCACTGTCGAGCGCCTGAAAGCTCACACGCACGAAAACTTCGCGATCCGCGGGCAGGCCGGTCAGATCCTGACGCACCGTGAAGTCGCGGTCTGCCAGCGCATACGGGCCGACGACGCGAGTCGCTTGCCGGAAATGCCGGTCGAGACTCCACTCGACCACCATCCGGGCCGGTCGGTCGCTGCGGCTCCAGACCAGCAGCGAGTCGTGCGACGGATCACCCAGTTGCAGGCCCTGCAACACACGCGGACGGGCACCGTCCGACGCCACGAGCGCGGGTGCGCCCTGGGCCGTCACCCATGACGGCACCGCGGCACCCCCGAGGACGGCGGAACCGAGGTGGAGGAAGCGGCGGCGGCTGGAAGAACGGGAGTTCGGCATGTAGGCGCTCCTGAGGTTGGCGTCTCGCCAGCCTAGGCGGCATGCATGGCGGAACCATGACGGGCACGCGATGTGTTGTAACGCGAGTTGCAGTGCGCACGACAACGCCCCCCTGCGGCACTCCGCGGCTCCAAGGCGGGGCGGCTCGTTCGCGCACCGCCCGGTGAGCACATTCCAGGTGCGCGGCCTTCATGGAGCAGGCAGACGGTGCGCCGCGTCCTCAGTGCCGACGCCAAGAAAAACGGGCGCCCCGTGGGGCGCCCGTTGCATGGCTCGGTGAGAACGAGGCTCAGCGAACGACCGCGAGTTGCTCGCGCTGGCCGCCCTTGTACGTGTACAGGGTCAGCGCGCCGTTCTTCAGGTCGCCCTTGTTGTCGAAGCTGATGGTGCCCGTGACGCCCTTGTAGCCTTCGGTCTTGGCCAGCACCGGCAGGTACTTGGCCGGGTCCGACGAGCCGGCCTTGACCATCGCGTTGACCATCACCATCACCGAGTCGTAGACATACGGAGCGTAGATCTGGACGTCGGTGTTGAACTTCTTCTTGAAGGCAGCGCGGAAATCGTCCATGCCCTTCTTCTCGGCGCCTTCGACACCACCGGCTTCGGCGCAGACCACCTGGCCGTCACCCATCGTGCCGGCTGCCAGCTTCGGCAGTTCGCCGGTGCAGATGCCGTCGCCGCCCATGAACTTGGCTTCGATGCCGAGCGACTTCATCTGGCGCAGCATCGGGCCGGCCACGGCGTCCATGCCGCCGTAGAACACGACGTCGGGCTTCTTGCCCTTGATGGAGGTCAGGATGGCGGTGAAGTCGGTGGCCTTGTCGTTGGTGAATTCACGCGCAACGACCTTGCCGCCGGCTGCCTTGACGCCCTTCTCGAACTCGTCGGCGACGCCCTGGCCGTAGGCGGTGCGGTCATCGATGACGGCGATCGACTTGCCCTTCAGCTGCGTGACGGCGTACTTGCCGAGCGTGCCGCCCAGGTGCACGTCGTCAGCCACCATGCGGAAGGCCGTCTTGAAGCCCTGGCGGGTGTAGCGGGGGTTGGTGGCGGAGGGAGACACCTGCGGAATGCCGGCGTCGTGATAGATCTTGGACGCGGGAATCGTGGTGCCGGAGTTCAGGTGGCCCACCACGCCCTGGACCTTCGAGTCCACCAGCTTCTGTGCGGCAGCCGTGCCCTGCTTCGGGTCGGCCGCGTCGTCTTCGGCGAGCAGCTCGAACTTGACCTTCTTGCCCCCGATCGTCACACCCTTGGCATTCAACTCGTCGATCGCCATGCGGGCGCCGAGCTCGTTGTCCTTGCCGAGGTGGGCGATGCCGCCGCTGGTGGGACCGACGTGGCCGATCTTCACCACGTCCTGGGCCAGGGCCGTACCGGCCAGCGTCAGGACAGCTGCACCCACGATCAGGTTCAGTTTGAATTGCATGAAAAGCCTCCTAGTTGAAAAAGTTGAGACTCGGATTTGATTACTCAACGGCCGGAACAATACTCGAAAAGAAACCGCCTTTCCTGCGGGAATCCTCTAAGGAATCCCGTGACCGGCGGGTCAACCTTCGGGTCGACACCGCGTTAACCCGACAGGCGTGGGGTCCGACAAAGCAAGAGGCAGACCACGGGGTGGCGGCTGCGCCGCCCACCGCACGGCAGCAGCGATCTCAGCGTCCCCGCGTACGGGCCAGCTCCTGTGCCACCGCCCGCGCAATCACTTCGCGCAATGTCGCGGCCAATTCAACCCGGGTATCCCGAATCAATTGATCCGCCATGCGCGCGAGCGCCGGCGTGAGAGTTTCGCGCAGCCGGTATTCGAGCATCAGATCGACCTGACGCTGCAAATCGGCCAGTATGCGGTGGGTGATCTGTTCCTCGCCCTCGGCGGCCAGCAGAAAAGGGGGCGGCTCCTGAATCTCCGGCGCTTCGGGCTGGGGCATCTCGGTCGCCGAGTCCGCATCGCGACGCACCACCTCGGTGAGCGTCGGCACCTGGCGCGGGGGGACGGTCTTGCCAGCGGTCATCGAGACAACCCGTGGGAGGGTTCGCGTGCTGAATCGGCGGCGGCCTTCATGTCACTCCGACCTCGTGCTTCTGGATCGCATAGCCGCGATCGCCGTAGTGCTTCCAGCGCTGCCGGGCGGCCTGCCGGTCGGCAGGGTCGGCCGACACGATCTCGATCAGCCGGTCGAAGCGCTCGAACCCCTCGGGGACGACCTCACCCAGGTTCACGAGCACCGCGTGATGCGGCACGTCGGCCGCGTCGGCGGCCAACCACACCTTGGTGTGTTTCGAGATCGCAGAGCCGGCAAGCCGGGCCGACGCATGGGGAATGAACTCCAGCGGCTCGAAGCTCCACAGCGCGCGGTCCAGTTCGCCGAGCAGGCGCACCGGTGCAACCACCCCGACCTCGGCCTCGCTGCGATAGGCCTTGCGCAGCAGCCGGCAGGCGTAGGACAGCTTGTCCGGCACATTGAAGTGGAAAGCAATCTCCGTCACCGGCCCGCAACTCCTTCAGCGCGCCTGGCGCAGCAGGTAATGCGTCAGCAAGGGCACCGGCCGGCCGGTCGCGCCCTTGGCCGCACCGCTCTTCCACGCCGTGCCGGCGATGTCGAGGTGGGCCCAACGGTACTTGGCGGTGAACTTGCGCAGGAACATCGCCGCCGTGATGGCGCCGCCGGCACGGCCGCCGACGTTGCCCATGTCGGCGAAGTTGCTCTTCAGCGCCTCTTCGTACTCCTCGTCCAGCGGCATGCGCCAGCAAGGGTCCAGTGCCTGCTGGCCGCTGGTCGACAGTGCCTCGGCGAGCTCGTCGTCGGCGGTGAACAGGCCAGAGCGATGGTGCCCGAGCGCGATCACGCAGGCGCCGGTCAGCGTGGCGATGTCGATCACCGCGGCAGGCTTGAAACGCTCCGCATAGGTCAGCGCGTCGCAGAGGATCAGGCGGCCTTCGGCATCGGTGTTGAGGATCTCGATCGTCTGTCCCGACAGGCTGGTGACGACGTCACCCGGCTTCACGGCCCGGCCGTCCGGCATGTTCTCGCACGCAGGAATCAGGCCGACCAGGTTGAGGCGGGGTTTCAGCTGCGCGATGGCCCGGAAGGTGCCGAGCACGCTCGCGGCCCCCCCCATGTCGAACTTCATCTCGTCCATCTCGGCCGACGGCTTGATCGAGATGCCGCCGGTGTCGAACGTGATGCCCTTGCCGACCAGCACCGTCGGTGCCTGCGTCTTGGCGGCGCCTTCGTAGCGAAGCACGATGAAGCGCAGCGGCTCCTCGGAACCCTGCGCGACCGCCAGGAAGGCGCCCATGCCCAGCTTTTCCACGGCCTTGCGGTCGAGCACCTCGACGCGCAGGCCGTGCTCCTTGCCGAGCTGCCTGGCCTGCTCGGCCAGGAAGGTGGGCGTCGCATGGTTGCCGGGGCGGTTGGCGCACTCGCGCGCCAGTGTCACGCCGGCGGCGATCGCCTGCCCACGCGCCAGCCCCTGTTGCAGCGGCTTGGCATCGGCCTTGTCGCCGAGCAGCGTGAGCCGGGCCAGCGCTGCCGGCTTGGGGGCGGTCGGCTTGGTGTGCCGGTAGACGTAGAGCGCGTCGCTCACGCCGGCCACCAACGCTTCGGCATGCTCGGGCATGAGCCCTTCAGGTGCCGCCGAGGCCACCGCCACATGCTTGGCGCCACTGTTCTTCAGCGCCGCCACGGCATGGACGATGGCGGCCTTGAACGCCTTGGGCGTCGCATCCGCGGCCGCCGCCAGGATCACGCGCGGCGTACGCAAGCCCTGAGCCCGGTGCAGGTAGAGCGTGCGGCCGGACTTGAGCTGGAAGTCGCCCTGCGCGACGGCTTCTTTCAGCAGGGTGCCGAGCACGCCATCGACGCGCTGTTGCTTCACTTCGCCCGCCAGCACCACGATCAGGGCGTCGGCGGCAAAGTCGGCAAGGCCTGAGGGGGCAAGGGATTGAAATCTGAAGTCCATAATGTCGCGTTCACTTGAATTCATCGATGTTATTCGATTCCTCCGTCCGTCGAGAGCTCGCACGCAGTTTCGGTGCCACGCTGGTGGTCTTGCTGACCATCGTGCTGACCATGATGCTGATCCGCACGCTGGGCCAGGCGGCCAGCGGCTCGGTGGCGCCGCAGCACGTGGTGCTGCTGATGGGCTACACGGTGCTGGGTTACCTGCCGACCATCCTGAGTCTTTCGCTGTTCGTCGCCATCGTGAGCTGCCTGTCTCGCATGTACCGCGACAGCGAGATGACGATCTGGTTCGCCAGCGGCGTGCCGCTCGGGCGCTTCCTGCGCCCGGTGTTGCGGCTGTCGGTGCCGGTGGTCGCCATCATCGCGCTGCTCGCGCTGTTTGTCTGGCCATGGGCCAACCAGCGCACCGCCGACCTGCGCGACCTCTACGAGCGGCGCTCCGACCTGTCGCGCGTCGCCCCCGGGCAGTTCCAATCGTCGAGCGACGGCCGCCGCGTGTTCTTCGTCGAGCGCAACACCGACGAAGGCCGCACCGGCCGCAACGTGTTCGTGCTGATCCGCGGCGACGACCGCGAGGCCGTCACGTCGGCCAGCACCGGCCGCATCGAAACTCGGGGCGAGGACCGCTTCCTCGTGCTCGACCGCGGGCAGCGGGTGGACCGCAACTTTGAGACCAACGAGAAGAACATCGCGCAGTTCGAGACCTATCGCATCCTCGCCGGCGAGAAGGCGCAGGTGCGCAACGAGAACCTGCCCCCCAAGGCCCGCACGACCCTGGAACTGTGGCTCGACCCGACCGCGCGCCACCTCGGCGAGCTGGTCTGGCGCATCGGCCTGCCGCTGACGGCCGCCAACCTGCTGTTGCTCGGTGTCGGCCTGTCTGCCTCGAACCCGCGCCGCGGCGGCAGCTGGAACCTGCTGTTCGCGCTGTTGACCTTCGTGGTCTATTTCAACCTGCTGAACCTCACGCAAGGCTGGGTCTCCGGCGGCAAGCTCGCCCCGCTGACCGCTCTGCTGGTGGTGCATGGTGGCGCCGCGGTCGTCGCGTGGCTGGTGCTGCGTTGGCGCGAGCGGGGCCTGGCCGACCTGTTCCGCTTCGGCCGCAGCAGCCGCCACGCCCCTGCCTGAAGACCGCATGAAGACTGTCCGCCGCCTGATCTACACCGACGTGCTGAGCGCCGTGGCCTTCGTCACGGTGGCCTTTCTGTCGCTGTTCTTCTTCATCGACTTCATCGACGAGCTCGAAAAGGTCGGCCGCAAGGGCTACCCGCTCGCGGCGGCGCTCACCTATTGCCTGCTGCAGCTGCCCGGCCGCTTGTACGAGCTGATCCCGATCGCGGTGCTGATCGGCACCATCTACGCGATGGCGCGGCTGGCGCAGTCGTCGGAGTTCACCATCCTGCGCACCAGCGGGCTCGGCCCCGGCGCGGCGCTCACGCTGCTGATGGGGCTGGGCATCGGTTTTGCGGCGTTGACCTTCGTCGTCGGCGACTACCTCGCGCCCTGGACCGACCAGCACGCCCAGGCCGTGCGCGGCAAGGCGCGCGGCAGCACCGCCTTCGGCCGCTCCAGCGCCTGGCTGAAGGACCATCGCGCGACGGCCGAGGGCGAGCGCAGCTACTCGATCCAGTTGACCGCGGCTTCGGCCGGCGGCGACCTGCGCGACGTGCACATCTACGAATTCGATGGCGACGGCCGGCTGGTATCGTGGCTCAGCGCGCCGCGAGGAACGATCCGCAAAGGCCCGGTGTGGCGCCTCGAACAGGCGCGCCGCAGCCACTGGCAGGCTGTGGACGCCCCCAACGCCCGCCCGGGCGAACTGGAGCTGGTCGATGAGGAGTACGCCATCTACGACTGGCCGAGCTCGCTGTCGCCGTCGGTCGTCGCGGCGGCCGTGCAGCCACCCAACACGATGTCGGCGGTCGACCTGTACCGCTACGCCTCGCACCTGTCCGAGAACGAGCAGTCGGCGCAGCGCTACGAGATCCAGTTCTGGCGCAAGGCGCTGTACCCGCTGGCCTGTCTGGTGATGGTCGCGTTGGCGCTGCCTTTCGCCTACCTGCATGGCCGCTCAGGCGGCATCAGCCTGAAGGTGTTCGGCGGCATCATGCTGGGCATCAGTTTCGTGCTGCTGAACAACGTCGCCAGCCACATCGGCCTGTTGCAGAACTGGACGCCGTGGATGGCCGCGGCGGCGCCGAGCACCATCTACCTGCTGCTGTCGCTGCTGGCCTTCAACTGGCTGGTACGCAACCGGTGAGCGCGATGTGCAGGCCCGGCATCCTGCTGTTCGCCCACGGCGCGCGCGACCCGCAGTGGGCGCGCCCTTTCGATGCCACCGCACAGCGCCTGCGCGGGCTGGCACCCGATGCGGTCGTCGAGCTGGCGTTCCTGGAGTTCATGTCGCCGGACCTGCAAGAAGCAGGGGCGAGGTTGGCAGCGGCCGGTTGCACCCACGTGAGCGTGGTGCCACTGTTTCTGGGCGCCGGCGGTCATGTGCGCAAGGACCTGCCCGCCCTGCTCGCCGAACTGGCTGGCCGCCACCCGCACGTGCAGTGGCTGCTGCAGCCGGCCGTCGGCGAGACCGAACGGCTCATCGAGGCGATGGCACAAAGCGCGCTGGCCCTCAGCCGCACCTCCACATAGCTCGGTGACATAATTTCGGCCATCCTCAGATCAGGCCGAAATAATGAACTTGCACCAGTTCCGCTTCGTCCAGGAGGCGGTGCGCCGCAACCTGAACCTCACGGAGACGGCCAAAGCCCTGTTCACCTCCCAGCCCGGCATCTCGAAGGCCATCCTGGAGCTGGAGGAAGAACTGGGCGTCGACATCTTCGCGCGCCACGGCAAGCGGCTGAAGCGCGTGACCGAGCCCGGCGAACAGGTGCTGAAGTCGATCGAGATCATCATGCGCGAGGTGCACAACCTGAAGCGCATCGGCGAAGAGTTCTCGAAGCAGGACGCCGGCACGCTGTCGATCGCGACCACGCACACGCAAGCCCGCTATGTGCTGCCGGCGCCGGTGGCCCAGTTGCGCAAGCGCTTCCCGAAGGTCAACATCAGCCTGCATCAAGGCACGCCCGAGCAGGTGGCACAGATGGTGATCGAGGAGGCCGCCGAGATCGGCCTGGCGACCGAGTCGCTGGCGCAGTTCGACGAACTGGTGACGATGCCTTGCTACGAGTGGCAGCACATGGCCGTGCTGCCGGCCGCCCACCCGCTCGCGCGGGTCGAGCGGCTGTCGCTGGAGCAACTGGCCGGCGAGCCGTTGATCTCCTACCACCCCTCCTTCACCGGCCGTACGAAGATCGACCAGGCCTTCGCCTTGAAGCGGCTGAAGCCGAACATCGTGCTGGAGGCGATCGACTCCGATGTCATCAAGACCTACGTGCGCCTGGGCCTCGGCGTCGGCATCGTCGCCGAGATGGCCGTGCGCGAGGACCCAGCCTTCGCCCCCGGCGGCGAGCTGGTGTGGCGCCCGACCGGCCACCTGTTCGGCCAGAACGTCGCACGCATCGCCTTCAAGCGCGGCGCTTACCTGCGCAACTTCGTCTATGCCTTCGCCGAGTCGCTGTCGGACCGTCTCAACCGCAACCTGATCGTGCGTGCGATGGGGAGCGACGGGCAGCACTATGAGCTTTGATCCACCCCCTACGCGCTGCGCGCGCCCCCTCGAGGGGGCGGCTCCGGCGGCCCGGCAGAGCCGTATCCGCGGAGCCACTCGGACCGACCGCTCGCCTATCGATGCAGTGAATTGATGACCATGCAAGTACATTCCCCCCGCACGCCGGACGTCGGCACCAAGCTGCCCCGGGTGGGCACCACCATCTTCACGGTCATGTCCGCGCTGGCGCAGGAGCATGACGCCGTCAACCTGGGGCAGGGTTTTCCGGACTTCGACTGCGACCCGAAGCTGGTCGACTGCGTGGCCGAGGCGATGCGCGCGGGCCACAACCAGTACCCGCCGATGCCCGGTGTGCCGGCGCTGCGTGATGCGATCGCCCGCAAGATCGGGGCGCTGTATGACCATCGGTATGACCCGGGGCTGGAGATCACCGTCACGGCCGGGGCCACGCAGGGCATTCTGACGGCCATCCTGGCGGTGGTCCGCCCCGGCGACGAAGTCATCGTGCTGGAGCCCTGCTACGACAGCTACGAGCCGAACATCGAGCTGGCCGGCGGCAAGGCGGTGTTCGTGCCGCTCGGGCGCGACGGCGAGCCGGGCAGCTTCCGCCCCGACTTCGAGCGCATCGCCGCGGCCATCACGCCGCGCACCCGCGCTCTGCTCGTCAACACGCCGCACAACCCGAGCGCCAGCGTCTGGACCCGCGAGGACATGCACGCGCTGGCCGAGCTGCTGCGGCCGACCGACATCGTCGTGATCGCCGATGAGGTGTACGAACACATGGTCTACGACGGGCAGGCGCACGAGAGCGTGGCGCGCCACCCCGAGCTGGCTGCGCGCAGCTTCATCGTCTCGAGCTTCGGCAAGACCTACCATGTGACCGGCTGGAAGGTCGGGTACGTGGCGGCGCCGGCGCCGCTCAGCGCCGAGTTCCGCAAGGTGCACCAGTTCAATGTGTTCACCGTCAACACGCCGGTGCAGCATGCGCTGGCCCGGTACATGGCCGACCCGGCGCCGTATCTCGAGCTGCCGGCTTTCTACCAGCACAAGCGAGACCTCTTCCGTGACGGCCTGGGCCGCACTCGCTTCCGGCTACTGCCGAGCGAGGGCAGCTATTTCCAGTGCGTGGACTACAGCGCCATCAGCGACCGCAGCGAGGTCGAGTTCTGCCGCTGGCTGACCACCGAGATCGGCGTCGCGGCGATCCCGCTGTCGGTGTTCTACGCCGGCGGACGCGAGCAGCGCGTGGTGCGCTTCTGTTTCGCGAAGAAGGACGAGACACTGCGTTCGGCCCTGCAGCGCCTGGCGCAGCTCTGACACCTCAGGCAGGCCGCTTGTCGCTCGGCAGTTCCAGGTGTATCGGCTCGAAGTCGATGCTGCTCGACGGTGCCCCTGGAGGGGCGGTCTCCGGCGGCTCGAGTTCGAGATCGACGCCGTGCCCCGCGATGGGCCCCCGGTACGGGTGCACCGGCGTCGTCGCCATCAGCGGCTCCAGCATCGAGTGCGGGAAATCC
Organism: Caldimonas mangrovi; assembly: GCF_023721835.1. Classification (GTDB taxonomy): domain Bacteria; phylum Pseudomonadota; class Gammaproteobacteria; order Burkholderiales; family Burkholderiaceae_C; genus Caldimonas; species Caldimonas mangrovi. Next base: position 292,945 of record NZ_JAMKFE010000005.1, on the reverse strand, counting down.
TCTTCGTCGTCTTCCAGCGGCAGCAGCACGTCGACATCGGCGTCCGGTACGCCGTGCACGCGGTCGCGTGCCACCGAGTACAGCATCAGCAGCTCGCGATAAGCCGGCAGATCGAAGGTCTGCGACGAAGCGTCCCGGCGCAGCAGCGAGGCCTGCAGCACCTCGAGCGCACGCGAAGGGTTCTCCCACAGCGCCTGCAGGCGCGAGATCACGGTGGGGTATTCCTCCAGGGAGCGCCCGTCCGATGGCGCGTCCTCCCAGGCGGGCGCGTAGGCATTGAAGCGCTCGTTGAACTCGGCGCGGATCTCGTCGTAGGCCAGTCGTTCGCCACGCCGTTGGTAGATCTCGAGCAGCTTCAAGTAGGGCAAGGGGCTGCCGTCGGGATGCCCGGACACGTGACTGCGCAGCAGCTCGATGGCCGACTCCTCCTGCCCGAGCGCGACGAAAAACTCGGCCTGCTGCTCCAGGTCGATCAGCTCCTCGACCGATACCTTGTTCGCACCACCGACCTCCTCGCCAGGCTGAGACGGCCGGAACGGCCGCTCGTGCGCGATCGTCGACGCGAGCTGTGCCGCTGCCGCCGCATCGGCGGCCGCCTGCTGCCGGCGCACCGCGGTCGACGCGGCAACGGCCAGCTTGGCATCGGGCGACGTGTTCTCGGCCTCGGCCGGCGGCGCGACGGCGCGTGCTCGCGCCGGCTCAGGCGCCGGGACCAGCTCACCGCGCCGGCTCTCGCTGGTCAGCGCCGATGGCGCCCACCAGGTGCGGCGGCCGGACTGCTGGCGCAGCACCCAGGCCAGCGCCGCGGCCAGCATCACGCAGACCAGCACCAGCAGGTAGACCAGCGGGTTGGCGTAGCGGTTCTCCTCGGCGCGGCGCAGCTGCGCCTGCAGGCGGTCGAGGCTTTCCCGCGTGCGCACCGATTCGGCACGCATTTCCAGCAGGCTGCGTTCGAGCGCCTGCAGCCGCTCGCGGTCACGGATGCGCTCGTCCGGCGAAGCGCTCATCGCTTGCCAGGCCGCCGCAGCAGCCTCCCGCTCTGCGGGCGTCTGCGCCTGAGGCGTCGACAGCTCCTGCGACAGCCTCAGCGTCGGCGTGCTCAGCTCCGCATCGAACGTGTCGAGTTGCAGCCGAGGCCCGCGGCGTGGCGCTTCGGCGGTGGGCCGGGGCGCTGGCGGCGTGGTGCGCTTCGGTGCGGATGCCGGCGCCGGGGCCATGGCGGGCCGGCGGGCCTCGGGTGCCGGCGCAGGCGGGCGTGCTGCGGCGCGCGGCCGAGGCGGGCGCGAAGGTGCGCGCTCGGCCGCCGGCTCCGCGGCGGGAGACACCGTCGGCTGCGTGCGTGCAGATCTGGGTGCCGGTGTGGGTGTGGGCGGCGCCGCGGTCGTGCGCTCCGGCGCTTGAGCCACCACCACGGGCGTGTGCACCACGGGCGGGTCGGCGAACACCGTGTAGGTACGCGACATGCTGGCGCTGCAACCGGCCTTCACGGCCACGGTGACCACCGGCTCTTCGACCGGCACGTCGGTCGTCACGCGGATCGCGCCGCCGTTCGGCTCGACCGCCGCGTGCACGACCGAGGCGCGCAAGCGCTGGTCGCCGAAGCTGACCTCGGCGCTGACGCATGCGGCAGAAAAGTCATCGCCCGGCTCGACGCGTATGGGCACGATCAGGTTCAGCGGCCGGCCCAACACGGCGGGCTCCCGCAAACCGCCGAATCCCAGCGCGAGAACGTTGAACGACGCGCCCAGCAAGACGACAGCAGTGGTCAGCCGGGAGTTCGTTCTTTTCATGCCGCTATAGTGACAATTTGTATCCTGGGACTCTAGCATGCTCAGGCAGGCTGCCTGGCGGCCACGCGGCCGGCGCGCCACAACGTTCTGCATGCGCTCATGCACAATTCTCGGACTGCGTACTTGCATGCCGCAAGCCCGCTCCATCAACGCGCCACGCGCATTTCGCCATGTCAGCAGAACTGAGAACCGAACGCCAGGACCGCACGCTCGTCCTCACCCTGGCCGACCGCGACACGCGCAACGCATTGTCCGAACAGATCACCGCGGCCGGTGTCGAGGCCTTGAGTGTCGCGGAATCCTCCGAGGAAGTGCGCTGTGTGATCATCACCGGAGCTGAAGGCAATTTCTGTTCCGGGGGCAACCTGCAGCAGCTGTCCGAGAACAGCCGTCTGGGGCCCGAGGTGCAGACACAGCGGCTCGACCGCTTCCATCGCCTGATCGAAGCCATCCGCACTTTCCCGAAACCCGTCATCGCGGCAGTCGAAGGCGCCGCCGCGGGCGGCGGCTGTTCGCTGGCGCTCGCATGCGACCTGGTCGTCGCGTCGCGCGACGCACGCTTCTCGCTGGCCTACAACCGCATCGGCCTGTCGCCGGACGGCGGCGCCACCTGGCAGCTGATGCAGGCCTTGCCGCGTGCGCTGGTCACGCAGCTGATCTGGCTGAGCGAGCCGGTGACGGCTGAGCAGCTGCACGTTCATGGTCTTGTCAATCGAGTGACAGACAAAGGGCAGGCGCTGGCGCAAGCTCTGGACATCGCACAGCGGCTTGCCGACCTCGCCCCCAACGCGCTGGCCAGCAGCAAGGAACTGCTCAACCAGTGGCCCAGCCGCAGCCTGCCCCAACAACTGGACGCCGAGCGTGACAGCTTTGTCGACAACCTGCTGCATCCGAATGCTGCCGAAGGCATTACCGCCTTCTTCGAGAAGCGCCCTGCGCGTTACCGCTGAACGTCGCAGCTTCAGGGGGACGCCATGAGCGCCCAGGGTGAACCCTCTCCTCCCCGCTGGCCGCAGCGCCGCCGCATCTACCTGATGCGTCACGGCTCGGTCGACTACTTTCTGCCCGACGGCACGCCGGTGCCGCCCGACACGGTGCCGCTGAACGACCTCGGCCGCGAGCAGGCCGACGCCGCCGGCGAGTTGTTCGCGGTGGCCGGCGTGCGCTTCGACCGCGTGGTCGTCAGTGGCCTGCCGCGCACGGTCGAGACCGCCGAGCGCGTGCTCGCCGCGGCGGCGCAGGCGCTCGCACTGCAGGTCGACCCGCGGCTGCAGGAGATCCGCCCCGGGCGGCTTGCCGACATCCCGCGTGACGCCATGCGCCAGGCCTTCCTCGGCGCATTCCAGGGTTTTGCCGACGAGTCGGCCCGCTTCCTGGGCGGCGAGTCGGTCGGCGAGATGCTCGACCGCATCCTGCCGCCGTTTCAGGAACTGCTCGCAGACGACGGCTGGCAGCAGGCGCTGCTGGTGCTGCATGGCGGCGTGAACCGCGGGCTGCTGTCCTACCTGCTGGCCGGGCAGCGCTGCTTCCTGGGCCGCATGGAGCAGGCGCCGGCTTGCATCAACGTGGTCGACATCGGCGCCGACGACTCGGTCGTGCGGGCGGTCAACCTCGCCCCCACGCAGTGGCTGCACGAGCGCGAGCGTTACACGACGATGGAGAAGCTGCTGGCGCAGTACCTGCGTCTCGAAGGCAGTTCCCCGAAGAGCTGAAGGCTGGCCTCAGTTGCGGTAGCTCGGATCCGTGCGATCCAGCCGCCGCAGCAGGCCCGGCCAGGTCAGCGCGCCGCCGCCCTGGCCCCGCGTCACCTGCTTCGCCTGCTGCCCGGCCGACTCGATGATGCGCGGGTCGACCGCAATGAGTTCGCCGCCGCCCGCGAGCGCGCGGACCTGGATGGTGCAGACGGTCTCGAACAGGTACATCGACAGGAATGCCTCGGCCACCGACGGCCCCAGCGTCAGCAGACCATGGTTGCGCAGCATCAGGAAGTTGCGGTCACCCAGGTCCTGCACCAGCCGCGGCTTCTCCTCGTCGCGCAGCGCCACGCCTTCGTAGTCGTGATAGGCCAGGCTCGACAGCACGAAGATGGATTGCTGCGACAAGGGCAGCACCCCCTGCTTCTGCGCCGACACCGCGATGCCGTTCAACGTATGCGTGTGCAGCACGCAGTGCGCGTCGTGCCGCGCTCCATGGATCGCGCTGTGGATCGTGAACCCGGCCGGGTTCACGTTGAACGGTGTATCGTCCAGCTTGTTGCCCTGCAGGTCGATCTTCACCAGGCTGGACGCCGTGATCTCGTCGAACAGCAGGCCGTAGGGATTGATCAGGAACTGGTCCTCGGTGCCCGGCACGCGTGCCGTGATGTGCGTGAACACGAGATCGTCCCAGCGAAACCAGGCCACCAGGCGATAAGCGGCCGCCAGGTCGACCCGCACCTGCCATTCGGCATCGCTCACGCTGCCTTGGCGGCTGGGAATGTTCAGAGCGGAAGCAGTCGGTGGCATGTGAGTCTCCTGTGTCGTGTACGGTGTGGTCAACGATGGAAAATACCCCTCGCCACGAGACGAGCCCTGTCACTTCAGCGACAAAACATGAATACCCCCATTCTTACAATCGCCGAACGCAACACGATCGAATCCGGCCCGTGGTTCTCCAAGCTCTCGCCTGCGCTGCGTTCTGCCATCCTCTCGAGAGCCGCGGTACGCCGCGTGGCCGACGGCGCGATGCTGTCGTCGCGCGGCCAGCCGGCCGACGAATGGATCGGTGTGGCCAAGGGGGCGGTGCGGGTGAGTTCGGTGTCGTTGTCAGGCAAGCAGATCACGCTGACCTACGTCGAGCCCGGCACCTGGTTCGGCGACATCGCGCTCTTCGACGGGCTGCCGCGCACGCACGACGCCAATGCGCACGGAGAAACCACACTGCTGGTGGTGCGCAAGCCCGACTTCAAGGAGCTGCTGCAACAGCACGTCGAGCTCTACGAGGCGCTGCTGCGGCTGAACTGCCGGCGCCTGCGGCTGATGTTCAACATCGTCGAAGACCTCAACACGCTGCCGCTGGCCGCGCGCCTCGCGAAACAGCTGCTGCTGCTGGCGCGCAGCTATGGCGTGCAGCAGGGCGAGGAGGTCCGCATCGGCTTGCAGCTCGCGCAGGAAGACCTGGCTCAGTTGCTCGGCGCGTCGCGCCAGCGGGTCAACCAGGAACTCAAGTCCTTCGAGCGCGATGGTGCGGTGCGCATCGAGCCGACGCGGCTCGTCGTGCTGTCGAAGGACAAGCTGATGGCCATCGCCGAGGGGTAGCGCCCCTCCCCGGCGGCGGCCCGGCATCGCAACAGCAACGATAGGAAGCCCTGAATGGACGCCTACACCGGTACCCGCCCCGTCTCCGAGCAGCACGCGTTCGACGTGCAAGCGCTCACGACCTATCTCGAACAGAATCTGGAGGGCTTCGCCGGGCCGCTATCGGTCGAGCTGTTCAAGGGCGGGCAGTCCAACCCCACCTACAAGCTGACCACGCCGCAGCGCAGCTACGTGATGCGGGCCAAGCCCGGCCCGGTGGCGAAGCTGCTGCCGTCGGCCCACGCGATCGAGCGCGAGTTCAAGGTGATGCAGGCGCTGCACGGCACCGACGTGCCGGTGGCGCGGATGCACCTGCTGTGCGAAGACGAATCCATCATCGGCCGCGCGTTCTACATCATGGAGTTCGTCGAGGGGCGCGTGCTGTGGGACCAGTCGCTGCCCGGGCTGTCGCGCGAGCAGCGCGGCGCGATCTACGACGAGATGAACCGCGTGATCGCGGCACTGCATAGCGTCGACTTCGCAGCACGCGGCCTGGCCGATTACGGCAAGCCGGGCAATTTCTTCGAGCGGCAGATCGGCCGCTGGACCAAGCAGTATCAGGCCTCCATCACCGAGCCCATCGAGGCGATGGACCGGCTGATCGAATGGCTGCCGGAGCACATCCCCGCCAGCGCCCGCGACGACAGCCAGGTGTCGGTGGTGCACGGTGACTACCGTCTCGACAACCTGATCTTCCACCCCACCGAGCCGCGCGTGCTGGCGGTGCTCGACTGGGAGCTGTCCACGCTGGGCCACCCGCTCGGCGACTTCAGCTATCACTGCATGGCCTGGCATATCCCGCCGGGCTCGTTCCGCGGCATCGGCGGCCTGAACATCGAGGAACTCGGCATTCCGGACGAGCGGGAGTATGTGCGCCGCTACTGCCAGCGCACCGGCCGGGGCGACCCCGATGCCGTGATGGCCGATTGGAACTTCTACCTGGCCTACAACCTGTTCCGCCTGGCCGGCATCCTGCAAGGTATCGCCAAGCGCGTCGTCGACGGCACGGCGTCGAGCGCCCAGGCAAAGCAGGCTGCGGCGGGCGCAAAGCCGCTCGCCGAGATGGCGTGGCGCTTTGCACAGCGCATGGGTTGAGCAAGCGCAACACCCGGGCGCAAGGCCGGCACGGCGGCACCTAGGTGACAGCGCGGCGAGCACGATTGCCCGATGCTGTGACAGACACGATGCCGCGTCGTGCTGACCGGCTGGCTTGAGGCACCCACACTCACGGAGACGCTCATGGACTTCGACTACTCCCCGAAAACCAAGGCCCTGCAGGAACGCCTGCGCGCCTTCATGGACACGCACATCTACCCGAACGAAGGCCGTTTCGAGGCGGAGCTCGAAGAGAACACCCGTGCGGGCCGCCGCTGGACGCCTTTGCAATTGCTGGAGGAACTCAAGCCCAAGGCCCGCGCGGCCGGCCTGTGGAACCTGTTCCTGCCGGAAAGCGAACTCGGCGCGGGCCTTCTGAATCAGGAGTACGCGCCGCTGGCCGAGATCATGGGCCGCGTGCCTTGGTCGAGCGAGGTGTTCAACTGCTCGGCCCCCGACACCGGCAACATGGAGGTGCTGGTGCGCTACGGCACGCCCGAGCACAAGCAGCAGTGGTTGCAGCCGCTGCTCGAAGGCAAGATCCGCAGCGCCTTCGCGATGACGGAGCCGGAGGTCGCCTCTTCGGACGCCACCAACATCTGCGCCCGCATCGAACGTCAGGGCGACGAGTACGTCATCAATGGCCGCAAGTGGTGGACCTCCGGTGCCGGTGACCCGCGTTGCAAGATCATGATTTTCATGGGCAAGACCGACCCCGACGCGCCGCGGCATCAACAGCAGTCGATGATCCTGGTGCCGACGGAAACCCCGGGCGTCAAGGTCCTGCGTCCGCTGCAGGTGTTCGGCTACGACGACGCGCCGCACGGCCACATGGAGGTGCTGTTCGAGAACGTGCGCGTGCCGGCTTCCAACATGCTGCTCGGCGAGGGCCGCGGCTTCGAGATCGCGCAGGGCCGGCTGGGGCCGGGCCGCATCCACCACTGCATGCGCTTGATCGGCCTGGCCGAGCGCTCGCTCGAACTGATGTGCAAGCGCGCCTCGTCCCGCGTGGCGTTCGGCAAGCCGGTGGCCGCGCAGACGGTCACGCAGGAACGCATCGCCGAGGCCCGTTGCATGATCGAGCAGGCCCGCTTGCTGACACTGAAGGCGGCCTGGATGATGGACGTGGCCGGCAACAAGACCGCCAAGGCCGAGATCGCGATGATCAAGGTGGTGGCGCCGAGCATGGCCTGCCAGGTCATCGACTGGGCCATGCAGGTGCACGGCGGCGGCGGGGTGTGCCAGGACTTCCCGCTGGCGCACTACTACGCCGCGGCCCGCACGCTGCGTTTTGCCGACGGGCCGGACGAAGTGCACCGCAATGCCATCGCGAAGATGGAGCTGGGCAAGCACGCGGCGTAGTGGTTGCCGCGATCGAACGACAAAAGGGCCTGCGGCGAAGCAGGCCCTTTTTGCTTTGCCGTCTTACCGGCGCTTGCCGCCCTCGTCGGGCGCAGGATCGACCGGCAACTCGATGTGAGAATCGGCCGCCCACGCATGGGAGGTCGTGCTGACCCAGGAGCCGTCGTCGTCCTCGGCCCACTGCGCCAAAGTTTCCCGGGCGCGAGTTGCTGCCAAGCGAAACAGGCTCAACACCTCTTCGAGCAGATGCACGCTCAGCATCGGCGTGCCCAGCCTCAGGTAGAGCCGGCCGCGCAGGGTCATCAGGACGAACGGGACGCCTTCGGTGCCGGCGCCGAACTCCAGCAGGCGAGTACCGAGCCGCCCCTCGAGCCAGCTCGCTGCGGCATTGGGAGCGTTGGCCACCATGCCGTAGCGCGACCGCATGCCTTGGGGCTCACGCAACGCGACCTTGGGATACATCGCCAGCCAGCGCATTTCCTCGGGCGAATTGATGTCGATCTGCGTGGTCATCGCCTTCGTGAAGCGCTCGTAGGCCTGTGCCTCGAGCTTTTCCTTCAGCGTTCGCGACAGCAGCAACACGTTCAGGGAAGGCGGCAGCTGCAACTCCATGCGCATGCGCAACTCGTTGCCCTCGATGTAGTTGCGCTGCGTGGCGCCGTATTCCAGGCGCCAGCGTTCGGCAGGTTCGAAATGGCCGTCGAACACCACCTTGAAGGGGTCGCGCTCGCGCCGCATTTGACAGTCGAGGTTGCGTGCCCAGGCCTCGATCGCCGGCCAGTCGATCGAGGAGCCGCTCCCCCCGAGAAGACGTTTCAGGGCATTCAGCATCGTTGTTCGTGCCGCCAGCCGGTGGGCCTCGGCGCTGCGGGCTTTTCTCCGGGCTGCTAGATTCGGGCCGTCGACAACCACGTCAACGGAAGCGAGCCAGATGATCGAAGTGTATTCCTGGGCCACCCCCAACGGGCACAAAGTGCACATCATGCTGGAGGAATGCGGCCTCCCCTACAAGGTGTTCCCGGTCGACATCGGCGCGGGCGACCAGTTCAAGCCCGAGTTCCTGTCGATCAGCCCGAACAACAAGATCCCGGCCATCGTCGACCCGGTGGGGCCGGACGGCAAGCCGGTCGCGCTGTTCGAGTCGGGGGCCATCCTGCTCTACCTGGCATCGAAGTGCGCCAAGCTGCTGCCCAAGAGCGATCGCCAGAAGTTCGAGGTGCTGCAATGGCTGATGTTCCAGATGGGCGGCGTCGGCCCGATGCTGGGACAGGCCCATCACTTCCGGATGTATGCCCCCGAGAAGATCGACTATGCGATCAACCGCTACACCAACGAGGCCCGGCGCCTATACGGTGTGATGGACAAGCGCCTGGCGCAGAGCAAGTACATCGGCGGCCCCGAGTACAGCATTGCCGACATCGCCGTCTTCCCGTGGCTGCGCTCGTGGAAAAACCAGGGCATCGACTGGAACGACTACCCGCACCTCAAGGGCTGGTTCGACGAGATCGCCGCCCGCCCGGCCGTCCAGCGGGGTGTCGAGGTGCTGGCCGACCGGCGCAAGCCGCTGACCGGCGACAAGGAGCGCGAGGTCCTGTTCGGTACCCAGCAGTACAAGCGCCACTGACGGCGCCCTGCGGCGTCAGGGATCGAGGGCAAACACCAGCGCGGCCTCGCGCTCGGCCGCGCTGTGGCCTTCGAGTGCCGCGCCCCATTCGGGCCCGGTGGCGCCACGTTGAGGCACGACCCCGGACGTCATCACCGCCACCTCCTCCGACGCGGCATCGAAGTCGGAAAGATGCGCTCGTCGCGCGTCGAACAGCCTTGCGATCATCGGACCGGCGGCTTCGATCAGGACCAGGAATTTCGCAGGCGCGTGGGTATGCATGTTCGGCTCCGGGACGCGCCTAGCGTATCACCGCAGAAATGCGCGCTGGCACAGGCCGGCGGAGTCGACCGCAACGAGTGGCCTGCCCGGAGGGACTCGAACCCCCGACCTGCTGCTTAGAAGGCAGCTGCTCTATCCAGTTGAGCTACGGGCAGACGGCCTGTTCATGAGGCGGTCGGATTCTACGCCGCCCCTGTGGGGAGGCTCTCGGCACGGGAAGCGTGCCCGCTTGACGGCAGGCACCCTGTCAACTGTGGCAGCGCGGTTTCCCCTCGGTTCCCCTCCTCAACGGCAGGACCGGTGGGTAGGATGGCCGCGAGCAAGAACCCACCGCGCAGCGACAGTGAACCCACCAGACCCAACCGCGTACGACGAACCCGCCGGCCAACGCAAGGCGGGCGGTGCACCCCGCCCTGGAGAGGCTGAGCGCAGCGAGGAGCATGCCGACGCGCTGGCGCTCCTTCAGTGCGGCGCGGCATCCGCCGGGCCCGGCTGCGGCTTGAGTTCTCGACCTGTCGTCGCGACCGACCTGGAGTTTCTGTACCGGCTCTACCGCAGCACGCGCTGGGACGAAACAGCCGCCACCGGCTGGGCTGACGAGGAACGCGCCGCCTTTCTCGACACTCAGTTCCACCTGCAGCATCGCTACTACCAGGAACACTATGCCGATGCGCAGTTCCGGCTCTTGCTGCAGGTGCGGGGGCCCATCGGCCGCGTGTACTGGCGCGATCGGCCAGACGCGTTCACGTTGATCGACATCAGCCTTGTTCCCGAGGCACGAGGTGCCGGCATCGGCAGCGCCGTGATGGCATGGATGACACATCGTGCGGACCAGCGCTCGCAACCCTGCAGGCTGCATGTCGAGCCGGCCAATCCGGCCCGGCGGCTTTACGAGCGCTTCGGCTTCGAAGTCGTCGCCAACAACGGCGTGCATCTGTCGATGCGTCGCACCCCGGGCTTGCTGCAAGCCCCCTCTTCCTGCCCGCGACACGCGTATGCAGACCTTGCCCGGCCATGACCGCTTTGCCCGCGCCGCCGGGCAGACCTTTCGCATTCTCTGGGGCACCGACGGTGCCGTCGAGGCCGAGTTGCGACGGGTCGACACCCGCCTGCCGATGAATGAACGCCATGAGTGTTTTTCGCTGCTTTTCGCGTTGCCGCCCGGCGTCGCCTTGCCGCAGGCGCTGTATCACGTCGGCGGGCCCGAGGGCATCGAGTGCGCGTTGATGCTGACGCCGGTGCGCCCCGAGCCGGACGGCCGGTCCTGCCTCGAAGCCGTGTTTCATCGGCTCAAGACCCCGGCGGCGGCATGACGCTGCAAGCTTGCCCCGCAGGCAGACACCGCGGGAGGCTGCCGTCAGCCGGCCCGCTCCCCCACCCCCCAAGGAGACGAGTATGAGTGAACCATTCATCGGCGAGATCCGCATGGTCGGCTTCAATTTCGCGCCGGTCGGTTGGGCGCAATGCCAGGGACAGTTGGTGCCGATCGCCCAGAACCAGGCGCTGTTCGCGCTGCTGGGCACGATGTACGGCGGGGACGGGCAAGTCACTTTCGGCCTGCCGGACCTGCGCGGCCGCAGTCCGGTTGGCATGGGTCAAGGACCAAGGCTTTCCAACATCGTCCAGGGTGCACTCGCCGGCACGGAGAACGTGACGCTCACGCTCAACAATCTGCCCATGCACAACCACCCGACCTCGGTGCAGGTCGCCGGCACGGCGACGGAGCCGGCCAACACGCCCAGCGCAAGCAACAACGCCCTCGGAGCATCCAGCGGCGGGCCGGGCTCGGCGAACATCTGGTCCACGCAGTTGAACGGGCCCGTCGAGATGGCGGGTGTGCAGTCGGGTGTTGCGGGCGGCGGCCAGCCGGTGGGAATGCGCAACCCCTACATCGGCATCAACTTCGTGATTGCGATGGAAGGCATCTTCCCGTCGCGACCCTGAACATCAGCGTTCGAGGCGCCGCAGCAGCAGATCGAGCACCAGGTCGGCGGCCTGCTGCGGTGTGTGCCTCGACGTGTCGATCGACAAGTGCGGGTTCACCGGCGGCTCGTACGCGGCGCCCACACCGGTGAAGTTTGCAATCGCCCCGGCCTTGGCCTGCGCGTAGAGCCCCTTCGGATCGCGGGCCGCGCACACGTCGAAAGGGGTGGAGAGATAGACCTCGATGAACCTGTCGTTGCCGATGATCTCCCGTGCCAGGCTGCGGTGGACCGCCAACGGAGCAATGAACGCCGCCATCACCCACACGCCGCCCTCGTTGGCCAGGCGCGCTACTTCGGCCGCGCGGCGGATGTTCTCGTGCCGGTCTTCGGCAGAAAAGCCGAGGTCCCGATTCAGCCCGCTGCGCACGGCGTCTCCATCCAGCACCAGCACCGGCCGACCCTCGCTGCGCCACGCGCGGTACAGCTGCAACGCCAGCGTCGACTTGCCCGCCCCGCTCAATCCGGTGATCCAGACGGTCGCCATGGGCCACGTAGGCGACATGCTGTCGGAGGTGTCGGTGGAACTGTCCTGCATTGATCCTCCTGCATCGGTACTTGTACACGGCCTGCTGCTTTCGCTTGGCCACACCGGCCGCATCTTGCGCAATAGTGCAGGCAGATACAACCAGATTCATGTTGCGCTGTCCGCGCACCACGAGCGCGCCGACAGTTGCGCATGAACTCAAGGCCGCCGACGCACAGGAAACCGATTTGAACAGCCCCCCCCGGACCTTCCACTTCATTTCGGGCCTGCCTCGCTCCGGCTCGACGCTGCTGGCAGCGCTGCTGCAGCAGAACCCGCGCTTCCATGCCGGCATGACAAGCCCGGTCGGGTCGCTGTTCACGTCGATGCTGGGGCAATTCAGTGCCGGCAGCGAGTTCGGTCCCGTGATATCGCGCGAGCAGCGTCAGCGGCTGCTGCGCGGGCTGTTCGACAACTATTACAGCGAACATGTCGACAAGCCGGTCGTCTTCGATACCAACCGCCTCTGGTGCGCCAAGCTGCCGGCCGTGCTGGGTCTCTTTCCACAAGCCAAGGTCATCGCTTGCGTGCGCAACGTCGCGTGGGTGATGGACAGCATCGAGCGTTTGTATCGGGCCAACCCGTTCGAGAACACCAAGCTTTTCAACGACGACGTGGAACGCAACACGGTCTACAGCCGCGTGGACACGCTCGCCCAGCGCAACCGACTGGTGGGCTTTGCCTGGGCCGGGTTGAAGGAGGCCTTCTACAGCGAGCATGCCGGCGCCCTTCTAGTGGTGGAGTACGACCTGCTTGCGCAAGCACCAGACAAGGTCCTGCGTCTCGTCTACGACTTCATCGGCGAGCCCTGGTACCCGCAGCACGACTTCGACGATGTCCGGTACGACGCACCGGAGTTCGATCAGGCGCTTGGGCTGGCCGGGTTGCATCGGGTGCGTCCCAAGGTCGGCGCGCAGTCCCGGCAGACCATCCTGCCACCCGATCTGTTTCAGCAGTACGCCAACCTGAGCTTCTGGCGCGAAGAACACACCAGCGCCGCTCATGTGATCCGCGTGAGGAACGACGAAACACCGAATGGCACGGCCCACCCCGCTCGCCACGCCACCTGACCCGCAGCTTGCCAAAGGAACCCAACCATGTGGTGGCTCAAATCTCGCGCACCCCGTCGCTCCCCTGCGGGCAAGACCAGCCCGGCGCGTTCCCAGCAGCCGCCGCTGATGCTCGCGCTGGAGCCGCGCATCATGTTCGATGCGGGAGTCGTCGCGGCGGCGGCCGGCGTTGCCGAAGCGAGTAGCGACGCTCCACCGCCGCCTGCCCCGGCGCACGAAACTGCGGCAGACATCAGCGATGCGCTGGCTCCTGCGCAGCATCCACGCACCGAGATCGTCTTTGTCGACACCCGGCTGCCAAACTACGACGAGATCGTTGCGGCTGCCGCCCCGGGAGCAGAGATCGTCTTGCTCGACAGCAACCGCGATGGCGTACAACAGATCGCTGATGCCCTGAACGGGCGCACCGGGATCGACGCCATTCACGTCGTCTCGCACGGCGACGAAGGGGTATTGCTGCTCGGCAACGTGCCACTGCACAGCGGCAACCTGACGGCGTACAACGACCGGTTGAGCGCCATCGGTTCCGCACTGGCACCCGACGGCGACATCTTGCTGTACGGATGCGACGTAGGCGCAGGTACCAAGGGCGAGCAGTTCCTGGCGGCACTGGCCGATGCGACCGCCGCCGACATTGCGGCATCGAACGACAGCACCGGCAACACCCGGGGTGGCGGCAACTGGACCTTGGAGATCACCACCGGCCTGGTCAACGCGGTGCCCGCGTTCGACGGCGCCCGACTGCAGGACTACGACCATCAACTCGCCACGTTTTCAGTCAGCACCATAGGCGAACTTCGCACGGCATTGAGCACGGCGGCCTCGAACGGCGCGACCGATACCATCACCCTTCTGGGCAACATCAGCGCGACGGGCACCGGCGACATGCTTGCCAGCAGCACCGACGGACACCGCACCTTTGTCGATATCAACGTTAGTGACGGTCAGGCTCTCGATATCGTGGGCGGTGGGTACACCGTGGACGCCAATTATTACGGGCGGGTCGTAGAGGTTCGTTCCGGGACGGTCAGCATCGCCAACCTCACCATCCGTGAAGGCTTGATCGCTGCCAACGGCGGCAACAAGGGGGCTGTCGGCAGCGATGCCCTTGGTGGTGCGATACGCAACGCCGGTACTCTGACCCTGACCGGGGTCACGGTCACCGCAAGCGGTGCCTCGGGGGGGGGTGGTGGCGGCGGTTCCGGCGTATATGCCGGTGGCGGTGGCGGCGGGGGCGGCGGCCTTGCCGGCATTGGCGGCGGGTCCGGCGGCGCTGGCGGCACGAGCGGCACCAACTACGCTGGCAGTTCCGGCGGCGGCGGTGTCGGTGGCAATGGCGGGGACTACACGACACCGATAAACAACAGGCACGGCGGACGAGGCGGTAGCACCACCGGTGGAGCAGGAGGGGCGCTGGGCGGCTATGCCAGCGGAGGGACAGGTGGGACCGCCAGCAACGGCAGCTTGTCGATCGGCGGCGGCGGCGGCGGCGCGGCGTACGCGAGCAACGGTGGCAGGGGCGGTCACGCAGCGGGTGCGGTTTACAACGCCGGCACCCTGACGATTTTGTCCTCGACAGTATCCAACAACGTCGGTGCGGCAGGCGGCGGCGGCGCGGGTGGAGCGTTACAACCGGGTGTCGGAGGCGGCGGAGGTATCGGCGTTGGTGGCCTGTGGAACGCCGCCGGTGCGACGCTGAGGCTGGACAGCATCAGCAACGGCGACCTGGCGTCGAATGCCGGCGCAGGGGGCTCGGGTGGCTCCGGGCAAGGCAACGGTTCAGCGGGTAGCGGCCAGACCAACATCTACAACCTCGGCACACTCGACACCAATTTTTCGCCCAACAGCGCGCCGACGGCTACCAATCTCACCCAAACGGTCGCATACGTCGAAGACCCGGGCGGCGCTGTAGCGCTCGACGATATAGTGGTGACCGACGTGGATAGCGGCGATACGATCATCGCGACCCTCACGCTCTCAACTCCTGCGGCAGGCACCCTCAGCACCGGCACCTTTGGCTCGGCCACCGCAACCTACAACGCTGGCACTGGCGTGTGGACGGTCACGGGCTCGTTGACCGACGTGAACGCGGCGCTCGCCGCCGTGGCTTTCACCCCGGCGGCGAACCGGGACCAGGACGTCACCATTACCGCGCGCATCCGCGATGCCGCCAACACCGGCCCGGCGGACGGCACCATCACGCTCGACGTCACACCGGCCAACGATGCGCCCACGGCTACCAACCTCACGCAGAGCAAGGCCGCGACCGAAGGCGGCGGCGCGGTGGCGCTGGACGACATCGTCGTGACCGACGTGGACACCGGTGACACGACCACCGCCACGCTCACGCTTTCGGACACCTCGGCCGGCACGCTGTCGACCGGCACCTTCGGCTCGGCCACGTCCACCTACAACGCCGGCACCGGCGTGTGGACGGTCACCGGCTCGGTGGCCGACGTCAATGCCGCACTGGCTGCCGTCGCGTTGACCCCTTCGACCAACAACGACCAGAACTTCACCATCACCACGCGCGTTCGAGATGCCGCCAATACCGGCCCGGCCGACGGCACGATCACGGTCACTGTCACGGGCACCAACGATGCGCCCACGGCGACCAACCTCACCCAGAGCAAGGCCGCCACGGAGGCCGGCGGCGCCGTGGCGTTGGACGACATCGTGATCACCGACGTCGATACCGGCGACACACTCACCGCCACGCTCACGCTGTCCGACCCTGCGGCCGGCACGCTGTCGACCGGCACCTTCGGCTCGGCCACGTCCACCTACAACGCCGGCACCGGCGTGTGGACGGTCACCGGCTCGGTGGCCGACGTCAACGCCGCGCTGGCAGCCGTGGCCCTGACCCCCTCGGCCCACAACGACCAGAACTTCACCATCACCACCCGCGTTCGCGACGCCGCCAATGCCGGCCCGGCCGACGGCACGATCACGGTCACGGTCACCGGCACCAACGATGCGCCGACGGCCACCGACCTCACGCAGAGCAAGGCGGCCACCGAAGCCGGCGGCGCGGTGGCGCTGGACGATATCGTCGTGACCGACGTGGACACCGGCGACACGATCACCGCCACGCTGACGCTTTCGGACACCTCGGCCGGCACGCTGTCGACCGGCACCTTCGGCTCGGCCACCTCCACCTACAACACTGGCACCGGCGTATGGACGGTCACCGGCTCGGCGGCCGACGTCAATGCCGCACTGGCTGCCGTCGCGTTGACCCCCTCGGCCAACAACGACCAGAACTTCAGCATCACCACGCGCATACGCGACGCCGCCGACACCGGCCCGGCCGACGGCACCATCACGATCACCGTGACCGCGGTGAACGACGCACCTGTGGTGACGACCTCCGGCGGGACCAGCGCCTTTACGGAAAGCGGCAGCGCCACGGTGGTCGATGCCAGCCTGACGCTGAGCGATGTGGACAGCACAACCTTCGTTAGTGCCACGGCCGCCATCACCGGCAACTTCGCCAGCGGCCAGGACGTGCTTGCTTTCACCAACGACGGCAGCACCATGGGCAACATCAGTGCCAGCTACAACGCCGCCACCGGCGTGCTGACGCTGACCTCCGCCGGCGGCACCGCGACGCTGGCCCAATGGCAAGCCGCGTTGCGCAGCGTCACCTACGACAACAGCTCGGATGCGCCCAGCACCGCCAACCGCACCATCGGTTTCACCGTCAACGACGGCGGTGCCGACAGCAACGCGGCGACCAAGGTGATCAGCGTGGCGGCCGTCAACGACGCACCTGTCGTGACGACGCCCGCTTCGATCGGCGTGACCGAGGACGTTGCCAGCGCCCTGACCGGCATCAGCTTCAGCGATGTCGACGCCGGTGGCGGCAGCGTGACGGCAACACTTTCGGTAGCGAGCGGCAGCTTGGCGGCGACCAGCGGCGGCGGCGTCACCGTCGGAGGCACCGGCAGCGCCCTGACCCTGACCGGCAGCATCGCCAACATCAATATTTTCATCGCCGGCAGCAATGTCACCTTTACCACGGCCAGCAACGCGACCGCCGATGTGACGCTGACCGCAAGCGTCGACGATGGCGGCAACACCGGCAGCGGCGGCGCGCAAACTGACAGCGGTACCACCACCCTGCAGGTGAGCGCCGTCAACGACGCGCCCGTGGTCACAACGCCTGTTTCGATCAACGTCACCGAGGACGTCAGCAGCGCGCTTACCGGCATCAGCTTCGCCGACGCAGATGCCGGCAGCAGCCCGGTGACCGCCACCTTTTCGGTCGGCTCTGGCAGCCTGGCAGCCACCAGCGGCGGCGGCGTCACCGTCGGCGGGACCAGCTCCGCGCTGACCCTGACGGGCAGCATCGCCGACATCAATGCCTACATCGCCGGCGGCGGCGTCGCTTTCCAGACGGCGACGAACGCCACCGGCAACGTGGTGCTGACCGTGGGCATCGCCGACAACGGCAATACCGGCAGCGGCGGCAACCTGGACGATGCAGAGACCGTCACGTTGTCGGTGACCGCGGTGAACGATGCGCCAGTCCATGGTGTGCCCGCCGCCCAGTCGGTGGATCAGGACGCGACGCTGGTCTTCAGCAGCGGCAACGGCAACCTGGTTTCTGTCGGCGACGTCGATGCCGGCGGCGGTACGGTGCGAGTGACGCTGACCGCCAGCAACGGCTTGATCACACTGCCCGGCACCACGGGCCTGAGCTTCATCGTGGGCAGCGGCGCCAACGACGGCACCATGACTTTTGAAGGCACCATTGCCGACATCAACAGTGCGCTGAACGGACTGATCTTCTCGCCCACGCCCGGCTACAACGGCGCCGCCGGCCTGCAGATCACGACCAGCGACCTCGGGTTGAGCGGGTCCGGCGGCACACAGACCGACACCGACATCATCGCCATCACCGTCAACAGCCTCAACCCGGAGGTCACCAACGTGCAGGTGACCAACCCCGATGGCGGGTACAAGGTGGGCGACACCGTCACGGTGACCGTCACCTTCGACCAGGCGGTGAACGTCGACACGACCGGCGGCACGCCCACGCTGCTGCTGGAAACCGGCACCACCGACCGGCTGGCCAGCTACGTGTCCGGTTCCGGCAGCGACACCCTGACCTTCAGCTACACGGTGCAGGCCGGCGACCTCAGCGCCGACCTCGACTACCAGTCGACCGGCGCGCTGGCCTTGAACGGCGCCACCCTCCGCAACGCCACCGACGACGACGCAGTGCTCACGCTGCCGGCCACCGGCGGCGCCAACTCCATCGCCGGGCAGCACAACCTGATCATCGACGGCGTGGCGCCCACGGTGGGCTCGGTCTCGGTGCCGGCCGACGGCACCTACGTGGCCGGGCAAAACCTCGACTTCACCGTCAACTTCGGCGAGGCCGTCACGGTGGACACCACCGGCGGCACCCCACGCATCGCTATCACGCTGGACACCGGCGGCACCGTTTACGCGAGCTATCTCGCCGGCTCGGGCACCAGCGCGCTCAGCTTCCGCTACACCGTGCAAAGCGGCCACCTCGACAGCAACGGCATTGCGCTCGGCGGCAGCATCGACGCCAACGGCGGCACGCTGCGCGACGCTGTGGGCAATACCGCGAATCTGGCGCTCAACGGCGTCGGCGCTACCACTGGCGTGCAGGTCGACGCCGTCGTGCCGGCGGTGGCATCGGTCTCGGTGCCGGCCAGCGGCCACTACAACGCCGGCGACGTGCTGAGCTTCAGCGTCAACGCGAGCGAGGCCGTGGTGGTCGACACCACCGGCGGCACGCCACGGCTGGTGCTGGACATCGGCGGCGTCACCCGTCACGCCAGCTATGTGTCCGGCTCGGGCAGCAGCGGGCTGGTGTTCGAGTACACCGTGCAGGCGGGCGACACCGATGCCAACGGCATCGCCGTCAGCTCGCTGCAGGCCAACGGCGGCACGCTGCGCGATGCGGCCGGCAACAGCCTGAACGTCGCGCTCACCGGTGTGGGCGACGCCTCGGGCGTGGTCGTCGACACCACCGCACCGGCCAACACCGGCATCGTGCGCGTCAACGCCACCCCGACCACCGCCGGCTCGGTCAGCTACACGGTCACCTTCTCCGAAGCCGTCAGCGGCATGGACGCGGCCGACTTCACGCTGGTCACCACCGGCTCGGCCGCCGGCACCATCGCGACGGTCACGCAGGTCGACGGTTCGACCTACACCGTCGTCGTCAACGGGCTCAGCGGTACCGGCAGCGTGCGGCTCGACCTCAACGGCAGCGGCACCGGCATGGCCGATGCGGCCGGCAACGCCCTCGCGGCCGGCGCCACTGGCGAGGTCTACGGCATCGATCGCGACATTCCTGCCGTGGCATCAGTCTCGGTGCCGGCCAATGGCACCTACGTGGCCGGACAGAACCTCGATTTCACCGTCAACTTCGGCGAGGCCGTCACGGTCGACACCACCGGCGGCACCCCGCGCCTCGCGGTCACGCTGGACACCGGCGGCACCGTTTACGCCGATTACGTCAGCGGCTCCGGCACCGGCGCGCTGGTGTTCCGCTACACCGTGCAAAGCGGCCACCTCGACAGCAACGGTATCGCGCTCGGCGGCAGCATCGACGCC
The DNA here is from genome assembly GCF_023721835.1 of Caldimonas mangrovi. Lineage (GTDB taxonomy): Bacteria > Pseudomonadota > Gammaproteobacteria > Burkholderiales > Burkholderiaceae_C > Caldimonas > Caldimonas mangrovi. The sequence goes on along the minus strand of NZ_JAMKFE010000005.1, from coordinate 273,300 downwards.
AACGGCGGCGCGCTGCGCGATGCCGTGGGCAATACGGCGACCCTGACGCTCCAGGGCGTGGGTGCCACCGCGGGCGTGCAGGTCGACGCCGTGGTGCCCACCGTCGCCACGGTCGCGGTGCCCGCCAGCGGCCACTACAACGCCGGCGACGTGCTGAGCTTCACCGTCAACGCCAGCGAGGCCGTGCTCGTCGACAGCGCCGGCGGTACGCCCCGGCTGGTACTCGACGTCGGCGGAACCACCCGCCATGCGACCTACGCAACCGGTTCCGGCGGCACAGCCCTCGTCTTCGAGTACACCGTGCAGGCCGGCGATACAGACCCCAACGGCATTGCGGTCGGCGGCCTGCAGGCCAACGGCGGCACGCTGCGCGATGCGGCCGGCAACGACCTGACCGTCACGCTCGCTGGCGTCGGCAGCACCGCAGGCGTTGTGGTCGACACCACCGTGCCCGCCATTGTCGGCATCGTGCGCGCCGACCCCTCCCCCACCTTTGCCCGCAGCGTCACCTACACCGTGAGCTTCTCGGAGGGCGTCACCGGCCTCGACACGAGCGACTTCAGCTTGGCCGCCACCGGGTCGGCGGCGGGCAGCGTCACGACGGTCACACAGGTGGATGCCTCGACCTACGTCGTCACCGTCGGCGGCATTGCCGGCAGCGGCACGCTGCAACTCGCACTCGCATCGGCCGGCAGCGGCATCGCCGATCTGGCCGGCAATGCCCTCGCCGTGGGAGGCAGCGGCGACGCCTATCAGATCGAGCAGTTGCCGCCGCCCCCGCCCCCGCCGCCTCCCACGCCGCTGTCGCCCCTGCCCCCACCGGTGGCCGCCCCGGCACCGGTCTTCGAGCAACCGCCTGTCACGCTCAACCCGATGGCGCCCATCACGCCGATCGACACGCCCACCCTCACACCGACCGGGCCGGCAGCAGACGGCGGCCTTCCCGGCACCTTCGTGGGCAGCGCCCTGGGCCAGAACCCGCTGACCCCCGCTGCGTTGAGCGCCACCGCTTGGGCAGCGGACGCACCGCGCAGCACCTTCATCGAAGTCGGGGCCGGCAACGGCGCGGGCCTGCAAGCGATGCCGGATGTCGGCGACTTCCGCGTCCCGCCCGGCTCGCAGATCAGCATTGCGCTGCCGGCGTCCACGTTCACGCACAGCGACCGCAATGCGGAAGTGGCGGTCGAGGTGAGGATGGCCGACGGCCGGCCGCTGCCCAACTGGCTGAAGTTCGATCCCACCACCGGCACGTTGTCCGGCCGCGCGCCCGACGGCGTGGCCGGGCGCTTGAAGATCGAGGTCATCGCCCGTGATGCCAAGGGCAACCGCGCCAGTTCGCAACTGGAGATCGAGTTCAACCGGGCGGCGCCGCCAGCGCGGCCGGCCGGTGAGCCGCGCACCGACCTGCACCTGCCTCCCGGCGAAGCAGGCTTCGACGCCCGCTTCGCCGACCTGCCCGGGCAGCCGTTGCCGTCCGAGTCCGGCCGACCGGCCCTTGCTGCGCAGTTCGAACGCTATGGCCACGTGGCGCGCGAAGCGGAGCGCGCCGCGCTGCTGGAGCACCTGCGTGCACTGGCGCAGGAGGAAGGATGAGCATGGCCCTTCCTGGCCCGATGGCCCTCACGTCGACAACAACCATGGAGCACACCATCTTGACCATCGCCCGCCGCCGGACGCCCTTTCGACGATTGCTGCTCGCCTCGCTGGTCGCCGTCGCCTTCACCGGCTGTGCGATCCAGCCGCGCTCGCTGACCGCCGATGAACTGCGAACCGCCGTGCAGCAGGACCGCTCGCGCATGTTCGCCGAGCAGGAGCCGCTGCAGGGCGCGATCACGCTCGAAGAAGCGATGGCGCGAGCCATCAAGTACAACCTCGACCACCGGCTCAAGCTGATGGAAGAGGCGGTGTCGCAGCGGCAGCTCGACCTCTCGCGCACCGACCTGTTGCCCAAGCTCGCCGCCTCGGCCGGTTATACGCACCGCGACAACGTGCTGGCCTCGTCGTCGCGCAGCGTGCGCACCGGCACCGAGTCGCTGGAGCCGTCCACCTCCACCGACGACGAGCGCTACACCACCGACCTGACGCTGTCGTGGAACGTGCTCGATTTCGGCGTCAGCTACTACCAGGCCTCGCAGCAGGCCGACCGCCTGCTGGTCGCCCAGGAGCGGCGCCGCAAGGTGTTGCACCTGCTGATGCAGCAGACCCGGCAGGCGTACTGGCAGGCCGCCGGCGCGCAGGCGCTGCAAGGCAAGGTGGAACCGGTGCTGGCGCTGGCGCGCCAGGCGCTGGAAGACGCGCGCAAGGTCGAGGTCGAGAAGCTGCGCTCGCCGCTCGAGGCGCTGACCTACCAGCGCCAGTTGCTCGATATCGTGCGCCAGCTCGAAGCCGTGCGCGACGACCTGGCGCAGGCCAAGCCGCGACTGGCGGCCATCATGAACCTGGGCCCCGGCCGCCCGTTCGAGGTGTCGGGCGCGCTCACGCTGGACGTGCCCAAGCTCGCGATCTCGACCGACGTCATGGAAGAGACCGCACTGACCCACCGGCCCGAGCTGGTCGAAGCGCACTACAACGAGCGCATCGGCCTGCTGGAAACCCGCAAGGCGATGGCCAAGCTCTTCCCCGGCATCGAGCTCAGCCTCGGCGGCCACTACGACAGCAACAGCTACCTGGTCAACCAGCACTGGGGCGACGTCGGTGTCAAGGTGAGCTGGAATCTGCTGAATGTGCTCAACGCCGGCAAGATCCGCGGGCTGGCCCAGGCCCAGCTCGAGGTTGCGCAGCGACAGCGCCTGGCGCTCAACATGGCGGTGCTGACGCAGGTGCACGTGGCCCACCTCGACTACCTGGGCAAGCTGCGCCAGTACGAATTGACCCAGCAGCTCCACACCGTCGAGCAGCGCATCCTGCAATACACGCGCAACGCCGCCAGCGCCAATGCGCAAAGCAAGCTCGAAGAAATCCGCGCGGCCGCCACGGCCATGATGGCCGAGCTGCGCCTCTACCAGAACTACGGTGCCCTGCAGGGTGCCTACGGGCAGGTGATCGCGACGCTGGGCCTCGACCCGCTGCCGGAATCGGTCGGCGCGCACGATCTCAAGACGCTCGGCGAAGCCGTGCGCGCATCGGAACAGGCCTGGCAGAAGGTGATCGACCCGCAAGGAGGGACGTGAGCTTGCGACGCCATGTGCTGCTCCTGCTCGCGCTGCTGCCGCTGCCCCTGGCAGCGCAGACCGCCGCGCCCCTGCCACCGGCACTGACGGCCGACAAGGACGGGCGCATCCGCACACAGCTGAGTTCGCGCAACGCGGTCACGCTGTCGAGCGAGTTGGCAGCCCGCATCTCCAGTCTGCCGCTGCGCGAGGGCGACGCCTTCCGCGCCGGCCAGGCGCTGGTGAGCTTCGACTGCTCGCTGGTGCAGGCGCAACTGCGCAAGGCCGAAGCCGGCGTCGAGGCCGCGCAGGCGCTGATGCAGTCCAACCAGCGACTGGCCGAACTCAACTCGATCGGCCGGTTCGAACTCGACCAGGCACGGGCCAAGCTGAAGGAGATGCAGGCCGAGGCCAGCGGCGCGCGCACCTTGATGAGCCGCTGCACCATCGCCGCACCGTTCAACGGGCGCATCGCCAAGCGCCACGTTGCGGCGCATCATTACGTGCAGCCGGGCACCCCGCTGCTCGACGTGCTGGAAACCGGGCAGCTCGAACTGCAGATGATCGTGCCGTCGCGCTGGCTGGCCTGGCTGAAGCCCGGCATGAGCTTCAGCGTCGAGGTCGAGGAACTCGGCAAGACCTATCCCGCCAAGGTGCAGCGCCTGGGCGCCCAGATCGACCCGGTGAGCCAGACGCTGCCGGTGATCGGTGTCATCGACGGCAGCCACCCGATGCTCCTGCCTGGCATGAGCGGCTGGGCCATGTTCCCGCCGCGCAAGTGAAGCGATGAACGCCCGGGACGCCGTCAGCCCGCTGTTGACGCTGCTGCAGCTGGCGCGCCGTGCGCGTGCCGCCGCCACGCTCGAAGAACTGGGTTTCGTCGCGGTCAACGAGACGCTGCAGCTGCTGCCGTACCGGCAGGCCGTGCTGTGGAGCGAGCAAGGCCTCGCCCGCGTCGCCGCCGTCTCGGGATTGCCCCAGCCCGACCCGACCGCCCCCTACGTGCAATGGGCCGGCAAGATCGGCCGGCACGCGATGCGCGAACGCTGGCCGGCGCAGGGGTTCGGCGCCGTCGACCTGCCCGAGCCCTTGCAGGCCGAGTGGTCGCAATGGTGGCCCGAACACGCGTTGTGGTTGCCGCTCGGCCGCCCCGGCGAACCGGCCGACGCCGGGCTGGTGCTGGTGCGTGAACGGGCCTGGCCCGAAGCGGAACTCGCGCTCGCGAAAGAGCTCGCCGACGCCTACGGCCATGCACTGGCCGCCTTCAAGCCGCGTCGCAGCGGCCTGGCGCAGGCGGGCAGCTGGCTGCGCGGCGGCAAGGCGCGCCGCCGCCTGGTGATCGCGGCGCTGGTGCTGTGCCTGGTGCCGATGCGCCTGACCGTGCTCGCGCCCGCCGAGGTCACCGCGAAGGACCCGTTCCTCGTGCGCGCCCCGCTCGACGGCGTGATCGACCGTTTCGACGTCCAGCCCAACCAGCCCGTTCATGCCGGCACGCCGCTGTTCAGTCTCGACATCACGTCGCTGCAGGCCCGCCACGACGTGGCCCGCAAGGCCTACGACACCGCGCTGGAGGAATACCGTCAATCGGCCCAGGCCGCTGTCACCGACGACAAGAGCCGCATCGAGATCGCACTCAGCCGCGGCAAGCTGCAGGAGCGTTCGGTCGAGCTCGAATACACCGCGCAGCAGTTGGCGCGCATCCAGGTCAAGGCCGAGCGGGACGGCGTGGCGGTGTTCGCCGACACCAGCGACTGGCTCGGCCGCGCCGTCGCCATCGGCGAACGCATCCTGCTGATCGCCGACCCGCGCCAGGTCGAGCTGACCGCGCACCTGCCAGCCGGCGACCACATTGCCGTGCAGGCGGGCGACGTGCTGACGCTCTACCCGCAGGGCTCGCCGCTCTCCGCCTATGAAGCGCGCATCGTGCAGGTCGCCTACCGCGCCGAACCGACGGCCGAAGGCTTTCTCGCGTACCGGCTGAAAGCCGATTTCCTGCCCGGGCAGGCGCCGCCGCGACTGGGCCAGATGGGCACCGCGCGGCTCGAAGCCGGCTGGGCACCGTTGATCTACATCGCGCTGCGCCGCCCGCTGGTGGTGGCACGCCAGTGGCTGGGCTGGTGACGCGATGGCCACACTGGCGACCCTGCCCCCGCTGCGCCAGGATCTGGCGCTGCACCCCGGCGCACCAGCCGCCGACGGCACGCCGACCTGGACGCTGCACGACCCGGCGGCCAACCGCTTTTACCAGCTCGGATGGGCCGCCTTCGAGATCCTGTCGCGCTGGTCGATGGGCGCACCGCAGGCGGTGCTGCAGGCGGTGCACGACCACACCACGCTGCGCCCGACGCCGCAGGACCTGCAGGGCCTGGTCGAGATGCTCGGGCGCAACCACCTGCTGCAGGCAACACGGGGCGCCGACACCGAGCGGCTGCGGCAGGCCGCGCAGGCCTCGCGCCCGGGGCCCGGCATGTGGCTGCTGAAGAACTACCTCTTCTTCCGCCTGCCGCTGGTGCGGCCCGAGCGCCTGCTGCAGCGCCTGGCGCCGCGCATCGGCTGGGCCTTCCACCCCGGCTTCTGGTGGGCCGTCGCCGCCGCCGCGCTGGCCGGGCTGCTGCTCGCGTCCCGCCGCTGGGACGAGTTCACCCACACCTTCGTCTCGTATGCCAGCTGGGAAGGTGCATTCGCCATCGGCGTCGCCGTGTCGGCCGCCAAGCTGCTGCACGAGCTGGGACACGCGCTCACCGCACACCGCTACGGCTGCCGGGTGCCGACGATGGGCGTGGCGTTCCTGGTGATGTGGCCGGTGCTGTACACCGACACCAACGAAGCCTGGAAGCTGCCGTCGCGCCGGCAGCGGCTGGCGATCGGCGCCGCCGGGATGCTGACCGAGCTGGCACTCGGCGCCGTCGCGCTGCTGGCGTGGGCGATGCTGCCCGACACGCCGCAATGGGGCCCCGCACGCGCGGGCGCCTTTCTTCTCGCCACCACCACCTGGGTGCTGACGCTCGCGATCAACGCCAGCCCGTTCATGCGCTTCGACGGCTACTTCCTGCTGTCCGACTGGATCAACCTACCCAACCTGCACGAACGCGCCTTCGCGCACGGCCGCTGGTGGCTGCGCGAGCGCCTGTTCGGTTTCGGCGAGCCGGCGCCCGAGCTGCTGCCGCCCGCCCGGCAGCGCTTCCTGATCGTCTTCGCCTACGCGACCTGGCTGTACCGGCTGGTGCTGTTTCTCGGCATCGCGCTGCTGGTCTATCACCTGTTCTTCAAGGTCCTCGGCCTGGTGCTGATGATGGTGGAACTGGCCTGGTTCATCGCATTGCCGGTGCAGCGCGAGATGAAGGCCTGGTGGCAGCGGCGCGGCCGCATGCGCTGGAATGCGGCGACCGTGCGCCTCGTGCTGGTCGCCGGTGCCGCCGCCGCCTTCGTGCTGTGGCCGTGGCAGTCGAACGTCCGCGCACCGGCCGTGCTGGGCGCCTTGCAGACACAAGGGCTGTACGCCCCGAGGGCGGCACAGCTCCTGACGCCGCTGCCGGCCGCTGGGACTCGCGTGCGCGCCGGGCAGGAGCTGGTGCGGCTGCAGGCGCCCGAGCTGCAGGCCCAATTGGCCCTGGCGCACGCGCAGGAACAGCAGCTGCGCTGGCAATTGACGCAGCAGAGCTTCGATGCACGCCTGCGCGAAGCCGGTCCCGCGCTGCGCAAACGGTGGGAACAGGCCGCCGAGGCGGTACAGGGGCTGCAGCGGGAAGCCGAACGCCTGACGCTGGTCGCACCGTTCGATGCCGACGTGGTCGACGTCAACCCCGACGTGTCGCCAGCCGCCTGGCTGCCGGCCGGCGAGCGCTTGCTGACGCTGGTCGGCCCCAGCGGCAACAAGGTCGACGCCTATGTCGACGAGCATGCGCTCCAAAGCCTCGAAGGCCAGCCGGGCCGGGCGGTCTTCCTGGCCGACCTGCCGGGCCACCCGGGCGTGACGTGCACGGGGGTCGGCGTGCATCCGGTGCAGTTGTCGCAGATCGAGCATGCAGCGGTCAGCAGCAGCTTCGGTGGCGAGATCCCGTCCCAGCGCATGCCGGACGGGCGTCTGGTGCCTTTGCGGGCGGTCTTCCGGGTGCGGTTGACCGATTGCGACCTGCCTGGGGTCTCGCAGCAGGAGCGCACCGGCATCGCCGTGTTGCAGGGAACCGATCGCAGCTGGATGGAATGGGCGATTCGCCGCGTGGCGGCGCTGTGGCAGCGCGAAGTCGGCTTCTGACCGCTGGCCGCACGCAGCCATGCCGGCCGAACGCCCGGGTATGCCGCTTGCCGGCTTGGGGGCGTGACCGATGCCGCCCCCCCCTCCCCGCAACCCGCCCCTCGACCGCGGCTTTCGGTGCGCGGCCCCTGGGCCATCGCGGGCGTGGCGCTCGCGGGCCTGGTTGCCCTGTTGTTGATCTGCGAGGCCGCGGGTTGGCCCTTCCTGCGCGGCCCGTTCGAACGCCAGCTCGAACAGCGCCTGCAACGCGAGGTGACGATCGGTGACGAATTCAAGCTGCGGCTGCTCGGCAGCGTGCGGCTGCGCACCGACCGCTTCGTGATCGGCCCACCGGGTTGGGCCGCTGACGCTGGGCAGCCGTCCGGGTTTGTCGACGCCGAAGGCGTGTACCTGAAGCTCCCCTATTCCAGCCTGCTCGCGCAATGGCGCCATCGCGGCGACCCAGCGGCACCGCCGCTGCGCGTGCGTGCGTTCGAGGTCGACGCGATCGATGCCACGCTGTGGCGGCTCGCCGACGGCCGTGCCAACTGGCAGTTCGGCGAACCCAAACCGGCCCCGCCCGGGCGCGACTTCGAGGCGCCCGAATTCGAGCGGCTGGTGGTCGGCCGCGGCGACGTTCGATACCGCGACGCCGTGCTGCAGCTGGTGCTGCAGGCGCAGGCGCGCACCGACGAAGGCAGCCAGGCGGGCCGCTCCGCGCGCGGGGTGGTGCTGCAGGGCGACGGAAGCTATCGCAAGGCGGAGTTCGAGTTCCGCATCACGTCGTCGGGTGCCCTGCCGCTGCTGGCGCAGGAGGGGCAAGGCGAGCCGGTACCGGTGACTGCGAGCGCGAGTGCCGGCCAGGCGAAATACGCCTTCGACGGACACGCGATCGATCTGCTGCGGCTGCACGGCTTCGACGGGCAGTTCTCGGTGCAGGGTAACTCGCTGGCGACGGCCGGCGCACCGTGGGGCGTGACCCTGCCGACCACACCGCCCTTCAAGCTCGACGGGCAATTGGCGAAAGAAGGCCGGGTCTGGAAGGCCGCCGTGCGCGAAGCGGCGGTGGGCACCAGCCGACTGGGCGGACATTTCACGTTCGACCGTCGGCCGCAGGTGCCGCTGCTGTCCGGCAAGCTGACCGGAGAGCGCCTCGTCCTGGCCGACCTGGGACCGGCCTTCGGTGCGCCCCGGGGCGCCGGCAGCGGCCGGCCGCCAGGGGCCGACGGCCAGGTCTTGCCCCAGCGCGAGTTCAACCTTCCCTCGCTGCGGATCATGAATGCCGACGTGCGCTTCGACCTCGAGATGCTCGACCTCGGTACCGCCTATCTGCGCGACCTGCGGCCCCTGCAGGCCCATGTCAGGCTGCAAGGCGGCGTGCTGCGCATCGACGAGGTGGTCGCCGACACGTCCGGCGGCAAGCTGCGCGGCGCGCTGGTGCTCGACAGCCGTCCCGCCGCACCGCGCTGGGACGTCGACCTGCAATTGGCCGACGTGCGGCTCGAACAGTGGCTGCAGGCGCGCAACCCGCGCGATGAACAGGCCCGCGAGGGCGCCACGGCACCGGCGTACGTCACCGGGTCGATGTCGGGCCGTGCCCAGTTCCGGGGCGTCGGACGCTCCACGGCGGCGATGCTGGGCTCGCTCGACGGCACGGCGTCGCTGTGGGTCCATGACGGCGAGCTGTCGCACCTGGTGGTCGAGGCCCTGGGCATCGACGTGGCCGAAGGCCTCGGCCTGCTGATCACCGGCGACCGGCGCCTGCCGATGCGGTGCGCGGTGATGCGCTTCGTGGCCGACGACGGACAGCTGAAGAGCGAGCTGGGGCTGATCGACACGCCGGACACGCTGGTGCTGGTCGACGGCTCGGTGTCGCTCGCGCGTGAGCAACTCGACCTCACGTTGATGGCGCGGCCGAAAGACTTTTCGCCGCTCTCGCTGCGTTCGCCGATCCACGTGCAGGGCCGCTTTGCCGACCCGCAGGTGCGCCTGGACGCGGGACGCATCGGGCTCAAGGTGCTGGCGGCTGCCGCGCTGGCCGCGGTGAATCCGCTGGCCGCCGTGATCCCGCTGATCGATCCCGGCGCCAGCACCGGCACCCGGCAGGGCTGCGGCCAGGCGCTGCAGCGCCTGCGCAGCGCACGTACCGGCGAGCCGGCTCCGCCCGCGCGCACGCCTTGATTTTTTGCTTCAGGACCCATGCATGACAACTGAGCTGATCGGATGGGCCAGTGCGGCCATCCTGCTGTGGACCATCTTCCACCAGGTGCGCAAGCAGTGGCGCAGCGGTGACAGCCGCGGCGTCTCGTCCTGGCTGTTCATCGGCCAGTCGGCGGCGTCGCTCGGCTTCTCGATCTACAGCGCGCTGCTGCAGAACTGGGTGTTCCTGTTCGTCAACGTCGCCTTGTTGTGCAGTGCGATCGCCGGCCAGGCGATCTACCGGCGCAACACCCGCCGCCAGAGTGCACGGGCGGGCGCGACGCAGGCATAGCGTTTGCCGCATACGTGCCATGGCACGTGTCGTCTGGAAAGGCGCCATCACCTTCGGGCTGGTGCACATCCCCGTCACCTTGCGCGCTGCGCAGCGCAAGAACGATCTCGATTTCGACTGGCTGGACCGGCGCGACATGGCGCCGGTGGGCTACCGCCGCATCAACAAGCGCACCGGCGAGCCGATCGAGAGCGAGCACATCGTCAAGGGCTATCAGTACGAGAAAGGCGAATACGTGCTGATGTCGGATGAGGACTTCCGCCGGGCGAACCCGGAGGCGACGCAGACGGTGGAGATCCTCGGCTTCGTCGACGCCGGGCAGATTTCACCGGCCTACTTCGAGACCCCCTATTACCTGGAAGTGGGCAAGCGCGGCGAGAAGGGCTATGCGCTGCTGCGCCAGGTGATGCAAGCCAGCGGCCGCGCCGGCATTGCCAAGGTCGTCATCCACAGCAAGCAGCACCTCGCCGCCCTGCTGGTCGAAGGCGAGGTGCTGATGCTCAACACGATGCGCTTCGCCGACGAGGTGCTGGAGCCCGGCGACCTGTACGTGCCCGACAGCGACCTGAAGGCGGTGGGCGTCGGTGCGCGCGAACTCGAGATGGCGCAACGCCTGGTCGACGAGATGTCGCAAGACTGGCAGCCAGCCCAGTATCGCGACACCTACCGTGAAGACCTGCTGACGCAGATCGACGCCAAGATCGAGTCCGGCCAGACCCACACGCTGACGCCAGCCGGGGAAGAGACCCGCGCCGAGGGCGGCGCGCAGGTGATCGACCTGATGGCCGCGCTGCGCCAGAGCGTGCAGCGCGCCGAGGGCGGCAAGGGATCTGCGGGCGGCGGCGGCAAGGTGAAGCCGATGCATGTGGGTGGCAAGAAGCCGAGCGCCCCGCCGCCCGCTCCTGCCGCCAAGCGCACTGACGGCGCGAGCGCCAAGCGTGCAGCCCGCAGCGGCAGCACGGCGCGCAAGGCCGCCGCGAAGAAGACGCCTGCGCGCAAGTCGACCACCGCCGCCAAGACGCCCGCTGCGCGCAAGCGAGCGTAAGGAGGCGCCGCGATGCGACGCGACGACCCGCTTTCGACCTACCACGCGAAGCGCGACTTCCGCCAGTCGCCCGAACCTGCCGGCGCCGCACACCGTCGCCCCCGGGCCGACACGCCTCTGCAGTTCGTGATCCAACGGCACGACGCCCGCCGGCTGCACTATGACTTCCGGCTCGAATGGGGCGGCGCGCTGAAGAGCTGGGCCGTCCCCAAGGGACCCAGCCTGGATCCCGACATCCAGCGCCTGGCCGTCGAGGTCGAAGACCATCCGCTCGACTACGCGAGTTTCGAGGGCACCATCCCGAAGGGCCACTACGGTGCCGGCGATGTCGCGGTGTGGGACCGCGGAGAGTGGGTCCCCGAAGACGACGTCGACGAAGCGCTGCGGCGCGGCAAGCTGCACTTCGAACTGCGCGGCAGCCGGCTGCACGGCTCGTGGGTGCTGTTTCGCACCGGCGGCGATCGCTCGCAATGGATGCTGAAGAAGCGCCGCGACCGCCACGCCAGAGCCGGCGACGGCGATGCGGTGCTGCACGAGCCGCTCCCGCACAAGGCGGCGGCGCCGGTCAAAAAACGCGGCCGCAAGAAGGCCAGCGAGCAGCCGCTGCCCGAACTGGTCGAGCCGCAGCTCGCCATGTTGGTCGACCGGCCGCCGGCGAGCGACCTGTGGGCCTATGAGATCAAGTACGACGGCTACCGGATGCTGACGCGCTTCGATGGGCGGCGCGCCCGCATCTTCAGCCGCAACGGGCTGGAATGGACCGAGCGCCTGCCGCGGCTGGCGCAGCAGCTCACCCGCCTGAAGCTGGGCCCCGGCTGGCTCGACGGCGAAATCGTCGTGATGGACGAACAGGGCCACACCGACTTCCATGCCCTGCAGGCCATGCTAGACAACGGCGCGGCCGACGTAGAGTACATCGTGTTCGACGTGCCGTGGTGGCAGGGGCAGGACCTGCGCGACCAACCGCTGACCGAGCGGCTCGCCGTGCTCGACGCGATCTTCGCCACCCTGCCCGCCGATGCCGCCTTGAGCCGCAGCAAGCCGCTCGACCCCCGCCACGTCGGCCAGGCGGTGCTCGACGCAGCGTGCCGGCTCGGGCTCGAGGGCCTGATTGGCAAGCGGCTCGATGCGCCCTACCGCGCCGGACGCTCGCCGCACTGGATCAAGCTGAAATGCCGCGCGGAACAGGAAGTGGTGATCGCCGGCTATACCGAGCCGCGCGGCAGCCGCGGCCACCTGGGCGCACTGCTGGTCGGCGTGTGGGGCGACGACGGCCAGCTCGACTATGCCGGCCGCGTCGGCAGCGGGCTCGACACCGCCGGGCTCGAAGCGATGCGCAAGCGCCTGCAGCCCGACGAGACCGGCACCTGCCCGTTCCGTCGCAAGCCGGCCCTGCCGGGCGCATCGAAGGTGCACTGGGTGCAGCCGCGCCACGTCGCGCAGGTGCGCTTTGCGACCTGGAGCCGCGACGGCCTGCTGCGCCAGGCCTCGTTCGTGGGCCTGCGCGAAGACAAGCCCGCGCGCGAGGTGGTGCGCGAACAGGCCCGGCCGATCAAGGAGAACCGCGCCATGCAGACCCCGAACACCGCCCCCCGCACGGGCACACCCGCAGCACAGCGCGGCAAGGACGCCGTGATGGGCGTGCGCATCACCAGCCCCGAGCGCATCGTCTTCAGCGTGCCGCGCGTGACCAAGCTCGACGTCGTGCGCTACCACGAGGCCATCGCCGAACACCTGCTGCCGCAGTTGCTGAAGCGCCCGCTGAGCCTGCTGCGCTGTCCGCAGGGGACCGGCGGCGAATGCTTCTTCCAGAAGCACATCGAGACGGCCTTGCCGCCCGGTGTCGAAAGCGTCGAGGTGCCGGCGAGCGACGGCACCGACCAGCAGGTGATGGTGACGCGGCCCGAGGGCATCGTCGCGCTCGCGCAATACGGCAATGTCGAGCTGCACACCTGGGGTGCGCGCGCACCGAAGCCCGACAAGGTCGACCGCATCACGATGGACCTGGACCCCGACTCCGATCTGCCGTGGACGCAGGTGGTCGAAGCCGCGCAGCTGACACGCGTGCTGCTCGAAGAACTGGGGCTGGCCACCTTCCTGAAGACGACCGGCGGCAAGGGCCTGCATGTGGTCGTGCCCTTGAAAGCCACACGCGGATGGGACGAAGTGAAGGCGTTCGCGAAAGCCGTCGCGACGCGGATGGCGACGATCGCGCCGCAACGTTTCACCGCCCGGCTGTCGAAGTCGCAGCGTGACGGCCGCATCTTCATCGACTACTTGCGCAACGGCCGCGGCGCGACCGCCATCTCGGCGTACTCGCTGCGCGCCCGCGAAGGAGCGCCGGTCTCGATGCCGCTGCATTGGGACGAACTGTCGACACGCAAGGACCTGCGCGGCGCCTGCTTCAACATCCGCAATGCGCTGGCCCACGCAAAGGACGCCGCAGCGGCGTGGGCCGACTACGACGCGCAGCGCAAGACGTTGAGCGTCAAGATGATGAAGGCGCTGGGCGTCGAGATCTAGACACCGGCCGGACCGCGTTCAGATCCGCCCCGCGCAATTCGGCGCGCCGCAGCGGCATTCGAGCTTGCCCTCGTGGTGTGTCTCGCCGTAGTTGGCGGTCAGCTCCTCGCCGCTCGCGATGTTGCGCAGCGCATAGAACTCCACCCTGCCGCGCTGGATGCGCAGCACCGTGTTCGGCGAGCACGAGTGGTTGGTGTAGCGCATGGGGTCCTGGGAAGCGGACGCATCGATGGCCCGCTTGTCCGAGATCTCGACGATCATGATGCGCTGCTGGTGCTTGGCGCGGCGGCGCGCCTCGCGCACGCTGATGGGCTCGCCGCGGATCTCGCCGATCTTCTTGTAGGCGGGAATGGCTTCGGCCGCGAAGGCGCCCATGCCGTCGATGCGGCTGGGATGGACGTCGACGGCGAATTTCTGAGGATTGGCAGGGGTCGGCATGGGTGGGGCGTGTTCATACCACGCAGGCCCTGAACCTTACCGCATCAGCGAAACGACGTGGCGTAGCGCAATTGGATGAAGTCTTCACCGGGATTCGGGTGGTCGACGCCGCCATTGGAGAAGTGCTGGTATCTCAGCGACAGCTCATGCTGCGCGTTCTCGCCGAAGTTGCGGCCGACCGCCAGATGGTCGCCGAAATTGAACGCAGTGCTGAAACGTTTGCTCGGGCTGCGGTAAATGGGGCTCATCACCGTCAGGCCGATGCCGGCCTCGAGGAACCAGCGAGAGCGCCCCTCGCTCGGACGGAACCGGAACACCGGCGTCACTCCGAACTGGGTGACCCAGGCCCGGTCGCGCCCGTCGACGCCGGGCGTGCTCCAGCGGCCCAGCGCCAGCTCCCAGTAGCCCGACCACTGCCCGCCACCCATGCGCCAGGCCTTTTCCCAAGGCCAGATCAGTCCGAAGACGGTGGCTCGCGTCTCTTGGGCGCGCCCGATTTGCACGAAGCCCACTTCGGGCATCCACGCGGGGAAAGAAGAAGCATCAGCGGCTCGGCTCGGTTTGGCGGCCAGCAGCGACGCGCCACACAGCAACGCCACACAGAACCGTTTGCCCACCGATGCCCGCATGAACCAGCGGTAGAAGGAGAAGAACAGCACGACTCACGACCTCGTCTGCAACACCCCCTGCCCCCACCCGGCTCACGCCGCAGAGCTTGCAACCGTCGTGCCGGAGCACGTTCACCGGTCGAGATCGATGAAAGCCGAGACACCGATGGCGACGGCGGCGGCGGCCGGTACGCTGACCAGCAGCAACAGCGCCTCGCCGGCCTCGGTGCCGAGTGCGACGCCGACCGCCGCGAGCACGCTCACGACCAGGGCCACCACCTTCAAACCCACTGTCCAATTCGACATCTGCAACCTCCTGCATCCATGGCCGCGCCTGGCCAACTCGGTGAAAAGCATCGTAGGAGCCGGGCCAGCCGCCTCGTGTCGGCTGCCTGCACGCGGGCCTGTCCGCCGGTGTCCTACAGCGGGAGCAAACGGCGCGCCCGTCAGAAAATGCCATGCACGTGGACGGCCAGCCGATTAACAATTGAAACAACACATGCAATCGTGGCGGCCCGTCCGGTACGGTATGAATACGGCTCAAACAAATGCAATTTCGCCGCAAGCCCCTCAGGGAGGCCGGTTGTAGGCGGAGGTACCGTGGAGACAATGGAGACACACAAGCCTCGCATCCTCGTCGTCGACGACGAGCGCGACATGGTGGCCATGCTGCAGGATCTGCTTTGCAAGGCCGGTTTCGACGCCGATGGCGCCCATACTGGCGGCGCCATGCACGAGGCGATGGAACGCCACGCCTACGATCTGGTGCTGCTCGATCTGCGGCTCAAGGCCGAGGACGGCCTGACGCTGGCGCGCCAGCTGCGGCAGACGTCCAGCGTGCCGCTGATCATGATCAGCGGCAGCAGCGACGAGACCGACCGCATCCTGCTGCTCGAACTGGCCGCCGACGATTTCCTGATCAAGCCTTTCAGCCCGCGCGAACTGGTGGCCCGCGTGCGTGCCGTGCTGCGCCGCTATGCCGAGCCGGGCGCCGCCGCCCCTCGCGCTCATGGCATGCCGCGGGGTGAACGGCTCGGCTTCGGGCAGTGGGTGCTCGACATGGCCGAGCGCGAGCTGCGGTCGCGCTCCGGCGATCCGTGCCCCCTGACACAGGGCGAGTTCCGGCTGCTCGAGGCGTTCGTGCGGCATCCGCGCCGCGTCTGGACGCGCGACCAGTTGCTGGAGCAGACGCGCAGCCTGGAAACCGAGGTGTTCGATCGCACCATCGACGTGCTGATCCTGCGGCTGCGGCGCAAGATCGAGCCCAACCCCAAGCACCCGCAATACATCTGCACCGAGCGAGGCATCGGCTACATGTTTGCTGCCGAGGTGGCGAGGGTATGAGACCCCCCCCCTACCGGCTATGCCGGCCCCCCCGGGGGGGCGCCACTGGTGGACCGGCGGAGCCGGATCCACGGTGGCCGCTGGGGTGCACCCGCTGGACGCGGGGCACGGTCGCCTGGCGGCGGCGGAACGCGCCTGAGGCGCGGGGCGTATTTGCCTGGCGATCGGGGGGCGGATGACGCCGTTGCGGGCTTGGGCCATCGACCGGGTGCGCACGCGGCTGCTGGCGGCGTTTCTGATCCTGCTGGTGGCCGCGATCGCGCTCGCGGCGGTCGGGTGGTTCGGGATGCGGGGGGCGCAGCGGGCGGTGGCGGGGTTCGAGGACGACCTGCTGCCGAACATCTCGCATTCGCTCGAACTGGCGGAACGGACCACGCAACTGGCGGCGGTGGCGCCCAAGCTGGCCGATTCGGCCACCGAGGAGGCCTTCAACGAGAACACCAGCGCGGTGCTGGATCTGCTGGAGCAGATCCGCCAGCAGTCGACCGGGATGGAGCCGTCGACCGAGTTCGGTGCCGCGCTGACGCGTCTGCAGGACGAAGTGCGGCGCGACCTGAACTTCCTGATCGTGCTGACGCGCGAGAAGCTGGAGCTGCAGCGGCGTTTCGCGCAGCGCCTGGTGCAGCTCGACCGGCTGGGGACCGAACTCAACGGCCGCGGGCGCGGGTTGGTGATCCTCGACCCGAGCATCGCCACCGCATGGTCGAGCATGGTCATGGGCATCGCGGTCGACGACCCGGCCCTGCTCGGTCGGCTGGAAGCCGATGTGGAAGCTTCGCTGCTGTCGGCGCAGCGGCGCCGCGCACTGGCCCCCTACGGCGCCGAATTCGGCACGCTGCTCGACGAATTGAGCACCGGCCCGGACAGCGTGCTCGGCCTGCGGCGCTCGATCTTCGACGTGGAGCGCCACGCCAGCTACCTGGTGGTGCTGACCCGTGCCAATGCGAACGAACTGAGCGACGAAGTGGCGCGGCACGTCGGCAAGCTGCGCGCAAATGCCGCGATGCGCAGCGACGCGATCGGCCGCGCGGCCCGCTTCGGCGAGACCGGCATGATCGCGCTGGCACTGGTGTGCCTGGCCATTGCCGGCGGCGCCGCCCACTACGTGCGGCGGCTCGTGGCCGAGATCGAGAACATCACCAACGTGATGTCGCGCCTGGCCCAGGGCGACACGAAACAGTCGACGCCCGCGACGCGGCGTCGCGACGAACTCGGCGCGCTGGCGCGCACCTTCGAGGTGTTTCGCGACGCGCTGGTCGCGAAACAGCAGCTGGTGACCGACCTGCGCACGCAGCGCGAGATGGTCGAGGCCGTGCACAACAGCATGACCGACGCACTGGCGGTGTTCGACAGCGATCAGCGGTTGATGCTGTGGAACCCGCAGTTCACCCAGTTGCTGGCGCGCTACGAGATCCACCCGCGCTGCGGCTTCACGGCCGAGCAACTGCTCGCACAGCTGCCGGCCGGCTCCACCTGGCTGGCCCCTGGCCACACCGCGCCCAACCGCCTCACGACTGCACGCCCCGGCGACTTCTCGGCCTTCGACCACATCGAGCTGCGCCTGCCCGACGGCCAGGTCTTCGACCTGCGCACGCGCGCCATGCCCGGCAGCGGCGCCGTCACGCTGGTGACCGACCTGACCGCGCGCCGCGCCATCGAGTCGCAGCTGCAGCATGCCCAGAAGCTGGAGGTGCTGGGCCAGTTGACGGGCGGCGTCGCGCACGACTTCAACAACTACCTCGGCACCATCCTCGGCAACCTGTCGCTGGTCGAGGCCGAACTCTCCGCGCAGTCCACCGCGCAGGCGCAGCTCGCGCGCGTGCAGCGCGCCGCCCACAGCGCCGCCGGGTTGACTCGGCGGCTGCTCGCCTTCGCGCGGCGCCAGCCGCTGCAGGCCGAGCACGTGGCCGTCGATGAAATGGTGGAGGAGATGGGCGACCTGATCGAATACAGCGCGGGCTCGCAGGTGACCGTGGCATTCGAGCTCGATGCGCCCGGGGCCTACGTCTTCGTCGACCGCGGCCAGCTCGAGAACAGCCTGCTGAACCTGGTGCTGAACAGCGCTGCGGCCATGCCGGCGGGTGGCCGGTTGACGGTCGCCACCGCCCGGGCCGATGGCCATGTCGAGGTGCAGGTGCGCGACACCGGCACCGGCATCCCCGAGCATCTGCAAGGCAAGGTGTTCGAGCCCTTCTTCTCCACCAAGGCCGCGGGCGTCGGCAGCGGCCTGGGCCTGTCCATCGTCTACGGCTTCGTCAAGCAGTCGGGCGGCGACATCTCGCTGGCCAGCGCACAGGGCGTCGGCACCGCGGTGCGGCTCAGCTTCCCGTGCTCGACCGCGCCCGCGCCGCAAGCCGTCAGCGCGGCGCGCGCCCTGCCGGTGCCGCGTCCGCTGACCGGGCTGGAGGTGCTGGTGGTCGACGACGACGAAGCTTTTCGCGCCACGGTGACCGACATGCTGGAAAAAGCCGGTGCCCACCCCCGCCCGGTGGCCAGCGCCGAAGACGCGCTTGCCGCCATGGCGCAGGGGTGCGAGCCGACGCTGGTGCTGTCGGACATCTGCCTCGGTGCCGGCATGGATGGCCTGCGACTGCGACGCGAGGTGGCGACGCGCTGGCCGGGACGGCCGGTCGCCCTGATGTCCGGCCTGTCGCCCGAGATGCTGCAGGAGCGCACCGCCTGGGACCCGGCCGCCGCATTCCTGCAAAAGCCGTTCGAGCTGCCCGCACTCGAGGTGTGGCTGGCCGGCGTGATGGCCGACGCTGCCGAAGGCGTCACCGAGACATGACTGCCATGCCACAGGCACGGTGGTTGCCTGCGCCTTGACGCCCCTGCGTGCTGTTTCAAGCTCTGAGTCCGGCTTTAAACAATCGAAATCCAGAGTTCACCCACCCGGGGTCTGATAGCTCCAGAAGCCACGGCCGCCGGCACGTGGGTTCGACAAGCAAGCGGCCGCAGCCGTCGGCCGCACAAGGAGACAACCCGCGAGGCGCATGGCGTGACGGCCGTCGCTTCGCGAGCTGCGTCTTCGGTCAAGACTGATTTCGCAATCTGGAGGACTTCGATGAAACGATACAAGCTGAGCGCCTTGGTGTTGGGCGTCGTCATAGGCGCGGCTGCACAGGCGGCCTCGATCAAGGTGTCCTGCGGCGCGGTGGGCCAGGAGCTGGAGCTGTGCAAGTCCGCCGCCGCCGAGTGGGCCAAGAAGACCGGCAACGAGGTGCAGGTCGTCGCCACGCCGAACGACGCGAGCGAGCGGCTGGCGCTGTACCAGCAGGTGCTGAGCTCGCGCTCCGACAAGATCGACGTGTTCATGGTCGACGTGGTGTGGCCCGGCATGCTGGCCAACCACCTGCTCGACCTCAAGCCCTATTCGAAGGGCGTCGAGAAAGAACACTTCCCGGGTTTTGTCTCCAACATGCAGGTCGACGGCCAGTTGGTCGCGATGCCGTGGTTCATCGACGCCGGCCTGCTGTACTACCGCAAGGACCTGCTGTCCAAGCACGGCGCCAAGGTGCCGACGACCTGGGACGACCTCACCGCCACCGCGAAGAAGATCCAGGAGGCCGAGCGCGCCGCCGGCAACGACAAGCTGTGGGGCTATGTGTGGCAGGGCCGGGCCTATGAAGGCCTGACCTGCGACGCCCTCGAATGGGTGGCCAGCCATGGCGGCGGCACCATCGTCGAGCCCGACGGCAAGGTCAGCATCAACAACCCGAACGCGGTGAAGGCCATCAGCACGGCCGCGAGCTGGGTCGGCACGATCTCGCCGTCGGCCGTGCTGAACTACGCCGAAGAAGAGGCCCGTGGCGTGTTCCAGGCCGGCAACGCGGTGTTCATGCGCAACTGGCCGTATGCGTGGTCGCTTTCGCAGGGCGAAGGCAGCGCCGTGAAGGGCAAGGTCGGCGTGGCGGTGCTGCCCAAGGGCGCCGCCGGCGGCCGCCATGCGGCCACACTCGGCGGCCAGGTGCTGGCGGTGTCGAAGTATTCGAAGAACGCCGACGCCGCCGCCGCACTGGTGCTGTACATGACCAGCGCGCAGGTGCAGAAGGAACGCGCGATCACGGGCTCGTTCAACCCGACCATCGCCGCGCTCTACAAGGACGCCGACATCGCGAAGGCCAACCCCTTCATGATCGAGCTGCTCGACACCTTCACCAGCGCGGTCGGCCGCCCCGCCACCGTCACCGGCGCCAAGTACAACCAGGTCAGCAACCAGTTCTGGAATGCCGTGCACGAGGTGTTGTCGGGCAAGGCGAAGGCGCAGGACTCGCTGGCCCGGCTGGACAAGTCGCTGGGCCGCATCGGCCGCTCCGGCAAGTGGGAGTGAGCCCAGTCGCCACACGCTGAACCGATCCCGGGCGCGCGCAGGCACCGCCGCTGCACGCGCCCGGGCTGCCCGAACTTCTTGCCGCACCGTCCCATGACAACCCGACGATCCTCGCTCTCGGCCGACCGGGTGCGCCGCGCGTGGCTGATGGCCACGCCGATGCTCCTCATCCTGCTGCTGGTGGCCGGGTGGCCGCTGGGCCGCACCATCTGGCTCAGCTTCACCGACGTGCAGCTGTCCAACCTGGACGAGTGGAACTTCGTCGGGCTGGAGAACTACGTCGGCGAATACGGCCTGCTGGCCGACCCCGAGTGGTGGGGCGCGGTGGGCAACACGCTGGTGTTCGCGGGCCTGTCCGTCACGCTGGAAACCTTGCTCGGTCTGGGCGTGGCGCTGCTGCTGAACCACCCGTCGCGCCTGCGCACGCTGCTGCGTGCATCGATGCTGATCCCATGGGCCATCCCGACCGTGGTGTCGGCCAAGATGTGGAGCTGGATGCTGCACGACCAGTTCGGCGTGGTGAACCACTACCTGATGTCGTGGGGCCTGATGTCCACGCCCATCGCGTGGACGGCCGACCCGGACCTGGCGCTGTTCACCATCGTGCTGGTGGACGTGTGGAAAACCACGCCCTTCATGGCGCTGCTGATCCTCGCCGCGCTGCAGATGGTGCCCGCCGACTGCTACGAGGCCGCGCGCGTCGACGGCGTGCCGCCCTTCACCGTGTTCCGCAAGGTGACGCTGCCGCTGATCCTGCCCGGCGTCGCAGTGGCCATGATCTTCCGCATGCTCGATTCCATGCGGGTGTTCGACCTGATCTACGTGATGACCTCCAACAGCCGATCGACGAAAAGCATGTCGGTGTTCGTGCGCGAACAACTGATCGACTTTCAGCTCGTCGGCTACGGCTCCGCGGCGGCCACGGTCGTATTCTTCACGATCTCGCTGATGACGATCCTGTACATGGGCTTGCTGCGGCCGGCCCTGCAGAAGGTGGAAGCATGAGTTCGCATCCGATCGCCGCCACCGCCGCCACGACACACGCGCGCCGCCCGCGCCGCACCAAGCCGATGAGCGCTGCGGCGCTGATGAAGCGCATTGGCTACCTGGCGGCCGCGGCCGCGCTGGTGTTCTTCTCGGTGTTCCCCTTCCTGTATGCCATCTCCAGCTCGCTGAAGGGGCGCACCGGGCTGTTTTCGCCCGAGATGATCCCCGATCGGCCCACGCTGGAGAACTACGTCGCCGTCTTCAGCGAGCAGCCGTTCGCGCACAACTTGCTGAATTCGGTCATCGTGGCCGGCGGCGTGGTGCTGATCTCGCTCGGCGTCAGCCTGATGGCGGCCTGGGCGCTGGGGCGCGTGCAGTTCCGCGGCCGCGGCGTGCTGCTGATGACCATCCTGTCGGCGTCGATGTTCCCGCAGGTGGCCGTGCTGTCGGGCATGTTCGAGCTGGTGCGCTGGGCCGGCCTGTACGACCACCTGGGCTCGCTGCTGTTCGCTGACCTGCTGCTGACGCTGCCGTTCACGGTGTGGGTGCTGGTCACCTTCATGAAGCAGCTGCCCAAGGAACTGGAAGAGGCCGCAACGATGGACGGCGTCGGCGTCTTCACGCTGATCTTCAAGATCTTCATGCCGCTGCTGTGGCCCGCGATGGCGGCCACCGGGCTGCTGGCCTTCATCGCGGCCTGGAACGAATTCCTGTTCGCGCTGACCTTCACGCTGTCGACCGAACAGCGCACCGTGCCGGTGGCCATCGCGCTGATCAGCGGGCCCAGCGGCTACGAACTGCCCTGGGGCACCATCATGGCCGCTTCGGTGATCGTCACGATGCCGCTGGTGCTGCTGGTGCTGTACTTCCAGCGGTTGATCGTCTCCGGCCTGACGGCCGGCGCCGTCAAGGGTTGACGGCATCCATAACCAGAGACAGACACCATGAGCCGTATCCAATTGCGCAACGTCGAGAAGACCTTCGCCGACGTTCCCGTTTTGCAGAACATCAACCTCGACATCGACCCGGGCGAATTCTGCGTCTTCATCGGCCCGTCGGGCTGCGGCAAGTCCACGCTGCTGCGCATGATCGCCGGCCTGGAAGATGCCACCGACGGCGACATCGAGATCGACGGCGTGGTGGTGAACGACCTGCCGCCGTCGGCACGCAATGTCGCGATGGTGTTCCAGAGCTATGCGCTGTACCCGCACATGACCGTGTACGAGAACATGGCCTTCGGCCTGCAGCAGCAGAAATGCGCCAAGCCCGAGATCGAGCGCCGCGTGCAGGACGCCTCGCGCATCCTGCATCTCGACGGCCTGCTCGACCGCAAGCCCAAGGCCTTGTCCGGTGGGCAGCGCCAGCGCGTCGCGATCGGCCGGGCCATCGTGCGCAAGCCCAAGGTGTTCCTGTTCGACGAGCCGCTGTCCAACCTGGACGCCGCGCTGCGCGTGGCCACCCGTGTCGAGATCGCGCGCCTGCACCGCGAGCTCGGCTCGGCCAGCATGGTCTACGTGACGCACGACCAGGTCGAAGCCATGACGCTGGCCAGCAAGATCGTGCTGCTGCGGCCCGACCCGGCCGCGCATGGCGGCCAGAGCATCGCGCAGGCCGGGCACCCGCTGGAGCTGTACCACCACCCGGCCAACCAGTTCGTCGCGGGCTTCATCGGCTCGCCGTCGATGAACTTCCTGCCGGCAATCGCCACGACGCTGTCCGACCACACGCTGGAGGCCCTGTGGAATGGCAGTCCCTGCGTCGCGCACGTGGAAGGCAGCGTGCAACCGGGCGAGCCGGTCACGCTCGGCATCCGCCCCGAGCACGTGCGCGTCGGCGAAGGCCCGCACCGGGCCCAGGTGACCCACGTCGAACGCCTCGGCGAGCACAGCTATGTTTATCTGTCGGTGCCGCAAAGCAGCCAGCTGCCGCTGCTGGCCAAGGTGCAGGACGAGCGCATCGCCATCGGCGACACGCTGCCGTTCACACTGCCGCCCGAGTCAGTGCACGTGTTCCGCCGCGACGGCCAGGCCCTGCGCCGCAGCGTCCCCGCCGGCGGTGAAGCCGACGTCGCGCAACGGTCTCCTCAAGCCGCTCCTGAAGTGGCCCGTCGAGCGGCCTCGCTCTGACGGTTGCGCGGCGGCGCGCCCATCGTGGCGCGCCGCCGTGTCCTTTGCTGCCCCGCGCTTTCCGCCGGTTGCCAGTGCAGCGACATTGCGCACCCAGCGTCTCCGGCCCGCGGCGCTCCCCCTCACATGGCCACCCGAGGCAGACTCCAAAGTCAGCCTGCGTCACCTCAACGTGCCGCGCCCCGCAAACACAAAAACGCACACCGCGGACCCAGCGTCGCCGCCCCGCGGTGGGCACTCCCCCTCACACGGCCGCCGAAGGGCAGCCCCCAAAGTCAGCCTGCGTCACCTCGACGTGCCGCGCCCCGCAAACACAAAAACGCACACCGCGGACCCAGCGTCGCCGCCCGCGGTGTGCACGCCCCCTCACATGGCCGCCCAAGCGCAGCCCCCAAAGTCAGCCTGCGTCACCTCAACGTGCCGTGCCCCGCAAACACAAAAAGCGCACACTGCGGACCCAGCGTCGCCGCCCCGCGGTGTGCACTCCCCCTCACATGGCCGCCCAAGAGCAGCCCCCAAAGTCACCCGGCGTCACCTCAACGTGCCGTGCCCCGCAAACACAAAAAACGCACACTGCGGACCCAGCGTCGCCGCCCCGCGGTGTGCACTCCCCCTCACATGGCCGCTCAAGAGCAGCCCCCAAAGTCAGCCTGCGTCACCTCAACGTGCCGCGCCCCGCAAACACAAAAACGCACACCGCGGACCCAGCGTCGCCGCCCCGCGGTGTGCACGCCCCCTCACATGGCCGCCCAAGAGCAGCCCCCAAAGTCAGCCTGCGTCCCCCCCCCCGCCGTGCCGCGCCCCGCGCACGGCTTGCGCCGGCCCAACGAACACCGCGGATCCGGCTCCGCCGGTCCGCTGGTGTTGCCCCCTTGAGGGGGCCGGCGCAGCCGGTAGGGGGTGGTCAACAGTCACCACCAAACTTCAGCCTGAACGCCGAAGGTGCTGCCGCTTTTCTTCGACCCGAAGACGCCGGTGCTGGAAACCGCCGTGCCGACCAGGTTCTCGTTGTCGTCGGCAGCGGCCTGCGCCCCCGAGTTCCACTTCGCATGCGTCCAGAACAGGCGGAACACCGGCCGGGCCCAGAAGTTCTTCGCGGTGCCGTACTGTGCCGCCAGCGTCAGCTTGGTCAGGTTCTGCTTCGCGCCGCTGTCGGGCTTGAACTGGTCATGGCCCAGCTCCACCGCACCGCTCCAGCGGTCGTTGAAGAAGTACACCGGGCGCACGCCAAACGACAGCCACTTGCCGCTGGCGCCCTCGATGTCGCGGTCTTCGTAGACCAGCGTGGCCATGCCGGCCAGCGGCAGGCCGGTGCTCGGCTGCCACACCACCGACTCGACGATGCGCCAGGAGTTGTCGCTCTTGTCGGCGTCGAGTGCCGGGAAGCTGTGGTCGAGGTTGGACAGCGCGCCCTTGCCGTACTGCAGCGCCAGCTTGTTGTAGCCGTCGTTGAAGATCTTGGTCTGCTGGTGCTGCACCGTCAGGCCCTGCCCGCCGGCGTTCTTGATGCCGCGGTCGCTGTGGCGGTGCCGCACGTCCAGACCGACGGTCAGCGTGCCGTTGGTGTTGACGGGGATGTCCTTCCAGCGCAGGTCGTGCCCCAGCAGCTGCGTGCGGTCGCCGGCGGCATTGCGGCGCAGCGCGTAGCTGAGCTTGCCCAGGCCGACGTCGACGTTTTCGATGCCCGCACCCGGGCCGCTGTTGCTCCAGTAGTAGAAGTCGTTGATGTGGACGTCGTGGCGGTCGTAGTAGCGCTTGCCGGCCCACAGGCTGGCCTTCGAGAACGCGCCTTCGCCGATGCCGACGGCTTCGACATAGACCTCGCGCCACGACGGGTCGAACTGCTCCCAGTCCTGGTGGTTGGGCACCGAGAAGGCGAGCATGGTGCCGATGTTGAACTTCGGGCCGTTCTCGACCTCCATCACGGTCGCGTTCAGCGACAGCTCGCCGTAGGTCTCGCACTCGTTGCCGAGCCGGTACTTCTTGGGCGCGCCCGGCAGCTGGAAACAGGCCTGGTCGCCCCCGCCCGAGGAGCCTCCGACCCCGGAACGGAAATAGCCATGGAAATCGATCGGCACCTTCTGCGCGAACGCAGGCGCGCTTGCCATCAGGGCCGCGGCCAGCGGCAGCAAACGAAAACGGAAAGTCATTGCGCTCCTCCAGTTGTTGGACAGACATCACGACAACGGGGAGTGCGCAGTGGGAGCCGGCGTCCTCGCCCGTTCGTGCGAGGCCAATGTAGGAAGCACGTCCTGACGCCGGATTTGGTTCGTTGCGCTGTGTAGTCGATGTAGTTTCATTCGTGACGCGCGCACGAAAGAAACGCAACGCAAGCGGCCGCGCCGGCGTTCCTGGCCGGCTGCCCTAGGGGTAAACGAGGGGAAAAGAAATGCCCGGCGCCGCCCGTGCGGCCGCACCGGCGTTGCGTCAACGCAACTTCAGGTTTCGCGCTGCGGGACTTGCTCGCAGACGTTGTGGCCGACGTCGGTCAGGCGCAGCGAACCGCCATGCCATTCGAGCCATTCGAGCACCAGGTACAGCGCGATGTCGCGCGCCGGGATCAGGTCGACGCGCCGGGCGCGCAGGTGCTGCGCCACTTCGGGCAGCATGGCGCGCAGCACTTCGCGCTCGGGCGGAGGCCCCTGCAACGCGGCTGCGGCCAGGCTGGCCGTGCGGGCGTTGGCGCGTGCGGGCCGCGGGTGCTTGGCGGTGGACGCCGGCTTGCCGGCACATTGGTCGACCATGCGCAGCCAGTTCGCATCGGCAGCTTCGCCATCGCGGTCTTCAGCCATGAGCGCCTCCCGCGTCGACCACTCGCGCTGCGCGGCGGGTGCCGAGCGCAGCGCGCCTGCGGGGAAAGTTCAATTGGTCCAAACCACCCTCCTCATGCGACACCTGCACCTTACCACCGGCAGATGACGCCGCGCGCCATATGGCAGGACGAGTGCAGAGGGGTTTGACCCTATTTCACGCTCAGTGCAGGGTCTGCCGGCCCCCGGCCGGGTCACTGGCGTCGTCTTCCCAGGCGGCGGCCTCGGTGTCGGCCGCCTCCTCGGGCGAGGGCCAGTCTTCGGCCTTCAGCCACAGCCCGGCCGCCAGCGTGATCGCCTGGTCGGCTTCGAGCCAGGGGTTGGTGTCGAGAAAGCGCTGGGCGCAGCGGCGTATCCAGCGAAGTTTGGGCAGTTCCATCGTTCCGCTCCTGGAGCATCGCCAACGCGATGCAAGCACCATGCCGCAGGCTGCGGCCGTTCAGGGAATGTCGTAGTCGGCCGCATCGATGCGGCTTTGCACGCCGACCATCACCGCCTTGACGGCGTCCATGTCGGCCGAGTTGAAGATGGCCGTGCCTTCGAGTTCGTCGACCACGCGGCCGCCCTGCTCGATGCGCGCATGCCAACGCGCCACCTGCCCTTCGACCTGGTACTCGCCCTGGTAGGCGAACTGCCGGCCGGTCAGTGCGTGCGTGTGAAGTCCCTGAAAGGTCGGCATGGCGTGGTGCGCAAGATGTGCAATCCATTGCAGCAACTTGCGCGCCCGCGCGCAGGGGGCCGCTTCGCAGCCGCCACGCATACTCGGTGCCGGAACCCCAAGGCGACCGGCCGAGTCGCACCTGTCGACCCCAAGACCAGGAGACAACCGATGAAGGAAAAATGGTTCACCGCGCTGTTCACGGTGTTGCTGCTCGCCGCGCTGTCGAGCGTGGGCTACCTGTGGTGGCAGCGCCAGCAGCCGCCGCCCGCGCCAACGCAGCAGGCGCGCACCGCCCCGCAGGACGTCGCGCAGGCGCCCGCCGCCCCGCCCCCCGCCGAAGGCCCGCGCTACCCCGTGTCAGAAGAGGCCCCGCCGGCCGCCGAAGCGCCCGCCACCGTGGACGCCGCGATTGCCGACCTCGTCGACAGCCCTGCCGCGCTGTCGATGCTGCAGCTCGACGGCTTCGTGCGCCGGGTCGTCGCCACCGTCGACAACCTCGGCCGCGCCCATGCGCCGCCCCGGCTGTGGCCGGTCGACCCGTCACCGGGCCGCTTCACGGCCGCCGACACCGGCGCGGGCGGCGTCATCGATGCGCGCAACGCCGCGCGCTATGAGCCTTTCGTCGCGCTGGTCGAACGCATCGACACCGAACGTGCACTCGCCTGGTACACGCGGCTGTACCCGCAGTTCCAGCAGGCCTACGAGGAACTGGGCTACCCCGGCCGCTATTTCAACGACCGGCTCGTCGCGGTGATCGACCTGCTGCTGGCCACGCCGCAGCCATCGCAGCCGCCGCGCGTGCACCTCGTCGAGGTACAGGGGCCGGTGGCGTCGACGCGCCCGTGGGTGCGCTACGAATTCGTTGACCCGGCGCTGGAGTCGCTGGCCAGCGGCCAGAAGGTGCTGCTGCGCATGAGCGAGGGGCAGGCGCGCCGGCTCAAGGGCAAGCTCGCCGAGGTGCGCGAGCAACTGGCCGGGACGACAACCGCGCGCTGAAACCGGGGCCGTGCCGCCGCGGCAGACGGCCGCCGCACGGGCCAATGGAGGCAAAGGTGACGCACTGCTGCTAAGGTCGCGGCTGTCCGTTTCACCTTGCCCATGGATTTCGTCAACATTCCGCTTTTTGCCGCGTCGGCCCTGGTGTTCCTGAGCGTCATCTCAGGCCTGTTCTCGACGCGCGTCGGTTTTTCCTTCCTGCTGGTCTTTCTGCTCGCGGGCGCCTTGGCCGGCGAGGACGGCCCCGGCGGGCTGCACTTCGACGACTTCCGGCTCAGTTTCTGGGTCGGCAACATCGCGCTGGCGGTGATCCTGCTCGATGGCGGCCTGCGCACCGCTTACTCGACCTTCCGCACCGGCCTGAAACCTTCGTTGCTGCTGGCCACCGTGGGGGTGGCGATCAGCGCCGCGCTCACCGGCGCGGCCGCGACGCTGCTGCTCGACGTGGAGTGGCGCCACGGGTTGCTGCTGGGCGCCATCGTCGGCTCCACCGATGCCGCAGCGGTGTTCGCGCTGCTGAAGAAGTCGGGCGTGACGCTGAACGAGCGCGTGGCCGCCACGCTGGAAATCGAGTCGGGCATGAACGACCCGATGGCCGTGTACCTGACGCTGGCCTTCATTGCCGTGATCGTGGGCACCGAGGCCGGTGCGGCGGCCAGCGGCAGCGGCCTGCACACCATCGTCGCCACCTTCGTGCTGCAGTTCGGCATCGGCGGCGCGCTCGGCGTCGCCGCGGGCCTGGGCCTTTCGGCATTGCTGAACCGCCTGCCCGAAGCCAGCGACTCCGGCGGCGGCATCACCGCGCTGCTGCTGGTGTCGGCGGGGCTGGGTGTGTTCGGCCTGACCGGCTGGATCGGCGGCTCCGGCTTCCTGGCCGTGTACCTGGCGGGCATGATCGCCGGCAACCGCGCCACCGCCCGCGTGCGCGTGTCGCTGTCGGCCATGGACGGCTACGCCTGGCTGTCGCAGGCCGGCATGTTCTTGTTGCTGGGCCTGCTGGTCACGCCGTCCGAGATGCTGAGCACGGCCGGCCCGGCACTCGGCGTGGCCGCCGTGCTGATGCTGGTGGCGCGGCCGATCGCGGTGTGGCTGTGCCTGGCGCCGTTCCGCTTTCGCGCCAACGAGGTGTGGTTCATCTCCTGGGTGGGCCTGCGCGGCGCAGTGCCCATCGTGCTGGCGGTGTTCCCGCTGATGGCCGGCGTGCCGAACTCGATGCTGCTGTTCAACGTCGCCTTCGTCGTGGTGCTGGTGTCGCTGCTGTTGCAGGGCACGACCATCGGCTACGCCGGCAAGCGCCTGGGTGTGGCGCTGCCCGAATACAGCGACGAGCAGCGCACCCGCGCCGTGTTCGGCGACTTCGTGCTGGACGGCCGCGCGCCGGTGGGGCCCGTGTGCGAGTTCTACGGCCTGCCGGCCCCCGACAACCCGCAGGCCGCGCTGGCCGACTGGATGTCGCGTGCGCTCGGGCGGCCCGCCGTGGTGGGCGACCGGCTGCCGCTGGGCAGCGCGACGCTGGCCGTGCGCAGCATGGACGGTGCCCGCATCGCCGAAGTCGGCCTGAAGCTGGAGGAGTCTGCGCCCGGCGACGCTTGAGCGGCCCCGTCAGGCCTGCAGAACCTGCTGCAACCGGGCCAGGATGCGCACGATCTCGTCGTGGCGCAAGGGCACGAATTCCAGCACCAGCCGGCCCTGTCCGGCCTCGTGGCCCATCACCCAGATCGACGGCGAGCCTTCACGCAGTTCCTGCAGCAGCGTGGCCGCGCTGCGCCCTGCCACGGCCGGGTCCACCGACAACACCGCACGCGAGAACGGCATGCCGGCCGGGTCTTGCAGCGCCTGGGCCTGCAGCCCCGGCAGGCGTGCCGCCCGTTCGACGAAAAACGCCACCTTGGTGTCCTGCTCGGCCTGCCATGCGCCGACATCGAGCCGCTCGCGCTGCCCGATCGCGGCAAGGCAACCGAGCAGCGCTTCCTTGGTGGCCTTCATCGCACGGCCGATGCCTTTTTCCTGCGCGTGCGCAGCCTGCACCAGCGCTGTACGCCCGACGACCAGCCCTGCGGTGGGTGCTGCCAGGTACTTCTGCGCGCTGATGATCACCGCGTCGGCGCCGGTGGCCAGCAGCGCCGGAATGCGCAGGTCTTGCGCCGCGCCGTCGATGAGCGCCGGCACACCGCGCCGGTGAGCCGCAGCCACCGCCTGCGTCAGGTCGACCGCCTCGCCCTTCACCAACCGCGAGGCCACCAGCAGCAGGCAGGCCGTGTCGGGCGCCGCCAGCGCCTGCTCCAGCTCGGCGAGGGTGCACCGCTGCTCGGTACCGGCCAGCACCGGCGTGGCGCCGGCCAACCGGATGTCGGTGACGATCGGGTGCCCGTAGTCCACCGCATGGCCGGCCGGCAGCACCACCTTGTGCGGCAGGCCCGTCGCGTCCGGCAGCGCAGCGATCCTGGCCGCGTCCACACCGGCCATCACACCGGCGATGGCCATCGTGATGCCCGCCGCGGCACAGTGCATCACGGTGGCCGCTTCGGCGCCAGCGTAGCGGGCGATGGCAGCACCGGCTGCCGCTTGCAGCTCTTCGATCACAAAAAACTCGGTGAGCGACTCGCCCACCACGTCGGCGACCGCGCGCGTGGAGCGCGAAACGCCGACCGGCGTGTAGCTGCCGGCCGCGTTGATGACGGGTGTGAGGCCGTAGGTGTCGTGCAGTGAATTCATCAAGACATGTGCAAGGTAAAGGCTGGAAGAACGATGGTATCGCTGCGGCCCGACACCGCCACGCCCTGCGAACTTAGGGGGTGGTCCTGGTTGATCGGCGCCATGACGGCGCCCATACTCACTCACGCCGGCATGACCTGCCCTTGCCGGCTGGCGCCGCCGAATCGTTGTGCGGCCTGAACGAGGAGCGCGGCATGCCAGGCACCCTGCTCGCTTACGACGCCGCCTTCCCCAGGGCGGCGACTGTGCTGTCTTCCCCATCGGCGCAGCAACTGCGAGACCACCACTACCCCACCCCGCACCAGTTGCTCGCGTGCCCACCGACGATGCATGCCGATGTGATCGGCCGGCAGCTGGCCCTGTCGGCCGACTTGATGGGGCTGCTCGACGTGCTGATCCTCTTCGGCCACGGCATCATCACGAACGGCGTGACCCGCGGCATCTTGATATCGGCCGACCCACTGACGGACAGCAACCTGTGGGCACTGGACCAGATGCGCGGCAAGTTCGTGCGCGGCGGCCGGATCGAGCTGTGGGTGTGTGCCGCGGCGTCGAGCACCACTGGTGGCGGCCGCTCCAGCGGCAGCTCTTTCTGCCAGCTGATGGCCGACCGCGTGGGCGTGGATGTTCTGGCCGCAGAAGATCTGCAAGGCTTCCTGAACAGCGCCCAGCGCAACGTGGCCGACACCGGCCTGTGGTTGACGGAGAGCTACTTTCTTCCGTGGGAAGGGACGGTGCGCCGGTTTCGTCCAAGGGGGTAGGTTCGGGGTGATGGGTCAGGTAGATGTCGGCAGTGCAGCGGTTGCTGCCATTCGAATGGACGGTGCGTAAGGCGACTACTTTGTCGCAAGCAGTCGCTGGCCCTGGCGAAAGCGCTTGGTGCGAATGACAGCTATATGCGGTAGCGGAGTCGCGCGAATCAATGCAGCTCGGCCCACGCTCCTCCGCGACCGTCTGGGTGGAAGATGCGGTCCAACGAGGTGTCCCTGGCGGGCACCCCCGGGATGCTGTGGATCAGGCTGTCGAGGGGATTCCCGGGACGCGTAAACTCCAGGTGCTCGCCCTACTGGAATTCCTCGGTGAGCGCGGGCTGCTGCGAGCGGAAAAAGATCGCATTCTTCGCATAGACCTGCACCGTTTTGTTGCAGATGTCGACCTCGTGGTCGTCCAGCACCAGCGTCGTGAGCCTGGGCTCGACCGTGTACTAGGACGGCCGGCACACGAGCACGGAGACGTGCGGCGTGATCGGCACGAAGAGCTCTGGCGACCACAGGACGTTCTGGACGTTCTTGACGTTGTGGAAGAAGCCGTCCCCGAAGACGAACTCCCTGCCCTGCGAGTACACCGCGACGAACTTGCCGCGCGACTTGATGCTGTCAGCGATCACGCGATGGGAGTTCCTCATGTTCAGGCCGATCAGGGCGTTGCGCTCAGACGTCGCTTCGACCTCGTGGTCGTCCAGCACCAGCGTCGTGAGCCTGGGCTCGACCGTGTACTAGGACGGCCGGCACACGAGCACGGAGACGTGCGGCGTGATCGGCACGAAGAGCTCTGGCGACCACGGGACGTTCTGGACGTTCTTGACGTTGTGGAAGAAGCCGTCCCCGAAGACGAACTCCCTGCCCTGCGAGTACACCGCGACGAACTTGCCGCGCGACTTGATGCTGTCAGCGATCACGCGATGGGAGTTCCTCATGTTCAGGCCGATCAGGGCGTTACGCTCAGACGTCGCTAGCGGCCCTCGCTGGCGCTCCGCCAGGGCGACAGACGCTTCCCGATTCATGGGGCCGCGCACCGCCAGAGAGACCGCGCACTCGGTCATGCGCGCTAACTCCACATCAGTGCACGGCTGCGGGATGAAGCGCTGCCTCAGTTCCCGAACGTCACGTACAGGCCTGCGCTCAAGCCGTTCCAGCCACCTGATCAGGCCGAGGAAGGCGTCGTCCGCCCGGTCGAACACGCGCTCGAAGCTCTGGTCCTAAACCGTGTCCTCATCGTTGCGCCCCAGCTTTATGAGGTGCCCATTGCCGATGACGCCAAGTCTGGCCGGCGGGAACCGCACGGTGCTTCCATCCGGGTTGAGCCAGCTGGTCTTGCCATCCTCCCCCGCTCAGTGACAAGACACGCACACGGGCCACCAGTGATGTCGCTCAGACTTCAGCTTTGCCATCGGATGATTTTCGATGAACAACATCACCGACCGGCGCGGCGAAGATAGTACTTTCCACGAGCGACAGTCGCCGCCCCTTTGCAGTCCAATCAGAGCATGGGAGGGGCTTGGCAGAGCACGCGCCGGCGCGACCGGATGGCATCGGAGCCTCTTGTATCAACGCCGCGGCAAGCGCGGGCACGCAATACGGGAGGCACGGTGCCATGAGCACGCCAGCAGCACCTACACCACCAGCCGCAGCCTCCGCCGCACCAGCACCAGCACCAGCACCAGCACCAGCAGCAGCAGCAGCAGCAGCAGCAGGGCCGTCGGGAAGCATCACGCTGCGGTTTGTGGAGCTGTGTAGGTTCCGACGCCTGGGTAGGGTTCAGTTGGACCTGGATCCGCAGACGACGATTCTTGTGGGTGCCAACAACAGCGGCAAGACCGCCATCCTCACCGCGCTACGGCACTTCCTGGCTGAATCCTCGCCCTTCGGCGCGTTCGACATCAGCCTGTCGGAGTGGCCCGCGCTCCGTGCGCTGGGCGTCAAATGGGAAGCGTTGACGGAGGATCCAGCGACCGCCGCGCCGAAGGAGGGAGAAAACTGGGAAGACCAACTCGCGACGCTGTTGGCGGCGATGCCCACGCTGGATCTGTGGTTCGACGCTGAGGCCGGGATGTTCCACTACGTCCAGCCCTTCTTGTCCAAGCTGATCTGGAAAGGTGGCGCTGTTGGCGTCCGGCTGCGCCTGGAGCCGGCCAGCGATGTCGCGTCGCTCAAAGAGCTGGCCTGGGCCTACAACCGCGCGCGCGAACCCGTGAAAGGCATGAGCAGCGAATCGCTCGCTTGGCCGATCGACCTGCTCGACTACTGGCTACGTGAGCCCAGGAAGCTCGGACAGGTCAGGCCGTACAGCCTTGATGCCGCCAACAATCCCATCCAGGGGATCAAGACCTACCAGACCCAGGTCTTAGCGGCCGGTGCGCAGCCAGCCGACCGCAAGCACCTGACCAAGCTGATCCGCGTCGACTTCGTCGCGGCCCAGCGGGGCCTCGGCTCCGAAGAGGCCGACTCCAAGTCCACGGCGTCGTCACATCCCGTCGGCCTGTTCTCGAACCAGCTCCTGAAGTTTGCGCGCCAGCATCTCAACGTCGCCGCGACCGGGCACGGGCAACGTGCCGACCTCATCCAGGCTGTCGCCAATGCGCAGAAGGACCTGGACCAGAAGATCCACGATGCCTTGGCGTCCTCAGTTGCCGAGGTGAAGCTGCTTGGCTACCCCGGCCTTCATGATCCTCAGGAAATCCGATTCAGGACGCGCATCCACACCGCCGACCTGCTCGACCACAGCACCGCCGTCCAGTACAGCATGAAAGGCGGGACCGGCGAAGATATGCTGCCGGAGTTCTCGATTGGTCTGGGCTACCAAAACCTGCAGTCGCTGAGCTACCAGCTCGTGTCGTTCAAGACCGCGCGCATGAACCCCGAAAAAGGCTCGCCGCCCCCTGTCCACCTCGTCATGATCGAGGAGCCCGAGGCCCACCTGCACGTCCAAGTGCAGCGCATCTTTCCGGACAAGGCGCACAAGCTCATCAGCCCGACGGACAAGGATGCCAGCGCGCTGAGAAGTCAACTGCTGATCAGCACGCATTCCAGCCATCTCGCGCACGCCGAGGACTTCGACCGGCTGCGGTACGTGCGGCGTATCCCGCCCTCGACGTCCCATCCCACGCCGAGCACCGAAGTCGTCGACCTGGGCGAGGTGTTTGGCGACGACGACGAGACGCGTCAATTCGCGGAACGCTACTTCCGCGTGCAGCACACCGATCTACTGTTCGCCAACGCCGCCCTGTTCGTGGAAGGCGTCGCGGAGCGCATGCTCGTGCCGCTCTTCATGGAG
This sequence comes from Caldimonas mangrovi, assembly GCF_023721835.1. GTDB lineage: Bacteria > Pseudomonadota > Gammaproteobacteria > Burkholderiales > Burkholderiaceae_C > Caldimonas > Caldimonas mangrovi. The sequence goes on along the minus strand of NZ_JAMKFE010000005.1, from coordinate 238,790 downwards.
CTGAAGTACGAGAAATTGAACAGCCGCTACGTCTCCTTTCTGGACATCGGCGGTAGCCACGCCCACCGGCTGAGGCCCCTGGTCGAGAAGCTCCGGATTCCCACCGTCGTCATCACCGACCTCGACCCAACGGAGAAGAAGGCCGGCCCCAAAGGCAAGATGCGCTGGATGGCTACGGCGAACACAGGCCAGGCTGGCCTCAGGTGCGGCAATGCGACGCTGCGCGAATGGCATCCCCAACTGCAGAACGTGGACGACTTCAAGGCGCCGACGCCTGCCCAACTCATCTGGACAGGCGCCCCGGACTGCAAGGTCCGGTTCGCCTGGCAACTGCCGGTTGCCGAGGCAGGCGGCCAATGGCCGACGACGTTCGAGGACTCGCTGATCCTTACCAACATCGATTGGTTCAAGGGGCTGAACAAGCTCGCCGAAGAAGCGAAGGCTGCAAAAGCCAGTGGCCAGCAGAAGGCTGAGGACGATAAGAAGCTCAAACCACCGACCGGAGCGCTGGCCGATGTGGCGGAGGCGGTTGCAGGCGCTGCCACCGCGGTTGACCTGCTGAACGACCTTCACGCTTTGATGCGCGATTCGTTCAGCAAGGGCGATTTCGCGGCCAGCATCTTCGAGCGCGTCGCGACTGGTGAAAACGTGACCTGCCCGAAGTACATCGCTGACGCCCTCGCCTGGCTGCAGGACGAACTTGATCCCGCCGTGGACGCAACGCCATGAAGGGCACCGTCGTCCTTGAAGGCAACGACCGCGACGCCGGCGTCGTCGAGGAAATTTGCGCTTACTTGACGGAGCATCCGCCGCGCAGCTTCTTCCTATTTGCAGGAGCCGGCTCGGGCAAGACGCGCACGCTGGTTGAAGTGCTGCGCCGGCTCACCAGCGTCGTACCGCACGAAAGCGGCGGGAAGCTGGCACACCGCCTGCGCCTCTATGGTCGATCGATACGCGTCGTCACCTACACCAAGAACGCCGTCGCGGTCATCAGCGGCCGGCTGGGCATCAACGACTTGGTCGCCGTCTCCACCATCCACTCGTTTTGCTGGGAACTGATCGGCGGCTTCAACGACGACATCCGAGCGGCGCTCATCGCCGTCAAGACGGCGAAGCTCGAAGACAAGCGCGTCGAGGCGGCGAAGAAGGCGAAGGGCATCAGCAAGACGGACCTTAGGAACTTCGCAGAAATTGAGGCGGAAATCGAAGCCCTGAAGGCCGTGCCGACGTTCATCTACCACCCCGACAAGGACACCTACGGTGATGGAGCCTTGGAGCATGGCCAAGTGCTAGACGCCACGGCTTGGATGCTGTTGCACCGGCCGACGCTGCGAACCATCCTGCACGACCGTCACCCCATCATCCTGATCGACGAGTCCCAGGACACGATGAAGTCGGTTTTGGACGCACTGATGAAACTTGCGGAGCCCAGGGGCAGCGGTCTCACGCTCGGCCTCCTCGGGGATCACCGCCAGCGCATCTACATGGACGGGCATTCCGACCTGCCAGGCCTCGTGCCCGACGGCTGGGCCAAGCCCGAGCTGAAGATGAACCACCGCAGCCAGCAGCGAATTGTTCAACTCATCAACAGTATCTGGGCGGCGAAGCTGGCGGGTCGTACACAGCCCGCCTCAGGTGTCGAACAGCATCCCCGCACTGAGAAGACTGGCGGCACGGTGCGCTTGTTCATCGGGCGTGCATCCCTCTCGACACCAGAAAAGCGCCAGAAGGAAGCCTGGGTTGCCTCGCAGATGCAGCAGGCGGCCAACAGCGACGCATGGGCGACACCCGGCGGCTTCCAGTCGCTCGCGCTGGAGCACAAGCTCGTTGCGGCGCGCGGCGACTTCTTGAACGTCTACACGGCGATGACGCTCATCGACCCGAACGCTGCGGCACCATCGGGCAGGGGCGAGAACACCGGACCTTCAGCCGCTCGGCTGGTGCTGCACGATCTCGCGCAGCTCGCGGCCTGTGTAGCCGCGGACGGGTCCGTCAACGAGTTCGCGGCCACCGAAGTGCTGCGGCGCGCCGGCTGCCTTGAGCAGTTGCCGGCCGACGCCGATCAGCGGATTGCGCGGACGGAAGAAATGCATGATGCCGTCGTGGCGTTTGGCGTGACATGCGTCAAGCCAGACGCCACCGTCGCTGACGTCGTAGCGCCCATCATCAAGGCGCAGGTGTTCAAGGTGGACGCTCGGCTGCTTCAGCAGTTTGCCGACCCGACGCCGCCGCCGGCGGCGCCGATTCCGCGCAAAGAAACCGAGACGGACGACGCGCGACGGCGAAGGGGGTGGTGCGCGCTGTTCAAAGCGCCATGGACCGAACTGGAGCGGTATCGGCGCTACCTGGCCGGCCAGTCCGAACTCGCCACGCACCAAGTGGTCAAGGGATCGGAGTTCACGCACGTCATGGTGGTCATGGACGACGACCAGTCCGGTGGCCACCAAATCTCCTACGACAAGCTGTTTGGCGCGACCGAACTGGGAGAGCGCGATTTGGACAACATCCAGGCTGGCAAGGAGACGACGATCGACCGGAGCCTGCGACTGTTGTACGTCACCTGCAGTAGGGCCCGTGAATCGCTGGCGCTTGTCTTATGGGCTGAGAACCCGACCGAAGCCCTGAGATTCGCGCGGCAGGAAAGCGGCTGGTTTGCCGAGGGAGAAGTGTTGGAGATTCCTTAGGACGGCCACGAGAGGCCATCCGCCAGCCTCTTTCGCCAGTCAGTGACCAACCGCTTGCGACCCGATGCAGTCCTTCGTTTGTGAGCTATGCGCGCGCAAAGGGCGCCGGGTAGCCGACTCCGCTCATGTCCCCCGGGATGGGCTACGCCCATCCCTCCTCCTTTACTTCGCTGCGTCGGCCACCCGGCACCCTTTGCCTGAGCGGCTCGCTGCCTTCGAAGTCGCGAACAACGTGCGGTGGTGGATCGGGCCGGCGGGGTGTTCTGCGCAGCGAAGTAAAGGAGGAGCGGCGGGCGTAGCCCGTCGCGGGGGACATGAGCGGAGCAGAGCACCCCGCCGGCTCGATCTCGCGCCAGCGTCTGCAAATGGCCGAAAACCGGCGTCCCGCAGAGCAGCGAAAGGTGGCCGCTGACGCGTGGCGCGTACGCGCTGATCGTCAGCTTCCTGGGTGGGTCACGAAACCGTGCTGCCGGCCAGGAGCAGCCGGTCGCCAACGACCGGTTTTCGGTTAGGCTGCACACCTCCGTTCGGGATCCCGATGCAACACCTGAGTCACTCATTCAGCGGCGCGCTACGAACGTTCGCGTACTTCATGGCAAGCGGTACTCAGTACACGCTTGAAGGCATCAAGTACCTAGACCTGTATGGAAATGATCCGAGCGCAATTGAGCAGGTCTATGCGATATTCGCGAACGTCTTACAGCTCGACGAGACAGGGCGCGTGATGAATGCGCATTACGCGCAAAAGAGAGCAACCGACTATCTCCGGGCATATTGCGATCCGAGCTTTCAAGTCGAGCCGCCCTACGAGGACTGGGAGGTCGCTTTGCACGAACCGCCGCCTCGGCTGGACCCGGTATGAGGAGCTTTTCAGATCGCGAACTGGTGGACGCCCTTACGTCCCTGTCCGAACGACGGCTCGTCGAGGTAGTCGCCTTGGCGCTGGAGGCGCGCGATGCCGAAGTGGGGCGCCCTGAATGGCAGTCGACGAAGCTCGTGCTTGCGGAGGCCCACCGAGTCAATGAGGCGCCTGGTATGCCGTCACCGTGGGAGATACTTGTGCTCGCGCGGCCGCAACATCTTGGGGAGTTCGTCACGGAGGGTGAGGGCCCAAGCCAAGAAGGCAGTTGCTGCGGGCTCACACTGGCCAGCTATGCCAAGCGCATTGTTTGCCCAGTGTGTGGGAAACAGGCCGATGCGACATAGGTGAACCGCGGAACACCGGCTTTTCCGGCGTCGAATTTTCGACTGGTCAAGCCGCGACGGGTCGGGTAAGACGCAGGTCTCGGCCAGGAGCGATCATTGATGAGGGACGGCTTTCAGGTAGGCTGAGCGCATGCGAACCATCGTTGTCGATTGCCTCACTGTTCAGTCGGAAGCGGACTTCTGGTCGGAGTACGTGAAATCGGCCCAGCCAGACGGTTCAGGCTACTTTGGGCGCAACCTCGATGCATTCTGGGACGCCCTGAATGGTGGCCCTGGTTGTCCAGGCGAGTGTGAGCTTCGGTTTATCAATACAGGGCACGTGCAAGCGTTTCGCAGTGGTCATTTTCTCGAAGCGCTGCGTGACATCGCAAGCCGGTCAAGCATCGTGAAGGTCACGTTTGACTGATTCCAGCGACTGCAAGCTGCACATGGCCCAACAGCCGGCACGATGAAGCCACATCGAGAATCCGACATGCCGAACTACTCACTGATTCAAGCCACACCCCGAGCGCCTGACGGAATTTCTTGCAGGTACTTCCTGGTAGATCACAGCCAAGCAGAACGCCGAACGCTACTGGTTGTCGCCTTTGAGGGTGAGTACCCCGACGGTTCTCGCGGCAACGCTCACGGCGCGTACATTGCGACGGCGGCCATTCATGGGCTTTATGCATTTGACGCGGACGGTGTGGTGCTTGACTTTCGAGGACTGACCTACCGATGGGGCAACACGCTTCTGAAAGTCTTTGAGGACATCGGGCAATTCAAGGACACAAATCTGGAACCGGGGGAACCACGATTTCCTGTCGTTGTCGTGACGTCGGAGAGGTGCCGAAGTGCCTTCTTGTCCCTGGTGACGCCCTCAGGTCAATCCGCACCGGATTGGCACTTTGACGAAATCGACAAGGCCATTGAATTTGGTTTGGCCTGGATCGATCGGTGGTTTGCCTTCTGAAAAAGACGGAGGTCCGCGCTGCGTTCGGGCTTGCTAGACGCAGCATGCCCCCTTTACGGCGAGGAGTCGATAGGTTTACAAGACTGCAACAGATCGGGTCAAGCCGCAGGTGCAGGTCTCGGCCACTAGCATTCGCACGGGAACGACCGGTCTGGGGTAGCCTACACGCCGACGCAACCGTCGGACCCGTGCCCGCCAACATCCGGGCACAACAAGCCCACGAAGGCAGGGAGCGGAAATGGAGACAGGCCTCGACGACCAGGACGACGTCCTCGTGCCCATCTACTTCTCGAACGTGTTCGAGGTGGATGAGCAGGTCGTCGATGATTACGGTGCGTTCAACGTGGCACTGGTCAACGACCTGCCGCTCTTCGTGGACCCGTTCCTGCTGTTCGATAGCGAGGGGGACAAGTACAAGAAGCTTCACGACGGCATCATCGAGTACCTCGTGTTCTTGAAGGAGCGTGCCCTGGAAGGCGAACTGAGCGCCGGGGACATGAACCAGTGGCTCCTGTTCAAGGAGGTCAAGCAGAACTGGTTGGGCTTCAGCCAGGTGGGCAACGGCGGCACCGGGCTCGGTCCCAACTTCGCTCGCTCCCTCGCAACGAACCTTCGCACGGTGTTCCGGAACTTCGGGCGCGAAGCGACCACGGCCGGCAGTCACCTGGAAAAGCTGGGCTTGCTGAGCAACGGGGTCGGCCGCGACCATTTGAGCGACTTCACGACCAACCTCATCAAGAACTTCCTCCTCGAATACACGCAGGAATTCGGTATTAAGCACCTGCGCAAGGAGTTTGTGCGACGCTTTAGGGTCGACAAGGTAGTCTTCGACTACGAGGCTCGCCGTTGGCAGAGCGGCTACTTCGAGTTGCCGTACTTCAACGGCGACTACGTGTTGCTGACGCCGAAGGACATCCTGACCCGGGAAGAGGCATGGATTAACCAGGCCGACATGCTCGCCCAGTTCACCGAGATTCAGGTCTCCATCCCCGATGAAGACCTGCGCAACCGCGTCAGCGACCACTTCATGCGCCAGATTGACGAGCGCACCAAGGCTAACGAGCGCAAGGAAGCCGCGCTGAGGACGCTCGCCGCCCACCCGGAAGTTCTGGACGTCTACATCCGCATGAAGGAGGAGGACGCACCGGAGGCGCACGCGCAGAGCGACATTAAGGTCAAGGTGACCCAAGCCCAGTTTGTGGAGAACGTGCAGGAGCTGGCGCGCCAGCTTCAAGAACTGCGTAGGCAGCAGCCGGCCGTGACCGGGGACGAGAGCGGTGACGCCATGGAAGAGGCCCGCCGTCGGGTTGCGTTCCTGAAGCACGTCATTGAAGACAACGACGGCTACCGGCTGTTCTACGTCGACGGTAAGCCGGTGAAGCGCGAGAGCGACCTGCAGACGATGTTCCGGCTGACCTGGTGCGCGACGGCGTTCGACGTGAACGCGGAGGTCAACAACGGCCGTGGTCCGGTTGACTACAAGATTTCGATGGGTAAGGCGAACGCCGGCCTCGTGGAGTTCAAGCTCGCCAGCAACACCAGCCTCGAGAAGAACCTGCGCAACCAGGTCGCCATCTACGAGAAGGCGAGCAACACAAAGCGGTCGCTCAAGGTGATCTTGTACTTCAGCGACTCGGAGCTGGACAAGGTGCTGCGCATCCTCAAAACCCTCGGGCTCGTCGGAAACCCCGACATCATCCTCATCGACGCCAACAGCGAGAACAAGCCGTCGGCCTCGAAGGCGAAAACCTAGACCTCTGCGGCGAAGCCGCTCGGGCAAAGCTCACTGCGAGGCGACGACGCGCGTCTACCTGTGCGCCTACGAATCCCTGAGCGAGGGGCCAGCTCTTACTCCGGAGAGTGACTGCTTCCGAGCGGAGAGTTCTGTCAGTCCGTGTTCCGCTTTGGGTCGGCAGCACGCATTGGATCGGGTAGGCACCAGCCGCTCAGACCAAGTCTCTGACCGCCAACCATCGAATACCCGGTCCTGGTGGTGTTGCTGTCCTTCGAGGGGCTGACCCATCGAGGGCCGGTGATGGTCAGCGCTGACGCTCGCGCCGTCAGTCGCGAACGTCTCTGTTCAGTCTGCAGCAGCCATGCACTGCCAGCCCCGACAAGAAGAACCCCTGCCGCCTGACAAGCAAGCGGCAGGGGCGAGAGCAAGCTCAGCTTGTCAGCCGAGCACCTCGGTCACGATGCCAGCGCCGATGGTCTTTCCGCCTTCGCGCATCGCGAACCGCATGCCCTTCTCGATGGCCACGGGCTTGTTCAGCTCGAAGCTGATCTGCGCCTGCGTGCCCGGCTCGACCAGGCCGGTTTCCGTATCGACACGGAGGACACCGGTGACGTCGGTCGGCCCGAAGAAGAACTGCGGCTGGTAGCCCGAGCCGAACGGGGTGTGGCGCCCACCTTCGTCCTTGCTGAGGACGAAGATCTGCGCACGTCCGGTCCGGTACGGCTTGACCGCACCCGGCCGCACGATCACCTGCCCGCGCACGACGTCGTCACGCTTGACGCCGCGCAGCAGCAGACCGACGTTCATGCCGGCGCTGGCCTCGGCGACGTCCTTGTGGAACGACTGCACACCGGTGACGACCACCTGGCCCTCGTCCGCCGGGCTGAGGCCGACGATCTCCACGCTGTCGCCGACGCGGATGACACCGCGCTCGACCCGGCCGCTGACCACGGTGCCACGGCCCACGATGGTGTGCACGCCTTCGATCGGCATCATGAACGGGCTGCTGTAGTCGCGCACCGGGTCAGGAATGCGCGAGTCCAGCGCGTTCACGAGTTCGATCACGCATTGCACGTCCGGGCCGTCGAGCTCACCGCGCTCGGCGGCGGCCAGCGCCTTCATCGCGCTGCCGAACACGAACGAGACGTCGTGATAGCCGTGCGTTGCCAGCAGAGCGCCAATCTCCATCTCGATCAGCTGCCCGATCTCGGCCCGGTCATGCTCGGGAACGAGATCCATCTTGTTCACGAACACCACGATGTGGCGGACGTTCACTTGGCGTGCCAGCAGCACATGCTCGATGGTCTGCCGCGCGGCGCCCTCGGTGCCGTCCACCAGCAGGATCGCGCCGTCCATTTGCGAGGCGCCGGTGATCATGTTCTTGATGTAGTCGGCGTGTCCCGGGCAGTCGATGTGCGCGTAGTGGCGGCGCTCCGACTCGTACTCGACGTGCGAGGTGTTGATGGTGATGCCGCGCTCACGCTCTTCCTTCGCGTTGTCGATCTGTCCGTACGACAGCGCGCGGCCACCGAGGCGGGCAGCCTGCACGAAAGTGAGCGCAGCCGTCAGCGTCGTCTTGCCGTGATCGACGTGGCCGATGGTTCCGACGTTCACATGAACCTTGTTCATGATGGGTTTCTCCAAGTTTGAGTGAGTGAAAAGCCGATGCGCTTCGCTGGCCAGGCGAAGCTGTCGGCGGGTTGTCGGCGCGCGCGCCTGACTTCGGGTGCCCGTCATCCGGGCGAAAAAAAGCCTGCGGGGCGTGGACCACCCGGCAGGCTGTCTTGCCTGAAGGGTGGACCTCCAGGCGCAGCGGGGCCTGGAAGCTCTATGCGAACCACTCCATGGAATCGAAGCACTGCGCTGCGCCCGCGGCGCATGCAACGCAAACCAATTCAAGTTCAGAACTCATGTCCAAGCCTCCAACTCAGCAGGCAACAACAAAAAACCCGGTGGCTTGCGGCCTACCGGGTTCTGTGGAACTGGGAGGCCGAGCCTCCGGACATCCGGGGCTCTAGAAAAGCAATGCTTCGCAATAACGGCGCAACGCATCCGCAGCATCAGTGCGGATCGCCGTCATGTCTTGCAACGTGAAGAACTGCTTCATCGAATTTCCCGTACGCTGGGCCGCTGGCATTACGCACCGGCCAAATTTCCAGAGCGGCGAGACTAACACCGAGCCGTTGATCGGGCAACACGAGCGTTGCGCGCGCACCGCGGCCCCTGCCCTCATTGCCGCCCGCTTGCGAGCGCGAACCGGCTGTCCCCGGCGTGTCGTCGATCAGCTCCAACGCCCCCGCAACCGCGCCGTCAGATCGATCGGCACCCCTGCCGGCGCCGGCCGTTCGCCACCGCCCTGCACGGCATACGGCTGCCGCGCCTCGAACAGCGCCGCCACCTGCGGCGGCACGAAGCGCGTCAATGACCCGTAGACATGCCGGTCGGCCACACCCTGCTGGTGCACGTAGAAGCGCTGCGGCACGATCAGCTGCAGGTGCTGCCGCGCGCGGGTCATCGCCACGTACAGCAGCCGCCGCTCTTCCTCGATCTGCTCGCTCGAGCCGGTCGCCAGGTCGGAAGGGATGCAGCCGTCCACGGCGTTGAGCAGGTAGACGGCCTGCCATTCCTGGCCCTTCGCGGAATGGATGGTCGACAGGACCAGGTAGTCCTCGTCCAGCAACGGCGGCCCGGCTTCGGCACTGGTCGCCTCGGGCGGGTCGAGCGTCAGCTCGACCAGGAACTGCTCGCGGGAACGGTAGCCTTCGGCAATGCGCACCAGCTGCGCCAGGTCGGCCGCGCGCACTGCGGCGTCGTCGTGCAGGCGCTCCAGGTGCGGTTGGTACCACTGCTGCACGCGCTGCAGTTCGTCGGGCCAGCCGAGCCGGGCCTGGCGCAGTTCGCGGTACAGCGCGCTGAACGCTCGCCAGTCGTCATGCGCTGCCGGCGGCGCCTCGAAGTTCAGCAATGCCGCCGCGGGGTCTTCCGCTGCCTGCAGCTCGTCGAGCAGGCGCCGCGCGGTGGCGGGCCCGATGCCCGGGACCAGCTGCGCCACCCTGAAACCCGCCAGCCGGCTGCGCGGGTTTTCGGCCCAGCGCAGCACCGACAGCACGTCCTTGATGTGCGCCGCTTCCAGAAACTTCAGCCCGCCGAACTTGACGAACGGGATGTTGCGGCGCACCAGCTCGAGTTCCAGCGCGGCGCTGTGGTGCGACGAACGAAACAGCACCGCCTGCGATTTGAGCTTCAACCCGGCTTCGCGGTGCTGCAGCACCGCGTCGGCCACCCAGCGCGCCTGCGCAGCGTCGTCGAGCACCGTCACCAGGGCCGGCTTCTCCGACGAGCGGCGGTCGGTCCACAGCTGCTTGGCGTGGCGTTCGCGCGCCAGCGCCATCACGGCGTTCGACGCGTCGAGGATGGGCTGCGTCGAGCGGTAGTTGCGTTCCAGCGCCACCACCTCGGCCTGCGGGCTGAACTGGCACGGGAAGTCGAGGATGTTGCGCACTTCGGCGGCACGGAACGAGTAGATCGACTGCGCGTCGTCGCCCACCACGGTCAGCCCCTGCCCGTCGGGTTTCATCGCGCGCAAGATGCTGGCCTGCAAGCGGTTGGTGTCCTGGTATTCGTCGACCAGCAGGTGGTCGAAGCGGCCGCCCACCTCGAGCGCCAGGCCGGGCTCGGACACCATCTCGGCCCAGTACAGCAGCAGGTCGTCGTAGTCGAGCACGTGTTGCTGCTGCTTGGCCTGCACGTAGGCACCGAACAGGCGCTTCAGCTCGTCTTCCCATTGCTGGCACCACGGAAACTGCAGCTGCAGCACGTCGGTCAGCGACGCCTGGCCGTTGACCACGCGCGAGTAGATCGACAGGCAGGTGCCCTTCAGCGGGAAGCGGCTCTTGGCACGGCCATAGCCCAATTCCTCGCGCACCCAGCCCATCAGGTCTTCGGCATCGCCGCGGTCGTGGATGGTGAAGTCTTCGGCCAGCCCGATGCGCGCGGCGTAGTGGCGCAGCAGGCGCGCGCCCACGCTGTGGAAGGTGCCGGCCCACGGCAGCGCCGGCGCACGGGCCTCGCCGCCCCGCCCCAGGGCCTGCTGCAACACGCGGCCGACGCGGCGCTCCATTTCCTGCGCGGCGCGGCGCGAAAACGTCAGCAGCAGCAGCCGCTGCGGGTCGGCGCCGCTGAGCACCAGGCGCGCCACGCGCGCCGCCAGGGTCATGGTCTTGCCGGAGCCGGCACCGGCAATGACCAGCAGCGGCGGGCAAGCGCCCTGCACGCCGATGCCGTGTTCCACGGCGGCGCGCTGCTGCTCGTTCAGTGCCGCGAACGGGTCGGTGCCTGCCGGAACGGCGCGTATGGGATGGGTGATGGTGCTCATGGGTGGGCCTGCGGTTGGCCCGGACATCGGGGTGGGCCAGCCAGCAGCGGACTGTATATCCATCCAGCCCCAAAAACTGTCACGGCGGTGCCGTCCATGGGCCGAATGCCAGTTCTTGTGCGCACCGCGTCGTGTGTCGCAGACGCTGCCCGACGGGTGTGCAGGCCGGCCCGCACACCCGCCGCGTGAACCTACGCGCTTGCCATTTCAGGCCGGGCTTCGTTGTCCGAGGCGGTCGCGGTGGTCAGCGCCCCCAGGCGCAACACCGCGTGTTGCCACATCTCGTCGCTGAGCGGAACGTGCCGCGCCGACTGCGCCGGCTCCAGCCACGCACGCCAGACGCTGGCCGTGCACGCGCGCGGGCCCAGGCCTCGGTTGAACAGGGTCAACAGCACCGCCTGCGGCAGGTCCAGCGCTGCAACCAGGGCCCGCAGGCGGTCGTTGTTGGTCTCGGTGGCTACATTCATGGCCGCGAAGATAGCAGCCGTGCCCGGGGCGTCAACGGTGCGTTTCTGCAGTCGCCGTGTGCACGAGAACTTGTGCAGCAAGCGCCCGATTCCGAACGTGCAAAAGTGCCGGCCGGGGCGGTCTGCGAGATGGGTCGCCTGTCAGGCGCGCTGGAACTGGACGACGGAGTAGCTGTAGCCGTAGAGGAACTCCGCTCCGTACGCCACTTCCGGAAGCTCGCGATCCAGGTGCGCCTCGATGTCCTGATACGTTCGCCCGGCGTGGAGCGCTGCCTGCACGTTTGATTGGGTCGTCAGGTAGCCGATCAAGGCGCTGCGACTGAACTGCACTGGCAAGGCGCCCTTGCCCGAGCCGACGACACGAAGCTCGCGGTCCGTTGCCGGAACGGCGAACTCGGTGCGGCCTCGAGGAGGATCAGGGAAGTTCGAAAGGTAAGCGGTTTTCAGCCAGCGGCTCACGCTCTCGTCTGTCTTGTGGCCCAGCAACGCAAAGTTGTAGATCAGCCAGGTTGCGCGGTGCATGGACGCGCGCTTGAATGCCGATATCGCCGCATCTGCATCGAACCAGTGATAAGCCATGCAGACGGAGATCAGATCGAAAGCGCCACGCTCCAGTTCGGTGTACGGTGCCTGCCGCACCACCAACCCCTTGGCTTTGGCATGCGCCAGCATGGGTCCGGACAGGTCGACGCCCTCCACCTGCTTCGCAATGCCGACGAGGGGCATGGTCGAGTCGCCCGTTTCGCATGCAACGTCGACAGCGCGGTCGAATGGGCCTTCGCCGCTCACGCAGCCACTGCAAGGCGATGCCGTGCACCTTGGGTCGATATCGATCGTAGCGGCTCGCGACTTCTTCTTCCGCGAAGTACATCGGCGCCTCACCCGTTCAAACGAGACGACGGGATTCGACGCGCACCTTGCGCATCGCGAGGTACAGCGGCAAGGTGAAGGCGAGTCCCACGCTGAATGTCAGCACGACATAGATCCACGGCCGACGAACGCCCGCTGAGGGTGCATCTTGAAGCAACCAAACCGAGAACGCTGCGGCCGCCAGGTAGACGTCCCACGTGATGCCAGCCACCAGCTGGTTGGCCGACACCGCGGCGAGAAACGGACCTGGCGCGAAGCTGCCGCCGTTCAACAGGAACGCGAAATGGAAGGACCAAGGAACCACCAGGCCGGCAACGGCCAGGATGACAAGGAGGGGAGTTGTACGTTTGGGCGACATGGCCGGGCATCCTATGAGCGCTGCACGGCGGAAGATAGGAAGAATGCGACATGGTGCGACGGGCAACTGCCATCCCGCCATGTCCCGACCGCAAGCGCCCAATTCTCCGTGTCCCGCTGACGTGTGGTTTCGATCAGCTTGCTCAGTGAAGCGCCAGCCAACGTGCGCAGGTCGCGTGCCATGTGCGATTGGTCATAGTAGCCGTGCCGCAATGCGAGCCCCGCGTCGGTCGTGCCGGTGGCAAGGGCATCGCGCAGCAATCCTTCCACGCGGGCCACTCGCTGAAACAGCTTTGGCGTGACGCCGAAAGTGCCGGCGAAAACCCGTTCAAACTGCCGCACCGAGAGGCCGACTGCATCCTGAGGGGCCGCTCCCCGCAGGGCGACACGCTGCAGCAGCGCGGCGCGGTGCGCCCGCTGCCGATGGACGTCCTCGGCCAGGCGATCATGAGCGAATGCCAACAAGGACGCCAGGCGCCTCTCCGGAATCGATTCTTCCTTCATGCACGCAACCAGCCTCGCCCACGAGTCGCCAAAAACGTCCGACGCATTGGCAAGCTGGTGCGGCAGGGATAGCGGGCTCGACTGGAGCAGCGCCACCGTCGCGGTGGGCTGCAGCCGCAGCCCGGCAAGGCACAACCGGGGGGTCCGATAGAGCGTGAGAGGCACTGCACGCGCACAGCTCACGAACCCGGCAGGGAGAGGGACCAACGCGCCCGACGGGTCCTTGACGAAAAACCGGCCCTCGAGAACCACGGTGAGCCCGCCTTCGACAAGAGCGGGAAAGTGGCAGGGCACCAGGTGCGTCCCTGGCGTGTCGAACGAAAGGTGCACCCCCATCGCAACCCAGGCGCTCAGGGCGGGATGCGGCCTGACAAGATGGACCTCCATCGGCAAATTATGCGACGCACGAGCTGCGCTGGCGCCGCCCCCGGTTCGCGTGGACGCCGTTGAAGAACTCGATGCCCGGGCCTCGAACTGCGAGTCGAACAGCTCTTGTCCGTCAGCCAGGCGTGCAGGTGTGCTCTCGTCGGGATCGACCGCGCGACGAAGCGCCTTCAATCGAGGGGGTTGACTGTTGAGAAACCGCCGCCGAGCGCGACAAAGACATCGGAAGCGAGGCGATTTCCAGTCGTTGAGCGGCTCCGAGAAGGACTCGGCCGACCTTCCCACGGCGCGACTGTGCCCCCCAGCCCTTGTGTTGCACTCGTTGCGCCCCGCGAGGATCTCGTGCAGCGGCCAGCTCGCCCGCACGCTCAGCGGGCCACGCTGCAGTTCGACGTGGAGAGGCTGTGCCGGCTCTTGATGTACCGAGGGTGCACGCAGCGTGCCTCAGCAGCTTTCGCTGGCCTTTCTCGAGCCGCAAGAACCGGTGAGCGACGAGAACGGCCATGCGATCTCTCGGGCCGAAGGGCGCCTGTCGCGATGATGTCGGGTCGGTGCGCACGCCGATTGCCGGGAGAAGATCTTCCATCGCGGCATTTCGGAGAACCAGGCGATGGCGTTCTCCGTAGCCAATGCTTGCGACGAATGCTCTTGGTTGCAGGACGAGACACATGACGACGACCATCAAGACCGCTACCGCATCCGACGAAGCGGCGACCATTGCCGTGCTGGCATTGGCCTTCAGCACCGACCCCGCGGCACGTTGGACATGGCCCGACCCGGAACGCTACCTCCAGCATTTCCCGAACTTCGCCACGGCATTCGGGGGCCAGGCTTTCGCTCAGGGCAGCGCCTTCTACGTGGACGGCCATGCCGGGGCGGCGCTGTGGTTGCCGCCGGACGTCCGCCCCGACGATGAGGCACTGATCGCGCTGCTGCTGCGCACCGGGTCACCGCAGGTGCAGAAGGACGGTGCCGCCGTGTTCGAACAGATGGGGCGCCATCACCCGCAAGAACCGCATTGGTACTTGCCGTTCCTCGGGGTGGATCCGCTTCACCAGGGCAAAGGGTACGGGGCAGCCTTGATGCAACACACGCTGACCCTCTGCGACCGAGACCATGCGCTGGCGTATCTTGAATCGTCCAACCCCAAGAACATTCCCCTTTATGAACGGCATGGGTTCGAACTGCTGGGCACGATCCAGGTGGGGACGTCGCCGCCGATCTTTCCGATGCGCCGGAGGCCGCGGCGCTGAGCCGGTCGTCGCCGGCCCTCGTTCGCAGCTTCAGTCTTCGCACGGCAAACGCCGGCCTTGAGTTCGAAGACGCCGCGATGCCACCGGGCATTTCTTCTCGCCTGAACGCGTGCCTAGCCCCGCACCACAGCGGCCACGCCTGAAGCAAACACCGCGGCCCCCGACAGCGTCAGCAGCACCAGCACCACCTGCCGAAACGCCTGCTGGCTGAGCCCGATGTACAGGCGCGCCCCGATGAGGGCAGGCACCAGCAGCGAGGCCGCCACGATGGCCAGGGCCGGCCACATCGGCGCCGTCACCGCGCCGGTGGCCACGTACGCCGCCATGGTCACGCTCAAGGCCGCCAGGTTGAAGTTCTGGATCAGGCCGCGCTGCACGTCCTTTTCCAGGCCGCGCAGCGTGTACCACAGCGTCGGGACCACACCGGTGAAACCGCCCAGCCCGCCCATGAAGCCGCCCGCAGCCCCGGTCAGCGCATCACTGGGCCAGCCGGCGCTGCCGATGCGCGGCAAACGCGGCGCCATCAGCAACAGCGGGCAGCAAACCAACAAGAAGGCGCCGAACACGAGTTTGAACAAGCCGGCGTCGAGCAGGGGCAGCACCCACACCCCGAGCGGCACACCGACCGCGGCGCCGCTCAGCAGCGGCAGCAGCATGGGCCAATTCCAGCGGCGCGGCACCGTGAAGGTGGCGATCACCTGCCCGGTCAGGCCACCGAACACGGCCAGCACCGCCGCCAGGCGGGGGTCGACGCCCCACACCCAGATCGACATGGCCACCATGCCGAACGCGAAGCCCGACAGGCCCTGCACGAAACCGGCGGCCATGGCGCCCAGTGCGATGAACCACGTTTCAGCTCCCATAGCGCCGTCCCTTGCCCTGCGTTGCCTGCGATGCAGGCGGCATTGTGGCGTGCGCCGGGGTTTGATGCCGGACGATGACGCGATCGTCACGACGCCCGCCGCCATGGCTGCCGGGGACGCTACGACCGCGGCTGGTGCGCCTCCAGCAGCTTCACCACCTCGGCCCGGCCCGGCGACGGGTGCCTGGCGTGCCGCTCGCGGGCCAACTCGGCAGCGGTCTTGCCGTCGGCATCTTTCAAGGACGGATCGGCGCCGTGATCAAGCAGCACACGAACCCCGGCGGCATCGCCGTCCAACGCAACCAGGTGAAGTGCGGTCCATCGCTGCGCATTGCGCTGGTCGACGGCGTTGATGTCCAGCCCGGCTTTGATGTAGTGGGCCAGGAACCGATGGGCGTCAGATTCTTTCTTGACCTGGTGTACGGCGAACAGCGCCCCGGCCCGCTGGTTCATCTCGGCAAGTTCCTCGGGGGTCTGCGAGAACAGCGACTGCTCGCAGACCCATGCCGCAGGGCGCGGGTAGGTTTCAACGCAGGCCTGCAGCATCATCACACCGCCGCTGCGCAGGTCATGGACGGCGTAGGCGCAGGCCGCGACTGCGGCCGCCCCGAAGCCCACCAGGATCCATCGGGCTGCTTTTCTCACGCGGCGCCCCAGAAGAACAGCGGGTCACCGGCAACGTGGAACGGCTTCAGCGTGGGGCCGTACCCCGCCGTCTTGATCACCAACTCCATCTCGGTCTTGAAGTTCCGGGCCACAACGATGCGCACGCCTTCGGCGACACGTGGATTCTCCAGGTCCTTCTGGCGGGCGTGCTTCCACCAGTGCTGGATGTAGCGCTGTGCGAGCTTCATGCCCATCTTGGCCAAACCGGCAAACCCGGCCTGGGGTCGCGCCAACGTCTCCATGAGCTTTTGCACGAAACCGATCGCGTAGGTCGAATCGATGCCGATGATCAGCAGTTGCTGGCCGAAGCGCCGATTCTCGGTGGTGATTTCCATGACGGCGATATCTGCCTTCAGGTGCGGCCAATAGAACGAGAAAATGGAACGGGTTTCGCTCGCGTCAAAGAGCAGGTCGCCGTCGGCACGACGGGCGGATTGACGACTTCGATGGTCATGGTGCGCCTCCCTGTGGGCGTGTGGATGGGCCGCTTGTGCGGTCGTTGTAATGCGCGGCCGATTTTATGCAGCCCCTCGCTCTCCGACCCCTGGCCATCCCGACAGGCGCGGCTCGCCGTTTCACTTTTTGCCCCACTCGATCGCGGGGGTCCGCACGCGGGATTCGCGCAACCGGAGCATTCCTGACGGCCGTCTTGATCCTTTACCCCTGCTTGCCCGAGCCGGCTGTAGCTCGGGCGGAAGAGATCCCCGGGAACCTTCGTGATCAAGGCGCCGCCGGCACCGCGCGCCCCGGCCACCCGTGGGTCACTGCCTCGTCGTCCCCAAACGACACAAGGGTTAGCAGCCGCTAAGCCGCTAACCCTTGCCGATGTTGGTCGGGGTGAGATGATTCGAACATCCGACCCACTGCTCCCAAAGCAGTTGCGCTACCAGGCTGCGCTACACCCCGAAAGACCCGCATTCTAGCGGCTCGCTCCCTGCAGCGGTGCTTCGCCGCCGCATTCCTGCGTTTCGTCGCGCAATGGTGTCGCGCCTGATGGCCCGGCGCGAACATGCCGGCCATCAAGCACACCAGGAGGGAACGGCCCATGTGGAAACGATGGATGACCGCAGCGGCGCTGGCCGGTGCAACGGCAGCGGCGGCACAGCCGCCGGCCTACAACGCCGGCATGACGGCCTTCGAGGTGCCGTATCACGGCGGGCGCATGGAAGTGACGCTGTGGTACCCCACGCGGGCGGCCGAGGCCTTGCGCAGCTTCGGGCCGTATCGGCCGAGCGTCGCGCTCGGTGCGGCGGTGGTCGACGGGCAGTATCCGGTGGTACTGGTGTCGCACGGCACCGGCGGTGGCGCGCTGAACCACCACCTGCAGGCCGAAGCCCTGGCGCGCCGGGGTTTCCTGGTCGCCAGCCCGGTCCACCCGGGCGACAACTTCCGCGACCGGTCGATGTCGGCCGACGCGCGCTACTTCTTCGAGCGCCCCCGCCAGCTGACGCACCTGCTCGACCAGTTGCTGGCCCACCCGCAATGGCGTCG
Source organism: Caldimonas mangrovi (assembly GCF_023721835.1). Taxonomy (GTDB): domain Bacteria; phylum Pseudomonadota; class Gammaproteobacteria; order Burkholderiales; family Burkholderiaceae_C; genus Caldimonas; species Caldimonas mangrovi. The sequence goes on along the minus strand of NZ_JAMKFE010000005.1, from coordinate 220,984 downwards.
TTCGATCGACCCGGCGCGCGTCGGTGCGATGGGGCATTCGGCCGGCGGTTTTTCGGTGGCGGCCCTGGCCGGCGGCGTGCCGGATACCCGGCGCATGCTGCAGCATTGCGCGGCCGTGGCCGACGACCCGGCCTGCGCCTTTCGTGACCCGAAGATCGGCGTCGCCGCACCGGGCGGCACGCCGCTGCAGCTGCCGGCGTCGGCCACCGCATCGGGCACCGTGCGTGACCCGCGCATCCGGGCGGCCGTGCTGATGGCGCCGCTGGGCCAGCCCATCGTGCCCGGCAGCCTGGCGGGCAGTGCTGCCACCGTGAAGATGATCGGCGCCGAACACGACGAAGTGTTGCCGCGGGCCTATCACTACGACCAGTTGCGCACCCAGTTGCCGGCGGGCGGGCAGGCGCGGCTGGCGGCAGGTGCCGGCCACTACGCCTTCATCGTGCCGACCGACCCGGCCTGGAAAGACCGCCTGGGCCCCGTCCCGACCGACCCGCCGGGCTTCGATCGCGAGCGTTTCCATCGGCAGTTGAGCGACGAGATCGTCGGTTTCTTCGAACAGGCGCTGCGCCACTGAACGGCGGGTCGGGCCGCACTCAGATCCCGCTGATCGTCACCTCGATGCGGTGGAACCGCCCGCGCTCGTCGAGCGCCGTGATGCTGTGCCGCCCGTTGCTGGCGAAGCGCAGCAGCACCCGCTCGCCGGCCTGTGCGCGCTGGTGCTGCTGGCCATCGACGAGCCAGTAGACCGGCGTCGAGGCCCCGGCGGCGCCGAGCGTGCCGACGTGCACCTCGACCTCGTGGCGGCCCGGCGTCGGCTTCAGCACCGCCCCTGCTTCGAGGCCGGCGATGCGCAAGGCCGTGCCACCGTCCAGCGCGCGGGCACACCCCGCAGGCGCATGCGCCAGCCAGGGTTCCAACGCGGCGGGCCAGCGGGCCACCTCGCCGGCTTGCCCGCAGGCGGCCAGGCTGGCCAGCAGGCCGCCGCTGCGGGCGCGGTCGGGCAGCGTGGGCGGCACCCCGCCGTTCAGCGCCCAGCCGGTGCGGCGCACCTGGCAGTGGGTGGGGTCGGTGCTGTCGGCACGCCGCCCCAGCGGCCAGCAGATCGCCACGGCAGCAACGCTGTCCGGCTGCCTGCGGCTGGCGGCCGCCGCAGGCGACACGGGCGGCAGCGCCGAGACGATGTCGTGCAGCAGCGGCGCGGCCACGTTGGCGCCGAAAAAGCCGGGGTTGGGCGTGCCGTCGGGCCGGCCGACCCACACGCCGACGGTGTACTCGTCGGTCACGCCCACGGCCCAGGCGTCCCGGAAGCCGAAGCTGGTGCCGGTCTTCCAGGCGACGCGGCGGTGCGCCTCGGCGAACGGCCGGTCGGGGTGGCCGCCCGACTCCAGGATGTCGCGCACGATGAAGGCGGCGCCGGCGCTCATCAGACGCGCTTCGATGCGCGGCGCCTGCGGCGTCAGCCGCGGCCGGCCCGACAGGCCGCCGCGGGCCAGCGCCCGGTAGGCACCCACCAGTTCTTCCAGCGTGGTGCCGCCGCCGCCCAGGATGAGGCTCAGGTTGGCACTCGAGCCGGCCGGCATGCGCAGGCGCAGGCCGCCCGCGCGCAGCATGGCGGCGAAACGCGCGGGGCCGATGCGGTCGAGCAGGTCGACGGCCGGCACGTTGAGCGACCGCTGCAAGGCCTCGGAAACGCTCACCGGCCCGCTGAACGAAGCCTGGAAGTTGCCGGGCTGGTAGCCGCCGAAGGACTGCGGCGCGTCGATCAGCAGGCTTTCCGAGTGGATCAGCCCATCGTCGAGCGCCAGCGCATAAAGAAAGGGTTTCAGCGTCGAGCCGGGCGAACGCACGCCGCGCACCATGTCGACGTGGGCGGCGCGCTGCGGGTCGGTGAAGTCGGCCGAGCCGGCGTAGGCGTGCACCTCCAGCGTGTCGTTGTGCATCACCAGCACGGCCATCGACACCTTGGGCGGCAGGCCGCCGGTGCGGTCGAGCAGCATGCGCTCGACGCTGGATTGCAGCTCGACGTCCAGTGTCGACTCGACCACCGCCGGCCCTGCCCGGCCCCGGGTCGCGCGCAGGCGCTCGGCGGCCAGCGGCGCGATCCACTGCGCGCGGATCGGTTGCACCGCGACGATCTCCATGCGGGCGTCGGCCACCTCCTGGGGTGTCCACACGCCGTAGGCCTGCAGGCGGTCGAGCACCTTGTCGCGCACGGCCTGGGCCCGCCGCGGCGCGCGGTCGGGCCGCAGGCGCGACGGGGCCTGCGGCAACGCCGCGAGCAGCGCGGCCTCGGCATGGCTGAGGTATTCGCTCGACTTGCCGAGGTAGGCGCGGCTGGCCATCTCGACGCCTTCGACGATGCCGCCCATCGGGGCATGGTTAAGGTAGAGCGTCAGGATCTCGCGCTTGCTCAGGCGCAGCTCGAGTTGCAGCGCTCGCAGCATCTGCCGCAGCTTGGCGCGCACGCTGCGTGCCTCGCCGCGCCGGGGCGGGTCGAGGATGCGCGCCACCTGCATGGTCAGCGTCGAGCCGCCGGACACCACCCGCCCATGGCGCGCCCACTGCCAGGCGGCCCGCGCGAGCGCCACCGGGTTGACACCGGGGTGCCAGCGAAACCAGCGGTCTTCGTAGTGCAGCAGGGCTTCGAGGTAGAGCGGCGACACCTCGTCGGGCGTGACCGGCTGGCGCCAGACGCCGTCGACGCTGGGATAGGTGCGCAACGGCGTGCCGTCGCGCGCAGCGATCACGGTGCCGCGGTCGGGCACCGGTATGGGCGGCGCAAAGGCCAGGTCGAGCGCGAGCAGCAGCACCAGCACGGCAGCCAGTGCCAGCTCGAGCCGCCGCCCGCGCGTCATCGCCGCCCCGCTACTGCGGCGCGCTCGCCGCCGACGCGGCCGGCGCGGCCGCTGGCACCGGGCCGCTCGCCGTGGCAGCCGGTGCCGCGGCCGCCCCGGCCGGGGCGGACTCCAGCTCGGGCACGCCGCCGCCGCGCGGGTCGGTGATGGCCACCGGGTTCGGCGCCGCCCCCACCGCGCGCAGCTCGGGCCGGTACATGTCTTCGGCGAACGGGGCCGGCACCACGTAGCGGCCGGGGCTGACCACCCGCACCAAGTAGAACACGTTGAGCAGTTGCGGCTCCAGCCGCGCCGCGGCCACATAGCGGTCGTCGCGATATTCGCGGTGCTTGATGCGCGGGTCGGCCATGGCCTGCGCCACGTTGACGCCGCCGACGACGAACTCCTCCGCCTTCGGCCCCTGCGACAGGTTGAGGTTCTCGACCTCGAAGCCGGCCGGGATGCGATCGACGATCAGGCCGTCTTCCAGCGGGTACCGCGCACGCGCCTGCAAGCGCACGATGAGCATGTCGCCCACCTTCAGCGGGCGGTGGCTCCAGGGGCGGCCGTCGAGTTCGAACCACTCGCGGCGCAGCTCGATCACGTCGCTGCGCGGCGCGGGCGGCTGGGCCGGGTAGCCGCTCGCCTCGACTTCGACGAACAGCGCTTCGCCGTGCTGGCTGGTCAGCGTGACGCCCTGCGCCAGTGCCGCCGCGCCGAAGCTGCGCATCTCGGTGCTGCGCGAGCTCACTGCCTGCGCAGCCTCGCCGGTGCGCAGCACGGCGGTCCACTCGCTGCCTTCGCTGCCGCCGGCCGCACGCGCGGCCAGGAACAGCGACAGCCGCTCCTGGGTCGAGTAGTACTGCCGCCCACCCAGCCGCGTGGCCAGGTCGAACAACAGGTTTTCACGACGGGCGTGCCGGATGTCGTGACGCACCAGCAGCGCGTACGACATCGCCAGGTCGCGCGCCGGCGAGCCGTAGTCGCCCAGCCACTCGTCGCCCCATCCGTAGCCGGGGTTGCCCAGGTTGGCACGGATGCCGTAGGGCCGCTTCATGGCTTCTTCCAGCGCCACCTTCGAGCGGGCCTCGTCGCCCATCAGCTTCAGTGCGATCGACAGGTGCACCAGCGGCAGCGGCGAGCGCGCGCGGTCGCGCATCTTGTCGTGCAGGAAGCGCAGCATCGCCAGCGGCGCCTTCTGGTCGCGCGCCAGCACGTAGCCGGCATGCGCCATCTCGGCAAAGCGCTGGTGGCTGTCGCGCAGCAGCGTGTACTCGCGCGAGTCGATGTTGCCGGCCTTGTCGGGCGTCGCGCTGGCAGGCAGGCCGGGGAAGCGGTTGGGGGCCTGCTGCAGTTGCTGCAGCAGCCAGTCCTGGCCGTTCTTGTAGATGCCGTCGGGCACCGTGAAACCCTGTGCCCGCGCGTCCTGCAGGAAGCCCATCACGTAGGCCGAGATCCACGCCTCGTAGGCGCCGTCGCCCCACAGCGTGTAGCCGCCGTTGGAGCGCTGCATGCCGGCCAGGCGGCCGATCGCGCCTTCGATGAACTGCGCACGCTCGTCGCGGCTGCCCCCCTTCAGCCCGTAGGCCTTGGCCGCCGCCTCGTCGATGAAGACATGCGGGTAGGCGGCGCTGGTGGTCTGCTCGACGCAGCCGTACGGGTACTCCAGCAAGCCCTGCACCAGGCGGTTGATGTTGAGCGGCGGCTTGTTCGACACCGTCAGGTTGACGGCGGCAGAACCCTTGAAGTACTTCTCGACCCACGCCGGCTCGAGCTTCAGGCTCTGCCCGGGGTCGAGCTTGACGCGCCGCACGTCGCGTTCCTGGGGCACCGGCGGCTGCACCTGCAGCACCGACTCGCGCACGATCTTCAGGCCCGAGGCCGACGTGACCTGCAGCCGCAGCCGGCCCAGCCCGTAGGCGTCGGTCGCTTCAGCGGCAAAGCGCAGCGTGGTGCGCTGCTGGTGCTTCAGGCTCACCGTGCGCTCACCCTCGCGGATGCGCACCGGGTCGGCGCCTTCGAGCTTCACTTTCAGGTCTTGCGGGGCGCCGCTCAGGTTGGTGACGTCGAGCGCGATGGTCGCGGCGTCGCCGGGCGAGATGAAACGCGGCATGGCCAGCTCGGCCACCACCGGCGCGGCGGCCACCATCTCGGCCTCGGTGCTGCCGAAGCGCTCGGGCGACGCCACCACGGCCATCAGCCGCAGCGTGCCGTTGAAGTCGGGGATGTCGAGCGCCACCTCGGCCTCGCCCTGCGCGTTCAGCGCCACCGGTCCGCTGAACAGGTCGACCAGCTTCACTTTCTTCGGCAGGCTCTGGGTGTCGCCGCGCATGCCGGAGTCGCCGCCAAAGGCGAGCTTGCCCTGGCGGCCCTCCATCTTCTCGATCAGCTTGCCGTACATGTCGAGCAGCTCAGGCGCGTAGCGGTGCTTGCCGAAGAAGAAGTCGACCGGGTCGGGCGTGCGGTAGCGCGTGATGTTGAGGATGCCGACGTCGACCGCCGAGACGGTGACAAAAGCGCCCTGCCCTTGCAGCCCCTGCGCCTTGACCTTCACCACGGTGCGCTTCTCGGGCAGCACCTTGGCCGGGGCCGTCAGCGCCACCTGCAGCTTGCGGTCGTCGCGCGCGAGCGGCAGGTGCACCAGCCCGACGGCGCGGGCGGGCGTCACGCGGTTGCCCTCGCTGCCGGGCCGGAACACCGTGACCGTGGCGTACAGGTCGTGCCGGGCCCATTGCGCGTCGACCGGTACTTCGATGGTGACGCCCTTGGTCGACACGTCGATGCGCTGGCTCCACAGCAGGCGGTCGCCTTCGACCGTGACCAGCGCGGTGCCGTCGTGCGGCGGCGTGATCATGATCCTGGCCTTGTCGCCGGCTTTCAGCGGCGCGTCGGCGAGCTTCAGCTGCACGCGGTCGGGCCGGTTGCCGATGTCTTCGGCGTCCTGCGCGTTCCAGCCGGCATAGAAGCGGTAGCGCAGCTTGAGGCCGGTCTGCGGGTCTTCGGCTTCCAGCCGGTAGCGGCCCCAGTTGACCGGCGCGCCGATGCGGGTCCGCTCGGCCACGTCGACGGTGCGCGACTCGACCGGCTCGTCGGTCTCGGTGTAGCCCGAGTGCCAGCCTTTCTGGTCGTCGAAGCGCCAGTAGTACTGGCGCTCCTCGCGCACCAGGTTCAGCTTGACGCCCTGCACCGGTGCGAGCCTGCCCTGCGTGTCGACGCGGACCAGCTCGAACTCGGCCTGGCCGCCTTCACGGGTGACGTCGCGGTCGAACAGCGGCCGCAGCGCCAGCAGCTTGTCGGCCGGCCACACGATGCGCTCGATCGACCGCACCACCGGCCGGCCGCCCGATTCCAGCAGGCTGAAGCTGCCGCGCACGGTGATCGGCGACGCGGCGCCGTCGGCGTTGACCGGCAGCGTGACCTGCGCCTGGCCCTGCTCGTCGAGCGAGCCGTCTTCGACCTCTTCGCGCGACTTGCGGCTGTCGTCGGCGAAGTCGCCGAACACGAAACCGGGCCACTGCTTCGGCAGCGCGTGGGTGGCGCGCTCGGTGGCCGCGCTCACCAGCAGCCGGTTGCCGGCCGCGGGCGAGCCGAACAGGTAGTCGCCCTGCACGTCGACCTGGAAGGCGTCGCCAGCCATCAGCACCGGCTTGTCGGTGCGCAGCTCGAGCTTCATGCGCTCGGGCAGGAACTCCTCGACCTGGAACTTCCAGCGAGCGTCCGCGGCGCCGCCCGGGTCGGCACGCAGCTCCAGCGACCACGTGCCGGTCTGCGCATCGGCCGGCAGTGCCAGGTTGCGCTGGTAGTAGCCGGGGCGCTGCGTGTCGGGGCGCCAGCTCAGCGTCTGCACCGTGCGGCCATCGGGACGCTTGAGCGTGGCCTGCAGCGGCATCGGCGCCAGCGCGCGGCCGTCGGCATTGCGGGCGAGCACCGAGACGTCGAAGCGCTCGCCGGGGCGGTACAGGTCGCGCCCGGCATAGACAAACAGCTTGGTGTTGGACGACAAATGGCCGCCGACGTCGAACTCCGACAGGTCGAGCCCCGGTTCGCGCAGCACGATCACGGTCATCTCGCGGCCCTGGCGTGCCACCAGCAGGCGTGCCGCCGCCGGCACGTCTGCGAAGGCGGCATGGCCGTCGCCGTCGGCCTCTGCCTTGCCGAGCGAACGCGCGTTCTCGTCGAGCAGTTCGTATTCGACGCCGGACAGCCCCTTGCCGGTTTTCAGCGAGGTGGCGAAGGCGCTCAGCCCCTTCGCGTAGCGGCGCGCATGCACGCCGATGTCGCTGACGTAGAAATAGGTGACCTGGTAGTCGTTGCTGAAGCGCCCCGGCTGCGCCATCACCGCGACGTAGACGCCGGGCTCCTGCAGCTCCTTGATGGTTTCGACCGGCAGGAAGGTGACGTGCCGGCGGTTCGGCGTGTCGTCGGTCTTGAAGCGGCCGAGATAGACGCTGCGCGTGCTGCTGCGCAACTGGTCGAGTTCCCAGCCGCCGACACGGCCCTTGAAGCTCGAGTTCTCGCTGTAGCCGTGGTATTCCTCGTCTTCCTCGTCGCTGCTCGGGCGCCCGCCGGCCACCCGCTCGAAGAAGCGCGGCAGATCGCCCGGCTCGACGCGCAGGAACTGCACGTCGACCTCGGGCTGGTTCACCGTGACGATGGGCAGCCCGCCGTTCTGGCCGGCCGGCAGCACGACGCCGCGGCTGGCGAAGTACCACGACGGCGCCATCGCGTCGCTCGCCAGTTCGCAGCGCTTGCCGTCGGCCAGCTTGACGCCGTCGACCGACAGCAACCCGGCCTGCACCTCGATGCGGAAGTTGCGCTGCGGCTGGATGTAGGGGAAGTAGGCGATGCGCGGGTTGTCGCCGATGGTCCAGTGGCCCTGGACGATCTTGCCTTCAGGGGCCGACGCCCCTGCGCTGCCCTTGGGCGCCTGCCGGGCGTCGACGCCCTGCTCGCTGGTGGCCTCCTGCTGGCCGCTCAAGGGCCCCAGGTCGACGACCCGCAGGTATTCGCCGAGCGACTGCGTGCGGTCGAGCGGCTGCGTGAAAACGACCGCCAGCGCCGGCTGGTCGTCCATCAGCCGCGGCTTGCACTCCGCGACCTCGAACGCTGCGGCGGGGTCGACGCCGGCCGTCGGCGCATCGGCGCCACGCTGCTGGCTCCACCACCAGGCGGCCGCTGCAGCCACCAACACGACCATCGCGGCCGCGATCCACCGGACACGAATGCTCCCCTGCATGTTCTCTCCCTCGTCAGACGTGGGGGCGATTGTTGCAGAGCTTGGGGACCGCGGGAAAAGCGGCGCGCCACCGGCCGGCCGGCGCCGGCCTTGCGCCCTGTCAGTGGGACGCCACGACGACCGGCACTTCCTGGGCCGGCGGCGTGTTGCGGCTGCGCCCGCAGCGCACGATGCCGTCGATCATCACCATGCCGACGCCCGGCAGGTCGCCCAGTTCAACGCTTTCGAGCAAGTCTTGCCCTGCCGAATGCTGCGCACGGTCGAGGAAGACGAAATCCGCCGCCCGGCCCACTTCGACCAGGCCGCAGTTCAGCCCTCGCAGCCGCGCGGTGTTGCCGGTGGCGAAGCAGAACACCTGCTCGGCCGGAATGCCGCCGACGCTGGACAGGAAGGCGATCATGCGCAGGATGCCCAGCGGCTGCACGCCCGAGCCGGCCGGTCCGTCGGTGCCCAGGATCACGCGGTGCGGGCACTTCAGCTCGATCGCCGCGTTGGCCGCCGCCAGCGCGACCTTCTCGTTGCCGTTGTGCACGATCTCGATCGCCCGCGACGACTTCTCGCACAGCTCGCACACGTGGCGCCAGGGCAGCGCCGTGTGGCCGCCGTTGATGTGACCGATGACGTCGGCGTCGGCCTCGAGCACCACGTCCTTGTCGATCAGCCCCGAGCCGGGGATGGACGGCCCGCCGGTGTGGATGGTGCTCTGGATGCCGTACTTGCGCGCCCAGCGAACCATCTGGGCGGCTTCCTCGCCTGCCTTGACGGTGCCCAGTCCGACCTCGCCCAGCAGCTTGACGCCGGCGGCCGCGAGTTCGCGGAAGTCGTCCTCGACCATGCCCTTCTCGATCACCGGCGCGCCGGCCAGCACCTTGACGCCGCCGGGGCGGAAGTTGTCGTAGGCGCGCTGCGCGGTGATGGCGAGCGCCTTGAGCCCGACGATGTCCTTGGGCCGCCCGGGCAGGTGCACCTCGCCGGCCGAGATCATCGTGGTGACGCCACCGTTCATCGTCGAGTCGATCCAGCCGAACTGGTTCTGGCGCGGCGTCCAGTCGCCGAACACCGGGTGCACGTGGCTGTCGATCAGGCCCGGGCAGACGCAGGTGCGGCGTGCGTCGATCAGCGTGTCGGCCTGCTCGATGTCGCAATCGGCCTGCCGGCCGACGGCCTCGATCAGTCCGTCGCGCACCACGACGGTGTCGGCGTCGAGCACCGGCCGGTCGATGTCGCCCGACAGCAGCAGGCCGATGTTGGTGATGACGACCTTGCCGGACTTGGCGCTCGCGAGGGGTTCAGCCATTGGGACAGCTCCGTGGGGTGGGTGCATCGGGCGGCGCCGCGCGCCGGCATTCGTTCAGTGGATGCTACATGAACGCAGAGACCGCCTCAAGCGCTGCGTGCCGGTCCCGGTGCGCGTGCCACGGTGCGCAGCACCGCATCGATCATGAAGGCCTCCCAGTGCGCCACCGAGGCCGGATCTTCGAGGTCTTCACCGAGAAAGGCCGACAGCGTGTAGCGGTTGGACTGGTAGAAGTAGCCCATCGCAGCCATCATCAGATAGACGTCGCGTGCGTTGACGTCGGTGCGGAACACGCCCTGGCGGGCACCGCTGCGCAGCAGTTCGTCGATCACCGAGATCGTCGGCGACGAGTACTCGCGCGCGCGCAGCGACTTGCTGATGTGCTTGCCCTTGTGCAGGTTCTCGGTGTTGAGCAGCGTGACGAACTCGGGGTTCTTGCGGTAGTAGTCGCGCACGAAGCTCACCACCAGCTTGAGCGACTCGACCGGCTGCTCGATGTTGATGTCGAGTTCGGACTCGGCGTCGTTCATGCGGCGGTAGATGTCCTCGATCACCGCGATGAACAGGCCTTCCTTGCTGCCGAAGTAGTAATAGATCATGCGGTCGTACGACTTGGCCGCCTTCGAGATCTGCTCGACGCGCCCGCCGTCGAAGCCGTGCTTGGCGAAGACCCGCGTCGCGGCGCGCAGGATGCTGTCGCGGGTGGCCTTGGCGGCCAGCTCGCGCACGCCGGGGCGGCGCACCGCGGACGACGACTTGGCGGCAGCGCGCCGGGAGGAAGAAGTGGCCATGGCAGGTCGTATCCGGGGGTTCGGGCGGCTCCGATGCTACGCGAGCGCGGCGTCGGGCCTCGATGTGCGCGGCTCGGCCGCCACGCTGCGGGGGGCGCTCATTGCTCGGCGAACGCGCGCTCGATGACGAAGTCGCCCGGCGTCGAGGTGTTGCCTTCCTTGAAGCCGCGCTGCTCCAGCGAGTGCTTCAGGTCGCGCAGCATGCCGGGGCTGCCGCAGATCATCGCGCGGTCGTGGGCCCGGTCCAGCGGCGGCACGCCCAGGTCTTCGAACAGCTTGCCGGTGTCGATCAGCTGCGTCACGCGGCCCATGTTGCGGTAGGCCTCGCGGGTGACGGTCGGGTAGTAGCGCAGCTTGCTGCTGACCAGGTCGCCGAGGAACTCGTGGTTGGGCAGGTGCTCGACCAGCAGGTCGTGGTAGGCCAGTTCGTCGATCTGGCGCACGCCGTGCACCAGCACCACCTGCTCGAACTTCTCGTAGGTTTCCGGGTCGCGCACGATGCTCATGAACGGCGCCAGCCCGGTGCCGGTCGACAGCAGGTACAGCCGCCGGCCGGGCAGCAGGTAGTCGATCAGCAGCGTGCCGGTGGGCTTGCGCCCGACCACGATGGTGTCGCCGACCTGCACGTGCTGCAGGCGGGACGTGAGCGGGCCGTCCGGCACCTTGATGCTGAGGAACTCGAGGTGCTCCTCGTAGTTGGCGCTGACGATGCTGTAGGCGCGCAGCAAGGGCTTGCCGTCGACGCGCAGGCCGATCATCGTGAAGTGGCCGTTGCTGAACCGCAGCGACGGATCGCGCGTGGTGGTGAAGGTGAACAGCTTGTCGGTCCAGTGGTGGACGCTCAGCACTTTCTCTTCGTTGAATGCACTCATGGCGTTTTCTCCTGAGGGGATGGTAGGCGCCGCGAGGCGCTCAGCGTTCGAGATAGGCCAGCTTGCCCGGTGTGTCCTTCCACTGCTCGGCCTGCGGCAGCGGCGCCTGCCGCTGCGAGATCACCGGCCATTGCCGTGCCAGCTCGGCATTCAGCGCGACCCATCCTGCCAGCTCTGCCGGCAGATCGTCCTCGGCCAGGATGGCGCCCGCGGGGCACTCGGGCACGCAGACAGCGCAGTCGATGCATTCGTCCGGGTCGATGGCGAGAAAGTTGGGGCCTTCGTGGAAGCAGTCCACCGGGCACACGTCGACGCAGTCGGTGTATTTGCACCGTATGCAGGCATCAGTCACCACATGGGTCATTTTCAGCTCCGTTCGCGCCCCGGGCCGGGGCAGTGAAAGTCTCGTTGCCAGATCCGTCCGATTGCGCTAGATTGCCTCTTCATGTAGTGATCACAACATTTTGATTAAGTGAATACTACATAAACGAAGCTGCTCCGGCAATGACCCGCAACTGGCACGGAATCCGCTAGTACCGCCCCACAGGTACCAGGAAAGTCGACCCGCGATGACTGAGCACACCAAGACCGATGGCCTGCCCGAGATGGACCTGATGCCCCAGGTGCTCGAGCGTGCAAAGCCGCGCAACGAGCGCATGGCGACCAACAAGATCGAGTGCAACGCCTGCCCGGTGCTGTGCCAGATCACCGAAGGACGCAGCGGCGCCTGCGACCGCTACGCCAACGAAGGCGGTGTGCTGGTGCGCGTGGACCCGGTGGTGATGCTGCGCCGCACTTTCGACGCCGGCGAGGTGCGGCTGGTGCCGTTCGCGGCGCGGCAGGCGGACACCCCGGAGGCAGCGCCGCCCGCGCAGGCCATGCCCGGCGAGGTGTTCGTCACCGGCGTGGGCTCGTCGACCACCTACCCCGACTACAAGCCCGCGCCGTTCATCGTCTCGTCGCAGGCCGAGGGCGTCGACATGGTGACCGTGGTCACCGAAGGCATCTTCAGCTACTGCAGCTTCAAGGTGAAGATCGACACCGACCGCTGGCTCGGCCCCGAGCAGGCCAACATCCGCTGCAAGGGCGAGGTGGTCGGCCACGTGACCACCGCCGAGTACGGCTCGCAGATGCTGTCGATCGGCGGGGTGCACCACCTCACCGGCGGCAGCAAGAAAGAGGGCCGCGTCGCCGTCGAGATGATGCAGCAGCTCGGCAACAAGCAGGCCGTGGAAATCAGCATCGACGGCGGCGCCCAGCTGGTCGTGCAGGCCGGCCGCGCGCCCATCGTCAACGGCGTCGAGGAGCAGCGCATGCGCGTCGGCTGCGGCTCGGCCACGATCGGCATCTTCGCCAAGCAGTGGTTCGGACAGGCCGACGAGGTGGTGGTGGTCGACGACCACATCACCGGCGTGCTGACCGAGCACCAGGCAGGCCGCTGTCTGGACATCCGCCCTTCGGGTCTGAAGATCCGCGGCCGCAAGTCCACGCCGGGCCGCTACTTCCAGGTCGCCAACCCCGGCATCGGATGGGGCGGCACCGACATCTCCGACCCGCTGTCCATCATCGAAGGCTGGGACGAATCCTTGGCCTGGCCCGGCCTGCGGCTGCTGATGGTGTCGACCACCGGCGAACACGCGGCCTGGTATGTGCTCGACGAGCACCTGCAACCGCAACCGCAGGAAATGCCCGCCGCCGTGCGGGCGGTGGTCGACCGCATCGGCGAGAACTGCGAGCCTTCGTTGACCAGCGTGCTGTTCCTGGCCGGCGCCGGCGGCAGCCTGCGGGCCGGCGCGACCGAGAACCCGGTGCTGCTGACCCGCGCGATCAAGCGCTCGCTCGTCAACGTGACCTGCGGCGGTGCGCCGGCCTATGTGTGGCCGGGCGGCGGCATCACCGTGATGACGGACGTGTCGCGCATGCCGGACAACAGCTTCGGCACGGTGCCCACGCCGGCCATCGTCGCGCCGATCGAATTCACGATGCAGCTGCAGCACTATCGCGCCCTCGGCGGCCACCTCGAGCACGTACGCTCGCTCGACGAGGTGCTGCGCAGCGGCGCCTGGCACAACGAGGGCGCGCCGAAGTCGCTGCAGTGGGGCCAACCCGAGCCGGGCAACGGCTGGCCGCTGGGCCAGGCCCCGATGCTCGGTTGACCGTGGTATGAACACGCTCTGACCGTCATGCAAGCCGCCCGCCACTCCCTGCCCGGTGCACGCTGGCACTTCCAGCATGGCCCGATCGACCTCGTCATCGGAGCCGGGGGAGACCCGCGCGTGGTGGCGGACTGTCACGAGCAGGCCTGGCAGCGGTTCGGCAGCGTGTTGCCCGAACTGGTGGCCGAACTGCCGGCGCTGCGCGAGCCGGTCGACCCCTACGCACCCTTCGAACCGCGGCTGCGCGGCCCGGTGGCGCGTCGCATGTGGCAGGCCTGTCACCCACACCGCCGCACCTTCGTGACGCCGATGGCCGCGGTGGCGGGTGCGGTGAGCGACGACATGGTGCGCTGCTACGCACGGCCCGGGATCACGCGGGCCTGGATCAACAACGGGGGCGACATCGCCTTGCACCTGAGCCCGGGTGCCTCGGTCAACGTCGGCCTGGTGAGCGAGCCTGCGCGCGCCGACGCCGGACAGCGCCTGGCCACCGACGGCCGCTTCGTGGTGCCGCACGAGCTGCCGGTGCGCGGCGTCGCGACCAGCGGCTGGCGCGGGCGCAGCTTCTCGCTCGGCATCGCCGACAGCGTGACGGTGCTCGCGCGCACCGCAGCCGAAGCCGACGTGGCTGCCACGCTGATCGGCAACGCGGTCGACGTGGACGACCCGCGCATCGTCCGCCGCCCGGCCTGCGAGCTGAAGGACGATAGCGACCTGGGCGTGTTGCTGGTCACCGTGGCGGTGCCTGTGCTCGCTGCCTCGACGGTGCACCGTGCACTGGCGGCCGGCCGCACCGCGGCGCAGCAGATGTGCCGGCAGGGGCTGGCCCACAGCGCGGTGCTGGTGTGCCAGGGGCAGGTGGTGACGGTCGGCGCCGAAGGCGTACGCTGGGCCGAGGTGGCGCGGCTGCCTCACGCACGCGCCAGCGCCGAGGCCGAGAGAACTGGTTCAGTAATTGCTTAACGAAACCGCATGAAGCCGCTTCGCCCCGCCTCCTTGCCCGCCGCGCCGGCCCCGGTGCACGGCGCGCCCGCTGCGTGGGCAGGACGGGGCGACGCCTCATGCCCCCTGGAGCACAGATGATTGAGATCCGGCGCGTCTACACGCATGTCGAAGACATCCATCACGAGTTCGGCCCCACCGCCCCGACGCCGCTGCGGCGCGGCGCCATTGCCGCCGTGCTGCGCAACCCGTTCGCGGGCCGCTACGAGCCCGAGATCCTGCCGATGATGGACGCGCTGCAGCCCGTCGGGGTGCAGATGGCGCACCGCCTGTGCACCGCGATGGGCGTGCCGCCCGAGCGGATCGAGGGTTACGGCAAGGGCGCCATCGTCGGCGAAGCGGGCGAACTGGAACACGGCGCGTTGTGGCATGTGCCCGGCGGCTATGCCATGCGCGAGCTGCTCGGCTGGAAAGGCGACCGCAGTGCCTACGCGCAAGGTCGCGCCGACGGCGTGAAGGGGCAGCCGGCGAACGCGCTGGCCATCGTGCCGTCGACCAAGAAGGTCGGCGGCCCCGGTGCCACGCTCGACGTGCCGCTCACGCACATCAACGCCTGCTACGTGCGCAGCCACTTCGACGCGATCGAGGTGCGGGTGCCCGGTGCGCCGCGTGCCGACGAGGTCGCCTTCATCCTCGTGATGAGCACCGGGCCACGCGTCCATGCGCGCGTCGGCGGTCTGCGTGCAGCCGACATCGCGCAATGGGACGGCCTGCGCTGAACGCGCCGCTCCCCGACAAGACTCAACGATCCAGGAGACCTCCATGCCAGCCAAGATCCGCAAGCTGATCGTCCAGGTGGACGAGACCCTCGTCGAGATGGACCAGCCCGTCACGCCCCCGGTGCGCAAGGCGCTGGCGATCGCGGTGATCGACAACCCGTGCGCGGGGCGCTACGTCGAGCAGCTCGACGAGCTGGTCGCCATCGGCGAAGAGATGGGCGCGCTGCTGGGCGACAAGTGCGTGCAGGCGCTGGGCATCGCACCGGGGCAGGCGCACAGCTACGGCAAGGCGGCCATCGTCGGCGAAGCGGGCGAGCTGGAACACGCCGCCGCCATCCTGCACCCGAAGCTGGGCGCACCGTTGCGCCGCGCTGTCGAGAAAGGTGCGGCGCTGGTGCCGTCGGCCAAGAAGCGCGGCGGCATGGGCTGCGCGATCGACGTGCCGCTGGGCCACAAGGATGCCGCCTACGTGCGCAGCCACTTCGACGCGATGGAGGCCCGCGTCAGCGACGCGCCACGCGCGAACGAGATCGTCGTGGCGGTGGTCGTCACCGACGGCGGCCGCCCCCTGCCCCGCATCGGCGGCCTGCAGGTCGGCGAGATCCAGGGCCAGGACGGCCTGCGCTGACGCACCGCACACCTTGAATTTGTCCCCGCCCCCCGTTCCCGTCGCTCATACAGAAGGAGAGCTGCTCATGACCACAAGACGCCATCTCGTTGCCCTCGCCGCTGCCGTGGCGAGCGGCGCCCTCGGTTCGGCCGCCTGGGCCCAGGACGTCATCAAGATCGGGGAAATCAACAGCTACAAGGCGCAGCCCGCCTTCCTCGAGCCCTACCGCAAGGGCATGGAACTGGCCGTCGACGAGATCAACCAGGCCGGCGGGCTGAACGGCAAGAAGGTCGAGCTGGTGATCCGCGACGACAACGCCAACCCGGGCGACGCGGTGCGGGTCGCCGAGGAACTGGTCTCGCGCGAGCGCGTCGACGTGCTGGCCGGCTCCTTCCTGTCGCACGTCGGGCTGGCCCTGACCGACTTCGCAAAGCAGAAGAAGTTCTTCTTCCTCGCCGGCGAGCCGCTGACCGACAAGATCGTCTGGGACAACGGCAACCGCTACACCTTCCGCCTGCGCCCGTCGACCTACATGCAGGTGGCGATGCTGGCCCCCGAGGCGGCAGCGCTGAAGAAGAAGCGCTGGGCCCTGGTGTACCCCAACTACGAGTACGGCCAGTCCGCCGTGGCCACCTTCAAGAAGCTGATGAAGCAGGCCCAGCCCGATGTCGAGTTCGTCACCGAGCAGGCCACGCCGCTGGGCAAGGTCGACGCCGGCAGCGTGGTACAGGCGCTGGCCGACGCCAAGCCCGACGCGATCTTCAACGTGCTGTTCGGCGCCGACCTGTCGCGCTTCGTGCGCGAAGGCAACACCCGCGGCCTGTTCCAGGGCCGCGAGGTGGTCAGCCTGCTCACCGGCGAACCCGAGTACATGGACCCGCTGAAGGACGAGGCGCCGAACGGCTGGATCGTCACCGGCTACCCGTGGTACGGCATCCAGACGGCCGAGCACAGGGCCTTCGAAGCGGCCTACCGCGCCAAGTTCAAGGACTACCCGCGGCTCGGCTCGGTGGTGGGCTACAGCACCATCAAGTCGCTCGGTGAAGGCATCCGCAAGGCGGGCTCGACCGACACCGAGAAGCTGATCGCCGCCTTCCGCGGCTTGTCGGTCAGCACGCCGTTCGGGCCGATCACCTACCGGGCCGAAGACCACCAGTCGACGATGGGCGGCTACGTCGGCCGCACCAAGAACGACGGCGGCAAGGGGGTGATGGTCGATTACCGCTACCTGGACGGTGCGCGCTACCTGCCCCCGGCCGCCGAGGCGAAGAAGCTGCGACCTGCCGAGTGACAGCCCCACCCGGCGCGGCGCACCGGGTGCCTGTTTTGCGAACCTACTGCTTGCGAGAGTGATGGCATGAGAGTGTCCCCGTCCCCCCGACGCACGCCGCCCGAGGTGGCCGCATGAGCTTGTCCGGCTTCATCGTCCAGCTGCTCAACGGGCTGGCGGGCGCCTCGTCGCTGTTTCTCGTCGCGGCAGGCCTGTCGCTGATCTTCGGCGTCACCCGCATCGTCAACTTCGCCCACGGCTCGTTCTACATGGTGGGCATCTACGTCGCCTACTCGCTGGTGGAGCGGCTCGGCACCGGCCTGGGCTTCTGGCCTGCGCTGCTGCTGGCGGCCGTCGCGGTGGGGGTGCTCGGCGCCGTCGTCGAAATGACGCTGTTGCGGCGCATCTACCGTGCACCCGAACTGTTCCAGCTGCTGGCCACCTTTGCGCTGGTGCTGGTGCTGCGCGACGCGGTACTGTGGCTGTGGGGCCCCGAGGAGCTGCTCGGGCCGCGCGCGCCGGGGCTGTCGGGTTCGGTCGGCATCCTCGGCCGCCAGTTCCCCTCGTACGACCTGTTCCTGATCGTCGTGGGCCCGTTGGTGCTCGGCTTGCTGTGGCTGCTGCTCAACCGCACGCGCTGGGGCACGCTGGTGCGCGCGGCCACGCAGGACCGCGAGATGGTCAGCGCGCTCGGCGTCAACCAGGCCTGGCTGTTCACCGCGGTGTTCGCGCTCGGTGCCCTGCTGGCCGGGCTGGGCGGCGCGCTGCAACTGCCGCGCGAGCCGGCCAACCTGGAAATGGACTTGCACACCATCGGCGCGGCCTTCGTGGTGGTGGTGGTGGGCGGCATGGGCTCCATCCCGGGCGCCTATGTCGCGGCCTTGCTGATCGCCGAGCTCAAGGCCATCTGCATCTGGCTGGGGCTGGTCGACGTGTTCGGCGTCAGCATCAGCTTTTCCAAGCTCACGCTGGTGGTCGAGTTTCTCGTCATGGCGGCCGTGCTGGTGGTGCGCCCGTGGGGCCTGATGGGCCGGCCTCAGGGCGCCAGCCGCCACGGCGGCGCCGCGGAGGCGCCGCTGCGGCCGCCCGGGCGGCTGTTCGTGCTCGGCGGCATCGGCCTGGTGCTGGCACTCGTCGCGTTGCCGCCGATGACCAGCGACTCCCCGTACATGGCCGTGCTGGTCATCGACCTGATGGTGGCCGCGCTGTTCGCCGCCAGCCTGCACTTCATCATGGGCCCCGCCGGCATGCACTCGTTCGGCCATGCGGCCTATTTCGGCCTTGGTGCCTACGCGGCGGCGCTGCTGGTGCGTGCCGCCGGGTTGCCGATGGAGGCGGCACTGGTGGCCGCCCCCGTGGCTGCGGCGCTCGGAGCGTTGGTGTTCGGCTGGTTCGCGGTGCGCCTGTCGGGTGTGTATCTGGCGATGCTGACGCTGGCCTTCGCCCAGATCACCTGGGCCGTGGTCTACCAGTGGGACGCCTTCACCGGCGGCAGCAACGGGCTGACCGGCGTGTGGCCGGCCGAGTGGCTGTCGCCGAAGCAGGCGTACTACTACCTCACGCTGGCGCTGGTGGTGGCCGGCGTGCTGGGCCTGCGCCGCATGCTGTTCTCGCCGTTCGGCTACGCGATGCGCGCGGGCCGCGACTCGCCGCTGCGCTCGGACGCCATCGGCATCGACGTCAAGCGCGTGCAGTGGGTGGCCTTTGTCGTCGCCGGGGCCTTCGCCGGCCTGGCTGGCGCCTTGTTCGCGTTCTCGAAGGGCAGCATCTCGCCTGAGGCGATTGCCGTCGGCAAGTCGGTCGACGGCCTGGTGATGGTGCTGCTGGGTGGCCTGCAGACGCTGGCCGGGCCGGTGGTGGGCGCGGTCACCTTCACCTGGCTGCACGACACGGTGGCGCGCGCCACCGACTACTGGCGTGCCATGCTGGGCGCGATCATCCTGCTGCTGGTGCTGCTGTTCCCGCAAGGCATCGCCGGCTTCTTCCGCCAGCTTTTCGAGCGCCGTCGCCACGCTGCAGGAGCAGACGCATGAGCCTGCTGACAGTCAACGGTCTGGGCAAGTCCTTCGGCGGCGTCAGGGCCGTCGACGGCATCAGCTTCGACGTCGCGGCCGGCGAGCTGCTGGCGCTGATCGGTCCCAACGGTGCCGGCAAGTCGACCACCTTCAACATGGTCAACGGCCAGATCCGGCCGGACACCGGCTCGATCGCGCTGGCCGGCCGTGAGCTCGCCGGCCTGAAGCCTCGCCAGATCTGGCAGCTGGGTGTGGGCCGCACCTTCCAGATTGCCGAGACCTTCTCGTCGCTGACGGTGGTCGAGAACGTGCAGATGGCGCTGATCTCGCACGACCGCCGCTTGTTCTCGATGTGGCGCCGCGCCGCCGACCACCGGCGCGCCGAAGCGTTGGCCCTGCTGGAACAGGTGGGCATGGCGGCGCAGGCCGACCGCCCGTGCAGCGTGCTGGCGTACGGCGACGTCAAGCGGGTGGAGCTCGCCATCGCGATGGCCAACCAGCCCAAGCTGCTGCTGATGGACGAGCCCACCGCCGGCATGGCCCCCAAAGAGCGCAACGAGCTGATGGCACTGACCAAGCGACTGGTGGTCGAGCGCGGCATGGCGGTGCTGTTCACCGAGCACAGCATGGACGTCGTATTCGCCTACGCTGACCGCATGATCGTGCTGGCGCGCGGCCGGCTGATCGCCGAGGGCCGGCCTGCCGAGATCCGCGACCACCCCAAGGTGCAGGAGGTCTACTTCGGCAGCGGCAAGACCTTCGAGAAAAAGGCCCCGCTACAGAACCCGTCCACGAGGGAGGTGGCATGACGATGGCTCACACCGCCAACACGCCGGCCGAGATGCTGCTCGAGGTGCAGGGCCTGTCGGCCTGGTACGGCGCCGCGCAGATCCTGTTCGGCGTCGACCTGCAGGTGCGGCGCGGCGAGGTGGTCGCGCTGATGGGCCGCAACGGCGCCGGCAAGTCGACCACGCTGAAGACCGTCATGGGCATGGTGAGCCGGCGCCGCGGCCGGGTCGCCTTCCTCGGGCAGGACGTCTCGCGCAGCGAGCCGCACGCGATTGCGACACAGGGGCTGGGTTTCGTGCCGGAAGACCGCCGCATCTTCACCGACCTCACGGTGATGGAGAACCTCGAGGTGGGGCGCCAGCCGCCGCGCCACTGGGCTGACGGCAGCGCCGCGCCGGTGTGGACGCCGCAGGCGCTGTTCGAGCTGTTCCCCAACCTCGGCGAGATGCCCACCCGCCCGGGCGGGCGCATGAGCGGCGGCGAGCAGCAGATGCTCACGGTGGCCCGCACGCTGATGGGCAACCCCTACCTGGTGCTGCTCGACGAGCCTTCGGAAGGCGTCGCGCCGGTGATCGTCGAGCAGATGGCGCACATGATCCTGGCGCTGAAGGCGCAAGGGGTCAGCATCCTGCTGTCCGAGCAGAACATGCACTTCGCCGAGCTGGTGTCCGATCGCGCCTACGTGCTTGAAAAGGGCGAGATCCGCTACACCGGCTCGATGGCCGAACTGGCCGCCGACGACGACGTGCGGCGAGCCTACCTGAGCGTCTGAGAGGCATCTTGTGCACCGGCCCCGGCGGACGCAGGGTGCCGGTCATCCGGGGCCGATGCGCCCCATTCTTTCGAGGGAGAAACGGATGTTCGACACGCTACGCGCCTGCCTGCGCACTCTGGCCCTGTTGTGCGTCACCGGCTTGTCGGTGCCGGGGCTGCACGCCGAAACCGGCGTCAGCGACACCCGCATCGTCATCGGACAGTCGGCGGTGTTCAGCGGGCCGGCACGCGACTTCGGCGTCGACTACCGGGCCGGCATCCAGCTCTACCTGCAGCGCACCAACAAGCAGGGCGGCGTGTTCGGCCGGCGCATCGAGCTGGTGTCGCACGACGATGCCTACGAGCCCAAGCGCACCGCCGACAACACCGTGACGCTGATCGAGCAGGACCGGGTCTTCGCGCTGATCGGCTACGTGGCGACCGGCAACCTGATCGCGTCGCTGCCGATCGCCGAGAAGGCCGGCGTACCGATGTTCGCGCCCATGGTGGGCACCACGTCGTTTCGCACCACGCACAACCGCTACCTGTTCCACGTGCGCGCCAGCTACGAGAGCGAGCTGCGCAAGATCATCGGCCACCTGGCCACGCTGGGCATCCACCGCATCGCGGCGGTCTACCAGGACAGCGCGTTCGGCAAGTCCAACCTCGACACCGCGTTGAAGATCGCCGCCGGGCTGAACGTGCAGGTGGTCGAGTCGGTGCCGCTGGCGATTGCCGCCACCGATGCGCAGCCGCAGGTCGCGGCACTCAACAAGGCCCGACCGGGTGCCGTGCTGATGATCATGGCCGGCCGCATGGTGGAGGTTTTCATCCGCGACTACCGCGCGACCGGTGCGGCGGCGCCGCTCTACACCATCTCGGTCGGCATCACCGACGCGCCGGGCTCGGCCAGCCGCCTGCAAGGCGGGCTCCAGGGCGTGGTGACCGCCAGCATCGTGCCGCCGCCGACATTGACGCGCTATGCGATCGTGGCCGAGTACCAGCGCGACCGCGCCGAGTTCGGCGAGAAGATCGACAGCTACAACGCGCTGGAAGGCTACATCGTCGCACGCGTGTTCGTCGAAGGGCTGCGGCGTGCGGGGCGCGACCTCACGCGCCAGGGTTTCATCCAGGCCATGGAACGCATCGGGACGTTCAACATCGGGGACTTCCCGGTCACCTACGGCCCGGGCAACCACAACGGCTCGCACTACGTCGACCTCGAGATGTACCTGGCCGACGGCCGCCTGGTTCGCTGAATTCGTTCGTCCTGTCTGTCCCATGTCCCGTACGCCCCCGCCGAGCTGCTCATTGCAAGTCAACGGCCGCCTGCAACTGCTGGCGGTACCGCCCGATGCACCGCTGCTGAACGTGCTGCGCAACGACTGCGGCCTGGCCGCACCGAAATACGGCTGCGGCCTGGGCCAGTGCGGCGCCTGCACGGTGCTGGTCGACGGTGTCGCGGCGCGCTCCTGCGTGATCCCCGCCGGTGGCATGGCCGGCCGTGAGATCACCACGCTGGAAGGTCTCGCGCGCGACGGCGTGCTGCACCCGGTGCAGCAGGCCTTCATCGACGAGCAGGCCGCGCAGTGCGGCTACTGCCTCAACGGGATGATCATGACGACGGTGGCGCTGCTGCGTGAGAACGGGCACCCGTCCGAGGACGACGTGCGGCGCGCGCTGTCGGGCAACCTGTGCCGCTGCGGCACGCACCTGGAGATCATCCGCGCCGTGCTGCGGGCCGCCGAACGGCTGCGCGGCGAGCCGCCGGAGTGCACCGCATGACAGCGCCCACCGCTGCGCAACGCATCGCCTCGCTACGGACGCGCGCCGACTTCCTGTCCGCCAGCGGCGTGCTGCTCGTCACGCGTGACCCGCCCCCTGCGCCGCCGCCTACCCCGGGCCAGCCGGCCGCGGTACCGGGCAACCCTGCCGAAGGCGTCGAGATCCTGCTGTCGGTGTGGGACGACGGCGATGTGATCGCGCTGCACGGGCACGTCGACCTCGGCACCGGCATCCGCACCGCGCTGGCACAGATCGTCGCTGAGGAACTCGACGTGGCACTGGCCCGCGTGCACATGGTGCTCGGCGACACCGCGCGTGCGCCGAACCAGGGCGCGACCATCGCCAGCGCCTCGATCCAGATTCACGCCGTGCCGCTGCGCCAGGCAGCTGCGCAGGCGCGCTCGTTCCTGTTGCGGCAGGCGGCGCAAGCGCTGCAGGCCGAGCCGTCGGCGCTGGCCGTGGACGATGGTTTCGTGCACGTGGTCGGCGAGCCGCAACGCGGCGTGCGCTACGACGAACTGCTGAGGGGCCGGCACGTGCAGCTGCAGCTCGACCCGGGCGTGGCGGTCAAGCGCGTCGAGGACTACCGCATCGTCGGCACGCCGGCCGCGCGGGTCGACATTCCGGCCAAGGCCGCCGGCGAACCGGCCTTCGTGCACGAC
The DNA here is from genome assembly GCF_023721835.1 of Caldimonas mangrovi. GTDB lineage: Bacteria > Pseudomonadota > Gammaproteobacteria > Burkholderiales > Burkholderiaceae_C > Caldimonas > Caldimonas mangrovi. The sequence goes on along the minus strand of NZ_JAMKFE010000005.1, from coordinate 198,193 downwards.
ATGCGGGTGCCCGGCATGCTGCATGGCCGCGTGGTGCGGCCGCCGTATGCCGGTGCCGACCACGGCGAGTTCATCGGCAACACGCTGGAGGCCGTCGACGAGCAGTCGATCGCCCACATCCCCGGCATCCGGGCGGTGGTTGTGATCCGCGACTTCGTCGGCGTGGTGGCCGAACGCGAAGAGCACGCCGAGCAGGCGGCGCGCGAACTGCAAGTGCGCTGGAAAGACTGGCCCGGGCTGCCGCGCACCGACGACATCGAGCAGGCGCTGCGCGCCCACCCGTCGAGCCGCCGGGTGCTGGTCGACGAGGGCGACGTGGACGCGGCCAGCGCAGGCGCTGCGCAACGCCTGACGCGCACCTACCTGTGGCCCTACCAGATGCATGCGTCGATCGGCCCGTCGTGCGCGCTGGCCGACTGGCGCGGCGACCGCCTGACGGTGTGGGCCGGCACGCAGAACCCGCACGTGCTGCGGCTCGACCTGTCGCGACTGACCGGCCTGCCCGACGTCGCGGTCGAGGTGGTGCGCATGGAAGCCGCCGGGTGCTACGGCCGCAACGGCGCCGACGACGTGGCCGCCGACGCGGCGCTGCTGTCGCGCGCGGTCGGTGCCCCGGTGCGCGTGCAACTCACGCGCGAGCAGGAGCACCAGTGGGAACCGAAAGGCGCCGCGCAATGGATGCAGGTCGACGGCGGGCTCGCAGCGGATGGTTCGGTCGCCTATGACTTTGCCACCTCCTACCCGTCCAACGGCGCGCCGACGCTCGCACTGCTGCTCACGCGCACGATCGAGCCGGCTGCACAGGCCTACGAGATGGGCGACCGCACCGCCCGCCCACCCTACGACTACCCGCACCTGCGTGTCGCGATCAACGACATGGCGCCCATCCTGCGGGCGTCGTGGTTGCGCGGCGTCTCGGCACTGCCCAATTCGTTCGCGCACGAGTCCTACGTCGACGAGCTCGCCACCGCGGCCGGCGAAGACCCGGTGGCGTTCCGGCTGCGCCACTTGAAAGACCCGCGCGCGCACGAGCTGCTCGACGCCACCGCGAAGCGCGCCGGGTGGATCCCGCACACGCAACCGCAACAGCAGGGCGCCACCGGCGACATGCTGCATGGCCAGGGTGTCGCCTATGCCCGTTACGTGCACAGCAAGTGGCCGGGTTTCGGGGCATCGTGGGCAGCTTGGGTGGCCGACGTCGACGTCAACCGCGACACCGGCGAGGTGCACGTCAAGCGCGTGGTGGTCGGGCACGACGCCGGGCTGATGATCAACCCCGCCGGCGTGCAGCACCAGATCCACGGCAACGTGCTGCAGACCACCAGCCGGGCGCTGAAGGAGCAGGTACGCACCGAGCCCGGCACGCATGTGGTGGCCAACCGCGAATGGGGCAGCTACCCGATCCTGAGCTTCCGTGAAGTGCCGGTCGTCGAGGTGATGATGATGCCGCGCCCGGACCAGCCGCCGCTGGGGGCCGGCGAGTCGTCGTCGGTGCCCGGCACCGCGGCGATCGCCAACGCGATCTTCGACGCCACCGGCGTGCGCTTCCGGCAGCCGCCGTTCACGCCCGAGGTGGTGCGTGCGGCGCTGAACCCCTTGCCGGCACCCCCGCCAGGCCAACCGGCTGCGCCGGCCCCTGCACCGGCAACACGCGAAGCGCCGCACGATGCCCCGTGGCCGCGGCGCAAGCGCTGGTGGGCGGCGGCCGGCGCGCTGGCAGCCGGCACGCTGAGCGTGGGCGCCGCGATGCTCGGCTGGCGCCCGGCCATCGCGCCGGTCAGCCGGCCGGACGCCTCGATCTACACGGCCGCCACCATCGAACGCGGGCGCCAGCTCGCCGCCGCCGGCGATTGCGTGGTCTGCCACACCGCGCCGGGCGGCACGCCCAACGCCGGGGGCCGCGCGATGCCGACGCCGTTCGGCACGGTCTACACGACCAACCTGACGCCGGACCCGGACACCGGCATCGGCCGCTGGTCCTTCAACGCCTTCCAGCGGGCGATGCGCGAAGGCGTGTCCCGCGATGGGCGCCACCTCTACCCGGCCTTTCCCTACACCGCCTTCACGCGCATCACCGACGACGACCTGATGGCGTTGTACGCCTACCTGATGGCCCAGCCGGCGGTGCGGCACGAGGCGCCTGAAACGCGGCTGGCCTTCCCGTTCAGCCTGCGCCCGCTGATGTCGCTGTGGAATGCGCTGTACCTGCAGCCCGGGCCGGTCGCAGCCGAGCCGGCTCGCTCGGCGCAGTGGAACCGCGGCGCCTACCTCGTCAACGGCGTGGGGCACTGTGCCGCCTGCCACACCCCGCGCAACGGGGCCGGCGCCGTGCAGAGCGGCCGTGCCTTCCTGGGCGGCGCCATGGTCGAAGGCTGGGAAGCGCCCTCGCTCACCGCGTTGGGCGCAGCGCCGGTGCCCTGGACCGAGACCGACCTGTTCGAGTACCTGCGCCACGGCCACTCGGCACGCCATGGCATCGCGGCCGGCCCGATGGCACCGGTGGTGCGTGAACTGGCCACGTTGCCGGAGAGCGACGTGCGTGCGATGGCGCACTACCTGGCGTCGTTCCAGCCCTCGGCCGCCGACCCTGCACAGGCTCAAAGCCAGGCGCAGGCCGCTGCCGAAGCGGCCCTGGCACGCAGCCTTGAGCAAGCGCAGCAGCTGCGCGGCCCGGCCCAGCGCATGTTCGAAATGGCCTGCGCCGCCTGTCACCATGACGGCGACGGCCCGCGCCTGCTCGGCGTGAACGTGCCGCTCGCGCTGAATACCAACCTGCACAGCGACCGCCCCGACAACCTGATCCAGGCCATCCTGCACGGCGTGCGCGAGCCGGCCTCGCGCGACATCGGCTTCATGCCCGCGTTCAAGGACGCGCTGAGCGATCGCCAGATCGGCGAGCTGGCCGCCTACATGCGGCAACGCTACGCACCCGACCGGCCGGCGTGGAACGACCTGGAACACGCCGTGGCTCGCGTGCGTGCGGCGGGTGCCGGACACTGAGCCGTCAAAGGCGACGGTAGGATGGCGGGCATGAAACTGTCTTACGTGTTCGCCCTCCTCCTCGCCACCAACGTCATGGCCGTCGTGGTCGGCAGCAGGGGCACCAAGGCCGCGCTCGCGGCGGTCAGCGCCATCGGCGCGCTCTACGGGCTGGGCCGCACCACCGGCATGCTGTAGGCACTCAGGTCGATGGCCGTCGCCGCCGGCGGCAGCAACGCCTTGCAGTGCGCGATGAAGCGCTGGTATTCGCCGGCATGCAGGTCCTCGCCCGGCACGGGCAGGACGTGCGCGCCCGTGCGGTGCACCGGCGGCAGCCGCATGCCGATCGCCTCGGCGGCCATCAGCGCCGCGCCGTAGGCGGAGGCCGCCTCCACCGCCGTCGGCCGCAGTTCGCAGCACAGCACGTCGGCCAGCATCTGCCGCCAGGCCGGGTGCCGGGTGCCGCCGCCCGCGAGATGCAGGTGCCGGATCTGCGAGCGCTGCGGATCGAGCGCCTCGAGCCCGGCGCGCAGCGAAAACGCCACGCCGCGCAACGCGGCATGCAGCATCGCCGGGCGAGCGTCGCTGCGCGCCAGGCCCACCCAGGCGCCGCAGGCGCCCGGGCTCATCCATGGCGTGCGCTCGCCGCTGAGGTAGGGCAAGAACATCGCCTGCGACGGTGGCCGCGCGGCATCGAACGCCTGCTCGTAGAACGTCTCCCAGGTGAGCCCGAACAGGCCGCGCACCCACTCGAGTGCCGTGCCGGCGTTCTGCATCGCGGCGATCGCATACCAGCCCGGCAGCCCGTCGCCCTGCACCGCGCAGTAGGCATTCAGCACGTCGGAGCGCGGCGGGCAGGCGCCGCGCATCACGACGATCTGTGCGCCGCTGCCCACCGTGAGCTGGGCCTCGCCGTCCTGCAGCAAACTGGAGCCATAGGCGGCTGCCGCCGTGTCGGCCGCGCCGACGGCCACCGGCACGCCTTCGGGCAGCCCGAGTTCAAGCGCGGCAGACCGCAGCAACCGGCCGGCAACGGTGCGCGAAGGCCGCACCGGCGGCAACAGGTGCAAGGGCAGGCCCAACGCCGTGACCAGCGCCTCGTCCCACCGGCCGTCGGGCGTGGACAGCAAGGTGCCGCTGGCATCGCTCGGGTCGGTCTGGGCCGTGCCGACCAGGTGCATGCGCAGCCAGTCCTTCGGCAGCAGCGCCCACCGCGCACGCTGGAAGGCCGCCGGCTCGTGCCGCTGCAGCCACAGCAGCAACGGCCCCGCCATGCCGGGCGTCACGGGGTTGGCCAGGCGCGTGCGCAGCATCTCGCCATAGCGGGCCGCCTCGTGCACCGCGCGCTGGTCGGGCCACAACAGCGCCGGATGCAGCGCGCGCCCCTGCTCGTCGGCCAGCACCACGCCGTGCATCTGACCTGACAGGCCCACGCCACGCACGGCCCGGCGCAACTCGGCGGGCAGTTGCCGCGTGCAACGGCCCACGGCGTCCCACCAGCGCAGCGCTTCGGTCTGGGCCCAGCCGGCAGCCGGGGCATCGAGTTCGTAGGAGGCCGACGACCCAGCCTCGATGCGGCCGTCTTCGGCCACGAGCAGGGCCTTGGCCGAGCCGGTGCCGAGATCGAGACCGAGGAACATCAGGCCAGCTCGGCGCGGCGCGGCAGGTCGGCGCCGCGACGCGAGCAGGTGATCGCTGCCGCTCGGCCGGCGAACCGCAAGGCCGCCTCCAGTTGCGGCGCGCTGAGTGCGGCCAACGCGTCGGCCGCCAGCAGGCCGTGCTCATCGAGCCAGGTCAGCAAGGCCGCCTGGAAGGTGTCGCCGGCGCCGACCGTGTCGATCACCTTCACCGTCTCGGCCGCCGCACCGGCGTGGGACTGCCGCGTCCACGCCCGGCTGCCGTCGCCGCCGCGGGTGACGACGACGAGGCGCACGCCCTGCTCCAGCCAGCTTTTCACCACCGCATCGTGCGAGCGACCGGGATACAGCAGCGACAGGTCTTCGTCGCTGATCTTCAGCAGATGGGCCGAGGCCGACATCTCGTCCACCACGGCTTGCCAGCGCTCGATGCGCGGCTCGACATTGAGCCGCACGTTCGGATCGTAGGCGATGAGCCGGCGCTGGCGCTCGCGTGCCGCCAGCGAGCGCAAGGCGGTGCCCACCGGCTCCACCACCACCGCGTAGGAGCCGAACTGCAGCAGCGTCACCGCCGCCGGCAATTCGGGCAGCGACTCGATGGACAGGCTGCGGTCCGCCGCGCCCTGCCCATGGAACGCGTACCGCGGCACGCCTTGCGCGTCGAGCCCGACGACGCTGAGCGTGGTCGGCGCACTGCTGCGCACCACCAGCGACGCGTCGATGGCCTCGTCGGCCAGCGACTGCATCAGCCGCTCGCCGAATGCGTCGGTCGACACGCCGCCGAGGAAGGCGACCTGACGGCCCAAGCGCGACAACCCGAGCGCCACGTTGTAGGGCGAGCCGCCGATGCGCGCATCGAGCACCAGCCCGGTCGGCGTGCGCTCGCCGGTGTAGACATCCATCAGGGCTTCGCCACAGACGACGAACATGGGGACTCTCCTGCTGTTCCGACCGATCGAGGACGCCCGCTTCAGCGCGGCGACGACCAGCCCTGGTAGCCGGCGACGTTGGCGCGCGTGATCAGCTTGGACGGCATCAGCACCATCGGGTCGGCCGGCTTGTTGCCGTTGAGGATGCCCAGCCCGATCTCGACCGCCTTCTGCGCCATCGCCCACGGGTCCTGGCTGGCCGACGCCTGCACCTGGGTGTCGCCCTTGAGCGCGGCCTCGATGTCGGGCGCGCCGTCGACCGAGGTGATGACGATGTTCTTGCGGTTGAGCTGCCGCGCAGCCAGGTCGGTGCCGATGGCCTGCGGGTCGTTGATCGTGAACACGGCGTCGATCTTGGGGAAACGCGTCAGGTGCCCCTGCATCACGTTCATGCCGCCTTCGCGCGAGCCCTTGGCGTCCTGGTCGGACGACAGGACCTTGAGGCCGGGATGCTTGCCGAGCACGGCCTTGCAGCCGTTCACGCGGTCGATCACCGCCGACACCTGCGGGCCGTTCTGGATGATGACGTTGCCCTGGCCCTTCAGCTTCTCGGCGATGTAGCCGCAGGCCAGCTCGCCGGCCTGCACGTTGTTGGTCTGCACCGTCGCGTCGGCACCGGCGGCCGCCACGTCGACGGCGACGACCACGATGCCGGCCTTTCTGGCGCGCATCACGGCCGGCTCGATCGCCTTCGGGTCCGAGGCGTTCAGCAGGATCATGTCGACACCCGACGAGATGAAGCTGTCGATCTGCGAGAACTGCTTGTTCAGGTCGTAGTCGGCCGACAGCGCGGTGACCTTGACGTTCGGGTTCAGCTGCTTGGCCTTGGCTTCGGCGCCCTGGGCCAGCGTCACGAAGAACGGGTTGCCGAGCGAGCCGAGCGTGATGCCGATGCTCTTGATCTGCTTTTGCTGGGCCTGCGTGGCCGGGGCGCACAAGGCGGCGGCGATCGCGGCCGCGACGAACAGCTTCTTGCTCATGGAGGATCTCCTGTCATGGTCGGGTAGGAAGGGCGCGGCAGCCGACCTCGCCGCACGCGCCTCGGAAACGAAGAGCGAAGCGCCCTCAGGTGCGCGCCGAGCCCTTGCGGCGATAGCGGTCGAGTGCGACGGCGCCGATGATCACCAGGCCCTTGACGATGTACTGCCAGATGTCGGAGACGCCCAGCAGGATCAGCCCGTTGGACAGCACCGCGATGATCAGCGCACCGATCAGCGTGCCGACGATGGAGCCGACCCCGCCGACGAAGCTGGTGCCGCCGAGGATGACCGCGGCGATCGCGTCGAGTTCGTATGACTGGCCCAGCTGCAGGCCGTTGGCCGCATACAGCCGCGAGGCCGACATCACGCCGCCCAGGCCGGCCAGCAGCCCCGACATCGCATAGGCGAACAGCAGCACCGCCCACACCTTGATGCCGGACAGCCGCGCCGCTTCGGGGTTGCCGCCGACCGCGTAGATGTTCAAGCCCAGCACCGTGCGGCGCAGGATGAACCACGACAGGGCGATCACCGCGAAGGCGATGATCACCAGCCATGGCACGCCGAGCACCTCGCCGTTGCCGATGAAGGCGAACGGCAGTTGCGGGTTGAACACCGTGGTGTCGTTGCCGATCAGCCGCGCGATGCCTCGCACCGCCGTCAGCGAGCCCAGCGTCACGATGAAGGGCGGCAGGCCGACAAAGGCGATCAGTGCGCCATTGAGCAGGCCGAACAACAGCCCGCAGGCGAGCGCCGCGGCAATGCCCAGCATGCCGAACTCCGGCATCTGCGAGACCAGCATCGCGACCACGGCCGACGCCGCCAGGATGGAGCCCACCGACAGGTCGATGCCCGCGGTGAGGATCACGAACGTCATGCCGGCCGCCAGCACGATGTTGATCGAGGCCTGCTGCGCGACGATGGACAGGTTCTGCAGGCTGGCGAAGTTTTCGGTCAGCAGCCCGAAGCCGATGCACAGCAGCATCAACACCGGCAGCATGCCGAGCGTGCGCATCAGCTCCTGGCCCTGCGCCTTGCGGGCGGCCCAGCCGCCGGTGGGCTGGGCGGTCGTGCCCGAGATGTTGGGCATCGTCATCGCGGTCTCCTTCATGGTTGTCCTCCGGGGCGGCCGGCTCAGGCGAGCACGGCGTCGGGTTGTCGGGATGCGGCGGTGTCGGCGTCCTGCGCCGCGCCGGTGGCGAGCGCGACGATGGCTTCCTGCGTGATCGGCCGGCCGGTCGCGCCGCCCACCTCGCCGGCAAGGCGGCCCTCGCGCATCACCAGCACACGGTCGCAGATGCCCACCACCTCGGGCAGTTCGCTGGAGATCACGAGCACCGCCACGCCGCGCCGCGCCAGCTCGTCGATCAGGCGGTAGATCTCGGACTTCGCGCCGATGTCGACGCCGCGCGTCGGTTCGTCGAGGATCAGCACACGCGGCTCCACTTCGAGCAGGCGCGCCAGCAGCACCTTCTGCTGGTTGCCGCCGGACAGCGACCCGACGTTGGCACGCGGCGAGGCCACGCGAATGCCGAGCCGGCCGATCGATTCGCGGGTGCGCCGCGCCGCCTGCGCGCGGTCGAGCACGCCGCCGGCACGCGCGTCGCGCGGGCTCACCATCACGTTCACGTTGTCGTGCACGCTCAGGTCGAGGAACAGGCCCTGCCCCTTGCGGTCTTCGGTCAGGTAGACGATGCCGGCGCGGATCGCATGCAGCGGCTGGCCGATGTCGACCACCTTGCCGTCGAGCCGCACCTCGCCGCCGGCGTGCGCGTCGGCACCGAAGATCAGCCGCGCCAGCTCGGTGCGCCCGGCGCCGACCAGGCCGGCCAGGCCCAGCACCTCGCCCGCATGCAGCTCGAAGCTGCACCCTCGCACGCGCCGGCCGTCGGCCATGTCGCGCACCGACAGCACCACCGGCCCGCGGTCGCCGCCCTGGTGTTGCTTGCGGTAGAAGCCGGACAGGTCGCGCCCCACCATCATCTTGACGAGCGCCTCCTGCGACAGCTCGTCGCGCGTCAGCGTGCCGACGTAGCAGCCGTCGCGCAGCACGGTCACGCGGTCGGCCAGCTCGTCGATCTCGGCCATGCGGTGGCTGATGTAGATGATGGCCAGGCCGTCCGCGCGCAACTGGCGGATCAGCGCGAACAGGCGGTCGGTCTCGTGGCTCGACAGCGGCGTGGTCGGCTCGTCCATCACCAGGATGCGCGCATCGAAATGCACCGCGCGGGCGATCTCGACCAACTGGCGCTGCGCGATCGACAGCACGCCGACGCGCGTGGCCGGGCCGAAATCGGCGCCCAGGCGCTGCAGCACGCCCTCGCAGGCGCGCACCATCGCGGCACGGTCGATCACGCCGCGGGCCGTCAGGGGCCGGCCCAGGTAGATGTTCTCGGCCACGCTCAGGTTGGGCGCCAGGCACAGTTCCTGGTAGATGACGGCCACGCCGTACTGTTTGGCCGCAATCGGGCCGTCGATCACGGCCAGCCGGCCGTCGATCAGCACCTGGGCGCCGGGGTCGGCGGTGTAGGCGCCGGACAGGATCTTCATCAACGTGGACTTGCCGGCGCCGTTCTCGCCCATCAGCGCATGCACTTCGCCGGCATGCACGCGCAACTGCACGTTCTGCAAGGCCTTCACGCCGGGGAAGGTCTTGGAGACGTTGCGCAACTCGAGCAAGGCAGTGGTCTCAGACATGGGCGGCCTCCGAAGCGCGGGGGAAATGACCGCGCAGCACGTCGGCGCGCGGCGAGAAGTTGAAGAACATCGGCAGGCTGGCCGCGCCCAGGGCACCGGCGTCGGCACCGAAGCTGCCGCGCAGCAGCCTCGGCGCGCCGCGCGACTCGGGCGCAATGGCGCGCAGCCCTTCGTCGAGACGCTGCATCAGTTCGACCACCAGGCCGCCGTCAATGTCGGCGTCGATCACGCACACCGGCACGTCGAGCACCGCGATCGCGGCCCGCACGGCCGGCACCAGCGCATCCACGCAATCGTCCAGCCATTCGCGCACCGCCGGGTCGCCGCGCTCGAAGCAGGTCTCCAGGTCGGTACGTCCGTTCACGCGCACGCCGTTGTGGCGCAGGTGCCGGCTCAGCGCATTGAGCGACGCCCGCGACAGCAGGATGTCCCAGGGCTTGGCCGTGCGCGGCGCCGACGCGAGCTTGCTCGGCGGCACCGGGATCATCGCGACGTCGGCCGCGTTGCCGGTGGTGCCGCGCAAGCCCTCGCCATTGAGGACGATGCCGCCGCCGATCGCCGGGCCGAGGAACAGATAGAGAAAGTCGCTGGTGTCGCGGCCGACGCCGAAGAACAGCTCGGCGATGCCGGCCGCGTTGCCGTCGTTCTCCTTGAACACCGGCTGCTGCACCGCCTGCGCGAGCAGGCTGCCGAAGTCGACCTCGTCCCAGACGCGGAAATCGGCCTGCAGGTCGAGTTCGCGCAGCCAGCTGCCCAGGTTGTACGGCTGCGCCAGGCCGATGCCGGTGAGGCGCTGCCGCTCGGCGTCGTTCAGCACTGCAAGCACCGAGGCGACATCGCGTCGCACGATCTCCAGGGCCTTCTGCGGATGCGGCAGCAGCAGGTCATGCGCCTGCCTGGCCAGGATCTTGCCGCTCAGGTCGACCAGCACCGTCTCGATGCTGGTGCGGTCCAGCCGCACGCCGATGCCGAAGGCGCCCTTGGGATTGAGCCGGTACAGGCTGGCCGGCTGGCCGCGGCCACCGTCCTGCCGGCGGCCGAAGCTCTCGATCAGCCCCGCCTCTTCCAGCGTCTGCACGATGCTGCCGACCGCCGTGTTCGTCAGCTGCGCCCAGCGCGCCAGGTCGGCCTTGGAGCCCTCGCCTTCGCGCCGCAGCCGCTGCAACAGCGTGCGCTCGTTGTACTGGCGCAAGTTGACGGAGTTGGTGCCTCGGCCGAGGCGGGTGGTGGTCACGGGCATCCGTATTAATTAATTCAAGTTGAATTAATTTTAGGAAGCGGTACGGTGCTGTCTTTGAGGGATAACCCGAGGTCGGGCCACCCGCACGGTAACGGTTTGTGGAAACCCGCCGGCAGCGGGCAGCACGAACGGGTACAACACCGGCCGTCACCCTGGGAGAAACAATGAACCGTCCATTGCGCTGGCTGACCACCCTCGCTTTGCCGTGGGCCGTGCCGATCGCGCTGTTGCTGGGATCGCAGCGCGCACTCGCTGGCGAAGCGACCGTCTATGCCGCCGCCAGCCTGACAAATGCGGTGCAGGACGTCGTCAAAGCCTGGCAGACGCAGACCGGCCACCGCGCCCGCACGTCGTTCGCGGCCTCCTCGGCACTGGCTCGCCAGATCGAGAACGGCGCCCCGGCCAGTGTGTTCCTGTCTGCCGACGAACAGTGGATGGACTACCTCGAGCGACGCCGGCTGATCGATCCCGGCTCGCGCACCGACCTGCTCGGCAACCGACTGGTGTTGATCACGCCGCTCGACAGCCAGGCAGTGGTGGAACTCGAGCCCGGCTTCGATCTGGCACGCTTGCTCGGCACCGGCCGCCTCGCGACCGGCGACCCGGCCCACGTGCCGGTCGGCCAGTACGCGCGGGCGGCGCTGACGCACCTGGGGGTCTGGGCACTGGCCGAAAAGCGCCTGGTGCGGGCCGATTCGGTGCGCGCGGCGCTGGCGTATGTCGAGCGGGGCGAGGTGCCGGCGGGCATCGTGTACGCGACCGACGCCGCGGTTGCGCCGAGGGTGCGGGTCGCCGGCATCTTCCCGGCCACCTCGCACCCGCCCATCGTCTACCCGATGGCGCTGGTCAGCGGGCAAGCCGACGAGGCGGCGAAGTCCTTGCACGCCTTCCTGCGCGGCGACCAGGCCGGCGGCATCTTCAAGCGTTACGGCTTCTCGCTGCGGCCGGCACGATAACGGCAGCCCGTCAGCTTGCGTGCTGCAGGATCTCGCGCGCCATCGCACCGAGCGGCACGCTGCGTTGCACCGCACCACGCCGCACGGCCTCCTTCGGCATGCCGTAGACCACGCAGCTGGCTTCGTCCTGGGCCAGCGTGCTGCCGCCGGCGTTGCGCAGTTCCAGCAGCCCTGCCGCGCCGTCGTCGCCCATGCCGGTCATGATGATGCCCAGCGCATTGGGGCCGGCACTGCGTGCCACCGAGCGGTACAGCACGTCCACCGAGGGCCGGTGGCGGTTGACCGCGGGGCCGTCGCGCACCTCGACCACGTACTGGGCCCCGTTGCGCCGCAGCAGCAGGTGCCTGCCGCCCGGCGCGATGAGCGCGCGTCCCGGGATCACGCGGTCGAGGTTCTGGGCTTCCTTCACCTCGATCTCGCATAGCGAGTCGAGTCGCGCGGCAAAGGCCGCGGTGAATTTCTCCGGCATGTGCTGCACGATTACCAGCCCGGGCGACACGCGGGGCAGCGCCGTCAGCACTTCCTCCAGCGCCTGCGTGCCGCCGGTCGAGGTGCCGATCGCCACCACCCGGTCGGTGGTCCGTGTCATCGCGGGGGCGCTGCCGGCAGGCAGCACGGCATCTGCCGTGAGCTTGACGGTCGGTGCCGGCTCGCGCTCGGTCGCGCTGCGCAGCTTGGCGCGGGCAGCGGCGCGCACCGTAGCGACGAGGTCGTTTCCGCTGTCGTGCAGGAACTGCTTCAGCCCGAGCCGCGGCTTCGTGACCACCGCCACCGCCCCGGCGGCCAGTGCTTCCATCGTCGTCTGCGCGCCCTTCTCGGTCAGCGTCGAGCAGATCACGACCGGTGTCGGGCGCTGTCGCATGATCATCTTCAGGAAGGTGATGCCGTCCATGCGCGGCATCTCGACGTCGAGCACGATCACATCGGGCCACTGGGTCTTGAGCCGCTCGATCGCGAGCACCGGGTCTGCCACCGCATGGGTGACTTCGATGCCGGGCGCTGCGCCGAGCAGGCCGGCAAGCACCTGACGCACCACGGCAGAGTCGTCGACGACCATCACCTGTATTGCCTTCATGGCATCCCCCCGGGCCGCGTGTCGCGCGCTCCGGGCGGCGTCGCAAGTCGCACCCACACGTCGCCGCTCCCGATGTCGAAATAGATCTGCCGGTATCCCTTGCCGAACAGGCTCTCGGAGCGGACGGTGATGCCATGGGCAAGCAGCATCTGTTGCGCCGCCTCGCCATTGCGCCGCCCGACGCTGTTGCCGCCGTCCAGCTCGCGCAACGGAAACATGTCACCGCCGCCGAACACCTTGGCCTCGCATTCCCGGGGCGACACGCCGTACTCCGAGAGCAGACGCTGCAGCATCAGGCGCAGCGCATCCTGACCGTAGCGGGCGTCCAGAGGCCCGCCCTGCTGCACGGCGGCCCGGTGCGGCAGCAGGAAATGAGACATCGCGCCGACGCGATACCTCGCATGCCACAGCGTGATGGACACGCAGGACCCGAGGATGGTCCGGACCCGTTGGCGCGCATCGCCGACGAAATACTGCCCCGGTTGCAAGTCGACCGCCCCCATCCCCCCGCGCCATGAAGGAGTGCTCGCGGTCGCGTGCTCCGGCTTCATGGCTTGCGGTAGATCGACGGCGCCAGGGGCCGCACCGCATCGGTGATGTCGTTGAGGCTCTCGGAGTGCCCGATGCACAGGCAACCTCCGGGCTTCAACTGCGCAATCACGCGCGCCACCACCTGCCGTTTGGTGTTGGCATTGAAGTAGATCATCACGTTGCGCAGGAAGATCACGTCGAAGCTGCCCAGTTGCGGCAACGCGGCATTCAGGTTGGCCTGCACGAAGCTGACGCGGTTGCGCAGCCCGCGCTCGATCAGCAACGTGCCGTCCTGGGTGCCGTGGCCCTTCAGGCAGTAGCGCTTCAGGTAGCCCGGCGGAATGTGCCGGGCGCGCGCCATCAGGTAGTGCCCGGTGCGCGCACGCTGCAGTACGCGAGTGCTGATGTCGGTGCCCAGCACCTCCCAGCCGGCGCATCCCAGCGTGTCGTCCAGCACCATCGCCATGCTGTAGGCCTCCTCGCCGCTCGAACTGGCCGCACTCCAGACGCGAAACGGCTGCGAGCGGCTCGCGGCGGCGGCCGCCTCGCGTAGCACCTCGAAGTGCCGGGGCTCGCGGAAGAAGTAGGTCTCGTTGGTCGTCAGCAGGTCGATCGCGGTCTGAACTTCGTCGCGGTCGGCTTCGCTGCCGAGCAGCTCGAAGTAGTCGGCGAAGCTCGACACGTGGCGGGCCTGCAAGCGCTTCGACAACCGACCGCACACCAGTGCCTTCTTCGCCGGCGACAGGCTGATGCCCGCCGCCTCGTAGATGAAGCGCTGGAAGCGGCCGAACTCCTGGTCGCTGATCTGGAAGTTCATCGGCCCCTCGCCCCGCTCAGGCCGCCTCGAGCATTTCGGCGGGCGCCTGCACCAGCACGCCGATGTCAGTCGGCGACAGCACCTGGTCGACGTCGAGCAGGATCACGAACTTGCCGCGCACCTTGCCCATGCCGCGGATGAAGTCGCTGCGCATGCGCGCACCGAATGCCGGTGCCGGCTCGATGTCGGCCGCGTCGATGTCCAGCACTTCGTTGACCGCATCGACGACCACGCCGATCACCTGCGACTCGTCTTCGTGGCGCACCTCGACGATCACGACGCAGGTGCGCTTGGTGACGTCGGACGGCTTGCGGCCGAAGCGGCCGAGCAGGTCGACCACCGGCACCACGGCACCGCGCAGGTTGATCACGCCGCGCACGCAGTCAGGCATCATCGGCACGGTCGTCAGCGAGTGGTATTCGATGATCTCCTTGATCGCCAGGATGCCGATCGCGAAGGTCTCGCCCGCGAGCATGAAGGTCAGGTATTGCGTGGGCCCGTTCGCGGCCTCGCGCTTGGCGGCAGCTTGCGTCATGGTGGACGTCTCCTCTGTCAGAACTTCGCGAACTGGGTTTCGTCGACCGCGTCGGCCGCCGCGAACGCCATCCCCCCCGCCAGCGCCATGCCGGGCAGCCTGCGCACCACCGGTTTCGGCGCAGCCCCCGCCTTGCGTGCGGGCGCCGGTGCCTTCGTGGTCGCGCGGTGGCCGTCGAGCCGGAAGAAAGCCATCGCCTGCTGCAGTTGCTCGGCCTGGCTGCTCATTTCCTCGGCGGTGGCCGCCAGCTCCTCGGAGCTGGAAGCGTTCTGCTGCGTGGTCTGGCTCAGTTGCGCCACGGCCGCATTGATCTGGCCAACGCCGGACGACTGCTCTTCCGACGCTGCGGTGATCTCCTGCACCAGGTCGGAGGTCTTCTTGATGTTGGGCACCATTTCGTCGAGCAGCTTGCCCGCCTTCTCGGCCAGGTCGACGCTCTCGCTCGCGACAGTGCCGATCTCCTGCGCTGCCACCTGGCTGCGTTCGGCCAGCTTGCGCACTTCTGCGGCCACCACCGCGAAGCCCTTGCCGTGCTCGCCGGCACGCGCGGCCTCGATCGCGGCGTTCAGTGCCAGCAAATTGGTCTGGTAGGCGATGTCGTCGATGATGCCGATCTTCTGCGCGATCTGCTTCATCGCCGCAACCGTGGCCTTCACCGCCTCGCCGCCTTCGGTGGCTTCGCTAGCCGCCTTGGTCGCCATGCCGTCGGTGACCTTCGCGTTTTCGGTGTTCTGCGCGATCGACGAGGTCATCTGCTCCAGCGAGGCGCTGGTTTCCTCGACGCCCGCGGCCTGCTCGCTGGACGCCTGCGACAGCGACTGGGCAGTGGCGCTCACCTCCTCGGAGGCGCCGGCCAGCGCTTCGGCGCCGCTGGTCACGTCGGTGACCACCTGCGACAGTTTGTCGATCATGTGCTGCATCGATTGCAGCAGCTGACCGGTCTCGTCCTTGCCGGTGGCCTCGATGCGCACCGTCAGGTCGCCTTCGGCCAGCCGGTTCGCCACCTCGACCGCCTTGTTGAGCGGCTTGGTCACGCTGCGGCTGATCAGAAAGCCCAGCGCGATGCCGAGCAGCACGCCGCCGGCAATGGCCCCGATCATCATCGAGCGGCTCTCGTGGTACAGCGCGGTGCTCGCCTCGGACGCTTCCTTGGCGTTGCCCTCCTTGACCTGCGTCAGTTCGGTCAGCATGCCGTCGAGCGCGTCGGCCTTCTGGCGCACCGCATCAAGCGACTGCGTCAGCGCCTCGTCACGCTCGTAAAGCTTCTTCGTCGCCGCGATCGACATGGCCCGCTGGGTGTCACGCTGGTACTCGTCCCAGGTGCTGTTGATCGAGGCGAAAAGTTGCTGCGCACGTTCGCTGCTGAACAACGGGCGGGACTTCTCGAGAAAGTCCTTCACCCGAGCCCCCGCGGTGGCCATCGACGCGGCGTGCTTCTCGCGTTCACCCTGAGTGGTGGCCAGCAGAAAGTTGGAGCGAGCCCGGCCGATGTAGACCAGGTTGATGTTCGCTTCCTTGATGTACGACAGGCCGAGCAGTTCGCGCTCGTAGAGCCGGTCGGCCATGGTGTTGATCTGGCTCGTGTTGGAAATGCCGATGAAGCCGACGACCGCGCTGATCGCGGCGACAAGCATGAAGCCGACGATCAGGCGCACGCCGATCTTGAAGTTGCTGAACATGGTGGGTCCCCCGCGGTTGAAGAAAAACAGGTTGTGTTGAATCGAAGGCGGCTTATTGCACGCCCTGGGCGCTTCGCGCCCGTCCCTCCGAGAGGGAGTCCCGAGCGTCGGCCGGGTTGTGGGAAGCGTGGACGCGGCGCATCAGCGCAGGCACGTCGAGAATCAGCGCCACGTCGCCGTTGCCGCGGATGCTCGATCCGCTGATACCCTGCACATGGCTGAACATCTTGGACAGCGGCTTGATGACGGTCTGAAACTCGCCGAGCAGCGCGTCGACGACCAAACCCGCGGTGTGCCCGGCATACCGGACCACGACGATGTTCTCCCGGGCGCCGGGGGCGCCCGGCAGCTCGAAGTAGTCACGCAGCCGGATGAAAGGCAGTACCTGCCCGCGCAGGTTGGTGTAGTCGCGTCCAGCATCGGCGGAGAACGCCACGCACTCCTCCACCATCTCCAGCGGCACGACGAATACCGACCTGCCGACGCCGACCTGGAAGCCGTTGATGATCGCGAGCGTCAGCGGCAGCCGCACCTCCACCGTTGTGCCTACGCCTTCGGTGCTGCGGATGTCGACGTTGCCCCGGAGCGCGGTGATGTTGCGCTTGACGACGTCCATGCCGACGCCGCGGCCCGAAAGATTGGTGATCTGCTCCGCGGTGGAGAACCCGGGCTCGAACACCAGCGCGTAAGTCTCGCTCTCGGTGAGTTGGCGGCCAGACTCCACCAGGCCGCGCTCGACGGCTTTTGCAAGAATCTTCTCGCGGTTCAGGCCACCGCCGTCGTCGCTGACCTCGATCACGATGCTGCCCGAATCGTGGAAGGCATTGAGGCGCACCGTGCCGCGGGCCGGCTTGCCGCGCGCCGTG
This sequence comes from Caldimonas mangrovi, assembly GCF_023721835.1. GTDB lineage: Bacteria > Pseudomonadota > Gammaproteobacteria > Burkholderiales > Burkholderiaceae_C > Caldimonas > Caldimonas mangrovi. The sequence continues at coordinate 181,275 of NZ_JAMKFE010000005.1, read as the reverse complement.
CGCAGCTCGGCCGGCTCGATGCCGTGGTCCATCGCGTTGCGCACCAGGTGCGTCAGCGGGTCGGCAATGCGTTCGACCAGCGTCTTGTCGAGTTCGGTGTCTTCGCCGCTGACGACCAGGCCGATGTCCTTGCCCAGTTCACGCGAAACGTCGTGCACCACGCGCTGGAAACGCGCGAAAGTCGCACCGATCTTCACCATGCGCAGCTGCAGCGCACTGTCGCGCACCCCTTCCACCAGCGTCGACAGCGACGAGTGCGCTTCTTCGAGCTGTGGGATGCGCGCCGTGCGGGCGACGAGCTGCGCGCCGGCCGCCGCGATGATGAGTTCGCCGACGAGATTGATCAGGCGGTCGAGCTTGTCGGCATCGACGCGTACCGACTGCGTCTCCGGTGCGCGCGTCTCGATCGTCTGCTGTTGGCGAGCCAGCGCGGCTTCGACCACCGCGGGCGGCACCGAGCCTTGCCCGACCAGGATTTCGCCGATGCGCGCAGCCGGCCCGGCCTGCTGCGCCTTCAGCGCGGTGTCGAGTTCATGCTGCGTCAGCGTGCCGCAATGCACCAGGATGTCGCCCAGGCGCGGCGGTTGCTCAGGCAGGTTGCGGATCAGGTCGAGGTATTCGGAAGTGCGGCTGCGCGGCGGCAGGATGTGGACCTGGCAGTCGTCGAGCACGAACTCGAACACGCTTTCGATCGTCGCCTTGTCGGCGTCGCTGCGCAAGGCGATTTCGAAGCCCAGGTAGCACGACTCCGCGTCCATCTGCTCGGCCGGCGGCAGCGCATCGTGCAGCGTGACGATGCCGACGATCTGCCCGATGGTGCCGAGGTAGCCGATGAAAGACAGCGGATCCATGCCGTTGCGCAGCACGTCGCGTCCGAACCTCAGCGAGATGTGCCAGTTGTCGGCGTTGCCACCGATGCCGTCCCGTTCCGCGCACGGCGGCGACGGGTCGCTCGCGGCTTTCTTCAGATAACGGCTGAGCCGCTCGACGAGGGCCGTGCCTGCGGCAGCGTGGCTCTCGTCCGCATCGGCCCGGCGGCGTTCGACGGAGGTCAGCAGCACAGCGACATGGTCGCTGCAGGCCAGCAGCAACGCAACGAGTTCGTCGTCGACCGCGATGCCGCCCGCCCGCACGTCGTCGAGCACGCTTTCCACCACATGCGTGAACTCCACGATGCGGTCCAGACCGAACAGCCCGGCTGATCCCTTGATGGTGTGCGCGGCCCGGAAGATCGCGTTGACGCACTCGTCTCGATCGGCCGCCCGGTGAACGTCGAGCAGCGTCTGCTCCATCTCCTGCAGCAGTTCGCGACTTTCGACGATGAAGGTCTGCAAGGCCTGGTCGAGATTCATCGCGGCTCCTCGGCGGGTTCAGCTTCGCCGCCGTCGAAACAGCCTTCGAGGCCGAGCAGCGCAAACACCTGCTCCACCGCCGGACTCGGCCGGCAAACCCGCAGGTTGCGCTGCTGCCCGAGGGCTGCGCTCTTCAGCATGAACAGCAGTTGCACACCGGCGGAGTCGAGTTCCGTGACGGCCGACAGGTCGAGCTCGATCCGGGCAGCGGAATCGGCCAACGCGCCCAGCAACACCGGCTTCAGCTCGGCTGCGCGCTGGACCGTCATCTCGCCGTCGATGCTCAGCGAGACCGTACTCATCACGGCAGCACCAGCTTCTGCACCGCTGCGACCAGCTGGTCGGGCTTGAACGGCTTGACGACCCAGGCCTTCGCGCCGGCCTCCTGGCCTTCGCGCTTCTTGCTGTCCTGGTTCTCGGTCGTCAGCATCACGATGGGCGTGAACTTGTACGCCGGCATCTGCTTGACGGCGCGCACCAGGCTGATGCCGTCCATGTTGGGCATGTTGACGTCGCTGATGATCAGATTGATCTTCTTGCCGTCCAGCTTGGTCAGTGCCACCTTGCCGTCGGCTGCCTCGATCACTTCGTAGCCGGCGCTTTTCAGTGCAATGCCGACCACCTGCCTCAGCGAGCTGGAGTCGTCGACGATCATGATGGTTTTTGTCATGGTGTGCCCTCAGAAGAATGTGATCTCGGTGTCTTTGGGTGCCGCCGCGGCCTTCGCGCCGCCGTGCACGGCGCGTTCCTCGGCCATCGCGTAGGTGCGTTCCAGTTGGGCCAGCAGCGTCCTGGCGTCCAGCGGCTGCAGTTGCCCGGCCTGTTCGTACTGCACACGGTTGCGCTCCAGGCAATCGGGCAGTTGCTCGATGTTCTGCTTCACGTGCGTCACGATCTGGTTGACCCGGTCCTGGAACTGCAGCTGCACCAGCGCTTCGGCGATCTTGCCCTTGATGCCCAGGCTTTCGTGCCGCATGCGCGCCGACGCGCCGACCAGTGCATCGGTCACGCCGCGAAAGTCGCCGAGCACGGCATTGATGGTCTGCTCCGACACGGCGAGCGAGCTGCTGTCCTGCTCGCCGGTTTCCGCCGCGCTCTGGCGCGCGGCAGCGATGGCTTCGCTGATCAGCCGGACCTTCTCCGCCATCCGGCGCCCGGTTTCACCGGAGCGTGCCGCGAGCTTGCGCACCTCTTGTGCCAGCACACCGAAGCCGCGGCCTTCTTCACCGGCGTGAGCGGCCTCGATGGCCGCGTTGATGGCCAGCAGGTTGGTGGTGGACGCGATGCTGGCGACGTCGGCCGCCATCTCGTGCAGTTCTTCGATGAAGCCGTGCAGCCCGTGCACCTTGTCGAGCATCGCGGCCTTGCTGTGCATCGCGCCCTTCAGCGACGAGACCACGTCTGCGAGGCGGGCTTCGCCCTTCGCGAACACGCCTACCAGGCCACTGCTGCCGTCCTCGACCGACTCGGTGGCGGCATGGGAAGCTGCCACCGCCTCGTCGAGCTTGTCGACGATGCCGGAGAAGCGTTGAGCCAGTGCCGAGACGGCGCTCTCGATCTGGCTGCGCGAGGCCTCCAGGTGGCCGCTCCAGACCGGAGCGAGCGCTTCGCCGAAGTGCTGCTGCTGCGTCAGGTACTGGCGCAGGGCCTCGTCGCCGAGGCGCAGCTCCTGCCGTCTGGCGTGCCAGCCGAGCACCGCGCCGGCCGCGACCAGCATCAAGGCGACGGCAACGGGGATGGCGCCCCAGCCGCCGACGGCCAGCACCGCAATGCTCCCCGCGCCACCGAGTAGCGGGAGGGAAAACCGATGCAGTCGAACGCGAGGCGTGGCGGTCACAGGCAGTGTTCCTTGAAAACTTCAAAGCCCTCCGGTCTTGCCTTTGGGTTGCCTGCGATATCGACCACCTCGACGGTCGTCCGCACTGTCAGCAGTGACAGGTTCGAGATTTCCTGTGGACTATTGAGCGGCCCGGGTGCGCTTATCGCACAGCAATTCAGGATTGAGGTGCGATACGCGCCCCCCGTGTTGTGGCCGCTCCCGCGGCGATGCCGCCGGGAGCGCTTCAGCCCGCCATTTGCGTCCAGGCCTTTTCGAGGCGCTTGACCGACACGGGCTGCGGCGTGCGCAACTCCTGCGCGAAGAGGCTGATGCGCAGTTCCTCGAGCAGCCAGCGGAACTCGTCCAGCCGCGCATCGGCCGCGCCCTTGCGTTCGGCCAGCGCGCGCAGGTAGCGCTGCTCCAGCGGCCGCAGCTCGGTCAGGCGCTGTGCGTCGCGCGCGGGGTCGATACGCCACTTGTCCAGGCGCATCTGCACGCCTTTCAGGTAGCGCACGAAGTGCTGCAACTGCACGTAGGGCGTGACAGCCAGAAAGCGCTTGGGCACCAGCCGCTGCAGTTGCGCCTGAAGGTCGTCGGCCACGTCCTTCGGTGCGCGGGCGTCCTTCAGCTTGCGGGTCGCGGCCTGGTACTCGGCCAGCACCGAAGCGGCGAGCCGGGCGATGTCCTGGGCAATCAGATTCAGCCGCGCGCGCCCTTCCTCGAGGCGCGCCTTGAAGGCGAACTCGTCCGCAGGCAGGGGCTCCTGCAGGAAGGCCCGCTCCAGCGCGACTTCGATGATCTGGTCGCGCAGCTCGTCGCCGGTGCCCAGGCTCATGTAGCTCACGGCCATCTTCTGCAGGTCGGGGATGTTCTTCTCGAGGTACTTCAACGGCTCCTTCAGCTGCAGCGCCACCAGCCGCCGCAGCCCCGCACGGTGCTTCGACGCGGCCACCTCGGGCTCGTCGAACACCTCGATCTCGACATGGGTGCCCTTGTCGATCAGCGCCGGAAAGCCGATCAGCGACTGGCTGCCGCGTTTCACCTCCATCAGTTCGGGCAGCTCGCCGAACGTCCACGCGATGTACCTGGCGCTGCCGTCTGCGGGCGGCGGCTTGCCCCCGCGCGGCACCGGCTGCACGTCCGCCTTGACGCCGCCGCCCGCCGGCAGTGCGGCCGGCGCCGGCTCGGGCGTCTTCAGCTTCAGCGCGGCCAGCGCCTGGAAGGCACTGCGCGCCTGCGAACCCAGCTCGGACTTCAGCGCGGCCAGGTTGCGGCCCATGCCGAGTTGCCGCCCATGCTCGTCGACAACGCGGAAATTCATGAACAGGTGCGGCTGCAGCGTCTCGAGCTTGAAGTCGTTGCGCTTCACGTCGAGTTGCGTCTTCTCGCGCACGGCCTTCAGCAGCACCTCGATCAGGCTGCCCTGGGCGAACTCGGCAGAAGCGACGAACTGCTCGACATAGTCGGGCAGCGGCACCAGCCGTGCGCGCGGCTTCTGGTGCAGGCTCTTCACGAGCGCCAGCACCTTGTCCTTCAGCATGCCGGGCACCAGCCACTCGCAGCGCTCGTCACTCACCTGGTTCAGCGCATAGATCGGCACCGTCACGGTGACGCCGTCCTTGGCATCGCCGGGGTCGTGCAGATAGGTCGCGCTGCAATCCACGCCGCCGAGCCGCAGGGTCTTCGGGAAGGCCGAGGTGGTGATGCCGGCCGCCTCGTGTCGCATCAGCTCGTCGCGTGTCAGCATCAGCAGCTTGGGGCTGCGTTTGCTTTCCTCGCGATACCAGCGCTCGAAGCCATGGCCGCTGCTCACATCGGCCGGCAGCTGCTGGTCGTAGAAGGCGTAGATCAGCTCGTCGTCGACCAGCACGTCCTGGCGGCGCGACTTGTGTTCCAGCTCCTCGACCTGGCGCACCATCTTCTGGTTGTGCGCCAGGAACGGCAGCCTGGTGTCCCAGTCTCCGTTGACCAGCGCCTCGCGGATGAAGATCTCGCGCGCGCCGACGGCATCGACCTGGCCGTAGTTGACCCGGCGGTTGTTGTAGATCACCAGGCCATACAGCGTCGCGCGCTCCAGCGCCACCACCTCGGCGGGCTTCTTCTCCCAGTGCGGTTCCAGCAACTGCTTCTTCAACAGGTGGCCGGCGATCCAGGGAATCCACTCGGGCTGGATGGCGGCGATGCCGCGGCCGAACAGCCGCGTCGTCTCGACCAGCTCCGCGGCGACGATCCAGCGCCCCGGCTTCTTCGACAAGTGTGCCCCCGGATGGCGCCAGAACTTGATGCCGCGCGCGCCCAGATACCACTCGTCCTCGTCGCTCTTGACGCCGACGTTGCCGAGCAGGCCGGACAGCATCGCCAGGTGCACCTGGTCATAAGTGGCCGGCTGGGTGTTGAGCCGCCAGCCATGCTCGGCCACCACCGTGTGCAGCTGGCTGTGGATGTCGCGCCACTCGCGCACGCGACGCGGCGAGACGAAGTTGTCGCGCAGCAGCTGTTCGTGCCGTCGGTTCGACAGCTTGTGCTCGCCGTCGTGGCCGCCCTTGGACGCGTCCAGCCACTTCCACAGCTTCAGGTAGCCCATGAACTCCGACTTCTCGTCGTCGAACTTCCGGTGCTTCTCGTCGGCGGCCTGCTGCTGCTCGAGCGGGCGGTCGCGCACGTCCTGGACGCTCAGGGCGCTGGCGATGACGAGCACTTCCGTCAACGACTGGCGCTCGCGCGCCTCGAGGATCATGCGGCCCACGCGCGGGTCGAGCGGCAGCTTCGCCAGTTCGCGGCCGATCTCGGTCAGCTCGTTGGCGTCGTCTACCGCGTTCAGCTCGGCCAGCAGCTGATAACCGTCGGCGACCGCGCGGCGCGGCGGCGGCTCGAGGAAAGGGAAGTCCTCGACGTTGCCGAGCCCCAGCGACTTCATGCGCAGGATCACGCCGGCCAGCGACGAGCGCAGGATTTCCGGGTCGGTGAAGCGCGGCCGCCCGGTGTAGTCCTGCTCTTCATAGAGCCGGATGCAGATGCCGTTGGCGACCCGGCCGCAGCGGCCGGCGCGCTGGTTGGCCGCCGCCTGGCTGACCGGCTCGACCTGCAGCTGCTCGACCTTGTTGCGGTAGCTGTAGCGCTTGACGCGTGCCTGGCCGGAGTCGACGACATAGCGGATGCCGGGCACCGTCAGCGAGGTCTCGGCCACGTTGGTCGCCAGCACGATGCGCGGCGCGGCGCCGGACTCGAACACCCGGTCCTGTTCCTGCTGCGACAGCCGCGCGAACAGCGGCAGGATCTCGACCCCCGGCGGGTGGTGACGGCGCAGGTGCTCGGTCGCCTCGCGGATCTCGCGCTCGCCGGGCAGGAACACCAGCACGTCGCCCGGCCCTTCGCGCCAGAGTTCGTCGACCGCGTCGGCGATGGCGTTGTTCAGGTCGTAGTCTCGGCTCTCTTCATAGGGGCGCCAGCGCTGCTCGACCGGGTACAAGCGGCCGGAAACGTGGATCACCGGCGCCGGGCCCCGGGCCGACGCGAAATGCTGGGAAAAGCGCTCGGCATCGATGGTGGCCGAGGTCACGACGATCTTCAGGTCCGGGCGGCGCGGCAGGATCTGGCGCAGATAGCCCAGCAGGAAGTCGATGTTGAGACTGCGCTCGTGCGCCTCGTCGATGATCAGCGTGTCGTAGGCCTTCAGCAGCGGGTCGGTCTGCGTCTCGGCCAGCAGGATGCCGTCGGTCATCAGCTTGACGCTGGCGCCCGGCGACAACCGGTCCTGGAAGCGCACCTTGTAGCCCACCACGTCGCCGAGCGGCGTGTTCAGTTCCTGCGCAATGCGCTTGGCGACACTCGAGGCGGCGATGCGCCGCGGCTGCGTGTGGCCGACCAGGCCCTTGCCGCCCGCGCCCAGGCCACGACCGAGCGCCAGCGCGATCTTCGGCAGCTGGGTGGTCTTGCCCGAGCCCGTCTCGCCGCTGACGATCACCACCTGGTGCTGTGCCAGCGCGCGTGCGATCTCGTCGCGCCGTGCGCTGACGGGCAGCGACTCGGGAAACGAAATCGGGGGGATCGGGTTGGGTGGGCGTGCCGGGCGCGGTGCAGAGGCGCCTTTCGCCCGCACCGGCTGTGCTGGCAACGGCTGCCGAGACTCGGTCATCGAGGGGGTTCGTGCAAAATCGATGATTATTTCAAAAGCTTGGCCGCCCCCCACGCTTCAGAGTTTTCCATGAGCCTCGTCTTCCCCCACACCTTCGTGCCCTGGTTCCGCTCGGTGGCACCCTACATCCACGCCTACAAGGGCGAAACCTTCGTGGTCGCGATGGCGGGAGAAGGCATCGCCGCCGGCAAGCTCAACGCCTTCGTGCAGGACCTGGCCATCCTGCATGCGATGGGCATCAAGCTGGTGCTGGTGCACGGCTTCCGCCCCCAGGTCAACGAACAGCTCGCGGCGAAAGGCCACCCGGCACGCTACTCGCACGGCATCCGCATCACCGACGCGGTCGCGCTCGACTGCGCCCAGGAGGCCGCCGGCCAGTTGCGCTTCGAGATCGAGGCGGCGTTCTCGCAAGGCCTGCCGAACACGCCGATGGCCAATGCCACCGTGCGCGTGGTGTCTGGCAACTTCCTGACCGCCCGCCCGGTCGGCGTGGTCGACGGCGTCGACTTCCAGCACAGCGGTGTCGTGCGCAAGGTCGACGGCATGGCGATCCGACGGGCCATCGACACCGGCGCAGTCGTGTTGCTGTCGCCGTTCGGCTTCTCGCCGACCGGCGAAGCGTTCAACCTGACGATGGAAGACGTCGCCACCAGCACCGCGATCGCGCTACAGGCCGACAAGCTGCTGTTCCTCACCGAGATCGACGGCATCCACGAGAACCAGGCCGACCCGGAGAGCCCGATCGACACCGAGATCGCGCTGCCCGAGGCCGAGCGCCTGCTCGCGTCGCTGCCCTCCCCGACGCAGCCGACCGACACCGCGTTCTATCTGCAGCACTGCGTGAAGGCGTGTCGCGCCGGTGTCGAGCGCACGCACATCCTGCCGTTCGCGGTGGACGGCGCCGTGCTGATGGAGGTCTACACGCACGACGGCATCGGCACCATGGTGGTCGACGAGAAACTCGAAAGCCTGCGCGAGGCGACGGCGGACGACGTCGGCGGCATCCTGCAGCTGATCGAACCCTTCGAGCGCGACGGCACGCTGGTCAAGCGCTCGCGCACCGAGATCGAGCGCGACGTGTCCTGCTACACCGTGATCGAGCACGACGGCGTCATCTTCGGCTGTGCCGCGCTCTACCCCTACCCCGAGGCCCGCACCGGCGAAATGGCCGCGCTGACCATCTCGCCCCAGGTGCAGAGCCAGGGCGACGGCGAACGCATCCTCAAGCGCATCGAGCAGCGTGCCAGGGCCATGGGGCTGCAAAGCATCTTCGTGCTGACGACGCGCACGATGCACTGGTTCATCAAGCGCGGTTTCCAGCAGGTCGACCCCGACTGGCTGCCCGAAGCACGCAAGCGCAAGTACAACTGGGACCGGCGTTCGCAGGTGCTGGTCAAGAAGCTTGTGTGACGGGCCGCGAGGCCTCTCACCCCCTTACTAACCCACGAGATACAAGGAGTTCCCCATGGCCCGCATGGTGCAATGCGTTCACTTGAAGAAGGAAGCCGAAGGCCTCGACTTCGCACCCTACCCGGGTGAGCTCGGCAAGCGCATCTACGACAACGTCAGCAAGGAAGCCTGGGCCGGCTGGCTCAAGCACCAGACGATGCTGGTGAACGAGAACCGGCTGAATCTCGCCGACCAGCGCGCCCGCCAGTACCTTGCACGTCAGATGGAGCGCTATTTCTTCGGCGAAGGTGCCGAACAGCCGGCGGGCTACGTCCCGCCGAGCAACTGAGCACACGCTCTCAGTTGAACAGCGACGCCGGACGCAGCGCGGCCGGCAGCTGCTCCAACCGCAGCGGCCGCAGCAGGCGCTGCTCGAGTTCGCGCGGATGCAAAGGCTTGGCCAGCCAGCGCGAGCCGGTCAAGGCGCCACGCAGGCGCCATTTCATGCCCTGGCCCGGGGTACCGAGCAGCAGTACCTGGGGAGGCGCCCAGCAAGGGTGCGGCCGGCGCAGCTGCCGGCACAGCCCCGGCACCTGTCCCCCCAGCACGTCGGCGTCGACGAACACCAGGTGCACCTCGTGCTCGGTACAGTGGTCGATCGCCTGCTCGACCGTCCACACCTCGCGCACAGCGACGCGGTGCAGACTGAGGCGGGTGCGCAGGTAGAGCCGCTCGTGCGTCTCGCAACCTACCAGCAAGGCGCGCGGCTGCCACTCGAGCGCCGGCAGCAGACTGCTCTTGGCATGGCGGCGCACATGCGGCTTGCCGCCAGCGGGTCGGGGGGTGGGACGGCTGCTCACGACGCGCATCTTCGAGACGCCGGTTCGGCACTGCAAGCGGCAAAAGTCACACAAAGCGCCCTGGGGTGAAATTCCTTTTCCTTGATTTGATCGTGAGAATCATTCTTGTTCGTGCTTACAATGCGCGCTGTCCAGGAAAAGGAGATCCCATGGTCCGCCGCTTCGCCGCCCCGTTGACGCTGTTCGCGCTCGCCGCATCATTGCAGGCCCCTGCCGCTCAGGCGCAGGAACTGAACCTCTACTCGGCCCGCCACTACCAGACCGACGAAGCGCTCTACGAGAACTTCACGAAGGCGACCGGTATCAAGATCAACCGCGTCGATGCGGACGATGCCGGCATCCTCGCCCGTCTGAAGAGCGAAGGAGAGGCCAGCCCTGCCGACGTGATCCTGCTGGTCGACGCCGCCCGCCTGTGGCGTGCCGAACAGGACGGCCTGTTCCAACCGGTGCGCTCGCGCGTGCTCGACGAGCGCATCCCGCAAACACTGCGCAGCGAAGACAAGGGCCAAGGCTCGCAGTGGTACGGCTTCTCGACCCGCGCCCGCGTGATCGTCTACAACAAGGCCACCGTCAAGCGTGACGACGCCGACACCTACGAGGAACTGGCCGACCCGAAGAACAAGGGCAAGGTCTGCACCCGTTCCGGCTCGCACCCGTACAACCTGTCGCTGTTCGGTGCGCTGATGGAGCATCTCGGTGCCGAGAAGGCCGAAGCCTGGGCCAAGGGTGTCGTGGCGAACATGGCGCGCGACCCGAAGGGCGGCGACACCGACCAGATCAAGGCGGTCGCCAGCGGCGAATGCGGCATTGCGGTGTCCAACAGCTACTACGTCGCCCGCCTGATGCGCTCGACCAAGCCGGAAGACCGCGCGGTGATGGAAAAGGTCGGCGTGGTGTTCCCGAACCAGCAGAGCTGGGGCACGCACGTCAACATCGCCGGCGGTGCGGTGGCTCGCTACGCAAAGAACCGCGAAGCGGCGGTCAAGTTCCTCGAGTACCTGTCCAGCCCCGAGGCGCAGACCTACTTCGCCAACGGCAACAACGAGTACCCGGCCGTGCGCTCCGTCAAGGTGCCCAACCCGGCCCTCGACGCACTGGGCGAGTTCAAGACCGAGCTGATCCCGATCTCTGTGGTCGGCGCCAACCAGGGCAAGGTGCAGCAGATGCTCGATCGCGTCGGCTACAAGTAAGCGGCCTTTCACGTCCGTCGAAAGACGCCCGCCCGGTTCGCCGCGCGGGCGTTTTTCTTTTTTTTGCGTCGAGTTCGCCTGAACTGCTTCCAAGGGTTGGCGAGACAGCACACCAGTACGGCGTCCCCCAGATCCCTTGCAGGAAAGCGCGTCTTCGCTCGCAGCGCGCTGGAGCGGCTGGCGCTGGCCGCCGCCGTCACCCGCGTGGGCCTCTGGAAATACGATCTGCGAACCAGACATGCCGAGTCGAACGACGGCATGTACCGGCTGCTGGGCCACGCTTCGGCAGGGCGCCCTTCGCCGCGCGAGCTCTGGAGACAGGCTGTCGACCCGCAGCCCGGCCACCGCCGCACGCGGTGCGCCCCAGTACGAAGTGGTCGACAGCGGCATCGCCGTCACGGCCGCGGCCCTGCCCGAAGATCACGAGCAGGCGTTGCGCTCGGGTTTCGGCGGCCACTGGACCCAACCGATATCCCTGCCGGCGTTTCTGGCCGGCATACGCGAGCACCTGGGAAACTGAAACCCACGCCCGTGCCGGGCCGGAATCGCTTCGGAGACGTCAATTTCGGCCGGCGACACGGTTACACGAGAAACCGAATTTCATCGAACCCGGCGCCCCGCCGCGGGCTGCAATTTTCTTCGTTGCGACTTGCAGCGTCATAAAGCCGCGGCTATTATCCCGTCGTACGAATTTCCCCTCCCCAACCATTTTTCGAGCATATTCGCATGGCCACCTACCAGGAACTTCTTGCACAGAAAGCCGACCTCGAAAAGCAAATCGAGAACGCGCGTAAACAGGAGCTTTCCGACGCGATCGCTCAGATCCGTTCGCTGATGTCGCAATATGGCCTCAGCGTCGCGGACATTGCCGGCAAGGCAGGCAGCGGCGGCAAAGCCAGCGCCACCAAGGGCAGCAAGGTCGCGCCGAAATACCGCAATCAGGCCACCGGTGAAACCTGGACCGGCCGCGGCCGTCAACCGAAATGGGTGGAGCAGGCCTTGGCCTCCGGCAAAAGCCTCGACCAACTGGCGATCTGAGCCCATCTGCTGCAGCCGCAGCGGTGGTTAAATGCCCGCCCTGTGCGGGCATTTGCATTTCTGCGAACCGATCGCACCGGGTACCCCCTTGCCGCCACACCGCGCAACGCCGACCGATACCCGTGCACCGGTGCGAATAACGGAGAATCCACGCCGCTTTCGCAAGGAAATGTGTGAATAAGCGGAGTGGCGTTGCTGCAAATAACCGCCGCCGCGCCGCCGCGCCGGCCCTGCATGATGGCGCGTCGGCTGAGGCACAATCGCCCCCCATATGTCCTTGCGTTCCTGGTCCACCCGCTGCGCCTTCTGGGCTGTCGCCGCATCGTTGCTGCTGAAGGCAGCGGTGCCGCTGCTGGCGGCTGCAGCGGCGCAGGTCCAGGGGCGCACGCTGGTCGAGATCTGTACCGTCTACGGCGTCAGGACGGTCGTGCAGGGGGAAGAGGCCGCCGCGCTCGATGCCGACGACGGCCAGGGCCATGACACCCGCACGCTGCACGGAGACAGCCACTGCGTCCTGACCGGCCTGCTCGCGCTGGCAGGCGCAACATCAGCAGAGGCGGCACTCGATGCGCCAGCGGCGGCCTCGCGGCCACGGCTGCCGGTGCTCGGGCCCCCGCTGGCCACGCTCGACAAGAATCTTCGATGGGTGATGCGGCTCAAACACGGCCCGCCAGCGCGCGCGTGAACGGCGCCACGTAGCCGCGCGCGTTCTGCCCCGCGTGTGCCGAGACTGCCTGCGTCTTGCGCCTGGCCTCCCCTGAACACCCTTGTCGCGTGCCTTCGCGCACGCCGCTCATACCGAATTCATCGCCGCACCCGACAGCCGCGCGCCCGGCTGCCCGATGCGACCCCGCTCATTTCGAAAGGATTTCCCCATGTCCCGCTTCTCTGCCCTGCTCGCCACCTCGCTTGCGGCCGTCGTCCTGCCCGTCGCCGCGCACAGCTACAAGGTCGGCGACCTGCACATCGGCCATCCATGGGCGCGCCCGACCGTCGCCGGGCAGACTGCCGGCGGTGCCTTCCTGAAGATCGAGAACCGCGGCCGGGCTGCCGACAAGCTGCTGTCGGCACGCTCGGACGTGGCCGCGTCCACCGAACTGCACAGCATGACGATGGACGGCCATGTGATGCGCATGCGCGAGATGGACGAGCTGCCGCTGCCGGCCGGCCAGACGGTCGAGCTGAAACCGGGCGGCCTGCACATCATGTTCACCGGCCTGAAGGCGCCGCTGAAGACCGGCGACCGTGTGCCGCTGATCCTGAAGTTCGAACGCGCCGGCGAGGTGACCGTCGAGGTGAAGGTCGAAACCCCGGCCGCACCGGCCGCCACGCCGGCACCCACCCCCGCCGGCCACGAGCACCACTGAGCCCTCAGCGCAGCAAGCCGTCGATGAAGCGGTCGACCTGCTCGGTGTAGCGCCCGGGCAGGCCGAGCTGCTGGTTGATCTCGCGGTGCGTCAAAGGCTGCTCCAAGACCACCGCTACGCCGCCCTGTGCGCGCAGCTTGCCGGCATGGTCGCGCGCCTGCGGACACACTTGCTCGCGGCGCGACGAGCACACCAGCAGCATCGGCCGCGGCGTGGCCTTCGACGCCGGCAGACGATGCGCCGGCGATGTCGCGATCCAGAAGTCGCGGTCGGTGCCGAAGGCCTCGTCGTACAGCTTCGGGTGCCGCCCTTCCATCGTTGCCACCACATCGAGCGCCGCACTGTCGAGCGAGACGGTGCCGAGCCACTCCTGCGCACCTTCGCCGCGCGGCAGCGCCGGGTCGGACGCGAGCAGCGCCACCAGATGGGCGCCCGCCGAATGCCCCATCACCACGAAGCGGCCGGCGTCGCCACCCCATGAGGCAGCTTGCCGCTGGGCGAACGCCAGCGCTCGCGCCACGTCGCGCGCCTGCTGCAGCGGGTCGGCTTCGGGCAGCATGCGGTAGTTGGTCGAGACGACCACGTGGCCGCGGGCTGTCCAATGTTCCACCTTGTGCTGCACCACCGCGGCGTGCGCCTTGTCGCCATGCCGCCAGCCGCCCCCATGCACGAGAAACAGCACCGGCGCCCCCTGCACGCCTGCGGGCACATAGGCGTCGATGCGCTGCGCCTTGTCCGGGCCGTAAGACAGGTCGCGGTGCAGCGTCACGCCGGTCGGCAAGGCGATGCCCTCGGCGTCCGCATGGCGGGCGGCCTCGCGCCGTTGCGCCAGGCGCTCGCGCAGCGGCCCGGCCGCAGCCGGCAGGCTGGTGGTGATCGCCAGCAGCACGACGGCGCAGGCTCTGAGTGTCCGGGAATTCATCGTGGCTCCTTCGCCGTTCTATCGACCGGCGTGCAGCGATTCTCGGCAGCGGTCTGCAAACCGACGCGGCCGCAACGTAAAGAAGCTCGAAGCAGGTGTTGCAAACGCCGTCCGCGGCCCGCGCGCAGCGCCTGGTTCCAAGCACAACCCGCCTGAACGGCACCTAAAAATTCGACCCTCCTACGTAGTTCCGCGAGCAGGACTATTCCTCTGGGGCGCAGCGGCACGCCTGCCTAGAATTTTTCCAGGCGCTGCGGCGCAGCGCCCGCGATGCTTCGCTCGCATCGACCACACCAACCACAGAGGAACACAGTACCCATGGAACGTCGCTCCTTCATTCGCAGTACCGGCCTGGCCGGCGTGCTCGCCGCTGGCGTCGCGCCCGCGGTGGTGCATGCGCAGGCCAGCCTGCGCTGGCGCATCGCCTCCAGCTTCCCGAAGACGCTCGACACCATCTACGGCGGCGCCGAGGTGTTCGCGCAGAAGGTCAACGAGATGAGCGGGGGCAAGTTCCAGATCACGGTGCATGCCGCCGGTGAGCTGATGCCCCCGTTCGGCGTCGTCGACGGCGTGCAGAACGGCACCGTCGAGATCGCCCACACGGCGCCCTACTACTTCTTCGGCAAGGACGACACCTTCGCGATCGGCGGCGCCATCCCCTTCGGCATGAATTCGCGCCAGATGACGGCCTGGATGCACGAAGGCAACGGCATGAAGCTGATGCGCGAGTTCTACGCGCAGTACAACATCATCAACTTCTCCGGCGGCAACACCGGTGCGCAGATGGGCGGCTGGTTCCGCAAGGAGATCAAGACGCTGGCCGACATGAAGGGCCTGAAGTTCCGCGTCGGCGGCTTCGCCGGCAAGGTGATCGAGCGCCTGGGTGGCGTGCCGCAGAACATTCCCGGCGGCGAGATCTACCAGGCGCTGGAAAAGGGCACCATCGACGCGGCCGAGTGGATCGGCCCGTACGACGACCTCAAGCTCGGCTTCTTCAAGGTTGCGCCCTACTACTACTACCCGGGCTGGTGGGAAGGCGGCCTGGAGCTCGCGTTCTACGTCAACACCAAGGCCCACGCCGGCCTGTCTGCCGAGTACAAGGCCATCATCGAAGCTGCGTCCTCTCATGCCCACCTCGACATGCAGGCCAAGTACGACGGCCGCAATCCGCAGGCGCTGAAGCAGCTGGTGGCGCAGAAGGTCAAGCTCACGGCCTTCCCGAAGGATGCGATGGATGCGGCCTTCAAGGAGTCGATGGCGCTGTACTCGGAGCTGTCCGCGAAGAACCCGTCGTGGAAGAAGATCTACAGCGACTACGCGGCCTTCCGCCGCGACCAGAACCTCTGGTTCCGCTTCACCGAAGCCCAGTTCGACCGCTACATGCAGGCAGCCCGCCTGTGATGCGGGCCGGTGCAGGTCGTCACTGACCGACGACCTCGCCGATCTCCACCTGCACCCCGCTCGCGCCCACCGCCACGGTGGGCGCTTTGCCTTGCAGGTCGCCCGCGCGCGGCATGGCGTCGCCGCTGCGCGAGATGCGAGCGCCGATCACCACGCGCGCCACGTTCGACAGACGGACCTCGGGCGACATCGCATGCCGGTCGTCGAGCGTGAACTGCAATGGCAGGTCCCGGACCTGCTTGCGCAGGACGGCCACCGGTGCGCCCGGCGGTCCGTCGACCGCGCGCGCATGGACGAACAGCGTGTCGTCGGGAGCGACCCGAGCGCGCAGCCCGGGCGCCAGTGTCACGACTCCGCTCACGTGCGCGCCGGTCGCGCCCCCGCCTGCGGCCCGCTGCTTCGCCTGCTCGACGCGCGCACGCACCTGCTGCGCGAGCACCGTGTCGTGCTGCTGCACGTCGGCCAGGCGCTCCCAGTGCCGGGCGGCGAGCTCGAACGCACCCCGGTCGAAAGCCGCCGCCCCGGCCAGTGCCAGCGCCTTGGGGTGATCCGGGTCGATCGCCAGCGCGCGCTCGAGCAGCCGGGTCGGCTCGCCGGCCAGGCTCGGCCCCTGCAGGCGCGCGATGAAGTCCGCGTGATCGGCCAACAGGCCGGCGTCCTGCGGGCGCAGCGCGGCCGCGCGCTCCAGCGCCTCGGCTGCCGGTCCTCCGCGGCCGAGCGCTGCCTGCGCGCGCGCCAGCAGCGCCCAGGTGCCGGCGTCGTCCGGGCGCTGCGCCAGCTGGCGTTGCAGGTCCTGGGCCGTCGCTTCCAGCTGCTCGCCGACCGGGCGCGCCTGCGCCGCCGCCGGTGCAGGCGCGGTGGCCACCAGCTGCGCGGGCGAGCCGATGGCGAGATAGCCGCCGACCGCGAGAGCGGTCACCGCCGCCCCCAGGCCGCAGAGCAGCAAGGCCGAGGGCCGCTCGGCCGGCACCGCCGACCAGCGCGGCCGCGCGAGCCCGCCGAGGGTCAGCAGGCCGAGCGCCACCGCTGCGACGATAAAACCCGTCATGGCGCTGCCCCCCGATCGTCGTCGGCCGGATCCGGCTCGAAGTGCTCGTCGCCCAGGCCTGCGCGCCGCTTCAGCATCGCGTACAGGCACCACCCGCCGCCGAACAGCAACACGAAGGGGCCGCACCACAGCACCAGCGTGCTCGCCTTCAACGGCGGACGATAGAGCACGAAATCGCCATAGCGCTCGGTCATGTACTGCACGATGTCCTCTTCGCTGCGGCCTTCGGCCAGCATGCGCCGCACCTGGGCGCGCAGATCCTGCGCAAGATCGGCACTCGACTCGGCGATCGACTCGTTCTGGCAGACCAGGCAGCGCAGTTGCGAGGCGATCTGCTTCACGCGCACCTCCACCGCAACGTCGCCGGCCACCGATGCGGCGTCGACAGCGCGCGCCGGCCCCGCCAGGCAAGCCGCAACGAGCAGCGCGACGCCCGGCCACCGTTCAAACATCGAGCTCTTTCAGCAGCGGCACGATGCGCGTGCGCAGCAACTCGGCCGTCAACGGGCCGACATGCTTGAAGCGGACCCGCCCTTCGCGGTCGATCACGAAGGTTTCGGGCACGCCGTAGACGCCGAAATCGATGCCGACGCGGCCGTCGGCATCGAACAGCGAGGCCTGGTACGGATTGCCGTGCCGACCCAGCCACGCCAGCGCCTCGCTGCGCCGGTCCTTGTAGTTCAGGCCGATCAGCGGCGCGCCGTTCATGCGCGAGAACTCGACCAGCAAGGCGTGCTCGCGCAGGCACTCCACGCACCACGAGGCCCACACGTTGAGCACCCACACGCGCCCGTGCAGGTCGTCGCGCCGCAGCGTCTGCGACGCATCGTCGAGCCGCGGCAACGTGAACGCCGGGGCCGGCCGGCCGATCAGCGGCGACGCCACGGCACGTGGGTCGAGTGCCAGGCCGCGCCACAAGAACACGGCCAGCAGCGCGAACAGCACCAGCGGCAGCACGAAGCGCAGCCGCTTCATGCGCCCGCCCCTTGCGTCGCCGCGAGGTCCTTGCGGCGCCGGTAGCGCCGGTCGCTCGCCGCCACGGCCCCCCCCAGCGCCATCAGCACGCAGCCGGCCCAGATCCAGTTGACGAACGGCTTGATGTAGATGCGCACGATCCACGCGGCGCCACCGTCGACCGGCTCGCCGAGCGAGACGTAAAGGTCGCGCGTGACGCCGCGGTCGATCGCCGCTTCGGTCATCGGACTGCGCTGCACGCGATAGACGCGTTTTTCGGGGGTCAGCTGCGCTTCGAGCCGGCCGCGGCGCGTGACGTCGATCAGTGCCTGCACGGCGCGGTAGTTCGGCCCGTGCACTTCGCGCACGCCGCGGAAGGTGAACACGTGGCCCGCGAGATCGGCGCTGTCGTCCATGCCGAGCCTGACGTCACGCTCCAGCTGGTAGGTCGAGACCGCAGACACACCGAAGGCGAACACCGCAACGCCAAGGTGCGCGAGCAGCATGCCGACCGTTGCGCGCGGCAGCTGCCGCCACGCGCCCGGCGAGCCGCCCAGCCGTTCCCACAGGTCGGTCGAGATCGACGCGACGATCCAGAAGCTCATCGTGAAGCCCAGCGTTGCGCCGAGCGTGACGAGCCCCGCGAGCCAGCCCGCCGCCAGGGCCGCGCCGACGCTCAGCGCCGCGGCCCAGCGCAGGCGCTGCAGCAGCTGCGGCAGGCTCGATTGTTTCCAGCGGGCCAGCGGCCCCAGGCCCAGCAGCAGCACGACCGGCACCATCAGCGGCACGAATACCGCCTCGAAGTACGGCGGCCCGACCGAGATCCTGCCCAGGCCCAGGGCGTCGAGCAACAGCGGGTACAGCGTGCCGAGCAGCACCGTCAGCGTCGCGACGACGAACAGCACGTTGTTGGCCAGCAGCATCGATTCGCGCGAGACGATGCCGAAGCGCGCCCCGAGCCCGACCCTCGGTGCGCGCCACGCATACAGGGCCAGAGAACCGCCGACCACCAGCACCAGGAAGCCCAGGATGAACAGCCCCCGCTCGGGGTCGGTCGCGAAGGCATGCACCGAAGACAGCACACCGGAGCGGACCAGGAAGGTGCCGAGCAAGGACAGCGAAAACACGAGGATCGCGAGCAGCACCGTCCACGCCTTGAACGCACCGCGCTTTTCTGTGACGGCCAGCGAGTGGATCAATGCCGTGCCGGCCAGCCACGGCATGAAAGACGCGTTCTCGACCGGGTCCCAGAACCACCAGCCGCCCCAGCCGAGCACGTAGTAGGCCCACATGCTGCCGGCCATGATGCCCAGCGTCAGGAAACACCAGGCCGCCGTCGTCCACGGCCGCGCCCAGCGGGCCCAGGCCGCGTCGAGCTGCCCGCCGAGCAGCGCCGCGACCGCAAACGCGAACGCCACCGAGTAGCCGACGTAGCCCATGTACAGCAGCGGCGGATGGACCACCATGCCGGGGTCCTGCAGCAGCGGGTTCAGGTCCTGCCCGTCGGCGGGCACCGGCGACAAGCGCTCGAACGGGTTGGAGGTCAGCAGCATGAACAGCAGGAAACCCGTACTGATCCACGCCATCACCGCGAGCAGGCGCGCGACCAGCAAGGGCGGCAGGTGGCGGCTGAAGCGCGCCACCGCGAAGGTCCACAGCGCCAGCATCAGTACCCACAACAGCAGCGAGCCTTCGTGGCCGCCCCAGGCGCCTGCCACCCGATAGGCCACCGGCAAGGCGCTGTTGGAGTGGTCCGCGACATAGGCCACCGAGAAATCGTTGCGCACGAAGGAAGCGACCAGGCAGCCGAACGCAACGGTGACCATCGCGCACTGCACGTCGGCCGCCGGGCGCGCCAGCGACATCCAGTCGCGCCGGCCGCGCCATGCACCAGCGAGCGGCAGGCTGCCCTGCACCAGCGCCACGGCGAGCGCGAGCAGCAGCGCCACCTGGCCGAGCTCGGGGATCATGGTTGCTCCTTCCCCGCACGCTGCAGCGCGTCGGCCGCTTCAGGCGGCATGTAGTTCTCGTCGTGCTTCGCCAGCACTTCCTGCGCCACGAAAACGCCGTCGGCTGCCAGGCGGCCCTGTGCGACCACACCCTTGCCTTCGCGGAACAGATCGGGCAGCAGGCCTTCGTAGCGCACCGGCAGCATCTGCACCGTGTCGGTGACCACGAAGCGCACCTGCAGGCCGTCGCGCCGCACGCTGCCCGGCGCCACCAGCCCGCCGACACGGAACGCCCGGCCGCCGGGCGCCTGCTGCGCGGCCACCTGCGACGGCGAATAGTAGAAGACCATGTTGCTGCGCAAGGCATCGATCACCAAGGCGGTCGCCGCGGCCAGCGCCGCCACGATGCCGAGCACGATCGCCACGCGACGCTGCCGGGGCGTCATCGCAGCCTTTCCTCGTCCTGCGCCTCGGTCGCCCGCCGCGCCGCCCGGCGGCGGCGACGCACCGCCAGCCAGGGCTCGACCGCCATCAGCACCACGGCCACGCCGTAGGCCCCCCAGACGTAGAGCCCATGGCCGTCCATGTCGAAGAACGCCGCTGCGCTGCCCCAGGTCATGCCCGTCCCTCCTTCGACAACGCGTCGCGCACCCACCCGGCGCGCGCCTCGCGTTCCAGCACGATGGCGCGTGCACGCGCCAGGGCCACCGCGATCGCGTAGGCCCAGAAGGCCGCCGTCATCAGCAGCATCGCGGCCAGCATCGTGGCCGCCATCTTCGGCGCCGCGTCGAAGCTGATGGTCGCGCCCTGGTGCAGCGTGTTCCACCACCGCACCGAAAAGTAGACGATGGGCACGTTGACGACGCCGACGATCGCCAGGATGGCACCCGCACGGTCACCGCGACGCGGGTCATCGTGTGCTTCGGTGAGCGCGATATAGCCGAGGTAGAGCAGCAACAGGATCAGCTCGGACGTGAGCCGCGCGTCCCAGACCCACCAGGTGCCCCAGGTCGGCTGGCCCCAGAACGCACCGGTCGCGAGCGCCAGCGCGGTGAACATCGCACCGGTGGGCGCCAACGCGCGCGCCAGCATGTCGGCCATGCGGGCATTCAGCATCCAGCCCACCGCGGCCCACCCCGCCATCACGACATAGATCAGCATCGACATCCAGGCCGCCGGCACGTGGATGAAGATGATGCGGTAGACCTCGCCCTGCTGAGCGTCGGTCGGCGCGACGAAAAAGCCGATGTACAGTCCCACGGCGCCGAGCACGGCGGCGGCGGCGCACAGCCAGGGCAGCAGTGCGCCGGCGAGCGCGTAGAAGCGCGGCGGTGCGGCAAAGGTGGACCAGCGCATGCGCGGTTACTCCATCGACAGCCGCAACGCTGCAGCGGTGGCAGGCACCGTCGTCAGCACAGCGGCGATCAGCAGCGCGCCCATCAGCGAGAAGTGCGCGCCGGGCGACTGCCCGCCGTCGGCGGCAGCGACGGCGCCCGTGCCGAACACCAGCGCCGGCACCGACAGCGGCAGCACCAGCAGCACCACCAGCAACGCCGCACCGCGCAGGCCCAGCGTCAGCGCGGCGGCAAGCGACCCCAGCAGACTCAGCACCGGGGTGCCGAGCAGCAGCGACAGCGCCAGCACCGGCAGCAGTTCGGCCGGCATGCCGAGCAGCCCCCCCACCAGCGGCGCCAGCAGCACCAGCGGCAGGCCGGCGACGCTCCAGTGCGCGGCCGCCTTTGCAGCGGCGATCACGGCCGCGCCCTGGCCGGCCAGCAGCATCTGCTCGAGCGAGCCGTCGGCATGGTCGCCGGCGTGCAGTTGCGTCACCGACAGCATGGAGGCCAGCAGCGCGCAGGCCCATACGACCCCGGGAGCCGTGCGCCGCAGCAGTTCCGGTTCGGGGCCGACGGCGAGCGGGAACAGGCTGGCCGCAGCCACCAGGAACACCAGCGGCAGCCCCAGGTCCGCGCGCCGGCGCAAGGCAAGGCGCAGGTCACGCAGGTACAGGGCGAGGAACAGCGCTCGCATCGGGTTCAGTGCAACCGGTAGGGCCTGTTAACACTACGCATCAGCCCTCCGTCGTGTTAACGGGCCCTAGATCGAGTTCGCGCGGCTGCAGGCGCTGGGTGTCCAGGCCCTGGTGGCCGGTCAGCAGGACGCTGCCGCCGCGTGCGCGATGCTGCAGGAGCAGGCCATTCAGCCGCTCGGCGCCCTCGACATCCAGTGCGTCGAACGGCTCGTCGAGCAGCCAGGGAGCCGGTTCCCGTTCAGCGGCGAGCCGCGCCAGCGCGACACGTCGGCGCTGCCCTTGCGACAAGCTGCGCACCGGCGCGTCGCGCCGGGCTGCCATGCCGAGGCGGTCGAGCGCCGCCTGCACGGCGCCGCTGTCGGCCGCAAGGCCGCGTAGTTGCAGCAGAAAGGCCAGCGCCTGCGCCACCGTGAGCTCGTCCTTCAGTGCGTTGGCATGGCCGACGAACACCAGCCGGCCGGCATGACGCCGCAGTTCGCCCGACTCGGGCGTGGCCAGGCCCGCTGCCAGCCGCAGCAGGCTGGTCTTGCCGCTGCCGTTGCGCCCACGCACCCAGATCAGTTCGCCGGCGCGCAGCTCGAAGTCGAGCGCGCCGAACAGCAGCCGCTGCCCGCGCCGGCATGCCAGCGCTCGCGCGCTCAGGTGCAGCTCGGGCGCGTTCGGCGGCGGCAGACCGGACATCACGACGGCAGGAAATCAACCGGCCAGGTGACCACCATCTGCTCGACGTCCTTCGCGCCGAAGTCGAACTGCCGCACGCGTGCGAGCAGCTTGCTTTCGAGTTCGGCGGCGTTCAGTTCGCTCGAGACGACGCGACAGTTCACCACCTCGCCGGCCGGCGAGATCGTCAGCTGCAGCACCACCTTGCCCTGCAGGCTTGGGTCTTCGCGCAGCGCGCGGTTGTAGATCGCGTAGATGGCGCCCTTGTGGCGCTCGAAGACCAGCTTGATCTCCTCGATCGAGCGCGAGGCCTTGCCGCTGCCGCTGCGCTGGACGGAGCCTCCGGCGCCACGGCCTGTGCCCGTGCCCGTACCGGTGCCGTCGCCTCGAACGCCGCCGACGCCCGGACCACCGCCGCCGCCGCCACCTGCCACGCCTTCCACCAGGGTCGTCGCGCGGCCCGCGAGGCCGCCGCCGCCGGTGTTGCGGCTGTAGGCCGCAGTGTTGATGCCGCCACTGCCGCCGGCCGCGTTGGAAGTGATCAGCGCGCGCGTCGGAACGCCCGGGTCGGTGCCGGCACCGACTCCGACTCCGACGCCTGTCCCCACGCCCTTGCCCGGCGTGATGTCCTGCTTCAGCTGCACCGCCACCGGTGCACCGCGCAGTTCAGCCAGATCGTTCTTCATCGCCAGCAGGCCGACCCCGGCCGCGCGACGACGCGCCTCGCCGACCTCACCCGGCGGCTTGCCGGCCTGCGGGTTGCGGGCCTCGACCACCGGGTTCTTCACGGTGGCGGGCTTGTTCGGCTCGGGCTTGCGGTCACGCGGCGCGGTGGTCGGCGCGGCCACCTCGGGTGCCGCGTCGCGCTTGGCGAGCGGCGGCGGAGGCGGCGGGGGAGCCAGCTCGCGCTCGAGCACCATCTTCGCGATGCGCGGCGGCAGGTCCTGCGGCTGCGTGCGGTCTTCCACCGGCCGCGGCCACAACAGGAACAGCAGGCACAGGATGGCACTGATGCCGAGCACGCTTTGCAGGATGCGGCGAAAGCGCGCCTGGTCCTCGGGCGAGATGGCCCAAGGCAGCACCGAGACGCGGAAGGACACGCTGGTGGCGGCGCTCATGATGCCTCGTACTTCTTGATCACCGCGAACGACACGTCGGTGAAGTCGGCGCGTGCGGCCGTGTACATCACCTTGCGCAGCAGGCGGTAGGGAATCTGCTTGTCGCCCATGATCGTGACGGCCTTGCTCAACGCCTCGTTCTCCTCGCGGATCACCTTGCGGCTGCTGCGCAGCACGTCCAGCTCGGCCTTCAGCGGCGCGATCAGGTCGCCTTCGGTGCCCATGACCTCGGACACGCCCGCGACGCGCCGGCCGTCGACCAGGATCTCGTCGGCACTGACCACGACGACGATGGTCTCGCGCGGCGCCGTCTCGGCGGTCGACTGCGGCAGTTTCACCGCCTTCGGGCTCGCCAGGATCTCGACGCCGGTGGCGCTGGACAGCAGGAAGAAGATCAGGATCGTGAAGATGTCGATCAGCGCGACCAGGTTCATGTCGACGTGCGACTGGTTGCGATCGCGCCGTTCGGCGCGCTTTTGCAGCGGTGTCAGTTTCATCGCGGCACCTATTTCCTCGAAACCGGTGCGTCGCCGATCGAGATGTCGGGGAACAGCTCCGTGGAGATCAGCTCCTTGCCCTGCGCCGTGTAGGCCGCGCGCGCTGCGTCCATCACCTGCACCAGCGCGTCATAGGGCGTGTCGGGGCCGGCCAGCACGGTGGCCGCCTTCGCGTCGGGAAAACGCTGCTTGATCTGCACCATCAGGCTGGACAAGGCTTGCACGTCGTAGCCGGTCTCGACATTGGGAATGCGCTGGATCAACCCGCCGATGCGGTCCCCCACCTCGAGCGCGTCGGGGCGGATCACGATCTCGAGCTTCAGGTCGTTGACCTTCAGCTGCTCGACGCCCGAAGACTGCGCGGGCAACGTGAGCTCGAGCACCGACAGCCGTGTGAAGACGGCCGTCGACAGCAGGAACGGCACCAGCACCACGATCAGGTTGATGAACGCGGTGACTTCCAGCGCGGCCGGGTGTTTGCGGAGGCGGCGAACGGCCATGGCAGTCACTTCGCCGGCGCGGTCTCGGCCTTGATGCGCTGCACGACGTTCAGGAAGCTGATCTTGGCCGCTTCGAGCCCGTCGACGATCTCGCTGGTGCGCGCCTGCAGGAAGGCATGGATCAGCAGGAACGGAATCGCCACCATCAGCGCGAAGGCGGTGTTGTTCATCGCGATCGAGATCGACGCCGACAGCATCTCGGCCTTCTCGGCCGGGTTGACCTGCGCCACCGCGGTGAAGCCCTTGATCAGGCCGACGATGGTGCCCAGCAGGCCGACCAGCGTGATGACGTTGGCGAAGGTGGCGATGTAGTGCGTGCGCTTCTCCAGCCGCGGCACGATCTCCATCATGCCCTCCTCCATGGCCGCATCGATGTCCTCACGGCGCGAGGGGCTCTGCATGCGCGACAACCCGTTGCTGACGATCTTGCCGATCGCCGCATCCGAGTCGGACGTCAGACTGTAGACGTCCTTGAACTTGCCGTTCTGCAGCATCGGCAGCACCTGTGTCCACAGTTTGCGGTTCTGGCTGCGCGCACGCTGCAGGAACACGTAGCGCTCGATCGCGATGGCCAGGCCCACCGCCATGATGAGGATACTGATGTAGATGAACATGCCGCTGTCCTGGACGAACTTGACGGCGAACTCGAAGACATTCATCGGCTACTCTCCTAAACGACGATGGTGTTGTGTTTACTTGATGGACGGGGACGGGGCTGCACTGCGGGCCCGGATCTGGGCGTCGTAGTGCACGTTGCGGCGGAACACGTCGCGGTCGACCGGCGCCAGCGCCTCGTCGAGCACGCTTTCGACCGGGCGCCCGGACAACTCGCCGGGCAGCGGCTTTTTCCAGGGCACGATGTAGAGCACCTTGGGCAGCTCGCGGTTGCCGATGATCTGGGTGCGGTCGATGTCGGCGCGGTCCTGCGCGGACACGGGCGCCGCCAGCAGCGGCAGCAGCATCAGCACGGCAGCGGGTCTCATTCCTTCTCCTTGCGGCTCACGGTGACCGGCGCCGGCTTGCGGTTCTTCAGTTCGACCACCCACTTCGCGACGGTGGCGTCGCCGCCCGACAGCGCCAGGTAGCGGTCGTACAGCTCCAGCGCCCGGGGGCCCTCGCCGAGGTACAGGTCGTGCAGGATGCCGAGGTTGAGGTGCGGGTCGGCATAGCCGGCGTTCAGCCCGATGGCCCGTTCGTAGGCTTCGCGTGCCTTGGCGAACGCGCCCTTGTGCCGGTAGGCGATGCCGAGCTGGTTGAAGTACACCGGCTGCTGCGGGCTCAGGCGCACGGCGGTTTCGAGTTCGGCCACCGCCTGGTCGAGCTTGCCGGCACGGCGGTAGATCAGGCCGAGATTCGCATGCGGGCCCCCCAGGTCGGGATGCGAACGGGTCAGCGCCCGGAAGCCCTGCTCGGCCTGCTCGGTGCGGCCGGCGGCCAGGGCACGGCGTGCTTCGTCGAACAGGCGCTGTGCCGCAGGGTCTGCCGCGGCGGGCTGAGCCTGCACGGTCGACGGGGCCGCCCCGGGAGCCGGCGAAGATGCCGCGGGTGCAGCGGGCGCCGCCGCCGGCTGCACCCCGGGTGTCCACATCGAGGCGCAACCCGACACGGCAGCCGCCCCCGCAAGCAGCAAGCCGACGAGTCGACGGTGTCCGACGCCATCAGCGGATCGCATCGATCACCCCTTCCGCGCGTTCGGCCTTGCCGTAGCGCACCGGTTGCAGTTGCGCCAGGGCCGTGAAGCTGCGCTGCACCCATTCGTCGTAGATGCCGGCCGCAGCGCGGCGGGCATTGACCTCGTGCAGCTCCATCGCCTTTTCCTCGAACGGATAGGCCTGTTCCTCGAGCATCACGTTGTATTGCTCCAGTTCGAGCTTGGACAAGCGCCTGGGCCGCTGCGACTTCAGCATGGCCTGGCCGAAGTCCTGGTAGATCGATGCGATGTGGAAGGTCGCGGCGGTGGTCACCTCCGCCACGCCGTAGTCGGCCGCCGCCGCATAGGCCTTCAGTGCCGTCTCCATCCTGGCCTTCTTCAGCTTGAGCTGCTTGGCCAGCGGCTCGACCAGCGCCACCTTGCGGTAGTCGTCGAAGGCCGGTTGCGCCAACGCGAGCGCCGCCATCGCACCGAGGGCTCGCGTGCGCGGCGTACGGGCCGCCCCGCCGTTCTGGTCGGCCTGCAACACCTCTTTCATCCACGACAGCTCGCGCGCGCCCTGCCCGTCGGCCTTGGCCAGTCGCGCCAGGCGCCAGCGTGCCTCGACGGCCGGCTCCAGCGGCTGAGGATGCTGCTTCAGGTAGCGCTCGTAGGCTTTGACGGCCCCGGCACGCGAGCCGGACTGCTCGGCCGCCTTCTCGTGCAGGCCGGCCGCCTGCCATTGCGCTTCGCGCGCAAGCGTCGCGTCCTTGTGGCTCGCGGCGATGCGCTCGAATTCGCCGGCCGCGGGTGCCCACTGCTGCTGCTCCAGATAGACCGCCGCCAGCTTGCCCGGCACGTCCGCCTGCAGCGGGTGATCGGGGTAGCGCCGGCGGAAGTCCTCCAGCGAACGTGCAGCGCCGCCCCAGTCCTTCAGCGCGATCAGCGACGCAGCCGCGTCGTACTGCGCCGTGGCCCGCACCGCCGATTCGGGCGCCACCGCGGCGATGCGCTCGAAGTGCGCCACGGCCTCGCGCGCCTGGCCGGCTTCGCGGGCCTGCTCGCCCTGCTTGTAGATCGCCGCGGCCTGGCGTTCGACCAGGTCCTTGCGTCCGGGCTCCTTGGCGGGCGTCAAGGCCAGCACCTGCGCATACGCCTGTTCGGCCACGCCGAAGCGCGAGCGCTCGAACGCGGTGTGCGCCACCACCGTCCAGGCGACGCGGCGCTGCGCGTCGGCCGCCGGCGGGTCGAGTGCCAGCACCTGTTGCGCAACTTCGGCGGCGCGCTCGCCGTCGTTCAGTGCATAGAGCTTCTCGGAAGCATCGGTCAGCACGACGCCGGTCCGCGTATCGGCCGGAAAAGCCTGGGCGAAACGCAGCGCGCTGTCGACGGCCGTGCGCTGCAGCGGCTGGCCTGCCGCTGCGCCGAGCTTCTTCTGCTGCGCGGCATAGCTGAGCAAGGCCGCGTAGCCGGCATCGGCGCTGCGTGCGTGGGACGGATAGTCGTAGGCGACCTTTTCGTACTCGACCGCCGCCTCGTCGTAGCGCGCATCTTCGTACAGCAGTTCGGCCAGCAGGAAATTGTTCTGCGGCGCATCGGGATCGGTCGGGAACGACGTCAGGTAGACGCGATACCACCGGATCGCCTCCTGGTAGTCGGCGCTGTTCTTGCTCTTCTGGGCACTCGCGTGGTAGTGGCGAGCCAGCTCGGAGAGATGCGTCTTCACCAGCGGCTGCGCCTTCTCCCAACCGGCCGGGTTGGCACGGCGGAACTCGCTGTCGACGCCGTAGTGGCCGACGTAGTCCTTCTTCGCTTCGAGCGCCAGGGTCGCGAAGCCGGTCTGCTCGTAGATGTCGATCACGCGCGCCTGCAGCACCGGCGCCTGCGCATGCAACGGGTGCCGCCGGGTGAACGCGCCCAGCGTATCGGCAGCGTCCTTGATGCGCTCCTGCCGAATGTAGAGCTCGCCGAGCTGCTGGTAGACGCGGAACTCGTACGAGCGCCGCGCGTCGGTGTCCATGTAGACAGGGATCGATTCGGCCCCCTGCAGGTTCTGCAGCGACAGGCTCGCCACGCGGAAGGTGTCTTCGACCAGTTCGCGGTCGGCGCGGCTCAGGCCTTCGACGCTTTCCAGTTCGACCTCGCCTTCGCGCCCGGCGATCTTCAGGTCGAGCACACCGAAGAACGACCGCAGCGACTCCTCGAGCTGGCCCTGCTTGAACAGCGACCAGCCATGCATGTAGAGCGCACGTTCACGATACGGCCCGTGCTCGTCGCCGGCCAGCACCGCCTGATAAGCAGTCTCCGCCTTCGGATAGGCACGCGCGGTGAACAGCAGCTCGCCGCGGCGGAAGTGGGCCTCGTCGCGGTAGGCCGTGTCGGGGTAGTCGGCCACCAGCCGGTCCAGTACCGCCAGCGCGGTCTCCAGCTCGCCGCTCTGCTCGTGGGCGCGGGCCAGTTGATACAGCACGCGGTCGTTGCCGGGGTCCTTCGGGTGGGCCTTGAGGTAGTCCTGGTAGCGCGCAACGGCGGCCCGATAGTCGGGTGCGCCTGTCGGCGTGGCCGCCTCGCCGGAGGCCGACCGGCTGTCGGCGAGGTCCATCTCCAGGTCACCGAGTCGCCGCATGGCCTCGGAGCGCTGGGGCGCATTCGGTGCCACTTCCAGGAACTTGCGATACGCGGCGATGGTCTGCTCTTCGTTCGCCTCTATGCCCGGGTCGGCGCCGATCTCGACCTGGCGCTCGGCCAGGCTCTTGAGCGTCGGCGCGTTGTCGGGCGTGCCCTTCTGGCGGCCGCCGAACGAGCAGGCGCCGAGCGTCAGCGCCGCGACCAGCAGCAGGCTACTTCCCGGCCGCATGATCGCCCTCCTGCTTGAGCTTGGCGTGGTCGTAGAGCTGCGCCACCGCGAAGCGCGCCTGTGTCGCGTAGGCCGCGAGCCTGTCCTTCTGGCGCGCCAGCTCGGCCACGGCCAGACCCTCGACGACCTGTTGCTGCTCCTGGGTCAGCGCCAGCACGCGCGGCGCCAGGGCGCGTATGCGCGCATCGAGCGTCGGGATGCGCGCCGCAAATTCGGCGAAGCGCTGCGGCTCGTCGCGCTGCGCCTGCGCCAGTGCGGCCTCGCGCTCGCGTGCCTGTTCGACCTGCGCAGCGATCTCGCGGAAGGCCTTCCTCGCCGCCCACAAGCGCGGCGTGAACTCCTGGGCCAGTTCCCAATCGAGCACCCCGGCAGCCAGGCGATAGCGCTCGCGCGCGGGCTGCGCTTCGGGCTCTGTTGCGAGACGATCAAGGGTTGCCCGCACGCGCTGCAGTCGCGCCAGCAGCTCCCGCTGCCGGGCATCGGCCAGCGCCCTGCCGTCGGCAGTGGTTTCCGCCTGCTGCAGCGCCGCCGCCAGCTCGTCATGCCGTTGCTGCAGCGCCTGCAGCCCGTTGCCAGTCTGCTGGGCACGCGCGAGGATCTGCGGCAGCCGCTCGGCATAGGCACGACTGCGGTGCTCGAGCATGTCGTGGAACACGCCGAGGTTGTCCTGCCAGGACTGCAGGTTGTTGGCCAGGAACTGCAGGTCGCGGTAGTTCTTGAAGGCTTCCTGGAAGTCGTGCTGCGCGAGCACCTGGGCCAGATGGCCGGCGTGCGGCATTTCGGGCAGTTCGCGCAGGCTCCAGAACCAGCCCATCTCTTCGCCGGGATTGTGTTCCATCAAGCCGTCGACCAGCTTGCCCGACCGGATCGCGGCGATCGATTCGTCCAGCGCAGCCGACTCGTGCTCGTAGGCCGCGATCGCCTCGTGGTAGCGCTGCAGCGCCTGGCCGTAAGCGCCGAGCTCGGCGTAGGCATACGGTACCGCGATCCTGGCTTCCAGCACCGCGGCGTCACTGCCATCGCGCCCCGCCAGTTCCGTCCACGGCACCAGCGCGAGCTTGGGCTCGTCCATCGCTGCCGCAGCCCAGCCGAAACCCAGCAGCGCCTTGTTGGCCTGGACGCTGTTCAGGCGCACACGCTCCAGGTAGGTCCGGGCCTGCTGCGGCCGGTTGTCCTGCAAGGCGGCGAAACCCAGCGCCACGTTCGCCCGGTCGCGCAGGCTGCGCATTTCCTCGTCGCGCGCAGGCGCCTTGCCCAGCGCATCGAGCCAGGCGCTGCCGGCGGCGGCGTCGCCGCCCTTGATCAGCGCCACGCCGAGGTTGTAGCGCGCGTACTCGCTGCCTTCGCGCCGCTGGCTCGCGCCGCGCAGCATCTCGGCGGCTCCGGCATGGTCAGCGCGCGCCATCTTCAGGTAGGCACCGAGCAGCACGCGGTCTTCCTCCAGCTCCGGCGGCAGGTGTTTCTCGACGCGGTCGAGCGCCTGTTGTGCGTCATCGATAAAGCCGCGCTGGTAGCGGATCTTCGCCAGGTAGTACCAGGCGCGGTCGCGCACCGCCGGCTGGGCGCCGCGCTCGATCAGTTGCTCGAAGATGCGGCCGGCCTCGCGGTGCAGGCCATACGACAGCAGCATGCCGCCGCGCAGGATCTCCGCCTCGTCTTCGTGGTGCGTGACGCGTTCGAAGTGCTGCGACACCATCAGCGTCGTCAGCGAGGTGAAGTAGCGGTCCTGGAAAAAGTAGAACACGCCGTCACCGTAGTGAGGCGCCTGAACCACCTTGGGCGGCGGTTGGTCCTTCGCGCACGCCGCCGTGCCGAGCAGGGCCGCGAGCGTTCCCACGGCCAGCCGGGTGGCCGCGAGACGTAGCAGTGGAGTCCTCCGGTGCATGTCCCGTCCGCGGCTACTGCCAGATCTTCACGTCGAACTCGGGCTGCAACTTGCCGGTCGAGTCCTTGATGCGCAGCTCGATGTACTTCGGCTCGTTGCCCTTCTCGAACCGGATCGTCGTGCCGCGCCGATAGTCGCGTTCATGCGGGCCGATGCCGGTGAAGAAGGCCACGATCTCGTGCTCGCCCGCCTTCAGGTTGCCGAGGTAGACGCGCTGCACGCCGCCGCGATGCAGCGCCGCCACCTCGGTCGGCGTGTAGAGGTAGTTGGTCACCACCTTGTCGTCGAGCTTCACCTGCACCGAGTCGAGCGCGAACATCTTGCCGACGTCCATCGACAGGAACACCGCCACCTGCGTGCTGGCGGGAAACAGCAGCTCTTCTTCCAGCACCAGCAGGTCGCGGTTGAGCTGGATGACGTCGTTCTTCAGGGCCTGGATGCGGTCGTCCAGGCCGCCCTGCTCGGGCGCCGCCGGTGCCGCGGCAGGAGCCGGCTCAGCGGGGATGGCCGCCACGGCGGTCGCCGGCGCGGCTGGCTCGCCGGCCGCTTGAGCAGCGGGCACCGCGACGTTGAAGAGCAGCATGGCAAGGGCAAGCGC
This sequence comes from Caldimonas mangrovi, assembly GCF_023721835.1. Taxonomy (GTDB): domain Bacteria; phylum Pseudomonadota; class Gammaproteobacteria; order Burkholderiales; family Burkholderiaceae_C; genus Caldimonas; species Caldimonas mangrovi. Next base: position 150,074 of record NZ_JAMKFE010000005.1, on the reverse strand, counting down.
CCGGCAGCATCGTGTGTACATGTAGATGCTTCCTCAATAGTTGGCCGACACGTAGATCTGGAAGATGTTCGCGTTGTGCGAATACTTCTTCCCGGTGCGGATGTCGGTGAAGTCGCTGAAGCTGAACCGCTTCAGTTCGTAGGCGGCGTGCGCCTTGACGTCGTACTTGCCCGGCTGGTGTGCGAAGCGGTACGAGACCTTCGCCCCCAGGCCCAGCGTGTTGAAGGTGCTGAGCTGCCGGTTGCGCGAGACGTAGGTGGACTCTTCGGTCGCGTTGTCGCTGTAGAACAGCGCCTTCGACTGCTTGTGGTAGCGCAGATACCAGTCGGCCAGCCACTTCTCGCCGAAGTAGCGGCTGTAGCCGAACTGCACCGTATGCGCCTTGATGTCCCAGTTGTCCCAGAAATAGCGATACTCGGCGTGCACCGAGCTGCCGGCCCACGGGGCGCCGACGACACGGAACTTCAGCGCGCGGCTGGAACGGGTGCGCGGGTTGCGTTCGGGCACCGCGGCGCCGAACACCCGTGCCACCCGGTACGGGTTGCCGAGATAGCCGCTGTCGGAGACCACCTCGACGTTGGCGCTCGCCAGCCAGGCCGGCGTCAGGATCTGTGTCGCGCCGAGCCGGTAGCGCCAGTGCTTGGCGTTGTCGAAAAAGCCGGTGTCGGAACGGCCCACTTCGTCGGAGCCGCGCGTGAAACCGAGATTGACCGTGGTCATGCCGCCGAACACGTCCTGCGAGACGTCGACGCTGAAGGCCTTGGCGACGTAGTCGGGTTCGCGGCTGTTGGACACCGAGACCGACATCAAGGTGTCGCGATAGACGTAGTCGGCACCGAAGCCGTATTCGTTGCGGCGCTCGTCGAACGGGCTGGCCGTGGTGACGACGTCGATGGACGCATTGCTGACCGCATCGACGTAGTAAGAGGCCGACAGCGAAACGCGATCGGCCATGCTCTTGCGCACCAGCAGGGCCGGGCCGGTCGCCTTGATGCCGCCGCCGTCGTACACGTGGTACAGCGCCTCGGCCTTGTCTTCGGGCAGGCTGACGGCATGAGCGCCGCCGGCCAGCATGCCGCCGACCACCCCCGCCATGCAGGCCGCGTGCGAGCGCAGCGGCCGCGCCGGCACCCACGCACCGGCGTGGCGCAAGGTGCGCAGCACACGCCGCCAGCGCAATGCCCACCCCGCGCGAGGCGTGTCGCAGCGATCAATTGCAGCCACAGCCGCCCCCCTGCACGCCGGTGGCTCCGCGAGCGCCTTCGCGCACGTCATGGATGTGTTCGAAGTGCTTGGCCGCGAGCGCATCGCGGTTGATGCTCATGATCGGGTCGGCCAGCCGTTCGCGCTCGTAGGGCTTGACCCACGGCTCGATCGCGCAGCCGGACAGCAGCGCCGCACCGGCGAGCGCCGGCAGCAGGCTTCGGGATACAGCACGCGGCATCGTTCTCATTCCTTCAGCAGCTCGCGGATCTGCTGGTCATAGGTGGTTTCGTAGCCGCTCAGATACCCGCGGTGCATGAACCGCACGCGGCCATCGCGGTCGATCAGCAGGGTCGAAGGCATGGCCTTCAGGTCGTACAGCTTGCTGACGGATTTTTCAGCGTCGAACAGCACCGGGAACCGGAGCCCGAGCTTGGAGGCCATCGTCATCGCGTTGCGCGCGTCGTCATCGATGTTGACGGCCAGCACGACGAAGCCCGACGAGCGGTACTTGTCGTACAGGCGGTTCAGGTGCGGCATCTCTTCGCGGCACGGCCCACACCAGGTGGCCCAGAAATTGACCATCACGACCTGGCCGCGCTGCTCTTTCAGGCGCAGGTTGGCGCCTTGCATCGTGCGCAGCGTGAAGTCGGGCGCAGACGACGCCGGCGTCAACGCTTCGCTGCGAAACGACGAGAACAACGCAGCCGCCAGGGCCGCCGCCACACAGAACGCTTTCAGGATCTTCATGCGGTACTCCTGCATGAGGTCAGAAGAAGAAGCTCAGGCCCATCGTCAGCTCGAGGTTGTGCGTGCTCTTGCGCTTGCCGAGCAGGTCGTACGAGAACATGTGGTCGCGCATGTCCACCTGCACCGACGCCCAGTCGGCCAGGAACACACGGGTGCCGAGCCCGAAGTTGATGGTCTGGTTGCTCTGGTCGGCGAGCTTGGTGCTGCCGATGCCGGCGATCAGGTACAGCGCCGAGGCCTTGGCCCGGTTGGCGCCGAGGAAGACCTCGCCGGGCAGGATGTTGTAGCCCACCGAGACGTTGTAGTAGGTCAGCGTCTCTTCCTCGCTGGTGAACACGCCACCGGGCAGGATCTGCCGGAACGACTCGTCGCTGACTTTGGTGCGCGCATAGGCCGCCTCGACGAAAAAGTCTTCGGTGATGTGATAGCCGACGCGCAAGCCGCCGACGATGCTGGAGCCGAAACTCTCGGTCGCGTAGACGCCGGTGAACAGTCCCACCACGAAATCGTTCGACGGGATGCGTGGCAGCTTGACGTCGCGGCGATCGATCTCCGGCACGACGACCTGCTCGTTGGCGGGTTTGGGCACCTGCTGCGCGACGGCGGCCAGCGGGGCTGCCACGCCGGCGGCGGTCAGCAGGGAAAGGACGTAGGACTTGAGGCGCATGGGGTGGACGTCGTCAGAAGAAGAAGGAGATGCCGGCGGTGACGGCGCGGTATTCGGTCGAGCGGGTGTCGGAGACGAACGCGGTGTAGATCGAGTAGTCGGCCGTCAGCATGAAGCGGTCGCTGAGGTAGTAGCGCACGCCCAGGCTGGCATTCGCCAGGTTGGCGTTGGTGCGGCGCGCACTGACGAGGCTGGCGTTCGGCACATTCTTGAAGCGGCCGACACCGACACCGAAGGTCGGCGACAGCCGCCGGTCGGACCACGGCTCGGAGACGATGTTCACGTGCCAGAAGTCGGTGCCCGAGAACACGCCCTGCACCTGGCCGATGGTGGCCTCGACACCCAGCACCGGCGAAAAGCGGTAGCCGCCCCACAGCTTGAGCATCGGCTCGCCGTCGAAACGTCCCCAGGCTCCACCCATCTGCACGCGGCGCTGCAGGTAGTCGTCGAGCAGCACGTCGCGGAAGGTCTTGTTGCCGCCGGCCGCGGTCAGCGTGGTCTCGAGCTGGCTTCGGTGCACCCAGCCGACCTTGCCGCCGGCCGTGCGCACCTTGAACCAGTCGGTGTGGCGCAGCAGGATCTCGACCCATTCGTGGCGCTCGGCGACGTGGAACACCGGGTAGCCGCGGCCGGCACCGGTGTGCATCTCGAGGTAGGGATCCGCGACCTGCACCCGCTCGAGCGGCTCGTCGTCGGCATGGGCGGGGTTCAGGGCCACCAGTCCCGCCAGCAAGGCGGCCTGGGCCAGGGCAAGCGCGCAACGTCCGCGCCGGGATACTGCAAGGGGCATCGGACGACTCATTCGGTATTGCAGGTGCCGGTCGCCGGGTCGGCGGGCGTGAACATGCTGTTGGCGGCCGCACTGAATTCGTCCTGATCGGCCGGCATCGGGCGGTTGATCCAGTACTCGATCAGCTTGACGTGCTCGTCCTCGGCGTCCTCGAAGATCAGACCGCCGCCGTGCAGCACGTTGAGCACCATCGGCTTGGTGAGCAGCCGGCTCTGGAACGGCGCGCCCGGCAGCACCTCGCCCTGTGCCGAATAGAAGTTCTTGTACATGTCGCTCTGGCGCACCACGTCGGGCGTGTTGGCCGGGTCGCTCAGGTCGACCTCCTGCGCATCGGGCTCGACGCGGAACGCACCGCCGGTGCCGCTGGTGTTGTCGTGGCAACCCGACCCGGCGCAGGTGTTGATGGACACCTCACCGTTCTGGTTGATCGGCAACTCGGCCAGGAAGATCGGGTTGATGCACTTCTGGAAGTAGACGTACGACAGCTTCCCGCCGGTGCCGCCGCCCGGGTTGCCGACCGGCGGCGGGTTGTCGAGCGGGTTGGAGCCCCCGCCCCCGCAGCCCGGGAGTGCCAGCAAGGCGGTGCAGGAGGCGGCGCCGAGGACCGCAAACACGCGGCGCCGCTTGGACACGATGCTCATGGGTTGCCGCAGCCTCCGGAGGCGATCCAGGCCGCGATCGCGTTGTAGCCGGCACTGCCCGCCTGCAGCACCGCGCCGGTGCCTGCACTCGGGTGCGGCGCCGTCGACGGGCGTGCCAGCAGCGGGTTGGCGGCAGGGTTGCACGTGTCGTTGATCATCGTCAGCGTGACGTTGAAGTCGCCTTCGGCATCGCCCGTCAGCACGTAGCGGTTGCCGCGGAAGTTGGTCCCTGTGGTCTGCCCCGCCTGGTGGCAGCCGGCGCAGTTGTTGAGCAGCGTCGGGTACACGTTCGCCTCGAAGGCCGCCAGGCTGAGCGTGGTGATCGTGCGCACACCGCTCGAAGCGTTGAACGGGTCGTTGTAGTACTGGCCGCCCAGGTCCATCCACTCGGCGAGCAGGCGCTTCTCGGCCGCGTTGAGCAGCGTCGAGTGGTCCGGCGCGCCCGCCGGTGGGTTCGGGTGGGCCTGCGTCGCCGCCGTGCCGGCGAGCAGCGTCTCGCCCCACAGGATTTCCGCGAGCCGGCTCTTGCGAGCAATACCCGCCGTGTTGGTCGAGCTCGAACTCGCGTTGACCAGCGGTGCATTGCGTTCGAGCATCGGCACGCCTTCGCGGATGCGGGTGACCGGTGCGCCGTTCGCGTCGAGCAGCGGATCACCGATCATCAGCTCTTCGTACGACGTCAGCCGCCCGGTGCCGCCGATGGTGGCGCGCAGGTCCAGGCGCGCGGTGTCGGTGTGGCAGTTCACGCAGGTGTTGGCACCGCGGTCGCGTGTCCACAGCGGCTGGACATGCTCGGGGTAGTTGATCACTCCATTGACCGGCACCGTGGTCGCCAGGTCGTCGGCGGGGTTGGCGTTGCCGGTGTAGCGCACCGTGATCGACGGCCGCGCCGTGATGCCGGTGCGCGAGGTGTCGGCCCACACGTCGCTGTACGACATGTCGGCCAGCAGCCTCAGCACGGTGGGGTCGAGCCGCGTGCGGGTCGAAGCCATGGTCTCGCCCGACAGATGCGCGCTCGACATGGCGGGGCGCAGCGCGGCCGGCATGGTGTCGACGATGGCGCCGGAGTTCAACGCACCACCACGGCGGGGGCTGTGGCAGCCGTCACAGGTGCGGCGTTCGCCGGGGCGCACCTGGATCCAGTTCGCGTGGGTCTGGAAGGCTCGGCCCTGGTTGTCGACGATGGCCAGCGCCAGCGGGATGTCGGCCGGCACCTGCAGCTTGAAAGAGCCGTCCGGTTCGATCGGCGCATAGCCCAGGATCTGCTGCTGCTCGAACTCGGTTTCGCCGATCGCCGAGCGCAGCCCCATCGTGCTCGACGGCGGCGGGATCGCCCGCGTGGCCCGCACGAAGCGCGCCGGCGCACAGTGGTAGGCGGGGTCGGCCGGATCCTTGATGCGCCGCAGGTCCGGCACCTGGGTGCGGGTGTCGCTGGCCTCGGTCGGCGTTGTCATCGCGATGACCGGGTTGCAGCCGTCGACGCGGTCAGCGGCGGTCATCATCATCTCGCCCATGCGGCCCAGGCCGTCGGTGTCGTAAACGCTGCGCACCTCGATCAGCGCCAGGCCTTGCGCTGCCAGCGTCGGGTCGACGTTGGTCGGTTCGGCCGCATGCGGCTGGGCGCGGGCCTGCAGCGGGATCGGGTCGGTATACATGAAGCCGCGCGGAGGTGTCGCGACGTTGCGCCAGGTCTGGTTCTGCGGGTTGAACATGTAGATCGCGTAGTTCGGCGGCACGTTGTCCTGCACCGAGTCGGCTGCCACATCCTCCATCGATCGCTCGCGGTCGCTCAGGCGCTCGATCTCGGCGGGGGTCAGCGTCGCACACGGCACCACGTCGCCGTCGCGCGTCACCTCGCAGGGCCGGTAGGCCACCAAAACGCGGTTGGTGCCGTCCCACAGCGGGTACGGGGTGGTCACGCGACCATGCAAAGACAGATCGCGATCGAGGCTCAGCTCATCGGCAGTCACCTGCCGCTGGCCGCCTTGCGCCGGCACCGTGCGGTTGGCCGGGGTGTTCTGTTCCGAGTAGTTGGCCGCGTCGATGAACATCAGTGCCCCGCCCTCGTCGGTGCCCGACAACGGCATCAGCGACGACGCCAGGTAGCCCGCATACCGCCCGTTCGGGTCCATGTCGCGCGGGTGCAGGAAGCTGTTGCCTGGGCTGTGCGCACCGTAGAACACGAACATGTCGGTGCCGTCGGGCTTGGTGCGGAAGATCGCGAAGCGGTTGCGGTCGCCCAGGTGCTCCCAGCGCGAGAACAGGATGTCGCCGTTCTGCCGCACCACCGGGTTGCGGTCGTGGCTCTGGTTGAACGTGATCTGCTGGATGTCGGTCCCGTCGGCCTTCATCGTGTGCAGGTTGAACACCCGTTCGCGCTCGTATTCGTCAAGCGCGTAGTAGGTGCGGCCCAACGCCTGGTTGATGCGCGACTTGGTCTGCCGGTTCGACGAAAACACGAAGCCGCGGCCGGCGGGCAGATAGGCCGGGTCGACGTCGTCGTCCTGCGTGGACTGCGTCAACCGCCGGAAGCTGCCCCCCGTGAGGCCGCCTGCGGTCATGTCGTATTCCCAGATGTTCCAGCGGCCGGTGCAGGCCGGCTGGCCGTCGACCGTCGCGGTGTTGGTCGTCGGGCAGCGCATCGCGAAGACGATCTTCTTGCCGTCATACGAGACCTCGGGGTCCGATGCATCGCCCTCGCCTTGCGTGAAGCGCGCCGTGAGGTTGTGTTCCCTGGCACTCGCCGACGAACGCTCGCGGACGAACAGGTCGCCACCGGCGGCGCTGGGGGCGCCGTTGGTGGGATTCATGTTCACCGAACTGGGGCGCATCACGTAGGCGATCGCCACGTCGCCTTCGACGGTGACCGTGTCTGAGCCGCTTTCGCTGCCGCTGCCGCAGGCGACCAGGCCCACGACCAACGCCGCACTCATGGCGGCGAGCCCGATGTTTCTCGTTCGTCTTGTCATCATCCCCTCCTGTGGGTGGCCCTGCTGCGGGCCCCGCTCAACTCACCGGTACTAGGCCGCCTCTTGCGACAGCAGGCCGGACGTGCAGTGCATAACTCCCTGTGCGTCGACCACCACCGCATCGACACCTGGCTGCGACTCGATCAGCCTCAGCCCCCGCTCGACCCCGAGCACGAACACCGTCTTCGACCAGCCTTCGCTGGTCAGCCCGTCGGGCGCGAGGATCGTCACGCTGCGCACCTCGCTGGGTGAGCGACCGCTGCGCGGGTCGATCAGGTGATGGAAACGCACGCCGTCGCGCTCGAAATACCGCTCGTAGTCGCCCGACGTCGAGATCGACACGTCTTCCAGCGGCAGCACGGCCACCACCTCGCCGGCCCGGCGTGGATGGCGGATCGCGATCGTCCAGGGCCGGCCGCGCCGGTCGCCCATCACGTGGCTGTCGCCACCCGCGCAGACCATCGCGTGGGCAAAGCCGCGGCGTTTGAGCAAGGCGATGCAGTTGTCGACGGCATGGCCCTTCGCGAAGCCGCCCAGGTCGATGCGCACGCCCTCGCGTGCGAAACGCACCGTGCGGTGCAGGCTGTCGAGCACCAGGTGGCGGTAGCCGACTGCGGCGCGTCCGCGCGCCAGCGCCTCCTCGTCAGGGCCGGTGCCGAGCCGGTAGTCATACAGGTGGCCGACGCTCGCGTAGGTGATGTCGAATGCCCCGTCCGAGAGCTCCGAGCAGGCCTGCGCCCGCTCGAGCAGCCGGAACATCTCTTCGCTCACGGGCACGGGCCGCGCGGCCGCTTCACGGTTGATGCGCGAGAGCTCCGAGCTTTCCTTGTAGGGGCTCATGGTCCGGTCGATGCGGTGCATCTCCGCCATCACTTCCGCCATCGCTTCTTCGGCGGCCGCACGGTCGGCGCTCCAGAGTTCGACGCGCACTGGCGTGCCCATGATGGGTTCCTGCCGCGCGTGCCAGCCGCTGGAAAGCGGTGCGCGCCGAGCCTCGTGGCGGAGGCCGGCGCGGGGTAAGGCTAGCTTGGTCAGGCCGATCGACATGCCCGTGTCCCGGTAATCATGGACGGGCTAGATGGCAAGGCCCATGCCACCGCGCGGCCGGTGCCAGAACGTTTCGAGCCGCATGCAGCGCCGTGCTCAGCGAAAACCCGTGGGCCGTATAGGGAAAAGGCCGTTCGAGGGAGCGCGTCCTGCTGTCGTTGCGGAAGCCGTTGCAGGACGTCGCCAGTCGGCGACGCATTTCATTCGGATACAAGTGCGACGCAGGTCGTAGCGAAACTGGGCAAGCTCGCTTTCAATTGGTCACAACCTCGACTGCAGATGTCGTCGAGGTTTGTAACAACAGCCCCTCTTGAACCGCCAAACGTACGCGCATCGGCCGGTTCAGCGCCCTCCGGAAGAAGGGTGATTTTCCCTTGCAAGTTTCGGGCGCACTTGTCTGCCGCTGAAGTGCAAAGGCTGCTTTACGCCATTCAGTCGCCGAGCCCGGTCGTCGAGGCAAAGCGATCTGGCTCGATGAACAACCGCAACGGTCTTGCGTTCGCGAGTGCGCAACGACGACTCCGCCGGCCGGCCTCCGCTTGAGCGCGGCCCTCCGAGGAATCCCGGTGCGCGCCATGATCCTGCGAACTCAGCGGCGACGGGCCGGTCCTCGGCCTGTACGGCTTTGGTGCGCCGGCGCAGTTCGCCGCGAACCCGGCCGGGCCACGCACGACGGCCGTCCGCAACGGCAGCCGGCGACCGCGGTCATGGGGTCCATGGCGCGGACGCGAAGGCAGCGGCGAAGCGATCGAGTGCCTGCCGCGGCAGCGCGTCGATGCCGCCGGCCCCGGCCCGGCCGGAGCCGCCAAAACGGGCACACAGCTCGGCCGCGCCTCCACGCGCCGTCAGCGGTGCTCGTACGCTCACGCGCAAGTCGCCGCGCGGCGTCGGCACGACGACGGCATGGGCCAGTCCCGGATGCCCCCGGGCGAGTTCATTGGCCAGGCACCCGCTGACGCGCCGAGCCCACGGTGCATCGGGCAGCAAGAAAATGCGGCCGGAGGCGTCGACCCGCCAAGCCGCCAGCGCACGTGCCTGCTGCAGGTCGGCCTCGCGACGCTCGTGCAGTTCGCGGCAGACCTTTTCGTGCGCCAGCAGCTCGAAGGGGTCCGCATAGGCCGCCAGCGTCCGGTACAGCTGCGCAGGAGGGACATGCACGTCGCGCTCGTCGTCCCCGTAGGCGTTGTAGTTGATCGATTCGCCGAGCGCGCGCAAGCGGTGCCGTTGCGGCAGCGACAGGCCCAACGCATCGGCCAGTTCGTCGGCCGGCTGCGCGAGGTTGTCGCCGAAGGCGCCTACCACGGCCCAGGCACGAAAGCGGCCGTGCAGGTGCCGGTCCATCAGCACACTGGTGCAGGCCCGAGGCGAAAGGTCGATGTGCACCTGCAGCCCGGGGTGCCGTGGCACCTCGCCGGTCGCGTGGTGGTCGAAGTAGCGCACGCGCACGCCGCAGGCCAGCAGGCGTTGCAACGCCGGCAGGTTGCGCTGCATCGAGACGTCGCATACCAGCACCTCGTCGCCCGCATCGGCCTGCAGCCGTCCCAGCAGATCGATCTCGCGCTTCAAACCGGTGACGAGGGTTGCCGGTTCCGGATGTGCAAGACGCCACTGCACCACCGCGCACAGGCCATCGGCGTCGCCGTTGCAGACATCGAAATACCGGGGCATCCGCCGCTGCCTTCCTGCGCTTGCTCAGCGCGCACGTTCTCAACCCTGGTCGAGCACCTCGCGCACCTTGCGCGCCAAATCGGCCAACCGGAACGGCTTGCCCAGCAGATGCACACCTCGGTCCAGGCGGCCATGATGGACGATGGCGTTTTCGGTGTAGCCCGACATATAGAGCACCTTGAGACCCGGCGAGCGCTGCCGCGCTTCACCCGCAACCTGCTTGCCCGACATGCCACCCGTCAGCACCATGTCGGTCAGCAACAGGTCGAACTGCGCCCCATTGTCCAGCAGCTCGAGCGCGGCACGGCCGCTGTCGCGTGCCGTGGCGGCATAGCCCAGCCGCTCCAGGCTGGCGACGGCCAGCATGCGGACGAACTCGTCATCCTCGACCACCAGCACGCGTTCGCTGCCGCCGACGACGGCACCCGGCTCGGGCCTGCGGTACTCGGCCTCGTCGGCTTCCTGATGCTCCCGAGGCAGGTACAGCTTCACCGTGGTGCCATGCTGCGGCTCGCTGTAGATCTTGGCGTGCCCGCCCGATTGCCGCACGAAGCCGTAGACCATCGACAATCCCAGCCCGGACCCCTTGCCGAGCGGCTTGGTCGTGAAGAATGGGTCGAAGGCCTTCGCCAGCGTCTCGCCGGACATGCCTTCCCCGGTGTCCGAGACGGCCACCAGGACGTACTGCCCCGGCGCCATCTGGTGCGCCAATCCGTAGGCATGATCCACCGACACGTTGGCCGTCTCGATCGTCAGGTGCCCGCCGTTCGGCATCGCGTCGCGCGCGTTGATCGCCAGATTCAGGATCGCGTTCTGCAGTTCATGCGGGTCGATCAGGGCCTTCCACAACCCGGCCCCGCGCACCAGTTCGACCTCGACCTGTTCGCCCAGCGTGCGGCGCAGCAGGTCCTCGAAGTCGGCCAGCAACTCGTTGACGTTGGTCAACCGCGGCTCGAGCGGCTGCTTGCGGGCGAACGCGAGCAATCGGTGCGTCAGCGCTGCGGCCCGCTCGCCGGCCTTGCGGATGATCTCGGCGTGTGCGCCGACCGCGCCGTCCTGCGCGCCCGCGTGTTCGACGATCTCGTCGGCCGCGCCGAGGATAACCGTCAGCAGGTTGTTGAAGTCATGCGCCACGCCGCCTGTCAGCTGCCCGATCGCGTCCATCTTCTGCGACTGCCGCAACCGCTCCTCGGTCTCGACGCGGGTGGTGATGTCGTGAAAGTAGACCGTGAGCCCGCCCTGTTCCTGAGGAAAGGCGCGCACCGAAAACCAGGACGCGAGCGGCGGGAAGAAGAACTCGAAGCTCACCGGCACCAGTTCGTCGCGGGCACGTCGGTAGTTCGGATAGAGCGCAGTGTCCTTCGCCCCGGGAAACTCGTCCCAGACGTTCTTGCCGAGCAGCTCGGCCTTCTTTCGCCCGAGCAGTCGCTGCGCTTGGTCGTTCAGGTAGACGAAGCGCCAGTCGCTGTCCAGCGCATAGACCGCATCCGAGATCGATGTGAACACTGTTTCGAGTTCTGCCTTCGCCCGGTTCGCCTCGGCCAGTGCCGCCTCGCGCTCGCGCAACGAGACCAGGTTTTCCAGCACCGCTGCAGCCACGCTGGCCAACTGGGTCGCCTCGCTGAGATCGTCCTCCGTGAACTGTCCGGACTGCTTGCCGCACAGCCTCAGCGAGCCCAGCGCGTGGCCGTCCTGGCTGCGCATCGGCACCGCGAGCCACTGGCGGGCGTCGCCTTGCGGTCCGTCGCGTTCCTGCAACCACTGCCATGCGGCATCCTGCTCGATCTGCGCCTGCGTCAGCAGCCATCGCCGGTCGCCCGGCGGCTGCGACCCGTGCATCGGGAGGCATCCCTGCGAGAAGCTGAGCGCGTGCAGCTCGCCGCCCGCCCCGCCGGTCCGGTGCAGCCGAGCGACGGCACCGTCGACCCCGAGCAGCTCGCGCGCAAGCTCGGCCGCACGCTGCAGCGCCCCTTCGACATCGGGAGACGAGACCAGTTCCGCTGACGCGCGCGCTCCCGCGCGCAGGCGCTGCGAGCGCTGTTCCTCCCACTGTCGCGTCTGGAGAAAGTGGCGCCAGACGATCCACGAAGCCACGGCGAGCAGTGCCATCGCCAGCAGGCCGATCGCCGACTGGAACAGCAAGCGCTTGCGCCACGGCGCCAGCATCTCGTCGGCGCCCAGCCCGACGTAGACCACCGCCTGCCGCTGCGCCACCCACTCGTGTGCCGACAGGCGCTGAATGCCGTCGGTGGCGTAGCTGCCCGCGAAGCGACCTTTCTCGGTGCGCCGGATCTGCCGCTCGAACCAGTCGGTGCCCGACATGTCGCGGCCGACGAAGGCCGCGTCGAACGGCGCGCGCACGATCAGCACGCCGTCACGGCTCATCAGCCCGAGCGCCCCCTCCTCGCCGATCGACAGCGCGCGATAGAAGTCGAGCAGGTAGTCCAACGACAGCGAGGCCGCCACGACGCCGCCGAAGCTGCCGTCCCCACGGTCGATGCGCCGGGTCAGATTGACGATCCACTTGTCTTCGGCGTAACCGACCCGGCCCTTGCGCGGAAAGCCGAGGAACAGCTCGACACCCGGCTGGCCATCGCGATGCACCGTGAACTCGGGATAGTCCGAAAGATCGACCCGCTGCGGTGACGGCACGCGCGAAGTCGCCAGCAGCCGGCCATGAGCGTCGAGCACGAAAAAAGCGAAGGTTGCCGTGGAGCCACGTTGACGGTTGGCCAGCACTTCGTGCAGCAGCGTCTGGTCGTGCGTGCTGGACGGGTCGCTGAGCCGCGCCGCTTCCACCACCGTGCGTAGGCCGAGGTCCAGGCCCTGCAGCGTCTGCCTCGTGTGCTCGGCGAGCACTTCGGTGAGGTTCTCGACATGCAGGTAGGCCGATTCGACGGTCGCGCGACGGTCGGAGGCTGCCTGTAGCCCGACGACGGTGGCGAGCACCAGCGCCATGACGACGTTGGCGGCGAGGATTGCGCTCTTCAGCCCGGCGGCCGAGCCGACGAGCGCCGACGTGCGACTGGCGTGAGTCGGGGCGTGCCGATCCCGTCGAAGAGGAGGTCTGTCGGTCAAGCCAGCCGTGTCCTGCGCTGATGCGGTTGCTGCAGATTACACGAGCCCGCCTGCCCGGCAAAGCGAGCGTACCTTGCCCTTGGCCATGGCTCGGAGTCGCGGCACGCCTCGGGCTTCACAGCTTTCGGTGATGCACAAAAGAAACACGGGCCACCGGGGCCCGTGTTCTTTGCGCTGTTGGCGGAGACGAAGGGATTCGAACCCTTGATGCAGCTCATCACCGCATACTCCCTTAGCAGGGGAGCACCTTCGGCCTCTCGGTCACGTCTCCATCCGTGAAATCGGCGGAAGCGGCATTCTAAACCGGAAATGTCCGCTTCCGATGAATGCTCAGCCCGCTTCCTGGTCCAGATCGAAAGACTTGTGCAGCGCGCGCACCGCGAGCTCCATGTACTTCTCGTCGATCACAACGCTGGTCTTGATCTCGCTGGTCGTGATCATCTGGATGTTGATGCCCTCTTCGCTCAGCGCGCGGAACATCGTCGCGGCCACGCCAGCATGCGAGCGCATGCCGATGCCGACGATCGAGACCTTGCAGATCTTGGTGTCGCCGACCAGCTTCTCGGCGCCCAGCGCTGGAATCACCTTGCTGTTGAGCAGATCGACGGTCTTCGCATAGTCGTTGCGGTGCACGGTGAACGAGAAGTCGGTCCTGCCGTCATGCGACACGTTCTGCAGGATCACGTCGACATCGATGTTCGCGTCCGCCACGGCGCCGAGGATCTGGTAGGCGATGCCGGGCTTGTCGGGGACGCCCATCACGGTGATCTTGGCTTCGTCGCGGTTGAAGGCGATGCCAGAGACAACGGCTTGTTCCATTTTCTCGTCTTCCTCAAAGGTGATCAGCGTTCCCGACTTGGCTTCCTCGTCGATCGGGATGTCCCAGGGCGTGAAGCTGGACAGCACACGCAGCGGCACGCGGTACTTGCCGGCGAATTCCACCGAGCGGATCTGCAGCACCTTGGAGCCCAGGCTCGCCATCTCGAGCATCTCTTCGAAGCTGATGGTGTGCAGGCGGCGCGCTTCGGGCACGATGCGCGGGTCGGTCGTGTAGACGCCGTCGACGTCGGTGTAGATCAGGCATTCGTCGGCTTTCATCGCGGCGGCGACCGCGACGGCCGAGGTGTCCGAACCGCCACGCCCCAGCGTCGTGATGTTGCCTGCCCCGTCGATGCCCTGGAAGCCGGTGATGATCACCACCTTGCCGGCCGCCAGGTCGGCACGCACCTTGACGTCGTCGATGCTTTCGATGCGGGCCTTCGTGTAGGCCGAATCGGTCTTGACCGGCACCTGCCAGCCGGCATAGCTGACGGCCTGCATGCCCTCGGCCTGCAGCGCGATCGACAGCAGGCCCACCGACACCTGTTCGCCGGTCGAGGCGATCATGTCGAGTTCGCGCGCGTACTCGTCGGTGTGGCTTGCAGGCGCCAGCTCTTTCGCAAGGCCGAGCAGGCGGTTGGTCTCGCCGCTCATGGCCGAGGGCACCACCACCATCTGGTGGCCGGCCCGCGCCCATTTGGCGACGCGTTTGGCGACGTTGCGGATACGCTCGGTGGAGCCCATCGAGGTGCCGCCGTATTTGTGAACGATCAGTGCCATCGGAGTTCGGTACTGGAGTTGGGTGCGCGGTGACGAATCAGGAAGTCGCGCCGCGGTCGCGAACCGGCGATTGTATCTCGCTGCAGCGCAGCATCCGGCGCCCGGCAGGGCTCAGCGGGGAACGTCCGGTTCCCAGCGCAGGCACCACTGCGGTTCGCCGGGTGCCGCGACCACGCGCGCATCGATGCCGAGCCCGGGCACGAAGACCAGGCGTTCACCGGCATAGAGCAGCGGGCCGCTGCGTGCCCAGGCCGGCAAGGCGGCATCCTGGAACTGCTTCTTCAGGCTGCGCGGCGGCCGTCCCGGCCCCCTCTGAAACTGCTCACCGCCCGCGCGAGGCACGGCGCGCAGGCTCTTCAGCAGTGCGGCCGGCGCGCCACCATTCGCGCAGCGCTCTACGTGAAGGACGCCGTCCCATCCGGGCGGCCGGTAACGCCCGGCACGCACGATCTTCAGCTCTGTCCCGGGCTGCGCGTTCGGGGCGGCGGTCGACACCGGCGCCGTCGCGTGACTCAGCACGCCGCGATAGCTGCGCAGTGTGCCGGACGGCATCTGCCACTGCGCCGAACGCCGCTGGGGCAGCTCGCTCCACAGCCGCTCCACCCAACTCGCCGGCAGTGGCTCACCGGCTGCGTCCCGGTACCAGGCGCGCAACGCATTGCGGGCCCGGGGCGCTCCCAGCGCCAGCCACGGCTCGAGCTTCAGCCCGGCCGGCGTCGCGACCGCGGCAAGGTCCAGAACGGCCAGCTCAGCCAGGCATGCGCTCGCATCACGAGCCCACGTACCGGCATCCGCCAATGCCGCCTCGGCGTGAGGGAACGCCTGCGCCAGCGCAGGCCAGACGGCCAGGCGCAGCCGGTTGCGGGCGAACCGTGCATCGTCGTTGCTGTCGTCGTCGATGTAGCGCAGGCGATGGCGGCGCACGTACGCCTCGACGGCTTCACGCGGGTGGTGCAACCAGGGGCGCATCCAGGTGATGCCATCGCGCACGACCGCCGCCGGCATGCCGGCCAGCCCTGCGACGCCGGCCCCCCGCAGCGCCTGCAGCAGAAAGGTTTCGGCTTGGTCGCGCCGGTGGTGGGCCAGCAGCACGACGTCTGCGCCATGCGCGGCGGCCAGGTCGTGCAAGGCGCGATATCGGGCCTTGCGGGCCACGGCCTCGACGCTCTCGCCCTTCTTCGGCCCCAGCGCCAGGCGGGTATGGGCCAGCTCGACCGGCCAACCCTTGCGCTGCCACGCCGCGCACTGCCGCTCGCAATGTGCCAGCCAGTCGTCTGCCTTGGCTTGCAGCCCGTGGTGAACATGCAGCGCCAGCACGCGCACGCCTTCATCGTGCGCGGCCTTCGCGGTGGCATGGAGCAGCGCGGTGGAGTCGCGCCCGCCGCTGTAGGCCACCGCCACGACCGGGCGAGCAGCCACCAGCGCAGGGCTCATCCGCGCTCTTTGGTGTCGGTGTAGCGGCCGTAGCTCTGCAGCCGCTCGTAGCGACGCTGCAGCAACTCCTTCGGCCGCAGATCGGACACCTGGCGCAATGCGTCGTTCAGCGCACGCTTGAGGTAGGCGGCCATCTGCTTGTGGTCGCGATGCGCCCCGCCGACCGGCTCGTTGACGATCTTGTCGACCAGGCTCAGCGCCTTCAGGCGATGGGCGGTGATGCCGAGCGCCTCGGCGGCCTCGGAGGCACGGTCGGCTGTCTTCCAGAGGATGGACGCGCAGCCTTCGGGCGAGATGACCGAATAGACCGAGTACTGCAGCATCAGCACCTGGTCGGCCACGCTGATCGCCAGTGCGCCGCCGGAGCCGCCTTCACCGATGATCGTCGTGACGATCGGCACTTCGAGCTGGGCCATCTCGAAGATGTTGCGACCGATGGCCTCGGACTGGCCGCGCTCTTCGGCACCGATGCCCGGATAGGCCCCCGGGGTATCGACGAAGGTGAACACCGGCAGGCCGAACTTCTCGGCCAGCTTCATCAGCCGCAGGGCCTTGCGATAGCCTTCCGGGCGCGACATGCCGAAATTGCGCGCGGCTCGCTCCTTCGTGTCGCGGCCCTTCTGGTGGCCGAGCACCATGCAGGCCTGCCCGTTGAAGCGCGCCAGGCCACCGACGATGGACTGGTCGTCGGAGAAATGGCGGTCGCCGTGCAGTTCCTGGAACTCGGTGAAGATCTCGTTGATGTAGTCCAGCGTGTAGGGACGCTGCGGGTGGCGCGCGATCTGCGTGACCTGCCAGGGCGTCAGGCTGGAGTAGATGTCCTTCGTGAGCTGCAGGCTCTTCTTGCCGAGCCGGTCGATCTCTTCGGAGATGTCGACCGCAGATTCGGTCTGTACGTAACGCAGCTCGTCGATCTTGGTTTCAAGCTCGGCAATAGGCTGCTCGAACTCGAGAAAGTGTCGTTTGCTCATCCCAAGTCACATCCGTCAAGTTGAGTCACGCGCCTCGGAGAATTGTTGTCAATATTCCACCGGAAGGGGGTCGAGGCTGCGCCAAATGTACCACGTGGCAACAGAGCGAAACGGCGCCCAGGCCTCGCTGACTTCGCGGGCTTCCGCCCTTGAAACGGGCTCCCCGCTGAAGTAGTTCACGCTGATGCCCTTCAGCAGTCCGAGGTCGTCCAGCGGCAGCACGTTGGGGCGCATCAGGTGGAAGATCAGGAACATCTCGGCGGTCCAGCGGCCGATGCCGCGGATGGCGATCAGCTCTTCGATGATGGCCTCGTCGTCCATCAACGCCCACTGACGCACGTGCACCGCGCCGCCATGGAAGTGGGCGGCCAGGTCGCGCAGGTACTCGACCTTGCGCGCCGACAAGCCGACGGCGCGCAACCCGTCTGCGGGCAATTCCAGCACCTCGGCCGGCGGAATGCGCGTCGACGGTCCGCTCACCATCTCGGCGAAGCGATCCCACACGGCTTGTGCCGCCTTCACCGAGATCTGCTGCCCGACGATGGAACGCGCCAGCGTCGTGAACGCATCGCCGCGGCTTTGCAGCCGCGCTTCGCCGAACTGGGGGATCAGCTTGCGCAACACGCGGTCGCGCTTGGACAGATGCTTGCAGGCATCGTCCCAGTAGTCAGGGGTGACGGACTTCGGCATCGCTCGCGCCGCCTTCAGGCCCTGACCCAGGTCGTGCCCTGCGGGGTGTCCTGCAGCACGATGCCTTGTTCGGCCAGCGCCTCGCGGATGCGATCGGCCTCTGCATAGTTCTTCGCCTTCTTGGCCGCGGCACGCGCGTCGATCTGCGCCTGGATGGCCGCTTCATCGAGCACGCTGCTGTGGCCGCCCTGCAGATATTCGCGCGGCGCCCCCTGCAACAGGCCCAGCGTGCCGCCCAGCGCCTTCAGCAGCCCGGCCACCTCGGCCGAGCGCGTGCGGTTCACCTCGGAAGCGAGTTCGAACAGCACCGCCACCGCTTCCGCGGTGTTGAAGTCGTCGTTCATCGCCGCACGGAACTTCGCGGCAGCCGGCTCGCTCCAGTCGATCGACACGTCGGCCGGCGCTACCGCGTCGAGCGCTGTGTACAGCCGGCGCAGCGAGTGGCGCGCATCTTCGAGATGTGCGTCGCTGTAGTTGAACTGGCTGCGATAGTGCGTGCGCAGCATGAAAAAGCGCAGCGTCTGCCCGTCGTAGCTCTTCAGCACGTCGCGGATCGTGAAGAAGTTGCCGAGCGATTTCGACATCTTTTCGTTGTCGACGTTCACGAAGCCGTTGTGCATCCAGACGTTGACGAACGGCTTGCCGGTCGCGCCTTCGCTTTGCGCGATCTCGTTCTCGTGATGAGGAAATTGCAGGTCCATGCCTCCGCCGTGGATGTCGAAATGCTCGCCGAGCAAGGCGCAGCTCATCGCCGAGCATTCGATATGCCAACCAGGCCGGCCCTTGCCGAAAGGCGCATCCCATTTCGCGTCGTCGGGCTCGCTCTCTTTCGCGGCCTTCCACAGCACGAAGTCGAGCGGATCTTCCTTGCCCTCAGAGACGGCAACGCGTTCGCCGGCGCGCAACTGGTCGAGCGACTTGCCGGACAGCTTGCCGTAGGCCGGGAAGCGTCGCACCGCATAGTTGACGTCGCCGCCGGCGGTGCGATAGGCCAGCCCCTTGTCTTCCAGCGCGTGGATCAGGCTCACCATCTGCGGCACGTACTCGGTCGCCCTCGGCTCCTGCGTCGGCGGCTCGATGCCGAGCGCGCCGATGTCTTCGTGCATCGCCTGCGCCATCTCCTCGGTCAGCTGACGGATCGTGATGCCGCGCTCCAGTGCGCGGCGGATGATCTTGTCGTCGATGTCGGTGATGTTGCGCACGTAGGTGACGCGATAGCCCAGCACCCTGAGCCAGCGCTGCACCACGTCGAAGGCCATCATCATCCGCGCATGCCCCACGTGGCAGTAGTCGTAGATCGTCATGCCGCACACATACATGCGCACATGATTCGGCTCGATCGGCGCGAACGGCTCCTGGCGTCGGGTCAGGGAGTTGTAGATGGACAGCGTCATGGGCGGGTCTGCGAATCGAATCGCCGGACTTCGGGGTGAGGGGTCAGCAAGCCGGAAGCCGGGCACCGGGGCCGAGGCCGGCGCGGCGACGCGTGATGGGTCGCGGGAATTTCAACACGGCGCCGAACCTTGAAGAAGGATGCAGGTTTGCAGAGATGGCCGCAGGGGGCACAGTAGAATCGGCCGAGTATAGCCGCAGCGTTGCAAGAGAATGTTCATGCGCCTTGGATTCCACCGCCGCCCGCTGCCCTGCCTGCTGCTGGCCCTCGCAGCCTTGGCCGGCCCTGCGTCAGCCGACGACGCCGGCCACGCGAAGGAGCTGTTGCGCGCCGGCAAGACGGCCGACGCGATGCTGAAGGTCGAACAGGCACTGGCGCGCCAACCTGCCGACCTGCAACTGCGTTTCCTGAAAGGGGTGGTGCTCGCCGAGCAGAAGAAGACCTCCGAAGCGATCGCCCAGTTCACCCGACTGATCCAGGACCACCCTTCACTGCCGGAGCCCTACAACAATCTCGCGGTGCTGTACTCCGAGCTGGGCCAGTACGACAAGGCGCGCGTCGCCCTCGAGATGGCGGTTCGTGCGCAGCCGAACTACGCGGCGGCCCACGAGAACCTCGGCGACGTGTACGCCAAGCTCGCGAGCGAGGCCTACGCCCGCGCGCTGCAGATCGACGCCGACAACCGGGCGGTGCCCCCGAAGCTCGCACTGATCCGCGAGCTGTTCGCCACACCGCCGGTTCGCTGAAAGCAGCGCTCGCCGCGGCAACCGCCCCGCCTGCAACACCGTTTCGTCCCTGGCGTCGATGCCGACGGGCGACGCATGACGCTGCCATCGAACGCGTTAGCAACGTGAAACCCGTCCATACGGCCAGGCACCCGGCGCGGGCCCCGGAAGGTGGACAATGGCAGATCTTCTACGAAGGAGCGATTGGATGACGATGAAGATGCGGACCGCTCTCGCGGCGCTTGCGCTCGCAGCCGGCCTCGGCACGACCGCCCAGGCGCAGACGGTCAAGATGACCACGTCGATGGGTGACATCGTGCTGCAACTCGATGCGGCTAAAGCGCCGAAAAGCGTCGAGAACTTTCTTCAGTATGTGAAGGAGGGCCACTACGACGGCACGGTCTTCCACCGCGTCATCGACGGCTTCATGATTCAGGGCGGCGGCTTCACGCCGGACATGAACCAGAAGCCCACGCGCGCGCCGATCCCGCTGGAGAGTCGCAACGGCCTGTCCAATCTGCGCGGCACCGTCGCGATGGCCCGCACGATGGATCCGAACTCCGCCACCGCGCAGTTCTTCATCAACCTCAAGGACAATGCCTTCCTCGACGCGGCCAACTCTCGCGACGGCAATGGCTATGCCGTGTTCGGCAAGGTCGTCGCCGGCATGGGCGTCGTCGACAAGATCAAGAGCGTGCCCACCACCAGCAAGGGCATGCACCAGAACGTCCCGGCCGAGCCGGTTCTCATCAAAAAAGTCACCGTGGAGAAATGAACATGGCCGTTGAACTGCACACCAATCATGGCGTCATCAAGATCGAACTCGATGCCGACAAGGCACCGAAGTCGGTCGAGAACTTTCTGTCCTACGTGCGCCAGGGCCACTACGACAACACCGTCTTCCACCGCGTGATCGACGGCTTCATGATCCAGGGCGGCGGCTTCGAGCCCGGCATGAACCAGAAGCCCACCGGCGAGCCGATCGAGAACGAGGCCAACAACGGACTGAAGAACGCCCGCTACACGCTGGCGATGGCACGCACGCAGGCGCCGCACTCGGCCACCGCCCAGTTCTTCATCAATGTGGCCGACAACGACTTCCTGAACTTCAAGTCCGAGAGCCTGCAAGGCTGGGGCTACGCCGTGTTCGGCAAGGTGGTCGAAGGCACCGAGGTGGTCGACAAGATCAAGGGCGTCAAGACCGGCCGCAAGGGCTTCCACGACGACGTGCCCCTCGAGGACGTCGTCATCAACAAGGCCGTCGAAGTCTGAGTGCCGCCGCGGGGCATGCCGTGAGCGTACGCGCCGAGCCTTCGTTGCCGACGCCGCACGAACTGCCCGCCCCGGCGAGCTGGCGCTGCGTCGACATCCTCTCCGACCTGCACCTGCAGGCAGAGCTGCCGCGCACCTTCGAAGCGTTCCGTACCCACCTGCTGCACACGCCGGCCGATGCCGTGCTGATCCTCGGCGACCTGTTCGAGGTCTGGGTGGGCGACGACGCCGCTGCCGACGGCTTCGAACACGCGTGTGCCGAAGCCCTGCGAGAGGCCGCGCGCCGCCGCTGGGTCGGCTTCATGGCGGGCAATCGCGACTTTCTGGTCGGGCCCCGCTTTCTGGAAAGCTGCGGCCTGCATGCCCTGCCCGACCCGACCGTGCTGTCGTTCGGGCCGCACCGCTACCTGCTGGCACACGGCGACGCGCTGTGCCTCGACGATGTCGACTACCAGCGCTTTCGCGCGCAGGTACGCCAGCCGGCCTGGGCCGAGCAGTTTCTCGCGCAGCCGCTGGCCGCGCGCCGCCACGTCGCCGCCCAGTTGCGCCAGGCCAGCGAGGAGCGCAAGCGCACGCAGGGCACGGAGTCGTACGGCGACATCGACCCGCCGACTGCGCTCGCGTGGCTGCGACATGCGCATGCCGATGTCTTCATTCACGGGCATACGCACAAGCCGGCCGACCATGCCATGGCGCCCGGCGTCGTGCGGCACGTGACAAGCGACTGGGATCTCGACGCCAACGACCCGGCACACCCGCATCGCGCCGAGGTGTTGCGCATCACGCTTGCGGGCGTGCAGCGCGTGCCGCCCGCCGGCCCCCTGCCCTGACGCTTCGGCCATGTGGTCGCAGTGGCTGTCGCGCTGGCGCAGCGCCCGTGAGGCGCAGCTGCTGCGCAAGCACGAAATCCCGGGAGACCTCTGGGCGCTGGTGATGGCCAGCTACCCCTTCCTCGCCTATCGCAGCACCGCCGACCAGGCCGAATTGCGCCGCATGGCGACATTGTTCCTGCGCCGCAAGGAGTTCACCGGTGCCGGTGGTTTCGCGATCACCGACGAGGTCGCGGTCGCGGTCGCCGCCCAGGCCTGCCTGCCGGTGCTCCAACTCGGCCTGGCGCTCTACGACGGCTTCGTCGGCATCGTGCTGCACGGCGACCAGGTCGTGGCCCGGCGCGAAGTGATGGACGAGGCCGGCGTCGTGCACCGCTACGACGAGGTGCTGGCCGGCGAAGCGATGGAGGGCGGCCCCGTCACCTTGTCCTGGCACGACGTGCAGCACGCCGGCGAGTCGGCCGAACTCGGCTACAACGTCGTGATCCACGAATTCGTCCACAAGCTCGACATGCTCGACGGCGAACCCGACGGCATACCGCCGTTGCCCGACCGGGCGCGCCGCGAGGCATGGATCACCACTCTCGACGCCGAGTACGAGCGCTTCTGCAGCGCCGTCGACGCCGGCGTCGACACCTTTCTGGACCCATACGGCGCGCAAGCCGTCGACGAGTTCTTCGCGGTGTCCGCCGAAGCGTTTTTCGTCGCGCCCCAAGATTTCAAACGTGAGCATCCGCGGCTGCACGCCTTGTTCTGCGGCTACTTTCGCCAGGACCCGGCCGCCTTTGTCGTGAAACAAGCATGAAAAAGGGCCCCGAAGGGCCCTTGCTCGAGCAACGCGAAGCCGGTCACTCGGCCGTCGCCGGCTCGGCCTTCGGCTTGTCGCTGCGGCGGCTCGGCTGGATGTCGAGCACCACCTCGTCCTTCTCGTCGAGGTCGACCGTCAAGCGGCCGCCGTCGACCAGCTGACCGAACAGCAGTTCGTCGCGGCCAACGCACGACGAATGGTGTCCTGGATCAGCCGCTGCATCGGGCGCGCGCCCATCAGCGGGTCGAAGCCCTTCTTCGCCAGGTGCTTGCGCAGCACGTCGGCGAAGGTCACCTCGACCTTCTTCTCGGCCAGCTGGCTTTCGAGCTGCAGCAGGAACTTGTCGACCACCCGCAGGATGATCTCCTCGTCCAGCGACTTGAAGCTCACCATCGCGTCGAGACGGTTACGGAACTCGGGAGTGAACAGCCGCTTGATGTCGGCCATCTCGTCGCCCTGCTCGCGGTGGCTGGTGAAACCGATCACCGCCTTCTGCATCGTCTCGGCGCCCGCGTTCGTCGTCATGATGATGATGACGTTGCGGAAGTCGGCCTTGCGCCCGTTGTTGTCGGTCAATGTGCCGTGGTCCATCACCTGCAGCAGCACGTTGAAGACGTCCGGATGGGCCTTCTCGATCTCGTCGAGCAGCAGCACCGCGTGCGGCTTCTTGGTCACCGCTTCGGTCAGCAACCCGCCCTGGTCGAAGCCCACGTAGCCTGGCGGTGCGCCGATCAGCCGGCTCACCGCATGGCGTTCCATGTATTCCGACATGTCGAAACGGATCAGCTCGATGCCGAGGATGTAGGCGAGCTGCTTGGCGACCTCGGTCTTGCCGACTCCCGTCGGCCCGCTGAACAGGAAGGAGCCGATCGGCTTGTCCGGCTTGCCGAGGCCCGAGCGGGCCATCTTGATCGCGGCGGCGAGCGCCTCGATCGCGGCGTCCTGACCGAACACGACACTCTTCAGGTCACGGTCGAGGTTGCGCAGCTTCGAACGGTCGTCATTACTGACACTCGCCGGAGGAATCCTGGCGATCTTCGCCACGATTTCTTCTACTTCTGCACGAGTGATCGTCTTTTTCTGCTTGCTCTTCGGCAGGATGCGCTGCGCCGCGCCCGCTTCGTCGATCACGTCGATCGCCTTGTCGGGCAGGTGGCGGTCGTTGATGAACTTGGCTGACAGTTCGGCCGCCGCCTGCAGGGCATTCAAGGCGTACTTGACGCTGTGGTGCTCCTCGAAGCGAGACTTCAGACCCTTCAGGATCTCGATCGTCTGCTCGACGGACGGCTCGACCACATCGATCTTCTGGAAGCGCCGCGACAGCGCCGCGTCCTTCTCGAAGATGCCGCGGTACTCGGTGAAGGTGGTCGCGCCGATGCACTTCAGCGTGCCCGAACTGAGCGCCGGCTTCAGCAGGTTGCTGGCGTCCAGCGTACCGCCCGACGCCGCACCGGCCCCGATCAGCGTGTGGATCTCGTCGATGAACAGCACGGCGTTCGGCTGGTCCTTCAACGCCTTCAGCACACCCTTCAGGCGCTGTTCGAAGTCGCCGCGGTACTTGGTGCCCGCCAGCAGCGCGCCCATGTCGAGCGCATAGACGGTCGAGTCGGCCAGCACCTCGGGCACGTCGCCCTCCGTGATGCGCCACGCCAGGCCTTCGGCAATCGCCGTCTTGCCGACACCCGCCTCGCCGACCAGCAGCGGGTTGTTCTTGCGCCGGCGGCACAGCACCTGGATCACGCGCTCGACTTCCAGCTCGCGGCCGATCAGCGGGTCGATCCGGCCTTCGCGCGCCGACTGGTTCAGGTTCTGGGTGAACTGCTCCAGCGGCGAGCCCTTGCCTTCACCCTCTTCCTTCTCGGCCTCGGCGCCGCCGCCCTCGCTGGGCTTGGCCGGCTCCGGCGGGTCGGATTTTTTGATGCCGTGAGCGATGTAGTTGACCACGTCCAGCCGCGTCACCCCCTGCTGGTGCAGGTAGTAGACCGCGTGGGAATCCTTCTCGCCGAAGATGGCGACCAGCACGTTGGCACCGGTCACTTCCTTCTTGCCGCTGCCGGTGGACTGCACGTGCATGATCGCGCGCTGGATCACCCGCTGGAAGCCGAGCGTCGGCTGGGTGTCGACCTCGTCCGTGCCCCCGACCGTCGGCGTGTTTTCCTTGATGAAGTGCGTCAGGCTCTTGCGCAGGTCATCGATGTTGGCCGAGCAGGCCCGCAGTACCTCGGCCGCCGACGGGTTGTCGAGCAGGGCCAGCAGCAGGTGCTCCACGGTAATGAACTCGTGGCGCTGCTGGCGCGCCTCGACGAACGCCATGTGCAGGCTGACTTCAAGTTCCTGGGCAATCATGCGGCCTCCATAATGCACTGCAAAGGATGCCCCGCGCGGCGCGCGGCGGCAAGCACCATTTCCACTTTTGTGGCGGCTACGTCCTTGGTGTAGACGCCACAGACGCCTCGGCCCTCGTGGTGGATCTTCAACATGATGTGGGTCGCAGTCTCCAGATCACGATGGAAGAACTGCTGCAGCACCATCACCACGAACTCCATCGGCGTGAAGTCGTCGTTCAGCATCACCACCTGGTACAGCCGGGGCGGCTCCACCTTCGATGACTGCCTTTCGGCGATGACAGTTCCCTCCCCGCCGTCCGGCAGCGTCGGCTGGGCGGGCGGTGGCGGCAACTTCGGGGTCTCGCTGGGCATGAAACGATTCTATCGAGTTGAACCCGCCGGGTTCGGTGACCGTTTGATTGGTTGTCCGGTCATAAAGGTCAAGCTGCGAATATGAACAGGGACGGACACGATCTCTCACCAGCGCGCTTGTTTCCGTCCTTGACACTACCAACCCTGCCGCCGAGAATTTTTCGCGGAATAGGAGCACTTACCCGGGGAGGAAGCAATGGGTACTCACGCAGGAATTGTGAAATGGTTCAATGACGCAAAAGGTTTCGGCTTCATTGAACCCGAAGAAGGCGGTGAAGACGTCTTCGCTCATTTCTCGGCCATCCTTATGGATGGTTTCAGGACACTGAAGCAAGGTTCAAAAGTCACGTTCGATCTGGTCCAGGGCCCGAAGGGCAAATTGGCACAAAACATCCAGCTGCTCGAACCACGAGCACCCCGCGGCGAACGGGCTCCGCGCCCACCCGCCACACCGGAAGCCGGCACCGCGCTCTACGCCGACTGAAATCAATATGTGCAGTGTGCTGCGATCTTCAAGATCGCAGCCATGAAAAAAGCCCGCTCATGCGGGCTTTTTGTTCTGAGCCAGCAAAAGCTCACATGTGATCGATCATCACCTGGCCAAAGCCGGAGCAGCTGACCTGGGTGGCACCGTCCAGCAGACGGGCGAAATCGTAGGTGACCTTCTTGCTCAGAATGGCCTTTTCCATCGAACTGATGACCAGGTCGGCGGCTTCGGTCCAGCCCATGTGGCGCAGCATCATCTCGGCGGACAGAATCTCGGAGCCCGGATTCACGTAGTCCTTGCCGGCGTACTTCGGCGCCGTGCCGTGCGTGGCTTCGAACATCGCGACCGAATCCGACATGTTGGCGCCCGGAGCGATGCCGATGCCGCCCACCTGTGCGGCCAGGGCGTCAGA
Source organism: Caldimonas mangrovi (assembly GCF_023721835.1). Classification (GTDB taxonomy): domain Bacteria; phylum Pseudomonadota; class Gammaproteobacteria; order Burkholderiales; family Burkholderiaceae_C; genus Caldimonas; species Caldimonas mangrovi. Next base: position 123,941 of record NZ_JAMKFE010000005.1, on the reverse strand, counting down.
GATGTAGTCGCCGTTCAGGTTCAGCGTGGCGATCACCGAGTATTCGGCCGGGCGCAGCAGGATTTGCTGCAGGAAGGCGTCGGCGATGGCGTCCTTGACGACGATTTCCTTGCCCGACTTCGGGCTCTTGAACTTGCACCACGGGCCGCCGTCGATGGGTTCGGCACCGAATTCCTTCTGTGCCAGCGCATAGCCCCAATCCCGGAAGCCACCCTCGGTGAACTTCATGATGTTGCCCTTGTGCACCAAAGTGACCGAGGGCTTGTCGTTGTCGATCGCGTACTGGATGGCCTTGCGCACCAGGCGTTCGGTGCCCTCCTTCGAGACCGGCTTGACGCCGATGCCGGACGTCTCGGGGAAGCGGATCTTCTTGACGCCGAACTCGTCCTGCAAAATCTTGATCAGCTTCTTGGCCTTGTCGCTCTGAGCCTCGAACTCGATGCCGGCGTAGATGTCTTCCGAGTTCTCGCGGAAGATGACCATGTCGGTCTTCTCGGGCTCCTTGACCGGCGAGGGCACGCCCTTGAAATAGCGCACCGGGCGCAGGCAGACGTACAGATCCAGTTCCTGGCGCAGCGCCACGTTCAGCGAGCGGATGCCGCCGCCGACCGGGGTGGTCAGCGGGCCCTTGATGGACACGACGTAGTCCTTCAGCACCTGCAGTGTTTCTTCCGGCAGCCAGACGTCGGGGCCGTAGACCTTGGTCGACTTCTCTCCGGCGTAGATCTCCATCCAGTGGATCTTGCGTTTGCCGCCGTAGGACTTGGCCACCGCTGCGTCGACCACCTTGATCATCACCGGGGTGATGTCGAAGCCGGTGCCGTCCCCCTCGATGTAGGGAATGATGGGTTGGTCGGGAACGTTGAGCGAGAAGTCCTGGTTGACCGTGATCTTCTTGCCGCCCTCGGGCACCTTGATGTGCTGGTACATGTGAGAAAGCTCCGCGCGAACGGGTTGGGGGGGATTCGTTTTAGACGGGCGATTCTAAGTCAGCCAGGCTGTCACCTGGCTTGCGCTGAACCTTGCGCCGGCAAGGGTTTGGGCGGTGCTCAGCAGATCGCCCGCGCTGTGCTGCGTCCCCAGACCCTGCCCGATGGCCCAGATCGATGCGCCAGCCAGCGCGGCACCCGCCAGGCGCACGGCCCACGCGCCGGAGACGGCCTGCCCGGAGGCCCGCCAACGCCGCCACAGTGCCGGACCGAAGTGCAGGCTGACGGCGGAGTCGGCGGCGAAGGCCGCCATCACGGCGCCAGGTGCGACAGCTCGATCGACTCGAACACCACGTGGCCCCGGCAGCTCGAAGTGGTCCATGCCGATGCAGTCGTGATTGTGCGCCAGTATGGTGACCGAGCGGGCCGAGCAGTACCTCCCGTCGACGGCACAAGCGGATTCCCCGGTGCGCGCGCCACCCTCGCCCTCATGCCAGCGAGCGAAGCGATTGCGCTGCTCGGGGTCGTCCCAGGCCGCAGCATCGGGGTGCCCGGGCCGGGAGCGACCTTGGGTAACAATGAGGCGCTTGCGTGCAGTGATGCCATGCGAAAGACTCAGGTTCACAACCGATGTCGTTGCACTGGCATCGGAACACCTTCACTCTAGGCCTGGCCCCTTCCTCGCGACATGACGTATATCAAGCCGACCGCTCCCCTCCTGCCCACCTTCGCACGCCGCGCCGGCGCGGTACTGCTCGCAGGCCTGTTGAGTGCTGCCGCCGTGGCCCAGGACGGGCCGCAGAAACTGGCGCCCGTACCGCTGAGAGCCGGCTTCCATGCGATACAGGCCGAAGTCGCGCGCACGCCCGAGCAACGCGCGGTCGGCCTGATGCACCGCAAGGAAATGGGCGCCAACGAGGGCATGCTGTTCGTCTTCGAGCGGCCGGCCGAGCAGTGCTTCTGGATGAAGAACACGCTGATCCCGCTGTCGATCGCCTTCCTGAACGAAGACGGCAGCGTCGTCAACATCGCCGACATGAAGCCGCAAAGCCTTGATTCGCACTGTTCCGAGAAGCCGGTGCGGTTTGCGCTCGAAATGAACCAGGGCTGGTTCGCGAAGCGCGGCATCAAGCCGGGCTTCCGGATCGAAGGGGCGCCCTTCCCGTCGCGCTGAGCCTGGACTCAGGCCGCCAGTTCGACGACGAAGCAGGTGCCGTCCACGTCGGGACGGCTGCGCACCGCGATGCGCCCGCCCATGCCGACCACGACTTCGCGCACGATCGCCAGGCCCAGCCCCGTGCCCTCGTGTTCGCGCAGGTCGGCTCGGTCGCCGCGCCAGAACGGCTCGAAGATCAGCTCGCGTTGCTCGGGCGGAATGCCCGGCCCGTTGTCGCACACCTCGATGGTCGCGGTCGACGGTCCGGCACGCACTTTCACCTCGATGTTCGAGCCGCCGTAGCGCAGCGCGTTGTCGAGCAGGTTGGAGACGACCTCGGACAGCCACACCGGGTGGGCACGTGCCATCGCCTGCCCCGGCGCCTCCAGCGACACCTGCTTGCCTTCCTGGTCGGCGCGCAGCACCAGCGGTTCGGCCGCTTCGCGGATCACCGGCAGCACGTCGATACGCGACAGCTCGCCGGACGCGAGGTTGTGCAGCGCCGCGTCCGAGCGCGCCAGGTTCAGCAGCTGCCCGATCAGCCGGCTCATGCGTTCGGTCGAGCCGACGAGCACGTGCAGCAGCGTCTGCGTGCCACCGTCCGCGCCCGCCCCGCGCAGTTCCTCCTGCAGCTGCTGCGCCAGCACGCGCACCCCCGCCACCGGCGTGCGCAGCTGATGCGCGGCGTCTGCCACGAAACGGCGCTGCAGCTCCACCGAACGCGTGACGTTGCCGAGCAGCGTGTTGATGCGCTCGATCAGCGGCACCGCCTCGGCCGGCACGCCTTCGAGCGGCAGAGGCCGCAGGTCGTGCGGATCGCGGCGTTCGACCTCGCCGGCAATGCGCCGCAGCGGGGCGACCCCGCGGCGTATGCCCCAGGCCAGCAGCAGGAAGGTCACGCTGCCGAGCAGCACCGTGGGCACCAGGATCGCGAGCTGCACCTCGCGCACGAGGTCGGAGCGCTTGCGCTTGGTCTCGACGACGACGATCGTGACGTAGGTCTCCAGCATCGGCGAGCGGATCGAATACATGGCGCCCCGCACCGGCTCCTTGGCGTAGACCGCGTCGAACACCTGCGGGCCGTCGAAGCTGTCGCTGCGGTCCTGCGGCATCGGCAGGTCGCCGACGCCGGCCAGGATGTGCCCGTCGGCGTCCGTGACCATGAAGGCATTGCGATCCGAGCTGTGGCGGGCGAGCAGCTGCTGCGCCTGCGTGCTGAGTTCGAGCAGCGGGCCGCGATCGGTCCAGTAGATCTGAGTGGCGATCGCCCCCGCCTCGTCCTGCAGGCTGCGGTCGTAGGCGGTATCGCCCGCATAGCTGGCCAGCCGGAAAGCGCCATAGGCTGCGAGCAACACGCCGAGCAGCCAGACCCACAGCAGCGGGCCCAGCAGCTGCGAGCGCAGGCTGGGGTTCATCGGGCGAGGCGGGTCAGGGGTGAGGGGGTGCGGGTGCGTCGCTCGAGGGCGGCGCCAGCTCCATCAGGTAGCCGAAGCCGCGCACCGTCTTGATCGCAACCCCCAGGTCGGCGAAACGCTTGCGCAGGCGGTGGATGTAGACCTCGACCGAGTTCTCGCTGAAGTCGGTCTCCCAGCTCGACAGCGTGGAGACGATGTGATCCTTCGGCACCACGCGTCCCGCGCGCGCCATCAGCAGCTCGGTCAGCGCCTGTTCGCGCGGGCTCAGGTGCACGCGCTCGCCGCGAAAGCGCAGCTCGCGGTGGCGCACGTCCAGCTCGAGCTCGCCGAGCACCAACCGGTCCTCGGCGCGGCCGGCGGAGCGGCGCAGCAGTGCGCGCAGCCGGGCCACCAGCTCCGGCAGGTCGAACGGCTTGACCAGGTAGTCGTCGGCGCCGCTGTCGAGTCCTTCGACGCGGTCGCCGAGCTCGTCGCGCGCGGTGAGGATGAGCACCGGCAGCCGGGCGCCGCGGCTGCGCCAGTGGCGCAGCACCTCCATGCCGTCGCGCCGGGGCAGGCCGAGGTCGAGCACCGCCAGGTCGTACTGCGCGATCAGCCCTTCAGCACTCGCCGACATGCCGTCGCCCAGGGTGTCGACCTGCCAGCCTTCGCGCTGCAGTGCGCGCGCCACGCCGAAACTGAGCGCGGGATCGTCTTCGACCAACAGGATTCTCATGGCTTGCCTGACTACTGCTTGCTGGGAACGGCAGGTATTGTGCCGCCGCCTCGTCGACGCCGCGGTTGCAGGAAACGCGTACGCGGTATTGCGGTATGCGCTATTGGACACCACCGCCAAGAAAGAAGCCGGCGCGGCGGCCGGCTTTCCGATCGGGAATCGACCCGGGCGTCAGGCGAAGTTGGCCTGTGCGAACTCCCAGTTCACGAGCGAGTTCAGGAAGGTCTCGACGAACTTCGGGCGCGCATTGCGATGGTCGATGTAGTAGGCATGCTCCCACACGTCGACGGTCAGCAGCGCCTTGTCGGCGGTGGTCAGCGGCGTGGCGGCATTGCTGGTGTTGACGAGGTCGACCGAGCCGTCCGGCTTCTTGACCAGCCAGGTCCAGCCCGAGCCGAAATTGCCGACGGCGCTCTTGGTGAAGGCTTCCCGGAAGGCGGCGTAGCTGCCCCACTTCTTGTTGATCGCCTCGGCCAGCGCACCGGTGGGCTCACCGCCGCCGTTGGGCTTCATGCAGTTCCAGAAGAAGGTGTGGTTCCACACCTGGCCCGAGTTGTTGAAGATGCCGCCGCTGGACTTCTTGACGATCTCCTCGAGCGACATGTTCTCGAACTCGGTGCCCTTGATCAGGTTGTTCAGGTTCACGACATAGGCGTTATGGTGCTTGTCGTGGTGAAACTCGAGCGTCTCCTTGCTCATGTGGGGCTGCAGCGCGTCGTGGGGGTACGGCAGCGGGGGCAGGCTGTGTTCCATCTCGTTGTTCCTTTCTTGGGTGGGGTGGACTGTGAATTCCGGCAGGGATTGTAGGCAGCAAGCGATGTCCCTTCAGGCCTCGTCGGCACGTACTTCCCGCACTTCGGCGGCCAGCCGCCCATCAGCCAGAACCGCCTGCACGGCATCGCCGGCACTCAAGCCCTGCACTGAAACGAGGGCCCTGCCCTGCGCGTCGGTCAGGTAGGCGTAGCCACGCTGCAGCACACGGTCGGGGTTCATGCCTTCCAGCCGAGCGGCCAACGTGTCGAGCCGGCCGCCCAGTTGTTGCCGGCGGTTCCCCGCAGCGCGCTCCAGGCGCTGCGCCCATCGCAGCTCGCGCTGGCGCGCCAGGTCGATGCCCCGTGCTGGTGCGGCCGCCAGCCGGTGCCCCAGCGCCTGGATCTCGCGCTGCATGCGCGACAGCACCTGGGCCGGCCGTGCCAGCCGCAGCGCAGCGTGGTCGAGCCGCTGCGCCTCGCGCTCCAGCCGGCGCTGCACACACCGCTGCATGCCGCCGGCCATGCCTTGCAGCCCGGCCAGGCAGTCATCGCGCTGGGGCGCGGCCAACTCGGCAGCCGCCGTCGGCGTAGGCGCACGCAAGTCGGCAGCGAAGTCCGAGATGGTGAAGTCAGTCTCATGGCCGACACCGCACAGGGTCGGCAACGGGCTGGCGCCGAGCGCCCGCACGACCCGCTCGTCGTTGAAGGCCCACAGGTCTTCGAGCGAGCCTCCGCCGCGGCAGACGATCAGCGTGTCGACCTCGCGGCGGGCACCGGCCAGCTCGATGGCGCGCACCAGTTCGGCAGGGGCCTCGCCACCCTGCACGCTGGCCGGATAGACGACCACCCTGACATGGGGTGCGCGCCGTTGCAGCGCACTCAGCACGTCGCGCAGTGCGGCGGCGTTCAGCGACGTCACGACACCGATCGCATGCGGGTGCGCCGGAATCGCTCGCTTGCGTGCGGCGTCGAACAAGCCCTCGGCCTCCAGTTTGGCCTTCAACCGCAGGAACTGCTCGTACAGGGCTCCTTGCCCGGCCGGCCGCATCGCCTCGACGACCAGTTGAAGGTCGCCGCGCGCACCGTAGACCGCCAACCGGCCCCGCACCTCGACCAACTGCCCCTCGCGCGGATCGAAATCGAGCATCGCCGCGGCCCGCCGGAACATCGCGCAGCGCACCAGCGCCGGCTCCAGCGCACGATCGTCCTTCAGCGAAAAATAGCAGTGGCCGCTCGGCGCGCGGCTGAAGCCCGACAGCTCGCCCTGCACGGTGACCGCGGAAAAGCGCGCCTGCAGTGCATCGGCCACCGCGTTGAGCAGCGCAGCGACGGAGAAGACCTGCCGTGCAGAACGCAGGCCGGTCGGCGGTGGGCTGGGTTGGAAGGATTCGATCATGCGCAAAGCAAGGCGGGGCGCGGGTTCAGAACTCCACAACCGCGCCGAATGGGCGCTGGCGGGCAGGTTTGACTGTCACAAGCGCGTCATATTCATGCAAGTGCTTGATTTTCAAGGAAATTCTCCTGCTCAATGATGCAGCAATTTATTCCGGGCCCCGGAAAACCGTGGCTTGCAGCCGCATCAGACCCGGTTGCCCACAAAGTTATCCACAGCAAAAGTGGATGGCCTTGCGACCCGCGCCTCGCTCTGTCGCGTCCCGCCGGGCTTTGCCGGAATCCGGGGAAGCCGGTGCGGCCTGGCGCTTGGTCGAGGTGCGCAGGGCGTCACGGCATTCGTGCCGCGCGCCGCACAGGATGTATCCCAGGCGATGGCATTCGCAGGCTTCGCGCCATAATCGCCCCCAGTTTTTGTCTGTGACTCCACGAGAGGGGACGTGATTGTTTTCGATCATACAAGCCGCCGGCTGGCCCATTTGGCCCCTGATCCTGTGTTCTGTCGTCGCGCTTGCGCTGATCATCGAACGGTTCTCGAGCCTGCGTGAGGCCCGCATCGCGCCGCCGAAGCTGCTCGATGAGGTCATCTCCGTGACCCGCTCCAGCCTGCCCGGTCCGGACGTGGTGGCCAAGCTGGCCGGCAACTCGCTGCTCGGCCGCGTGCTTGCGACCGGCGTGCGCGCGGTGATCAGCGAGCCGCGCATCACCGAGCACAACCTGCGCAACGCCTTCGAAGCCGCCGGCCGGGCCGCCGTGCACCACATGGAGCGCTACCTGAACACGCTGGGCACCATCGCGGCCGCAGCCCCCCTGCTCGGCCTGCTGGGCACGGTGATCGGCATGATCGAGATCTTCGCGTCGCAGGGCGGCAGCACGGGCGCCAACCCTCAGCAACTGGCGCACGGCATCTCGATCGCGCTGTACAACACGGCGTTCGCGTTGATGATCGCGATCCCCTCGCTGATGTTCTACCGCTACTTCCGCGGCAAGGTCGACGAATACATCCTCGACCTGGAGCAGGCCTCCGAGCGCATGGTGCCTCACCTGATGCGCTTCACCGTCCAGCAACGCTGAAGCCGGCGAAGGAGACCGCGATGGCGATGAACTTCCACCACCGCCGCAACGAGGAGCCGGAGATCAACCTGATCCCGTTCATCGACGTGTTGCTGGTGATCCTGATCTTCCTGATGCTGTCGACCACCTACTCGAAATTCACCGAACTGAAGGTGAACCTGCCGGTGGCCGATGCCGAGAAGTCGCGCGACTACCCGCGCGAGGTCATCGTCTCGGTCGCGGCCGACGGCCGCTATGTGGTCAATCGCAAGCCGGTCGACGGGCGCAGTGTGGAACTGCTGGCCGCCGAGATGCGCGCGGCCGCCGGCAACGGCAAGGACACCATCGTGATCGTCTCTGCCGACGCCACGGCCGCACACCAAAGCGTCATCAACGTGATGGACGCCGCCCGCCGCGCGGGCCTGAGCCAGCTCACCTTCGCGACGCAGTCCTCCAACGGCGGGCGCTGACATCCCGGCCGCTGCTGCCTCCGCTCCGACGCCGCCCGTGTCCTTGCAGCAACGCATCCAGGCCGCCTGGCTGCGCCGCGGGCTGCTGGCGTCGACGCTGCTGCCGCTGACGGCGGTCTATGCCGTCGTCGTGCGGCTGCGCAATCGCCTGTACCGCAGCGGGCTGCTGCAGCGCGAACGGCTGCCGGTGCCAGTGATCGTCGTCGGCAACGTCATTGCCGGCGGCGCCGGCAAGACGCCGACCGTCATCGCGCTCGTGCAGCACCTGAAGCAACGCGGCGAGCGGCCCGGCATCGTCTCGCGCGGTTATGGCGGCGGGCGGCAAGCCGGCTCCCGTCCAGTCGATGCGCGCAGCCGCGCCGGCGACGTCGGCGACGAACCGCTGCTGATGGCCTTGCGCACCGGCGTGCCGGTGGTCGTCGGCGCCGATCGGGTCGGCGCGGCCCGCACGCTGTTGCAGCAGCATCCTGACGTCAACGTCATCGTCAGCGACGACGGGTTGCAGCATCTGCGGCTGTGTCGCGATGTCGAGGTGATCGTGTTCGACGAACGCGGCGTCGGCAACGGCTGGTGGTTGCCGGCCGGCCCGCTGCGCGAAAGCGCGCGACGGCCCGCCGATCTCGTGCTCTACAACGCACCGGGCCCGTCCACGCCGCGGCCCGGATTCCTGGCCCGCCGAACGCTGGCCGACGCTGTGCCGCTGGCCGCCTGGCGGTCGGGCCGACGTGATGGCCTGCCGCTGGCGGCCTTCAAGGCACGTCGCGTGCTCGCGGTGGCTGCAGTGGCCCACCCGGAACGCTTCTTCGCGATGCTGGAAGCGCACGGGCTGACGATCGAGCGCCATGGCTTGCCGGACCACGACACCTACGATCGCCTGCCGTGGAACGGGTGGCACGGCGACGCGATCCTGGTGACTGAAAAAGACGCGGTGAAACTGGATGCTGCGACCGACCTGCGGGTGCACGTCGTGGCGCTAGACTTCGAGCCCGACGCCGCATTCTTCGCCGCGCTCGACCGGCTGCTGCCGTGTTGAGCGCCGCGCTCTCCTGATGAGGACACCGATGGACACCCGCCTGCTCGAACTGCTCGTCTGCCCTGTCTGCAAAGGCCCGCTGGAGCACCACCGCGAAGCACACGAATTGATCTGCCGGGCCGATCACCTGGCCTTCCCGGTGCGCGACGGCATCCCGGTGATGCTCGAGTCCGAAGCGCGCGATCTGGACGCGCCCCCCGCTGCGCCGTCCGCTTCGGGGGCTGCCGCATGACGTTCACGGTCCTCGTTCCCGCCCGCCTCGCGTCGACCCGTCTGCCGAACAAGCCGCTGGCCGACCTGGGCGGCCTGCCGATGGTGGTCCGCGTGGCCCAGCAGGCCCACAAGAGCCGTGCCCAACGGGTGGTCGTCGCCGCGGACGACGCTCGCACCGTCGACGTCTGCAAGACGCACGGCATCGAGGTCGTGCTGACACGCACCGACCACACCACCGGCAGCGACCGGCTCGCCGAGGCCTGCGAGCAACTGGGCCTCGACGGCGGCGAGGTCGTCGTCAACGTGCAGGGCGACGAGCCCATGATCGATCCGGCGCTGATCGATGCGTGCGCCGACGTCCTCGGCCGCTGCATCGGCTGCGTGATGAGCACCGCAGCCCACCCGATCGACGACATTGCCGAATTCACCAGCACCAACGTGGTGAAGGTGGTCTGCGACGCCACCGGCCGGGCGCTGTACTTTTCGCGCGCGCCGCTGCCATGGTGGCGCGACGGCTATGTGCAGGGCTTCGAGCGGCTCAGTGCGCCCGCGCCGCTGCGGCACATCGGCATCTACGGCTATCACGCCGGCTTCCTGCGGCGCTTTCCCACGCTGCAGCAAAGCCCGCTGGAGATCATCGAGTCGCTCGAACAGCTGCGCGTGCTGTGGCACGGCGAGCGCATCGCAGTGCACGTGACCAACACCAAGCCCGGCCCCGGCGTGGACACACCCGAGGATCTGGCCCGCGTCCAGGCCCACTTCGAGTCGCTGCGCACGTAAGTTGGGCGCAGGAATGCGCGTGGTATCCTCGCCCCGATCAGCCACGGGGCGACTGTGCTTTTGGCACGGCGACTCCTGCCGCAACACTTCTTCCAGAGGAACCCATGCGATTGATTCTGTTGGGCGCGCCAGGCGCTGGTAAAGGCACGCAGGCCGCGTACATCTGCCAGAAGTACGGCATCCCCCAGATTTCCACCGGTGACATGCTGCGCGCCGCCGTCAAGGCCGGCACGCCGCTGGGCCTCGAAGCCAAGAAGGTGATGGACGCCGGCGCACTCGTCAGCGACGACATCATCATCGGCCTCGTCAAGGAACGCATCGCCCAGCCCGACTGCACCAAGGGCTTTCTGTTCGACGGTTTCCCGCGCACCATCCCGCAGGCAGACGCGATGAAGGCCGCGGGTGTCAAGCTCGACATCGTGCTCGAGATCGACGTCCCCGACGAAGCCATCGTCGAGCGCATGAGCGGCCGCCGTGTGCATGTGGCGTCGGGCCGCACCTACCACGTCAAGTACAACCCGCCGAAGGTGGCCGGCAAGGACGACGTGACCGGCGAAGACCTGATCCAGCGCGACGACGACAAGGAAGACACCGTCAAGAAGCGTCTGGCCGTCTACCAGAGCCAGACGCGCCCGCTGGTCGACTACTACTCGCAGTGGGCTGCCACCGGCGATGCGAACGCACCGAAGTACCGCAAGATCAGCGGACTCGGTTCGGTCGAGGAAATCACCGCGCGGGCGCTGCAGGCACTGGACTGAATCGCTGCTGCGCCCTGCTCGCGCCTCGGCCGCCTGCGGGCGGCCGTTTTCATGGTCCGTCGGGAATCACCGCCGTCACCTCGATCTCGACCTTCGCGCGGTCCTCGATCAGGGCGGAAACTTCGACCGCCGTCATCGCCGCGTTGTAGCTGCCGATCAGCTCGCGAAACGCCGCACCGATCTCCTTGTTCTGAGCCAGGTACTCGCGCTTGTCGGTGACGTACCAGGTCATGCGCACGATGTGCTCCGGCCTGGCGCCCGCTTCTTCGAGCACGGCGACGACATTGTGCAAAGCCTGACGCGCCTGGCCGGCCATTTCATCGGTGTGGAACACGCCTTCGGCGTCCCAGCCCACCATGCCGGCGACGAAGACCATCTGGCCACGGGCCATCACGCCGTTCGAATAGCCGCGCGGGCGCGGCCAGCCGGGGGGAAGCAGAACTTTCGTCATCGGGGGTCTCCGGAATTCTCGGTGGGGTGCATGCGGCGGAAATGTTCCAGCGCCGTGCGCACGTCATCTGGCAGCGGGATCGCCCGGTGGGTTTCGAGCGAGGTGGCGACGAGCACCTGGCGCGCGCTCATGCGTGCCTGGTCGCCGAGACGGCAGCCGAGTTGCAGCGTGATCGAGGCGCCGCCGATGCGCTCGATCGTCAGGCCCAGCGCCACGGTTTCGCCCATGCGACTGGGGGCCGTGAACTCGCAGCTCAGGCTCACGGTCGGCAGGCCGATGCGGCGCGGACCGAGCAGGCCGGCGTAGGCGATCCCGAGACCTTCGGTGAACCAGTCCTCGACGAGATTGTTGAGCATCACCAGGTATTGCGGGAAGAACACGATCCCCGCCGGGTCGCAGTGCGAGAAGCGGATCATCAGTTCGCGTTCGAAGGGGTGTCGGGTGGCAGCGGTCATGGCTGTTCGCTCATACGCCGATGTAGCGCACCCACAGCCCTTCGTCGGCTGCGAGATGCTGCGAATCGCCCTCCCAGACCACACGCCCGCGCTCGATGATGGTGTGGCGCTCGGCCAGCCGCACGAGGCGCTTGACGTACTTGTCGATCACCAGGATGGCCTGGCCCTGCTCGCGCAGCGTCGCGAGACAGCGCCAGATCTCCTCTCGGATCAACGGTGCGAGGCCTTCGGTGGCTTCGTCGAGGATCAGCAGGTGCGGGTTGGTCATCAGCGCGCGGCCGATGGCGAGCATCTGCTGCTCACCGCCGGACAACTGATGGCCCATGTTGTTGCGGCGCTCCTGCAAGCGCGGGAACAGGCCGTAGACGCGATCGAGGCTCCAGGGCTCGTTCGCCTTGGCGCGGTTGGCGGCAAAGGCTTTCAGGTTCTCTTCCACCGAGAGATTGGGGAAGATCTGCCGGCCTTCGGGCACCAGCGCGAGGCCCATGCGGGCGATGCGGTCGGGCGGCAGATGGTCGATGCGCTCGCCGAGGAAGCGGACGGTGCCGGCCTTCGGCGGTGTGAGGCCGAGAATGGACCGGATGGTGGTGGTCTTGCCCATGCCGTTGCGGCCGAGGAGCGTCGCGACTTCGCGATCGTTGACCGCAAAGTCGATGTCGAACAGGACCTGGCTGGGGCCATAGGAGGTTTGGAGGCCGCGGACCTCGAGCAGGGGCGTCATGGGAGCGCCTCCTCGTCGCCCAGATAGGCCCTCCTCACCTCGGGATGAGCGCGTATCTCTTCCACCGCCCCGGTGGCGATCACCCGCCCCGCCACGAGCGTGGAGATCCGGTCTGCCAGCTTGAACACGGCATCCATGTCGTGTTCGACGAGCAGCAAGGTCACCTCGTCCCGCAGCCCCCGCAGCAACTGGACCATGCGTGCCGACTCGTCCGGCCCCATGCCTGCCATCGGTTCGTCGAGCAACATCAGCTGCGGCCGCGTCGCCAATGCCAGCCCCACCTCGAGCTGGCGCTGCTCGCCGTGAGCCAGCGTCCCGGCCAGCGCGTCGAGCCGATGGCCCAGGCCGATGCGCGCGCCGACTGCCGCAGCCTCGTCATGGCGGGCGCGTTCGCCGCGCACCGGCCGCCAGAACGAAAAGCTGCTGCCACTGCGCGCCTGCACCGCCAGCGCCAGGTTGTCCAGCACGCTCAGGCGCTTGAAGATGCTGGTGATCTGGTAGGAGCGTGCGAGTCCACGCAGTACGCGCTCATGCATCGGCAGGCGCGTGACGTCGACCCCACCGAACACGATGCGTCCGCCATCGGGCGCCAGCGCCCCGGAGATCTGGTGGATCAAGGTCGTCTTGCCTGCGCCGTTGGGCCCGATCAAGGCATGCACCTCGCCGGGCAGCACCTCGACGCGCGCGTGGTCGGTGGCGACCAGCCCGCCAAAGCGCTTGACCACGCCGTCGATCAGCAGCAGCGGTGTCGCGGCGCTCATGACCGGCTCCGACGGCGCAGCAGGCCGACCACGCCCTGCGGCGCGACAAGCACCACCAGCAGCAGCACGGCACCGACACCGAACTGCCAATGGATCGTGTAGCCGACGGCGATCTCCTCGAGCAGCAGCAGCACCAGTGCGCCGACGAAACCGCCGTACAAATGCCCCACTCCGCCCAGGATCACCATCACCATCAGCTGGCCGGACTGGCTCCAGTGCATCAGCGCCGGGCTGACGATGCCGCTCTGGTTGGCGGCCAACGCTCCCGCCAGGCCGGCGAGCGCGCCCGCCAGCGTGAAGGCGGCCAGCCGGTATCGATACACCGGGAAGCCGATCGCGGCCATGCGCGTCTCGTTCTCTCGTGCCGCCTGCAGCACCTGGCCGAAACGTGCATTCAGCAGCCGCTGGATGGCGACGAAGACCACGACGAAAAGGCCCAGCACGACGTAGTAGAAGGTGGTGTCGTCGCCGAGGTCGATGCCGGCGCCCACCGTCGAACGCGCCGGCAGCGAGAGCCCGTCCTCGCCGCCGTAGTCGCGCAGCGAGATCATCACGTAGTAGAGCATCTGCGCAAAGGCGAGCGTGATCATGATGAAGTACACGCCGCGCGTGCGCAGGCTGATCGCGCCGATGACGAAGGAGAACGCCGCCGCGGCCATCACCGCCGCCGGCCACGAGATCCAGGCGGACGCAATGCCCGACTGCATCAGGATGCCGACCGCATAGCCGCCGATGCCCAGGAACGCGGCGTGCCCGAAGCTCACCAGCCCGCCGAAGCCGAGGATCAGGTTCAGGCTGGTCGCGGCCAGCGCGAAGATCAGGATACGGCTGGCGAGGCTGATGTAGAAGCTCTCGTCCAGCGCTTGCGCAGCGATCGGAAAGACCACCAGCAACGCGAGCAGCACCAGTCCCCAGCGCAGGTGGAGCGCGTGGTCGAGCACGCCGCGCCGGAACGCGGGCGCCGCTGTGGCCACAGGCTCGCCGGAAGAAATCGAAGTCACGGCATCCATCGTCGCATCAACCCCGTGCAGGGAACAGGCCCTGCGGCTTCCAGAACAGCACCACCGCCATCAGCACGTAGATGAGGATGGACGCAAGCGCCGGCCCGGCACCGGACGCGGCCGAGGGCCCCAGCAAACCGCCGAGCGCCACCGGCACGAAGGTGCGGCCCACCGTGTCGACCATGCCGACCAGCAGCGAACCCATCAATGCACCACGGATCGAGCCGATGCCGCCGATCACGATGACGACGAAGGCAAGGATGAGGATGTTCTCGCCCATGCCGACCTGCACTGCGACCAGCGGCCCGAGCAAGCCGCCCGCCACGGCGCACAGCGCCGCGCCGAAGCCGAACACCAGTGTGAACAGCCGGCGGATGTCCGAACCCATCGCCAGCGCCATCTCGCGGTTCGACGCCCCTGCCCTCACCTGCATGCCCACACGCGTGCGGGCGACCAGCACGTACAGCAGAGCTGCCACCGCCAGCCCGACGCCGATGATCAGCAGACGAAAGGCCGGGTAGTAGAAGCCCGGCCACAGCTCGACCGGGCCGGCCAGCGCCGCGGGCGGGTTCAGCAAGATGGGCTGCGCCCCCCATATCATGCGCACGCCCTCGTTGCACATCAGCAGGATGGCGAACGTGCCGAGCACCTGGGCCAGGTGGTCGCGCTGGTACAAGCGACGCAGAACGCTCATCTCCAGTGCGATGCCGAACAACGCGGTGCCGACCATGCCGGCACCGATCCCGACCAGGAACGAGCCCGACGCCTGCGCCGCCGCCGCGGTGAGGTAGGCTCCCACCATGTAGAGCGAGCCGTGCGCGAGATTGATCATGTCCATGATGCCGAACACGAGTGTCAGGCCCGCGGCGAGCAGGAACAGCATCAGGCCGAACTGCAGCCCATTGAGGGCCTGTTCGAGGACGAGGGTGACCGACATCTCGCGCGCCGCTCACTGCATTTTGCAGGCGCCGACATAGGCGTCGGCGTGGTTCTTGAACACCGTGCCCAGCGTGCGGTTGGTGACGCGGCCTTGCCCGTCCTTGGAGACGACGCGCAGGTAGTAGTCCTGCACCGGGTAATGGTTGGTATTGAACTTGAAGGCTCCGCGCACCGACTTGAAGTTGGCGGCTTTCAAGGCGCGGCGCACGGCTTCCTTGTCCTCGATCTTGCCTTTGACGGCGCGCACGGCGGCATCGATGAGCATCGCCGCGTCGTAGCCCTGCGAGGCATACAGCGACGGCAGCCGACCGTACTCTTTCTGGAAATCGGCGACGAAGCGCTTGTTTTGGGCGTTGTCCATGTCATGCGCCCATTGCGATGTGTTGAACATGCCGAGCATCGGCTCGCCCACTGCGCGGATCACGTCCTCGTCGGCCGAGAAGCCGGGCCCGAACAAGGTCACGTCCTTCGAGAGACCCGAAGCGACGAACTGCTTGATGAAGTTGATGCCCATGCCGCCGGGCAGGAAGATGTACATGGCGTCCGGCTGCGAGGCCCTCACCTGCGCCAGTTCCGGCGCGTAGTCGAGCTGGCCCAGCCGGGTGTAGATCTCCTGCACCACCTCGCCCTTGTAATAGCGCTTGAACCCGGTCAGGGCGTCCTTGCCGGCGGGGTAGTTGGGCGCCAGCAGCGCCACCTTCTTGAAGCCCTTGTCGGCCACCGTCTTGCCGACCGCTTCATGCAGGTTGTCGTTCTGCCACGCGACGTTGAAGAAGTACGGGTTGCACTGCTCGCCGGCGTATTGCGAGGGCCCGGCATTGGCGCTGACATAGAACGTCTTCGACGCGAAGATGGGCTGGCCGACGGCAAGCATCACGTTCGAGAACACCACGCCGGTCATGAAATCGACCTTGTCGCGCTTGAGCAGGCGCTCGGTGGTCTGCCTCGCCGCGTCCGGGCTCTGCTGGTCGTCGGCGACGATCACCTCGGCCGGCAGGCCGCCAAGCTTGCCGCCGGTGTGCTTGAGCGCCAGGTTGAAGCCATCGCGTATGTCGATCCCCAAGCCGGCGCCAGGCCCCGACAGCGTACTGAGGAAGCCGATCTTCACGTTGTCGGCCGCGTGGGCACCGGCCACGGCTGTGGCGGCGGCGAGGGTCATTGCGAGACGACGCAGAGGCACGAACATCGAGAGTCTCCTTGGTGGCTGAACGAAAGGCGCAAGCATGCACGAAGTTGCGGTCACCCGATGACCGGGTTCACACCAAAGCGGCCTTCAACTTGAAGCGCTGCAGCTTGCCGGTTTCGGTGCGCGGCAGGACATCGCGGAACTCGATCGCGCGCGGGTACTTGTACGGCGCGATGCTGCGCTTGACGAAGGCTTGCAGCTCCTGCACCAGTTCCGCATCCGGGATGCGCTGATCGCGCAGAACGACAAAAGCCTTGACGATCTGGCCGCGCTCGTCGTCGGGCACGCCGATCACCGCGCATTCCGCCACTGCCGGGTGCAACAACAGCGCGTCCTCGACCTCCGGCGCGGCGATGTTGTAGCCGGCCGAGACGATCATGTCGTCGGTACGCGACTGGTAGTGGAAATAGCCCTCCGCATCCAGCACATAGGCGTCGCCGGTGTAGTTCCAGCCGTCCTTCACGTACTGGCGTTGGCGCTCGTCTGCCAGGTAGCGGCAGCCGGTCGGCCCCTTGACGGCGAGCTTGCCGATCACGCCGGCGGGCACCGGCTGGCCGTTGTCGTCCATCACGCAAGCCTGGTAGCCCGGCACGACGGTGCCGGTGGCACCCGGCAGCGCATGCTCCTCGTCGGCCGAGATAAAGATGTGCAGCATCTCGGTCGCACCGATGCCGTCGATCATCTCGATGCCGGTGGCTTCGGCCCACAGCGTGCGCGTCGCCGCCGGCAAGGCTTCGCCGGCGGACACGCATTTGCGCAGCGTGCCGCCGTGCGGCGCTGCGAGGCGCAGGCGCTGTGCCTCGGGTGCCATGGCGCGGTACGACGTCGGCGCGGTGAACAGCACCGTCGCACCGAACTCGCGGATCGCTTGCAGCAGCACCGGCGGCGAGGCCTTCTCCAGCAGCACGGTCGAAGCGCCGATGCTCATCGGAAACAGCAGCAAGCCGCCGAGGCCGAAGGTGAAGGCCAGCGGCGGGCTGCCGATGAAAACGTCGTCCGGTGCGGCCTTCAGCACATGTGGTGGCCAGCACGCGCAGGTCGCCATCACGTCCCGGTGGAAATGCATCGTGCCTTTGGGCTGGCCGGTGGTGCCCGACGTGAAAGCGATGATGCACGTGTCGTCCGCCGCGGTCTCGACGTTGTCGAACCACGCCGGGTGGCGCGCCATCGCGGCCTCGAGACCGTCGGCGGAGTCGTCATGGAAGTGCCGCACGTGCCGCAGCGCCGGGCATTGCCCCTGCGCGGTGCGCAGTTCATCGGCCAGGACGTGATCGCACAGCGCATGGCTGACCTCGGCCTTGTCGATGACCTGCTTCAGCTCCTTCGCGCGCAGCAGCGGCATCGTTGCGACGGCGATGCCGCCGACCTTCATGACCGCGAACCAGCAAGCCGCGAGCATCGGATTGTTGGGCGCGCGCAGCAGCACGCGATTGCCCGGCACCAGGTGCATGTCGTGCACCAGCACATGGGCGATCCGGTTGGCCTTGTCCTGCAGGTCTGCGTAGGTCCAGCGCACACCGCCCGGTGCCTGCAGGCACAGCCGATCCCCCTGGCCGGAGGCGACCCAGCGATCCAGCAGGTCGCCAGCGCAGTTCATGCGGGGCGGAAACTGCAACTCGGGCAGCGTGAACAGGAACTCGGGCTGCAGTTCCGGGGGCGGCAAGTGGTCGCGCGCAAAGGTGTCGAGATGGGCGGTGTACGGTTGCATCGCGGTCTCTCCTGTTCAGGAACGGACGTCCTTCAGCAGCTCGCGCGCGATGATGAGCTGCTGCACTTCGGTGGCGCCTTCGTAGATGCGCAGGGCGCGAATCTCGCGGTACAGGCGTTCGACCGGCTGTTCGCTGACAACCCCGAGCCCACCCCACATCTGCACCGCCGCGTCGATCACCTGCTGCGCGCCTTCGGTCGCGGCCATCTTCGCCATCGCCGCCTCGCGCGTCACACCCCGGCCCTGGTCGCGCATCCAGGCAGCGCGATACGTCAGCAGCGCGGCGCTGTCCACCGTGGTCGCCATCTGCGCGAGCTTGGCCTGCGTCAGCTGGAAGTCGGACAGCGTCTGGTTGAACATCTTGCGCGTCGTGGCACGCTGCAAGGCCTCGTCGAGCGCCCGCCGCGCGAAGCCGAGCGCGGCCGCGGCCACCGAGGTCCGGAACACGTCGAGCGTGCGCATCGCCAGCTTGAAGCCTTCGCCCGCCGGGCCGATGCGGTTGGCCGCCGGGATGCGGCAGCCGTCGAAGCGCAAGCGGGCCAGCGGGTGCGGCGCGATCACGGCGATGCGCTCGGCGATCTCGAAGCCCGGCGTGCCGGCCTCGACGATGAAGGCCGAGATGCCCCGCGCACCGGGCGCCTCGCCGCTGCGCGCGAAGACGACGTAGAGGTCGGCAATGCCGCCGTTGGAAATCCAGGTCTTCTCGCCGTCGAGCACCCAGCAGCCGCCCTCCTCCTTCGCGGTGCAGCGCATCGCCGCGACGTCGGAGCCGGCTTCGGGCTCGGACAGCGCAAACGCGCAAATGGCGTCGCCGCGCGCCACCCTGGGCAGCCAGGCGCTGCGCTGCTCGGGCGTGCCCTGCAAGCTGATGGCCCCCGAGCCGAGCCCCTGCATCGCGAAGGCGAAGTCGGCCAGGCCCGAATGGCGCGACAGGGTTTCGCGGATCAGGCAGATCGCGCGAGTGTCGATGGCCCGACCTTCGTCGGCTACCGCGTGGCGCAACCAGCCGCCTTGTCCCAGCGCCCGCACCAGCGCGCGGCAGGCGGCATCGACGTCCTCAGCGTGATCCTGCGGCACGTTGTCCACGGCCCAGGCGTCGAGCTCCTGCGCGAGCCGGCGATGCCGTTCCTCGAAGAAGGGCCAGTCCAGGTAGCGGGTATTGCTCATGCGCGGCTCCGTTCAGTTGCCCTCGAACGTGGGTCGGCGCTTCTCTACGAAGGCGTGATAGGCCCGCGAGAAGTCTTCGGTCAGCATGCACAACGCCTGCGCCTGGGCTTCCGCCTCGATGGCCTGGTCGATCCCCATGTCCCATTCCTGGTGCAGCATCGTCTTGGTGATGCCGTTCGCAAAAGTCGGGCCGTTGGCGATCTCACGTGCCAACGACTGCGCGTCCTGCAGCACGGCTTCAGGCGCGCACACGCGGTTGAAGAACCCCCACTGCTGCGCCTCGTCGCCGCTCATCGAACGACCGGTGTACAGCAACTCGCTGGCTCGCCCCTGCCCGATGATGCGCGGCAGCATCGCGCACGCGCCCATGTCGCAGCCGGCCAGCCCCACGCGGTTGAACAGGAAGGCCGTCTTGCTGCGGAGGGTGCCCACGCGCAGGTCCGAGGCCATTGCAATGATCGCCCCCGCACCGGCGCACACCCCGTCGATCGCCGCGACGACGGGCTGCGGGCAGTGCCGCATGGCTTTCACCAGGTCGCCGGTCATGCGCGTGAACATCAGCAGCTCGGGCGCCTTCAGCCGCACCAGCGGGCCGATGATCTCGTGCACGTCGCCGCCGGAGCAGAAGTTGTCGCCGGCACCTGCGACAACGATCGCTTTGACGTCGTCGGCATGCTTGAGCCTGCTGAACAAATCGCGCAATTCGGCGTAGGAGTCGAAGGTCAGCGGGTTCTTGCGCTCGGGCCGATTCAGCGTGATGGTGCCGACCCGGTCTTGCACCGACCAGGCGAAATGCCGGGCGGCGTAATCGGCCGCCGTGCAGCGGTTGCCCGCCAGCAGCGCCGGGTCGACGCGGGAGGAGTCGTCGGAAGTCATCGTCAAGCCACCTCTGTAGAGAGCGTCTGGCGCGTGGCCATGTGCACGCGCAACTGGCCGAGCAGCTCGTACAGCGTCTTGCGCTCGGGGAGTTTCAGGTCGGAGAACATCTCGATCACCCAGGCTTCATGCTCGGTCGCGATGCGCTCGAACACCTCGCGGCCTTGCCGCGTGAGCTTGAGCAGGAAGGAGCGACGGTCGTCGGGCACCGCCTCGCGCACCACCAACCCCTCCTTTTCCAGCTCGTCGGTCAGACCGGTGATGCTGCCGCCGGTGACCATCAGGTAGCGCGACAGCGCATTCATGCGCAACCCTTCCGGGTGCCGGTGCAGCTGCGCCAGGTAGTCGAAGCGCGCCAGCGTGATGCCGAAACGCACGCGCAACCGCTTGCGGATCTCGGTCTCGATCTGGGTGCTGCACGACAGCAGGCGCAGCCACAGCTTCAACGCCATGTGGTCGTCCGAAGCGACCCGGGCTTCCAGGCCGATGCGGTGGTCGTCCAGGGGAGACACGGGCTTGCGCTTCACATCACCTCCCCGCCGCACACCGACAGAGCCTGGCCGTTGATTGCTGCGGAGGTGTCGCGGCACAGCCAGCGCACCGCATCCGCCACTTCTTCAGGTTGGACGATGCGCCCCTGCGGGTTGCCGGCCGCGAACTGCGCGCGCACCTCGTCGGCGCTGCGACCGGTCTTCTCGACCACGTTGGCGATGCTCTCGCGCAGGATGTCGGTCTCGGTATAGCCCGGGCAGACGGCGTTGACGGTCACACCCTTGCGCGCCACTTCGAGCGCCAACGCGCGGGTCAGCCCCACGACACCGTGTTTCGCCGCGGTATACGCCGAGACGTACGCATAGCCCTTCAGGCCCGCCGTACTGGCGATGTTGACGATGCGGCCCCAGCCGGCCGTCAGCATGTCGGGCAGCGCCTGCTGCATACACAGAAAGCTGCCCGTCAGGTTGACCGCCAGCATGCGCTGCCACAGGTCGAGCGAGGTCTTGCCGAACGGTGCGCTCTCGGCCTGGCCGGCGTTGTTGACCAGGATGGCGACCGGGCCGAGCTGTTCCTGGGCGGCCGCAAACGCCGCGGCCACGGATGAAACGTCGGTCACATCGACCGCCAGGGCCGCATGCGGCCCGCCCGGCAAGGCCCGGGCAACCGCCAGCAGCACATCCTGCTTGCGACCCATCAGCGAAACGCGGGCGCCCTCTTCGGCCAGCGCGCGGGCGATCGCGGCGCCGATGCCGCGGGCGGCGCCGGTGACCACGGCGTGTCGGCCCTGCAGCGACAGCATCGGTGTGGCCATCACACCCCCAGCGCCCGGTTGGCTTGTTCGAGCGGCGACAGGCCGGCACCCTGCGCCGCTTGCGCGCGCTCGCGCTCGAGGTTGCGCTCGAGCTGGCTCTTGGCCGCGCGGTACTGCCTGGGCCACTCGACTTCGAGATAGCCGATGCGCGCCGCTTCGTTCAATGTCCAGGCGGGGTGCGCCAGGTGCGGGCGCGCGATCGCGCACAGGTCGGCGCGACCGGCGGCGATGATGCTGTTGACGTGGTCGGCCTCGGAAATCGCACCGACCGCGATCGTCGCAATGCCCGCCTCGTTGCGTATGCGGTCGGCGAACGGCGTCTGCCACATGCGGCCGTAGGTCGGGCTCTCCTGCTTGCTGACCTGGCCCGAGGAGCAGTCGATCAGATCGGCCCCCGCGGCCTTGAAGGCACGTGCGATCTCCACCGCATCGTCGGGCGTGATGCCGCCTTCGACCCAGTCGTGCGCCGAGATGCGCACAGACATCGGCAAGTGCTGCGGCCATGCCTTGCGCACCGCCCGGAACACTTCCAGCGGGTAGCGCAGCCGGTTCTCCAGCGAGCCGCCGTACTCGTCAGTGCGCTGGTTGGTCAACGGCGAGATGAAGGACGACAGCAGGTACCCGTGCGCGCAGTGCAGCTCCAACCAGTCGAAGCCCGCTTCCGCGGCCCAGCGGGCCGAACGCGCGAAGTCAGCCGTGACGCGGTCCATGTCTTCGCGCGTCATCGCGCGCGACCAGGCACTGACGCCGTCCAGATACTGCTGCGGCGATGCCGAGATCAAGGGCCATGCGCCCTGCTCCAGCGGCTGGTCGATGCCCTCCCAGGCCACCTTGGTCGCGCCCTTGGCACCGGCGTGGCCGAGCTGCACCGCGATCTTTGCGTCGGTGTTCGCATGCACGAAGCCGGCGATGCGCTTCCAGGCATCGCGCTGTTCGGCGGTATAGAGGCCGGGACAGGCGGGCGTGATGCGCGCATCAGCCGATACGCAGGTCATTTCGGCGAACACCAGGCCCGCCCCGCCCATCGCACGCGAGCCCAGGTGCACCAGGTGGTAGTCGCCGGGCACGCCGTCCACCGCCGAATACTGCGCCATCGGCGACACCACGACACGGTTCTTCAGTTGCACGCTGCGCACGGTGAACGGCGTGAACATGGGCGGAATCGAATGCCGCTGCGCCACGCGCGGCACGCCGCAGCGTTCGGCGATCCAGTCCTCGTAGCCCTCGACGTAGCGCGGGTCGCGCAGGCGCAGGTTTTCGTGCGAGATGCGCTGAGAGCGCGTCAGCAGCGAATAGGCGAACTGCTCCGGTGGCAGGTCGACGTAGCGCTTGACGTTCTCGAACCACTCGGTCGAATTGCGCGCGGCGTTCTGGATGCGCAGCACTTCGACGCTGCGCACCGTCTCGTAGTCGTGCAGCGCACCCGGCAGGTCGCCGGCGCGCCTGCCGATGCAGCGCGCCAGCTCGATCGCGTCCTCGAGCGCCAGCTTGGTGCCCGAGCCGATCGAGAAGTGCGCGGTGTGGGCGGCGTCGCCCATCAGCACGACCGGCGCACGCCCGTTGTGGTGCACCCAGGTCCTGCAGACGACCCGCGGGAAGCGGATCCACTGCGACGAGCCGCGCAGGTGGGCGGCGTTGGACATCAGCCTGTGTCCATCGAGGTGTTTCGCGAACAGCCGCTCGCAGAAGGCAATCGATTCCTCCTTCTCCATCTTGTCGAGGCCGGCGGCCTGCCAAACCTCTTCCGGGGTTTCGACGATGAAGGTCGAGGTATCGGCATCGAAACGGTAGGCGTGCGCCTGGAACCAGCCCCACTCGGTCTCTTCGAAGGCGAAGGTGAAGGCCTCGAACAGCTTGTGCGTGCCGAGCCAGACGAAGCGGCAGCGACGCAGGTCGACGTCCGGCCGGTAGGTGTCGGCATGGCGGCTGCGAATGCGGCTGTTCAGCCCGTCGGAGGCGATGATCAGGTCGGCATCGGGGAAGTCCGCGTCACTGACCACGTCGGTCTCGAACTGCAGCTTGACGCCCAGCTCCTCGCAGCGTTGCTGCAGGATGTTCAGCAGCCGCTTGCGACCGATGCCGCAGAAGCCGTGGCCGCCCGATCGCATCGTGCGACCCCGGATGTGGATCTCGATGTCGTCCCAATGGCTGAACGCGTCGAGGATGGCCGCGGCCGTCGGCGCATCGGCGGCCTGCAGGTTGCCAAGCGTCTGGTCCGAAAACACCACGCCCCAGCCGAAGGTGTCGTAGGGCCGGTTGCGTTCGACCACGGTGATGTCGCGCGACGGGTCGGCCTTCTTCATCAAAATGGCGAAGTACAGGCCGGCCGGGCCGCCGCCGATGCAGACGATCTTCATGACGAGATACTTTAGAACTCAAGTATTGAAGGGTCAACCAATTTTGAGTTGCGGCGACCTATGGTTTCTACCGAGGCTCGGCTGCCGCGCCAGCGGCAGCGCGACCGCAGAGTTCAGCCACAATTGACGTTTACGTCAACGTCACAACCTCCAGGAGAACGACATGGACATCCAAGGCAAGGTTTTCATCATCACCGGCGGCGCCTCGGGCCTCGGCGAAGGCACGGCGCGCATGCTGGCGCGCGAAGGCGGCAAGGTGGTCATCGCCGATCTGCAGGCCGACAAGGGCGAGTCGATCGCCGCCGAACTCGGCGGCGCCTTCGTCAAGTGCGACGTCTCGAGCGAGGACGACGGCCGGGCCGCTGTCGCAAAAGCCGCCTCGATGGGCAAGCTGATGGGCCTGGTCAACTGCGCCGGCATCGCGCCTGCAGCGAAAACGGTCGGCAAGGACGGCGCCCATGCGCTGTCGCTCTACACCAAGGTCATCACCGTCAACCTGATCGGCAGCTTCAACATGATCCGCCTGGCCGCCGAGGCGATGTGCAAGAACGAGCCGGAACCGACCGGCGAGCGCGGCGTGATGATCTCGACCGCCTCGGTCGCGGCCTACGACGGGCAGATCGGCCAGGCCGCGTACGCCGCATCCAAGGGCGGCGTGGTCGGCATGACACTGCCGATCGCGCGCGACCTGGCCCGCAACGGCATCCGCAACATGACGATCGCCCCGGGCATCTTCGGCACGCCGATGCTGTTCTCGATGCCGCAGGATGTGCAGGACGCGCTGGCCGCGAGCGTGCCCTTCCCGTCGCGCCTCGGCACGCCCGAGGACTACGCCAAGCTGGTGCACCAGATCGTCACCAATGACATGCTCAACGGCGAGGTGATCCGCCTCGACGGCGCGATCCGCCTCGCACCGCGCTGATCTACGAGAACACGTAACGCTTCGACACTCCGACAGGTTTTCGTGACGCCGTAAGATGCCCCGGCACTCCCCACTGCCCGGCTCGCGCCGGGCGGTGCCCTGAAAACCAACGAGGAGTCCCATGAAGCGTCTCGCCCTCGCCCCGCTGACCGCCGTCTTGCTGATCACCGGGTGCGTCACCGCCCCCGACTTCAAGTACACCCCGCCGGACCAGCCCGAAGCCGCCTCTGGCTACATCGAGAAGCCCGGCTGGGCAACGAAGACCTACGCAGTCGCCGCCGCCAACCCGCTGGCCACCGACGCGGGCCACCAGATCCTCAAGGCGGGCGGCTCGGCGGTCGACGCAGCGATCGCGGTGCAGATGGTGCTCACGCTCGTCGAACCGCAGTCCAGCGGCATCGGCGGCGGCGCCTTCCTGATGCACTGGGACGGCAAGCGCGTGGAAGCGTTCGACGGGCGCGAGATGGCGCCGGCCGCCGCCGACGAAAAATTGTTCCTCAAGCCGGATGGTCAACCGATGGCCTTCTACGAGGGTGTCGTCGGCGGCCGCTCGGTGGGCGTGCCCGGCACGCTGCGCATGCTGGAGATGGCACACAGGCAGCATGGCCGGCTCCCGTGGGCCCTGCTGTTCCGGCCCGCCATCGCACTGGCCGAAGACGGTTTCAAGGTCAGCCCGCGGCTGCACACGCTGCTGAAGAGCGAGCAGCACCTGAAAAAGGACGAGACCGCCGCGCGCTACTTCTACAAGCCCGACGGGGACCCGCGCGACGTCGGCATGGTCGTGCGCAACCCGGCGCTGGCCGAGGTGCTGCGCGACGTGGCCGCCAAGGGGCCTGACGCCTTCTACACCGGCCCGATCGCAAAGGACATCGCCGCCAAGGTGCAGAACCACCCGACCAATCCCGGCAAACTGACCGAGCAGGACCTGGCCAACTACCGGCCGAAAAAGCGCGACGCCATGTGCTCCGACTGGCAGCGCTATCGGCTGTGCGGCTTCCCGCCGCCGTCGTCCGGTCACATCGCCATTGCGCAGATCCTGGGCATCATGGAGCACGCCCCCAAGGTGACCCAGCCGCTGGACAACGGCCTGCCCAGCGTCGACCTGCTGCACACCTACACCGAGGCGGCCCGCCTGGCCTTCGCCGACCGCGCGCAATACGTCGGCGATCCCGATTTCGTGCCCGCTCCGGCCGGCTCGTGGCGCAGCCTGATCGACCCCGCCTACCTCAAGGAACGTGCCGCCGCCATCAGCCTGCAGTCGATGAAGACCGCCAAGCCGGGCGTGCCGCGCGGCGGTGCGGTCGCCTTCGCCCCGCAGCCCGAGCAGATCGAGCGCGGCACGTCGCACATCTCCATCGTCGACCGATACGGCAACGCGATCGCGATGACCACCACCATCGAGGACGCCTTTGGTGCGCGCCAGATGGTGCGTGGCTTCCTGCTCAACAACGAGCTGACCGACTTCTCGTTCGCTGCGGCCGGCGCCGACGGCAAGCCGATCGCGAACCGGGTGCAGCCGGGCAAGCGCCCGCGCTCCAGCATGAGCCCGACGCTGGTGTTCGACAAAGGCAGCAACCAGTTGGTGATGAGCGCGGGCTCGCCGGGGGGCGCGCTGATCATCCACTACACCGCGAAGACCTTGCTCGGCACCCTGGACTGGGGGCTCAACGCACAGCAGGCGATCAGCCTGCCGAACTTCGGCTCCACCAACGGCCCGACGCTGCTGGAGGAAAAGCGTTTCCCGGCGACCACACTCGACGCGCTGCGCGGCCGCGGCCATGAGATCCGCGAGACGAACATGACCAGCGGCCTGCAAGCCATCCAGCGCACGAAAGACGGTTGGTTCGGCGGCGCCGACCCGCGGCGCGAAGGCATCGTGATGGGCGACTGACTACGACTTGCCGCCGGCCGCCGCTTTGGCGGTCGCGGCACCACGTATCTGGCTGGCCGCAGCGTCCAGCGCGTCCTTCGGCGAACGTATGCCGGTGTTGATGTCGCGCAGCGCCGTCGACAGGTGCTGCCAGAACAGCGTCATTTCGCTGTTGCTGGGCATCGCACGGCCTGCGTAGATCGCGTCCATCGAGGTGCGGATGCGCGGGTCGGAGTACAGCTTCCAGAACATGCGCTTGGAGGCCGGCACGCCGATCGGCTTGGCTGCATTGATCTGCCCCAGGCCCCCAGGCTGCAGCAGGTGGTTTTCGATGAAGTCGGTCGCGATCGCCTGGTTGGGCCCCGCGGTCAGCATCGCGCCGAGCACGCCGACGAAGGGGCGCGCCGGCTTGCCGGCCAGCGACGGCAGCGGCGCGACGCTGAAGTCGATGCCAGCCTGCTTCAGCCCCTCCCAGGCCCACGGCCCGGTGATCCACATGGCCTGCCGGCCGTCCTGCATGTCGGCCTCGGCGTCCTGGTAGCTCAAGCCACCCTGGGGAATCACGCCGGCACTCATCAGCTTGACGACGTACTCGGCCCCTCGCACGGCGCCGGGGTGGTTGATGCCGGTGTCCTGCGGGTTGTAGGTGCCGTCGATCCTGCGCTGGAACACATAGCCGCCACCCGCCGCCATGAGCGGCCAGGTGAAATACGGGCTGCCGGTCTCCCAGCCGAGCGCACGGATGTTGCGGGCCTTCAACTTGTCGTGCAACGCAAGCACGTCCTCGAAACTCTTCGGCGGCACCGGCACGAGTTCGGTGTTGTAGACCAGTGCGACCGCCTCCACCGACAGCGGATAGCCCCAGGTCTTGCCCCCCATCATGAAACCGTCCCAGGCCACCTGCACGATGTCGGCGCGCACCGGCTCGCTGGGCTTCAGCGGCACGACCCAACCCTGCCGGACCCAGTCGCCCAGCCGGTCATGCGGCCAGATCCAGATGTCAGGAATTTCGCCCACCTGCCGGGCCTTCATCGCCGCCTCGAAACGGTCGACGGCATTGTCGAAGTGGCGCACCTCGACGCGGACGCCGGTCTTGCGCGTGTATTCCTCGCCCACCTTCTGCAGGCCGGCGTAGCCCTTGTCCGCGTTGATCCAGACCTCGAGCCGGCCCTTGTTCCAGGCGCGTACGTTTGCGACGCCGGCGCCCAGGGACATCGAAGTCACCATTGAAAGTAGTTTTACTACCTTGCGACGAGAAGAAGATGACATGTACGGTCTAGCCAAAACTCGGAAAGGGACCGGAGTGTCGCTAAATCCTGGCGAAATTGCGCTAGGGATGACCCTCAGAAGCGAACGGAGCGCCAGTCCACACTGATGTCGAGGTAACTACAAATCATGTAGTTAAACTACCTATTCGCCGCCTTAGTCCACTCTGCCCTTGCCACTGCCGGTCCCGGCACGCCGCTTGGGTAGACTCCGCCGGTGATCCCACCGAGCTTCAAACAAGACCTCCTCGCACGCGCCGACATCGTCGAGATCGTCGGCCGGTATGTGCAGCTCAAGAAGGCAGGCCTCAACTTCAAGGGCCTGTGCCCCTTCCATGGCGAAAAGACGCCCAGCTTCATCGTCAGCCCGACCCGCCAGACCTATCACTGCTTCGGCTGCGGCGTGCATGGCACGGCCATCGATTTCCTGATGGAGCACGGCGCGCTCGGCTACGTCGACGCCGTCAAAGAGCTCGCGCAACAGTACGGACTGCAGGTGCCCGAGGACGACAGCACGGCCGAACAACGCGCACTGGCCGCGCAGGCACGCGAGCGGCAAGCCACGCTGAGCGAGGTGCTTGCAAAAGCGGCCGAGCACTATCGCAAGCAGCTCAAAGGCAGCCCGCGCGCCGTGCAGTACCTGAAGGGCCGTGGCCTGACCGGGGAGATTGCCGCACGTTTCGGTCTCGGTTATGCCCCCGACGGATGGCGCGGACTGGCGAGCGTGTTCCCCCGCTACGACGACCCACTGCTCGAGGAAAGCGGGCTCGTCATCGCGCAAGGGGAAGGCGAGGATGCCAAGCGCTACGACCGCTTCCGCGACCGCGTGATGTTCCCCATCCGCAGCGTCAAGGGCGAGGTGATCGGTTTCGGTGGGCGGGTACTGGACCAGGGCGAACCGAAGTACCTCAATTCGCCTGAAACACCCGTTTTCGTGAAAGGGCGCGAACTTTACGGGCTGCACGAGGCGCGCGCCGCACTTCGCCAGAGGGGCTATGCGCTGGTGGTCGAGGGCTACATGGACGTGGTTGCGCTCGCACAACTCGGCTTCCCCAACGCGGTCGCCACGCTTGGCACCGCCTGTACCGCCGAGCACGTGCACAAGCTGTTTCGCTTCACCGATGCCGTGGTGTTCAGCTTCGACGGCGACGCCGCCGGGCGCCGGGCTGCCGGGCGCGCCCTGGAGGCTGCGTTGCCGCACGCAACCGACACGCGCAGCGTGCGGTTTCTGTTCCTGCCGCCCGAGCACGACCCGGACTCGTACGTGCGCGAATTTGGCACCGACGCGTTCGAGCGCTGCGTCGCCGACGCGGTGCCGCTGTCGCGCCAGTTGATCGAAGCTGCGCGCGACGGCTGCGACCTGTCGTCGGCGGAGGGCCGGGCACGCTTTCTCGCTCAGGCCAAGCCGCTGTGGCAGGCCCTGCCGGACGGACTGCTGCGCCGCCAGATCCTGGCGGACTTGGCGCAGTCGTCGGCGATGCCGGTCGAGGACTTGCAACAGGCTTGGCAGGGTGGCCCGGCCCCGCGCGCCAAACCGCCCCCCCCAGACGCAGCCCCCAGCCGCCGCGCCCCTGCGTCACGCCGGCTGTTGACCGGCACCGCGACGCTGCTCGACCGGGCCCTGTGGCTGCTCGTCTGCCGCATCGAGCTCTGGGACGAGCTGGGAACGGCCGCGCACGACCTGCTGGCCGAGCAGCCGGCCCCTTATGGGCCGGCGTTCCTCTGGATCGAGCGGCACCTGCACGAACACGGCCCCGAAAATGCCGAGACGGTGCTTCAGGGCCTGCTTGCACAACAGGAAGAACTGGGAGAACAAGGCGCTGCGCTGCTCCAGCGCGTCGCCTCCTTCCATGCCAACGATCCGGATGTGGATATCAAGCGACAGCTTCACATCGTGCTCGACCAGCTGACGCTGGCCGCCATCAAGGACGAGTGGAACCTGCTGTCGGAGTCGGGCGATTTCGACGGACAGGCGATCCAGCGCACCAAGGAATTGGCACGGCAATACGCCGAGCTGAAAAAGCGCCTCACCGAGACATAGAACCGGTTTGGGCGTGCATGCAACTGTATGCTTTGACGGCGCACGTTACATCGACGATAATTCTCGGTTTGTTGCGCGGCAAGAGTGACAGCAGCACCTCCGGGCCCCGGCCACCCGAGACACGGGTTACACACAGGCCACCCATTTCCCGCAAGGGCTGCCCTCGACAACAGTTCACGCCAGCTTGCCCCAGGAGCCGACGCTTGACCCCCGGCCGGATGACCCCATCTGCTGATCCGTCAAGCGAGTTCGGCTCTGCCCTGCCCGCCCGTTTTTCCGTTTTCGTCTCCGGGACATCCCCGGGGAAGACGCGGAGTTGCCGGCTGGCCGCCTGAGCCCTGATCCATCCGAGGAAGTTCATGACCGCGAAGAAAACCGCCCCCGCGAAAACCGCCGCCAAGGCCGGCAAGGCCACCGACACTGAAGAGAAGAAGGTGACCAAAGCGGTCGCGGCCAAGGAAGACAAGGCGAAGCCGGCTGCCAAAGCCGCCGCCAAGCCCGCGCGCGCCGCCAAGGCCGAAGCAGTCGACGACGGCAGCGCCAAGGGCAAGCGCGGCCGCAAGCCGAAGGCCGAGACCGCCACCACCAAGAAGGCCGGCGGCGCCGAACTCGATGCCGAAGAGGACTTCTCCGACGTCGAGGCCGACCTTGAGACGGAAGTCGAAACCGAGGTCGAGGAAGCCGTCGCCGAGGGCGACAGCAAGCCCAAGGCCAAGCCGCTGCGCATGAAGGTATCGCGCGCAAAGGAGCGCGCACTGATGCGCGAATTCGGCTTGGACGAGACGATGTTGACCGAAGAAGAGGTCAGCAAGCGCCGCTCGGAGCTGAAGACGCTCATCAAGATGGGCAAGACGCGTGGTTTCCTGACCCACTCGGAAATC
Organism: Caldimonas mangrovi; assembly: GCF_023721835.1. GTDB lineage: Bacteria > Pseudomonadota > Gammaproteobacteria > Burkholderiales > Burkholderiaceae_C > Caldimonas > Caldimonas mangrovi. The sequence goes on along the minus strand of NZ_JAMKFE010000005.1, from coordinate 93,368 downwards.
AACGACCACATGCCCGAGAAGCTGGTCGAGACGGAGATCATGGACGCCATCGTGTCCATGCTCAACGACATGGGCATCGCGGTCTACGAACAGGCGCCGGACGCTGCCACGCTGCTGATCGCCGGGGGTACGACCACCACCGCCACTGAAGAAGAGGCCGAAGAGGAGGCCGAAGCTGCGCTGTCGACGGTCGACTCCGAGTTCGGCCGCACGACCGACCCCGTGCGCATGTACATGCGCGAAATGGGCACGGTCGAACTGCTCACGCGTGAAGGCGAGATCGAGATCGCCAAGCGCATCGAAGGCGGACTGCAGGCGATGATGCTGGCGATCTCAGCGTCGCCGACCACGATCGCCGAGATCCTGCTGCTGGCCGACAAGATACGCGCCGGTGAAATGCAGATCTCCGAAGCCGTGGACGGTTTTGTCTCCGAAGACGAGGCCGACGACTACGTGGCCGAGGAAGACGTCGACTTCTTCGACGACGAGGACGACGACGACGGCAACGGCGGCTCCAAGGCGTTGACCAAGAAGCTGGAAGAGCTGAAGAACGCCGCGCTGCAGCGCTTCGACGAACTCGCCGCGCACTTCGACAAGATGCGCAAGGCCTACGAGAAGGAAGGCTACAAGTCGCCGGCCTACAACAAGGCCCAGATGGCGGTGAGCGCCGAGATCATGGGCATCCGCTTCACGGTCAAGACGATTGAACGGCTGTGCGCCATCCTGCGGTCGCAGGTGGACGACGTTCGCCGCTACGAGCGTGAGCTGCGCAAGATCCTGGTCGACAAATGCGGCATGCCCCAGGAGTACTTCATCAAGACCTTCCCGTCCAACTCGCTGAACCTGAAGTGGGCCGAGAAGGAAGCGTCTGCCGGCAAACCCTACAGCGCCGTGATGACGCGCAACCTGCCGGCCATTCAGGAACTGCAGCAGAAGTTGATCGACCTGCAGGCCCGCGCCGTGGTGCCCATCGAGGACCTGAAGCAGATCAACAAGAAGATGAACGAAGGCGAGAAGGCCTCGCGCGACGCCAAGAAGGAAATGATCGAGGCCAACCTGCGCCTCGTGATCTCGATCGCGAAGAAGTACACCAACCGCGGCCTGCAGTTCCTCGACCTGATCCAGGAAGGCAACATCGGCCTGATGAAGGCGGTCGACAAGTTCGAATACCGCCGCGGCTACAAGTTCTCGACCTACGCGACGTGGTGGATCCGCCAGGCCATCACCCGCTCGATCGCGGACCAGGCGCGCACGATCCGCATCCCGGTGCACATGATCGAGACCATCAACAAGATGAACCGCATCTCGCGCCAGCACCTGCAGGAGTTCGGCTACGAGCCGGACGCGCCGACGCTGGCCGAGAAGATGGAGATGCCCGAGGACAAGATCCGCAAGATCATGAAGATCGCCAAGGAGCCGATCTCCATGGAAACGCCGATCGGCGACGACGACGATTCGCATCTGGGCGACTTCATCGAGGACACCAACAACACCGCACCGGTTGATGCCGCCATGCAGGCCGGCCTGCGCGATGTGGTCAAGGAGATCCTCGACAGCCTGACGCCGCGCGAGGCCAAAGTGCTGCGCATGCGCTTCGGCATCGAGATGTCGACCGACCACACGCTGGAAGAGGTAGGCAAGCAGTTCGACGTGACGCGCGAGCGCATCCGTCAGATCGAGGCCAAAGCGATCCGCAAACTGAAGCACCCGAGCCGCTCTGACAAGCTGCGGACGTACCTGGACAATCTCTGAGAGAGATTTCCTGGTACGAGCCACCGAAGGTGGCTGCGCCCGCATCGCGGGCGCACCGGGCCTGTGCCGCAGGCCCGGTCATCCTGTAAGGCTGGCGTAGGCAAAAGCCATGAAAGCCGCCGTTTCCTGGCAACTTGCTTCACATCTTCGTGTTTTGCACAACGGCCTTCCGCATTGAGTCGGAAGGCCGTTTTTCATTGACAAGGGCGCACGCTACACTCGGCGCGTTCGCCGCTTCGTGACGATTCCTGCCCCCCATGACAGACTCCGTGGCCCGCACCGTCCTGTTCGCCGACCTGCGCGGCAGCACGGCGCTGTTCGGTACCCTGGGCAACGCGCAGGCCGCGGCGATCGTCACGCAGACCATCGGCCTGTTGAGTCGCGTCGTCGCACAGAATGGCGGCAAGGTCGTCAAGACGCTCGGCGACGGCCTGATGGCACTGTTCGACGGTGCTCCCGCCGCAGTGCACGCGGCGCGCGAGATGCAGGACTCGATCGCGCGCATCATGGCCGAAGCCGACACCGGCGCCGCTGCGCTGCGCCTGTATGTCGCCATGGCGCATGGCGAGATCGTCGAGGTCGCCGGCGACAGCTTCGGTGACGCGGTCAACGTGGCGGCGCGGTTGCTCGATCACGCCGGCGACAACGAGGTGCTGATCACCCAGCAGGTGCACGAGCAGCTCGCCGCCGTCGAGCGCCAGCGCTTCAAGAGCCTGGAGCGTCTGCACCTGCGTGGCCGCAGCGAGCCCTGCCACGTCTATCGCCTCGAGTCCTGGTATGACGACGATGCGCCGCCATCGACGCTGTTTACCGACTTCACCGACACACCACTGGCCGACTGCATTCGGCTGGCGGTTTCAGGCGAAGCACAGCAGGTCTTCACGGCACAGCAGACGCCGATCGTCGTCGGCCGCAGCCCGGATTCGACGTTCTGCATCGACGACTCGCGCGTGTCACGGCTGCACGCACGCATCGAGTGGCATGGCGGCAACTTCCACCTGTCCGATCAAAGCAGCAACGGCAGCTTCGTGCGCTTCACTGGCGACACCGAAATCGTCGTGCTGCGCCGCGGCGTGTGCATGCTGCACGGCAACGGCGTGATCGGTCTGGGCGCGACGCCGGCCGACCCACGCGCCGCATGCCTGCACTTCGAGGTGTTCTCGTATGCGAGCCAGCTGCCCGGCACGGGAAGCTGAGACCGGGTCGAACCGGCTTCGCCCCTTCGTTCAGACGCCGATCCGGTCGGCCAATTCCGCAAGATCCCTGACGACGTGATGCGTGCCCGGCGGCGCCTCGCCAGGCGTCGGGTGCACCTGCGGTCGCACCACCCACGCCGCCTGCAAGCCGGCGGCCAAAGCGCCCTGCACGTCCAGCGCGAGGTCGTCGCCGATGTGCAGCACCTGCCCGGGCGCTGCGCCGGCCTGACGACACGCCTCGAGGAAGATGCGTGCGTCCGGCTTGCCGACGCCGAAGCTGCGCGCCGATACGGCCGCGCGGAACCAGCGCGCCAACCCCACCTGCTGCAGGTCCGCGTTGCCGTTGCTCAACGCGATCAGCTGGTAGCGCGACGCCAGCCTGTCCAGCGCCGGCAGCACATCGTCGAACAGATCGACACGCTGGCGCTCGGCGAAGAACACCGCAAACGCATCGTCGGCCAACGCCGGATCGTCACCACATTGCGTCAGTGCCAGGCGCAGGCTCTCCAGGCGGATGGCCGTCAGGTCGTGCGCCCACTGCGGACGCTCGCGCGCCACTTCGTCGCGCAGCAGGCGCAGCGAGGCGACATCGTGGCGGGCGGCAGTCGCCGGTGCACGTTCCGCCAGCCAGGCGTGCAATACGGCCTCGGCGCGTGCAATGGCGGGCCAGATCGGCCACAGCGTGTCGTCCAGATCCAGGGTCAGGGCAAGCAGGGGTTTCAAATCGGCAGTCCTCGGCAAACTGGGCACCCGCAAAAGGTAACGCAACTCAGGTGCGCCGCATTTTTGCCGATCTAAGGAGAAACCGTTGGTAAACGGCACCGCCGCATGTCCTATAGTGCGGCGGCCTGACCCGAGCCTTGCGAGTCCATGACCCCTGCCGCCCTCCCCGCCGACGAATCCGAGCGCCTGCGCATACTTCACGAATTGCGCATCCTCGATTCGGAACCCGAGGAATGCTTCGATGCGGCGGTTCGGTTGGTGACAAGGCTCATGAACTGCCCGATCGCGATGATCAGCCTGGTCGATGCCGAGCGCCAGTGGTTCAAGGCAGTACACGGCATGGAGACCCGCCAGACCCCCCGCGAGCACGCCTTCTGCGCGCACGCGATTCTCGGGGCGGACGTGCTGAAGATCGACCATCTGCCGGAAGACCCTCGATTCGCCGACGCCATGTTCGTCACCGGCGAGCCGCACGCACAGGCCTATGCAGGCATGCCGGTCGCCGTCGAAGGCCACCGGGTGGGCACGGTCTGCGTGATGGACATCAAGCCGCGCCGCTTCGGCGAGCCGGCGCTGGAGGCGCTGCGCGACGTTGCCCGCATGGTCAGCGACATGTTGCAGGCCCGCCTGAAGGAACAACGCTGGCGTCTGCAGGAAGCGAGGGTGCGCACGGCCAGCCGGGCCGGCACCGACTGGCTGTGGGAAACCGATGCCGACGGCCGCATCACCTGGGCGTCAGCGACGATGGAGACGCACACCGGGCTGCGCGTCGAGGACGAGCGGGGTCGCACCTCGGCAGAGATCCTGCTCAGGCGCGACGATCCGGAGCACGCCGCCTCCTATGAGGCTTATCTCGTGGCTCGCACGCGCCAGGAGCCCTTCTCCAATCTGATCGCCGATCGCATGACCCCGCGCGGCCGGGTCACGGTGTCCATCAGCGGCATCCCGGTGTTCGACTCGCTGAGCCGCTTCCGAGGCTATCGCGGCGCGACACGGGTGGTCACCGAGGAAGTCGAGGCGCAGCGCCGCTCGCGCGAGGCCCAAAGGCGGCGCGAAGCGCAGTTGCGCGAGTCCGAGGCCCGCACCGCGGCGGTGCTGCAGGCGCTGCCCGACCTGTGGTTCGTGATGGACGAAGAGGGCCGCTACTTGGAATGCGGCTCGGCGGCGCGCCATCTGCTGCATCTGCCGTTCGACGAGATCCGCGGCCGCGGCATCGAGGAAACGCTGCCGCCAGCAGTCGCGGTGCAGCACCGTGATGGATTGCGCCGGGCGCTCGCGACAGGCACGCTGCAGCGAGTGGAATACGACCTGTTGCCGCTGGGCGAATCGATGCGCACCTTCGAAGGTCGCTTCATGCCGATGTCGGAGACGCAGGTGCTGTTGATCGTGCGCGACCTGACCGAGCTGCGCACGATGGAGCGCGAGCTCCAGATCATGCAGCGTGCCATCGAGGCCGAGGCCTCGCTGCCGATCACCGTCGTCGACGTGCTCGCGCCCGGCCAGCCCGTGGTCTACGTCAACCCGGCCTTCGAGCGCCTCACCGGCTACAGCCGCGACGAGGTGCTCGGCCGCAACTGCCGCTTCCTGCAAGGCTCGGAAACCGACCAGCCGGCGCTGCAGACGCTGCGCGATGCGCTGCGCCGCGGCCGATCGGCCACCGCGGTGCTCAACAACTACCGCAAGGACGGCACCCGCTTCATCAACGAGTTGCACATCGCGCCGGTGCACGAGGCGAACGGCCGCGTGACGCATTTCATCGGCGTGCAGACCGACATCACCGAGCGCAGCATTGCCGCCGAACGGCTGCGGCTGAGCGAGGAGCTTTACCGCTCGGTCGCGCTGTCCATCAGCGACGGCCTGATGGTCGTCACGAGCGGAAGCTACGTCGTCGCGGTCAATCCGGCCGCCTGCCGCATCCTCGACGCGACGATGGAGGAGCTCGTAATGGCGCCGGGGCTGGAGCTGCTGACCGAGTCGCTGCAGCCGCTGCCTGCTGCCGAGCATCCCGTGGCGCGCACGCTGCAAAGCGGAGAGCCGGTGCCCGAACGGGTGTATGGTTTGCGCCGTCGCGACGGGCAGTTGCGTTGGCTCGGCGTGAGCGCGCAGCCGCTGCGGATGGCACCGCAGGACAAGCCGCTTTCTGCGGTGGTGACGTTCCGCGACATCACGCAGCAGCGCAGCGCCGAACAGGCCCTGTCGCTGAGCGAGCAGCGCTGGAAGTTCGCGCTCGAAGGCAGCGGCGACGGCGTCTGGGACTGGGACGCCGTGGCCGACCGCGTCTACTATTCGCGCCGCTGGAAGGAGATCCTCGGCTACGCCGAGCAAGAGCTGGGCGACTCGCCCCAGGAGTGGTCGTCGCGCGTGCATCCCGACGATCTGCCGCAGGTGCTCGAGAAGCTCGAACTGCACCTGAAGGACCACGTGTCGGTCTATCAGTCCGAGCACCGCATTCGGCACAAGAGCGGCCGCTACCTGTGGGTGTTCGAGCGCGGTCGCGTGGTGCAGCGCAACGAGCAGGGCCGCGCGCTGCGCATCGTCGGCACTTACTCGGACATCACGCGCCTGAAGGACGCCGAGAAGGCGCTGCGCGACAAGCAGGCCGCCGAGCTGGCGAGCCGCTCCAAGACCGAATTCCTTTCGCGCATGAGCCACGAGATGCGCACGCCGCTCAACGCCATGATCGGCTTCTCGCAGTTGCTCAAGCTCGGCGCGACCAGCACGCAACCTTCGTCGTCGCAGGTGCGTCATTACGCCGACCATATGCTGCAGGCGGGACAGCACCTGCTGGCGCTGATCAACGACGTGCTCGATCTGCAGCGGGTCGAGGCCGGTCAGTTGGCGATCACCATCGAGCCGATCTCTCTGCAGCGCACGGTCGAGCAAACGCTCGAGCTGCTGCAACCGCTGGCGTTGTCATCGGCAGTGGCACTCGACAACCGCATCGACGAGGACGTGCTGGTGCTGGCCGACGCGCAGCGGCTGCGCCAGGTGCTGCTCAACATCGTCTCCAACGCGATCAAGTACAACCGCGCCGACGGCATCGTGCGGCTGAGCCTGGGCGACCGCCAGAGCGATGCGATCGACATCCTGATCGAAGACAGCGGCGAGGGTCTGAGACCAGACCAGCTCGCACGGCTGTTCCAACCGTTCGAGCGGCTGGGCCGCGAGACTTCGCCGATCGAAGGCACCGGCCTCGGGCTCATCATCGCCAAGCGCTTGATCGACGAAATGCACGGCAGCATCGAAGTCAGCAGCGAGCCGGGTGGCGGCACCTGCGTGACGCTGATGGTGCGGCTGGCCCACCAGGCGTTGCCCGCAGCCGCGCCGGAAGTGTCGATCGCTCGAGAACAGGCGTCGATCGGTCCGTGCGAGCAGGTGCGCATGCTCTACGTCGAGGACAACCCGATCAACGCCTTGCTGTTCGAGGAGGCCATGAAGCTGTCCGGCCGCATCGATCTCATGATCGCGGAAGACGGGCCACAGGCCTTCGAGATCGTGGGTGACTGGCGGCCCGACGTCCTGGTGCTCGACGCGCACCTGCCGGGCATGACAGGGTTCGAGGTGCTGCAGCAACTGCGCGACGTGCATGGCCTGCGCGATGTGCCGGCCTTCATGTGTTCGGCCGATGCCATGCCGGAGGACATCCAGCGGGCACTCGACGCAGGCTTCCTCGGCTACTGGACCAAGCCGATCGAAGTGAAGAAGGTGATCGCCGACGTCGACCGGATCGCCCCACGGCTGGCGCGGATTGCGTAGGACCCGCTCGGGAATAATCGGCCACCATGAGCTTCAGATCCGAACCCGCGCACACCCACGGCGCGCCGGAAGCCACCGCGGTGCTGCTGTGCAACCTCGGCACACCGGACGCGCCAACAGCTCCGGCGCTGCGCCGCTACCTGGCGGAGTTCCTCGCTGATCCGCGCGTGGTCGAGATTCCGGCCTTCGCGTGGAAGCCCATCCTGCACGGCATCATCCTGCGCACGCGACCGACGAAGTCGGCCGCCAAGTACGCCAGCATCTGGATGCCGGAAGGCTCGCCGCTGAGGGTGTGGACCGAAAAACAGGCGAAGCTGCTGCGAGGCTACCTCGGCGAACGGGGTCAACCGGTGGCGGTGGACTTCGCAATGCGTTATGGCCAGCCGTCGATCGCTTCCCGCCTCGACGCGCTGAAGGCGCGCAACACCACCCGGGTTCTGATACTGCCGCTGTACCCGCAGTACTCGGGCACCACCACCGCAAGCGTCGTCGATGCCGTCCACAGTTGGGCGCGCGGCGTGCGCCGCCTGCCTGAATTCCGCTTCGTCAACCAATACCACGACCACCCGATGTACATCGACGCGCTCGCCCAGCGCATCGCGCACCACTGGATGGTGCACGGCCGGCCGGACCGACTGGTGATGAGTTTTCACGGCGTGCCCCGCCGCACCTTGACGCTCGGTGACCCCTACCACTGCCAGTGCCACAAGACCGCCCGGTTGCTGGCCGACCGGCTGGGGCTGGACGAATCGCAATACAAGGTCACGTTCCAGAGCCGCTTCGGCCGGGCCGAGTGGTTGCAGCCCTACACCGAGCCGACACTGCACGAACTCGGCAAAGCCGGCGTCAAGCGCGTCGACGCGATTTGCCCCGGCTTCGTCAGCGACTGCCTCGAGACACTGGAGGAAATCGCGATGGAAGGCCGCCAGGCCTTCCTGAACGCGGGCGGGCAGGAGTTTCGGTACATTCCCTGCCTCAACGACCAGCACGAGTGGATCGCCGCGCTGGCCGCGATCGCGCAACAGCATCTGGCCGGCTGGCCGGTGCCGGCTGCGGAGCCGGCAGCCCTGAAGGCACAGCGCGAGCGGGCACTGGCCCTCGGCGCGAAGAGCTGATCAGCGGCCCACGCCCTCCCCGGCGGCCAGTTGCTCCTGACGCAGTTGCTGCCGCAGCGCTCGCCGCCGCAGCAAGTGGGGCATCAGCAGCACCAGCACGCAGATCGCAAGGATCGTGGCCGACAGGGGCCGCTCGACGAACACGCTCCAGTGCCCCTCGCCGATCGACATCGCGTTGCGCAATTGCGCCTCGGCCATGGGCCCGAGGATCATGCCCACGATCACCGGTGCCGCCGGAAAGTCGAACCGTCGCATCAACACGCCCAGCAGACCGATGGCGTACAACAGCACGAGATCGAAGGCAGATTGCCGCATGCCATAGACGCCCACTGTCGCGAAAATCAGGATGCCGGCATACAACGCCGGCTTGGGCACCTTCAGCAGCTTGATCCACATGCCGACCAGCGGCAGGTTCAGCACCAGCAGCATCACGTTGCCGATGTACAACGACGCAATCAGCGCCCACACCAGCGTCGACGAGGTCTGGAACAGCGTCGGCCCCGGCTGGATGCCGTAGTTCTGAAAGGCCGACAGCATGATCGCCGCCGTGGTCGAGGTCGGAATGCCCAGCGTCAGCAGCGGCACCATCGCACCGGTCACTGCCGCGTTGTTGGCCGCCTCGGGGCCCGCGACTCCTTCGATGGCGCCGCAGGTGCCGAACTCTTCCTTGTGCTTGGACAGCTTCTTCTCCATGCCGTAGGAGATGAAGGTCGGGATCTCCGTGCCACCGGCCGGGATGGTGCCGAACGGGAAACCCAAGACCGTCCCGCGCAGCCAGGCCGGCAACGAGCGCCGCCAGTCGGCACGCGTCATCCACACGCGCGACATCGCGTTGCGCGTTTCGTGCTGCCGCCCCTGGTAGAGCACCAGGTACATCGCCTCGGCGACGGCAAACAGGCCCACCGCGACCAACACCACCTCGATGCCGTCGACCAGTTCCGCGACTCCGAGCACATAGCGGGCCTGCCCCGAGATCTGGTCGATGCCGATCAGCCCGATCGCCAACCCGAGGAACAGGCTCACCAGACCGCGCAGGGTGCTCTTGCCGAGCACCGACGAGACCGTCGTGAAGGCCAGCATCATCAAGGCGAAGTATTCGGGCGGGCCGAAGCGCAGCGCATACTCGGCAATGCCGGGCGCGAACAGGGTCACCAGCACCGTGGCGATCGAGCCAGCGACGAAGGAGCCGATGGCCGAGGTCGCAAGTGCCGCCCCGGCCCGGCCGCTCTTGGCCATCAGGTTGCCCTCGAGCGCCGTCACCATCGTACCGGTCTCGCCCGGCGTGTTGAGCAGGATGGAAGTGGTCGAGCCGCCGTACATCGCGCCGTAGTAGATGCCGGCGAACATGATCATGGAGGCGGTCGGTTCGAGGTGGGCGGTCAGCGGCAGCAGCATCGCGACCGTCAGCGCAGGGCCGATGCCCGGCAGCACGCCCACCGCAGTGCCGACGAAGCAGCCGATGAAGGCCCACATCAGGTTGATCGGAGTCGCTGCGGTCGAGAAGCCGCCGAGCAGGTGTTGCCAGAGTTCCATGAGATGCGGCTCGCGTCAGATCCAGCCGGTCCGGGTGAGCCCCGGCAGCGTCAGGCCGAGGGCCTTCGTGAAGAGCCAGTAGGCAGGCGCAGAGATCACGAGGCCCATCGCGGCATCGCTCAGCATGCGGCGCGCCGGCACGTCTTGCCCCATTGACAGGCGAAACCCGCGCGCCGCCAGCACGAACAGCAGCGCGCACGACAACACGAAGCCGATGTGCGTGATCAGCAAGGCGTTGAGCAGCAGTCCGGCCGACACCCACGCCATGCAGCGCCAGTTGGCCGCGGTTTCGTCGTTTGGCGCCTCGAGCGCGCGGAAACCTCCGCTGCGCGCTTCGTAGACCAGCCAGCCGCCGCACACCAGCAGTGCCGTGGCGACAAGCCAGGGCAGAAAGTCGGCGCCGACGCCGGCGTAGCCAGCGTCGGACGGAATGGAAATGGCACCAGCGGCCAGCAAGCCGCCGAGTGCCATGCAGCCGATGCCCACGGCTTGTTGTTCAGGGTACTTCATGTATGTATCGAATGTCGGATGCACCGTCGCCAGCAGCGCCGGCGCACCCGCGGCGAAGACTCAGAGCATGCCGACCTTCACCATCAACGCCCGCAGGCGAGCGTGCTCCTCTTCGACGAACTTGGCGAAGTCGTCGCCCGTCAGCAGCGCCGGGCTCCAGTTGTTGGCCGCCAGTGCTTCGGCCCAGGCCTTGGTCTTGGTGCCCTTGGCGACATTGTCGATCAGCTTCTGACGCTGCTGCGGCGTGATGCCGGGCGCGCCGTACACGCCGCGCCAGTTGCCGATCGAGACGTTGATGCCCTGCTCGACCAGCGTGGGCACCGCACTGCCGCGCAAGCGCGAAGGTGCGGTCACGCCGAGCGCACGCATCTTGCCCGTCTTGATGAACTCTTCCAGCTCGGCGTAACCGCTGGTACCTACGGTGACATGCCCGCCGAGGATGGCTGCGGTGGCTTCACCACCGCCCTTGAACGGCACGTAGTTGACCTTCGCGACGTCCACGCCGGCTTCGCGGGCGATCATCGCCACGCTGACGTGATCGACCGACCCCTTGGAACCACCGCCCCACTTGACGCTGGCCGGGTCCTTCTTCAGCTGCTCCATCACGTCCTTCATGCTCTTGAGCGGCGAGTCGGCCGGCACGACGAACACGTTGTACTCGGCCAGCAGCCGGGCGATCGGCGTCGCATTGTCCAACGTGACCGGCGGCTTGTTCTGCACCACCGCGCCCACCATCACCGCGCCGGTGACGATCAACGCATTCGGGTCGCCCTTGCTCGCATTGACGAACTGCGCCAGGCCGATCGTACCGCCGGCGCCGCCCTTGTTTTCATAGGTCACGGAACCGGCCACGCCGGCCTCCTGCATCGCCTTGCCGATGCCGCGGCCCGTCTGGTCGTAGCCGCCGCCAGGGTTGGCGCCGATCATGATCTTGAAGTTGTCCTGTGCCAGGACAGCGGGAGCCGACAGGGCCACCAGGGACCCGAGAACACCGGCCGCCGCCGTGCGACCGATTCTTTGCAGGAAATCTCGACGCATTGCAGTCTCCTCTTCAGTGTGGCGTTGAGCGATGGAGCAATCCTCGTGCGTCCTCCCGCCGGCGGGGATCAGGGCAAGCCCCTAGGTGCGGCACCGAACTGTCACGGCGCTGTCGAAAGCGCGAGCAGCGCCTGTCAAAAAACTGTCGCGGGCCTCCTGGGAAGTGCCAGGGTGCAAACCGTGGCCGGCGGTGCACACTGGCGGGCATGAAACTCCTGCTGGTCGAAGACGACGAATCGATGTCCCGCGCGCTGCGCCTGGCATTGGAACGCCGCGGCTTCGAGGTCGAAGTCGCGGCCAACGGCAACGACGCGCTGCAGCGCCTGCGCTTCGCCACGCCGGACCTGACGCTGCTCGACCTCACCATTCCGGGCATGGACGGGCTGGCCGTGCTGCAGAAGGCGCGCTCGCACGGCGTCGCCGCGCCCATTCTCGTATTGACGGCACGTGGGGCGGTGGGCGATCGCATCCAGGGGCTCAACGCCGGTGCCGACGACTACCTGGCCAAACCCTTCGACCTGGACGAGCTCGAGGCCCGCATCCGCGCCCTGCTGCGCCGCGCCCAAGGTGAACCGGAGGCGGCGTTGCAATGCGGCCCGTTGCGCCTGGAGCGCGAGTCCGGTGCGTTCTACCTGGGTGACGAGATTCTCGAGGTGACTCCGCGGGAGCAGGCCTTGCTGAAAGCGCTGATGGCCAAGCCCGGCCATGCGGTGCCCAAGGAACGGTTGTTCCGGCTGGTGTTCCCGATGGAAAGCACGATCCAGTTCGAGGCCATCGAAGTGGTGGCGTACCGCCTGCGCAAGAAGCTCGCTGGTTCCGGCGTCGCACTGGTAACACTGCGAGGGCTGGGCTACTTGCTGCGCGCCGAACCGGCCGGCCCCTGATGCCGCTTCGTGCCCCGCAGTCGCTGCGCCGCTACCTGCTGGCGTGGATCATCACGCCGATTGCCCTGTTCGTGCTGGTCGACACGGTCAGTCTCTATCGGGGTGCACTGCGTTCGATCAACACGGCCTACGACCGCTCGCTGCTCGCATCCGCGCGATCGATCGGCGAGCTGCTGCAGATCGACGGCAACGAATTGCGCGTCGAGGTGCCGTACGCGGCCCTGGAGATCTTCGAGGCGTCCAACAACAGCCGCATGTACTACCGGATCGACGGATTCGAGGGCGAGTTCGTGTCCGGCTACGAAGATCTGCCGGTCTACCGCGGCAGGATCCCGCAGAAGACCGCCTACCCGGCGCTGGTCGATTTCTACGACGTGGAGTTCCGTGGCGAGACGGTACGCATGGCCGCGCTGTACCAGCCGGTCGCAGCGGAAGGCTCTCGCGGCATGGCATTGATCCAGGTGGCCGAAACGCTGGAAGTACGGCAGAAGCTGGCGCGAGAGATCCTCCTCGACACGCTGCTGCGGCAGGCCATGCTGATCGCCGTCGTCGCGCTGGTCGTCTGGGTGGTCGTCGCGCGCGCGCTGGTACCGGTCGAGACGCTGCGCCGGCAGCTGCTGTCACGCAGCGGGGAAGACCTCTCCCCTCTCCGCGCGGAGCAGGCGCCGCGCGAACTCCAGCCGATGGTGACTGCGCTGAACACGCTGATGCAGCGGCTGCAACGCTTGGTCGGCCACCAGCTTCGCTTCGTGCGCGACGCCTCGCATCAACTGCGCACGCCGCTGGCCGTCTTGAAGACGCAGGTGCAGAATGCCCTGGCCGGACCGCCGGCGCCCGACGCCTTGCAGGCCATGAACGCCACCGTCGACCGCGCCATCGCGCTGGCGAACCAGATGTTGGCGCTGGCCAAGGTGGAACAGGTCCACGGCGAAGCACAACGCGAGACGCTGAACCTGGCCGAGATTGCGAGCGACGTGGCAGTGGACCTCTCGCCGTTGATCGCCGACAAGCACCTCGACTTCGAGCTCGACGCGCACGACGCCTACCTGCGCGGCCATCCCTGGATGCTGCGCGAACTGCTGCGCAACCTGCTACACAACGCCATTCGCGAAACACCGCCGCGTGGTGCCCTGAGCGTGCTCGTCGTGCCGGGCAGCACCAGCGTCCGACTGGTGGTACGCGACAGCGGCCCGGGTCTGGCGGCCTCGCAGCGCGAACACCTGTTCGAGCCTTTCCACACCGGCCACCCGAACACCGGCAGCGGCCTTGGCCTCGCGATCTGTCGCGAGATCTGCCAGTCGCTCGGCGCGACGATCGACTTGGTCAACCGCACGGAACAGGGCCGCGTCGCGGGCTTGGATGCAGTCGTGGTCTTCCCAGCCGCCGCCGCGCCGACCGCGCGACAATAGCGGCATGGACGGTGTCAGGCTCGACAAATGGCTGTGGGCTGCGCGCTTCTTCAAGACGCGCAGCCTCGCCACGGATGAAATCGACAAAGGCCGCGTGCAGGTCAACGACCAAGCGGCGAAACCGTCACGCGAGGTGCGTGTCGGCGACCGGCTGCTGGTGAGGCAGGGACAGATCCCTCGCACGGTGATCGTGCGGGGTCTGAGCGAGGTGCGCGGGCCCGCCCCGGTGGCGCAGCAGCTCTACGAAGAAACGGCGGAAAGCATCGCCGCGCGCGAGGAATTCGCGCGCAACCGGCGCTTCCTGGCCGATCCGTCACAGGCGCTGGAGCACGGCCGCCCCACCAAGCGCGACCGGCGCCAGTTGGCCGACTGGCAACGCTGGAGCGCCAGCGCCGACGACGTCAGCGGCAAGCGCTGAATCGCAGGCGGCACCGCAGCGCCACCCGCACCTTCATGGCGTCGTGACACAAGACAGTTTCGTCGCTCGCACGACCGACCCGCTGCTGCCGCCAGCGCGAATTTCGCCTTCCACTTCGACCCGGCGGCCGTTTGCCAACGGCTGCGACCCGCAGCCAGGGCGCGCGTTGACGCCGCTCGCATCGACTTCGATGCCGCGAACCAGGAAGGACGCATCGCTGGCGTAGTCGGAGATCGCGCCCTCGAGCCGCACCTCGAGATCGTCGTCGTCCTGCGAAGGCCGGCGCAGCTTGACGTGGTCCGCCACGAAGCTGCCGTCGTCGGCGTAGCGGCCACGCACCAGAACATAAGCGCCATTCTCCAGCGGCCGAACCGGAGGGGTCACCTGGGCTCCGTCATATGTCACCGTCACACCGGCCACATCGAACGTCTTTGCCCCCGTGTCGAGCCGCCCGACGACGCCGCCCAGCCGTGCGGGAGCGCTGCTGCTGCCTTCTTCGCGCACGATGACGCGAATGCCGGTCGCCTGCAGGCTGCCGCTCACCGGTGCGGCCGCAGTCCACACGATCACCCGGCGGCCATTTTCGAGCGCTTGCCCGGACGGCAGGACCGAAGCACCGGCCGCGTCGATCGTCAGGCCGCCGAGAGTGAACGTGGGACCGGAGGCGCCGGTCTGCAGGCCCTGCACGACGCCGCTCAGACGGTAGGCCGACAGCGCCGCCGTCAGCTTCTCGATACGCCCCGCCTGAACGTCGTAGCGGCTGGTCTGGGCATTCCAGCGCGGGACGCCGTGTACCTCGACGAGGTCACCGGCGGCCAGATCCGACAACCCGCTGACGCCCGCAAACACCGTGACCGGGCCTGTCGCCGGCGAGGTGTTGACGACAACCGTCAGGCCGAGGGCCTGCAGGGTTTGCGCGTCGGCGTCGACGCTGTCGACCGGCCCGGCCACGGCCGCGTCCAGACGAATGCTGCGGGCGCGCAGCACGGAGCCGTCGCGGTCGAAACCGATCTCTGCGAAGTGGCCGAGCCTGGCGGTCGTGGCGGTCAACTGGCCCCATGTGAGCTCGGTCATCGGCGTCACGCCGTCGTCTTCGTACTCCTCGCCGTCGACGATCACACTGGCGAATCCGGTCACGGTGCCGGAGCCGGCGCTCATCGCCTGCCCGGTGCCTCCGGAACCGACGCCGCCACCGCCACCGCCGCAGGCGGCCAACCCGGTCAATAGCGCCCCCAGGCAGACGGCAAGAAGTTTGTACAAGGTGGTCGCCTTCATAGCGTTGCGTTCAGGTGCCCGTCGCCGCCGTCTCGTCGCCGGCCGGTTCGCTGTAGTAATAGACGCCGAATCGCATGCGATGCGGCGCCGGGTGTTCGCGGTCCGCCTCGTAGCGCGTCTGTGCCTCGGCCACCATGCGTTGGAAAGCCTCGGCCCATAGTTCCCGGGCAAGTTGACTCAGTTCGCGCACCGATTCTGCACTCAAGCCGTCGGCGAACACGCTCTGCTCCAGGAAGCGCGGCTGGCGCGTCGTCAGATTGTGCACGGCGGCGGACAGGTGATCGCCGGTGTTGGCGGCCAGCAGGCCGGCCAGCTCCTCGTAGTCGTCGGCCGGAACGAATGCGGCCGTCAACAGCTCGACGTGCTCGTCCTCGAGCTTCACGAGACGCAGCCGCGCCAGTTCGTCCAGCACGGTACGGGGATGCACGTCGGTCGAGATCTCGCGCGCCAGCGCTTCGAAGGAGTTCTGGTCGCCCAGCCGGGCCAGACGTCGCGGCGCCCCGTCCGGATGGCGGTAGCGGGCATCCGTGACCCAGCGCGTGAAAACCTGCGAGACCAGCGACACCGACTTCGGCTTGAGGTCCCGCGGCGCATCTGCCCCGGTCAATGCCCGGACGTCCTTGCGGTGCACCCCCGACAGGATGCTCAGCGCCGAATCGGTCGCCTTGCGGCCGCTGCCCTCGATTTCCTCGCGCGCAATCTGCAGGAACACCGCTTTCAATGCGGAGGTGAAAGCCCCATATTGCACACCGTTGCGGATCAGCCAGCGGGTGACAGGCACCATCAGCGCCATGCTGGCGCGCAGCGCCACTTCCGCATGCTGATCGCTGGGAACGACGGCCGATGCCGGCGCACCGCCGCCAGGGAGGGCCTTGTCAGTACCAGTGGACTTCTGCATGCGGGGATCGAAGGTGGTGGGGCGGGAAAGTGACCCATTCTGTGCGGCCGTCGTTCCGAACGGCAGCAGCAGGGGCCGAACGGCATCCTGCGCCGCTCGAACGGCGATTTTTTCCCACAAGCGTGCATGGTATCGAAAACGGACATGACCGTTTGTCGCAAACGTCTCCTGACTTTACCGTCGCACGCCGCCACGATCGGGGGCGTTTTTTGCATCGCACCCTCTTGAAGCCGAGGCGGCCACCCCCATTTCCTGCGCTTTGACGGGACCGCATGTGATGACAGAACCTCAAAATACCCAAGCGAATCAAGCAGTTGACGCCCCCACGGAAGCGTCCACACAGGCCGCCGGCGCGACGCCGGAGCAGCGGCTGGCTGAACTCGAGGCCAAGCATGCCGAGATGGCCGACGCCTTCCTGCGTGCCAAGGCCGAGGCCGAGAACACTCGACGTCGCGCTGAGGAGGAAATCTCCAAGGCTCGGAAGTTCGCCGTTGAAGGCTTCGCTGAAAGCCTGTTGCCGGTGAAGGACAGCCTCGAGGCCGCACTGGCGGCCCAGGGCGGCACCCCGGAGCAACTGCGCGAAGGCGTTCATGCGACGTTGCGTCAGCTGTCCCAGGCACTCGAACGCAACAAGGTGCTGGAGATCCATCCCGCCACGGGCGACAAGTTCGACCCGCACCATCACCAGGCAATCAGCATGGTGCCCGCCGAGCAGGAAGCCAACACCGTCGTGGCCGTGCTGCAAAAGGGCTATCTGATTGCCGAGCGCGTGCTGCGCCCGGCGCTGGTCACTGTGGCCGCCCCCAAGTAAACGCGAGGCCCGGGTGGACGATTTCTTCGATCGCTTCAGCATGCAGCCCGTCAGCGCGGCGACGTTCGACGGCGCGCTGACCGCCGCCGGCGAGGCGCTCGTGGGGGTCTACTTCTGGGGCGACCACTGTTTCAACTGCGAGCAGTTCAAGCAAGCCGCGGTACTGAAGGAAGCCGAGCTGAAGGCCCAAGGCGTGCACTGGCTGCAGGCCAACGTCTACGAAGACCGCGAGCTGGGCCTCCGCTTCAGCCTGCATGGCGTGCCGACCTTCTATTTCTTCCACAAGGGCAAGAAGCTCGGGCGCATCACCAGTTGGCCGGGCCTGCCCCAGTTCCAGCAAGCGGTCGCGGGTCTGCGCGAGCGCATTTCAGCCGCCTCGGCGACTTGAAACCACTGCAGTTATCCACAATTAGACGACAACCGAATTTCTGATTTCAAGGAGTCATCGACATGGCAAAGATCATCGGCATCGACCTGGGCACCACGAACTCGTGCGTTGCCATCATGGAAGGCAATACCACCAAGGTCATCGAGAACAGCGAAGGCGCCCGCACCACGCCCTCGATCATTGCCTACCAGGAAGACGGCGAAATCCTCGTCGGCGCGTCGGCCAAGCGCCAGGCCGTCACCAATCCGAGAAACACGCTGTATGCCGTCAAGCGCCTGATCGGCCGCAAGTTCACCGAAAAGGAAGTGCAGAAGGACATCGACTTGATGCCCTACAGCATCACGGCCGCCGACAACGGTGACGCCTGGGTGGAAGTGCGTGGCAAGAAACTGGCGCCGCCGCAGGTCAGCGCCGAAGTGCTGCGCAAGATGAAGAAGACCGCCGAGGACTATCTCGGCGAGCCGGTCACCGAGGCGGTGATCACCGTACCGGCCTATTTCAACGACAGCCAGCGCCAGGCCACCAAGGACGCAGGCCGCATCGCCGGCCTGGAAGTCAAGCGCATCATCAACGAGCCGACGGCAGCCGCTCTCGCCTTCGGTCTCGACAAGACCGACAAGCGCGACCGCAAGATCGCCGTGTACGACCTCGGCGGCGGCACCTTCGACATCTCGATCATCGAGATCGCCGATGTCGACGGTGAAAAACAGTTCGAAGTGCTGTCGACCAACGGCGACACCTTCCTGGGCGGCGAAGACTTCGACCAGCGCATCATCGACTACATCATTGCCGAGTTCAAGAAGGAGCAGGGCGTCGATCTGAGCAAGGACGTGCTCGCGCTGCAACGTCTGAAGGAAGCCGCGGAGAAGGCCAAGATCGAGTTGTCGAACAGCTCGCAGACCGACATCAACCTGCCGTACATCACGGCCGATGCGTCGGGCCCGAAGCACCTGAACCTCAAGCTCACACGTGCCAAGCTCGAGGCGCTGGTCGAAGAACTCATCGAGCGCACCATCGAGCCTTGCCGCACGGCGATCAAGGACGCGGGCGTCAAGGTCGGCGAGATCGACGACGTGATCCTGGTCGGTGGCATGACGCGCATGCCCAAGGTGCAGGAGAAGGTCAAGGAATTCTTCGGCAAGGAGCCGCGCAAGGACGTGAACCCCGACGAGGCCGTGGCCGTGGGCGCCGCGATCCAGGGTCAGGTGCTGGCTGGCGACCGCAAGGACGTGCTGCTGCTCGACGTGACCCCGCTCTCGCTCGGCATCGAGACGCTCGGCGGCGTGATGACGAAGATGATCACGAAGAACACCACGATCCCGACCAAGTTCGCGCAGACCTTCTCGACGGCCGACGACAACCAGCCGGCCGTGACGATCAAGGTGTTCCAGGGCGAGCGCGAGATGGCTTCGGGCAACAAGCTGCTCGGCGAGTTCAATCTCGAAGGCATTCCACCGGCACCGCGTGGCGTGCCGCAGATCGAGGTGACTTTCGACATCGACGCCAACGGCATCCTGCATGTCAGCGCCAAGGACAAGGGCACCGGCAAGGAAAACAAGATCACCATCAAGGCCAACTCGGGTCTGTCCGAGGAAGAGATCCAGAAGATGGTGAAGGACGCCGAGCTGAACGCGGCCGAGGACAAGCTCAAGCTCGAGCTGGTGCAGGCCAAGAATCAGGCCGACGCGCTGGTGCACAGCGTGCGCAAATCGCTGACCGAACACGGCGAGAAGCTCGAAGGCGGCGAGAAGGAAAAGATCGAAACAGCGCTCAAGGACGTCGAGGAAGCGCTGAAGGGCGAGGACAAGGCGACGATCGAAACCAAGACGGAAGCGCTGATGGCCGCCAGCCAGAAGCTGGGCGAGAAGATGTACGCCGATGCTCAGGCCGCGGCAGGCGCGGCAGGTGCCGCAGATGCAGCGGCCGGCGGCGCAGCGCCTGGGGCAGGTCCCGAGCCCGCTGCGAAGCCGGCGGACGACAATGTCGTCGACGCGGAGTTCACCGAAGTGAAGGACAAGAAGTAATCATCCCGATCGACGGCCCACTTCCGAGGAAACTTCGGCCCCCGAAGTTTCCTTGGCCCCCTCGGCCAGGCTGGATACAGCCTGGCCCGGAGGCGCTCAGTAAGCACCCCCGTGGGCAGCTCCACTGCACGCGGGGGCTTTGCGTTTGTACGGCAGACGACTGACCCATCATGGCAAAGCGTGACTACTACGAGATCCTCGGCGTCGCGAAGAACGCGACCGAGGACGACATCAAGAAGGCCTACCGCAAGCTGGCCATGAAACACCACCCGGACCGCAACCAGGGTGAGACGGCCAAGGACGCCGAAGAGAAGTTCAAGGAGGCCAAGGAAGCCTACGAGATGCTTTCCGACGCAAAGAAGCGTGCGGCCTACGACCAGTACGGCCATGCGGGCGTCGACCCCAATATGGGGGGCGCTGGCGGCTTCCGCGGTGGCCCGGAAGGCTTCGGCGGTTTTGCCGAGGCCTTCGGCGACATCTTCGGCGACATCTTCGGCGGCCAGGGCGGTCAAGGCGGCGGTCGGCGCGGCGGCCCGCAGGTCTATCGCGGCAGCGACCTGTCGTATGCGATGGAGATCACCCTTGACGAAGCCGCGCACGGCAAGGAAGCGCAGATCCGCATCCCCAGTTGGGAAGAGTGCGACACCTGCCACGGCACCGGCGCAAAGCCGGGCACCAGCGCGAAGACCTGCCCCACCTGCGGCGGCGGCGGCACCGTGCACCTGCGCCAGGGTTTCTTCAGCATTCAGCAGACGTGCCCTCACTGCCATGGCACCGGCAAGATCATCCCCGAACCCTGCATCGCCTGCAGCGGCCAGGGCAAGATCAAGAAGACCAAGACCCTGGAAGTCAAGATCCCTGCCGGCATCGATGAAGGCATGCGTATTCGCTCGGCCGGCAATGGCGAGCCAGGGACCAACGGCGGGCCTGCGGGCGACCTTTACATCGAAATCCGGCTGAAGAAGCACGACATCTTCGAGCGCGACGGCGACGACCTGCACTGCACCGTGCCGATCAGCATCACGACCGCTGCGCTGGGCGGCGCGATTGAAGTGCCCACGCTCGGCGGCAAGGCGGAAATCGAGCTGCCGGAAGGCACGCAAAGCGGCAAGACCTTCCGGTTGCGCGGCAAGGGCATCAAGGGGGTGCGCTCGACGTACCCGGGCGACCTGTACTGCCACATCGCGGTCGAGACGCCCGTCAAGCTTACCGAGCACCAGCGCAAGTTGCTGAAGGAGCTGGACGAATCGCTGCGCAAGGGTGGCGACCGGCACTCACCGAACTCGAAAACCTGGACCGACCGGGTCAAGGACTTGTTCAAGTAAGCGCGGCCCTCACGGCGACAGCGGCCACTCCGGTGGCCGTTGTCGTTTCCGGTGCGTCAGAACAAGCTTCCCTGCCCCGCCTGCTGCGGCGGCCTGAACGCCCCCTCGTCCAGCGGTGCGACGTGCCGCGTCAATCCGGCCCGGCCTACGGCCTTGTCGATGCGCTGAGCGATCAATTGCGCCCACACGCCTTCGCCCTTCATGCGCGAGCCGAAGTCCGCCTTGTAGTCCTGGCCGCCGTGCATTTCCTGCACACGGGCCATGACACGTTCGGCGCGCTCCGGAAAATGCTGATGCAGCCATTGCCGGAACAGCGGGCTCACCTCCCATGGCAGCCTCAGCACCGTGTAGTGGATCGACTTGGCGCCCGCCTGAGCCGCGGACTCGACGATGCGTTCGATCTCGGGCTCGTTGATGAAGGGGATGATCGGCGCGACGTTGACGCCGACCGGCACGCCTGCTTGCGCCAATGCGGCAACGGTCTGCATCCGACGGTGTGGCGCGGCTGCCCGCGGCTCCAGCACGCGGGCGAGCGGCCCGTCGAGGGTCGTCACGCTGATCGATACCCAGGCCCGTCCCGCACGCGCAGCGGGGCCGATCAGGTCGAGGTCGCGCTCGATGCCCGAGGACTTGGTCACGATCGAGAACGCATGCTCGCACCGCGCCAGCACCTCCAGCACGCCGCGCGTGATGCGCAGGCGCCGCTCGATCGGTTGATATGCATCGGTCGCACCGCCGATGTGGATGGTCGACGCCCGGTACTTCGGCCGCGCGAGCTCTTCCTCGAGCCGTTCAGCGGCATTGATCTTCGCAACGATCTTGGTTTCGAAGTCGAGTCCGGGCGAGAGATTGAGGTAGCTGTGCGTCGGCCTGGCATAGCAGTAGATGCAGCCATGCTCGCAGCCGCGGTACGGATTGAGCGATTGGCCGAAGGGAATGTCGGGAGAGTCGTTCGACGCAACGACCGACTTTGCGCGTTCCTCGATGACCGTGGTGGCGGGCAACAGTCGCTCTTCCTGCGCGTCCTGGTCCAGCGTGCCCCAGCCGTCGTCGAAGCCTGCACGCAGGTCGCGCTCGAACCGATGGGCGATGCGCACGGCGGTGCCTCGGCCCTTGATCGGGGAAGCTTGAGGCAGCTTGTCGTTCATTGCAAAACTACTGTATTTATATACAGTATAGTGGCACGAACGTTTTTGCATCAAGCCATCGTGCGCTTGTCGCGTCCATGTTGCAGCGCTTACGGTGGGTTGCACGAGCCACCCCCAATGGGGATGTTCCAGGCAGCGCGAAGCGCCAACACTTCGTGCTCGCACCAGGAGAGCCCTATCGATGACGTCAGCACCGTCCCGCCTCAAACGCCCTCGGCATCCGATGCCCGGCTTCGTGCAGCAAGCGCTCGAAGCGCGCAGTCTGACCACCGCCTACGAAGGCCGTCCGCCATACCAGCGCAACGACTACATCGGCTGGATCATGCGGGCAGCGACGGAGGAGACGCAGTTGAAACGGCTCGAGCAGATGCTCGACGAACTGCGGCGCGGAGACGTCTACATGAAGATGGCCTGGCGTCCGCCCGGCCAGCGTTGACGTCCGGTCAACAAAAAAGCCGCGCACCTCGCGGCGGCGGCCTTTCCCCAGGCAGCACGGGCCGTCAGGCGCAAAGATGCTGTTTGGCCTCGCTGTATTCCCGCCGCAGTCGCTCGATCAGCACGCGCGCCGGCACCACGTCCTTCACGGCGCCGATGCCCTGGCCGCAGCCCCAGATGTCCTTCCACGCCTTCTTGGCACCTTCACCGCCACCGAAGTCCATCTTGCTCGGATCGCTTTCCGGCAGGTGGTCCGGATCCAGCCCCGCGTTGACGATGGAACCACGCAGGTAGTTGCCGTGCACCCCGGTGAACAAGCTCGAGTAAACGATGTCCTGGCTCGTGCTGCGCGTGATCATCTGCTTGTAGCCTTCGTTCGCACGGGCTTCCTCCGTCGCGATGAAGGCCGAGCCCACATACGCGAAGTCGGCGCCCATGGCCTGTGCGGCCAGCACCGCCCGTCCGGATGCAATGGCGCCCGACAGCGCCAGCGGGCCATCGAACCATTCGCGGATTTCCTGCACCAGCGCGAACGGGCTGGTCGTGCCGGCATGGCCGCCGGCGCCGGCCGCCACCGCGATCAAGCCGTCGGCCCCCTTCTCGATCGCCTTGCGGGCAAAGCTGTTGTTGATGATGTCGTGCAGCACCACGCCGCCGTAGCCGTGCACCGCGTCGTTGACATCGGTGCGCGCGCCCAGCGACGTGATGATGATCGGCACTTTGTACTTCACGCACAGTTGCAGGTCGTGCTCGAGTCGGTCGTTGGACTTGTGCACGATCTGGTTGATTGCGAAAGGTGCCGCTGGCTGCTGAGGATGGTCGCGGTTGTGGGCCGCCAGCGTCTCGGTGATCTCGGCCAGCCACTCGTCGAGCTGCGATGCAGGTCGCGCATTGAGCGCCGGCATCGAGCCGACCACGCCGGCCTTGCACTGCTCGATGACCAGCCGAGGATTGCTGATGATGAACAGCGGCGAACCGATGATGGGCAGCGGCAGCTTCTGCAAAACGGGAGGCAAAGGCACATCGGTCTCCTGGGTTGGTGCAGCGCTGCTGCACCGTCGATTCAATCAGTGTCCGGTGGTACGGCCCGGCGCCCTATCACCTGGGTGACAGGACGCGCGAGTGTCAGAACGCGTCGAGCGCAAGCGCGGTGACGCTGTCGCCGCCCTCGAGAATGCTGTCACGCATGCCGGGGGCCTTCGACAACAGGTGCTCAGCGTAGAACCGCGCCGTCGTTACCTTGGCCTGCATGAAAGCGACGTCCTCGCCGGCGGCGGCCTTGTCCTCGGCCACCATCAGTGCGCGCGCCATCTGCCAACCGGCAACCACGTTGCCAGCCAGCATCAGGTAGGGCACGCTGCCGGCGAACACGGCATTCGGCGAGCCCTTGGTATTGCCGGCGACGAAATCCACCACATCCATGAAAGCAGCGCGTGCAGCCTTGAGGCGCTTGAGCATCGAACGGGCCGCAACGCTGCCACGCCCAGCCAGCTGCGTCTCGGTGGCTTCGATCTGCGCGGCAATGGCCTTGGCCGTCTGCCCGCCGTCGCGCGCGGTCTTGCGTCCGACCAGGTCGTTGGCCTGGATCGCGGTCGTGCCTTCGTAGATCGTCAAGATCTTCGCGTCGCGGTAGTACTGCGCCGCGCCGGTCTCCTCGATGAAGCCCATGCCGCCGTGCACCTGCACACCCAGGCTGGTCACGTCCAGGCTCATCTCGGTGCTGTAGCCTTTCACGAGCGGCACCATGAATTCGTAGAAGGCCTGGTTCTGTTTGCGCACCTCGGCATCGGGGTGGTGGTGCGCTGCATCGTAGGCCGCAGCCGCAACGGTCGCCATCGCGCGACAGCCCTCGGTGTACGCACGCATCGTCATCAGCATGCGCCGCACGTCGGGGTGGTGGATGATGGGCGCCGCCGCAGGCAGCGAGCCGTCGACCGGACGCGACTGGACGCGGTCCTTCGCATACTGAACCGCCTTCTGGTAGGCCCGCTCGGCCACCGCGATGCCCTGCACGCCCACGGCGAAGCGGGCCGCGTTCATCATGATGAACATGTACTCGAGGCCGCGGTTCTCCTGGCCCACGAGGTAGCCGATCGCGCCCGGGCCGACCTCGCCCTTGTCATCGCCGTAAACCAGCACCGCGGTCGGGCTCGCCTTGATGCCCATCTTGTGCTCGATCGATGCACAGTACACATCGTTGCGGCTGCCGAGCGAACCGTCGGCATTCACCATGAACTTCGGCACGATGAACAGCGAGATCCCCTTCACGCCGTCGGGTGCGTCGGGCGTGCGGGCCAGCACGAGGTGGACGATGTTGTCCGCCATGTCGTGCTCGCCGTAGGTGATGAAGATTTTCTGACCGCTGACGCGGTAGGAACCGTCCCCCTGCGGAACCGCCTTCGTGCGCACCAGCGCCAGGTCGGAGCCGGCCTGCGGTTCCGTCAGGTTCATCGTGCCGGTCCACTCGCCTGACAGCATCTTCGGGATGTAGAGCCGTTGCTGCTCAGACGTGCCTGCCGTCAGCAAAGCTTCGACTGCGCCGTCGGTCAGCAGCGGGCACAGCGCGAAGCTCAGGTTGGCGCTGTTGAGGATCTCGCCGCAGGCCGCACCGATCGTCTTCGGCAGCCCCTGACCACCAAACTCGGTCGGGTGCTGCAGGCCTTGCCACCCGCCTTCGGCGTACTGTCTGAAGGCCTCCTTGAAGCCGGGTGCCGTCGTGACGCGGCCATTGTTCCAGCCACCCGGGTTCTTGTCGCCTTCCCAGTTCAGCGGAGCGACCACACCTTCGTTGAACTTGGCACACTCCTCCAGCACCGCCTGCGCAGTCTCGACGCCCGACTCCTCGAAGCCGGGAATCTTGGCAACCTCTTCCAGGCCGGCCAGTTCCTTCATGCAGAACAGCATGTCTTTCACGGGCGCTTGGTAACTCACGACGTCTCCTTCGTTCTGAAATGCAGGACCAATAGATCAGGGGCGGAAAAAAACCCGCTGCCCAACGTCGGGGCGAACGGGCTCTTTCCTGTGGCGCCGGCCTCAGAGCGACTTCACCAGCTCCGGCACGGCAGTGAAGATGTCCGCTTCGAGGCCGTAGTCGGCGACGCTGAAGATCGGCGCTTCAGGGTCCTTGTTGATCGCGACGATCACCTTGGAATCCTTCATGCCGGCCAGGTGCTGGATCGCCCCCGAAATGCCGCATGCCACATACAGCTGCGGCGCCACGATCTTGCCGGTCTGGCCGACCTGCCAGTCGTTGGGCGCGTAGCCCGCATCCACCGCGGCACGGCTGGCGCCCAGCGCCGCACCGAGCTTGTCGGCCAGCGGCGTCAGCAGCTCGGTGAATTTTTCGCTGGAGCCCAGTGCGCGACCACCGGACACGATGATCTTCGCCGCGGTCAGCTCGGGGCGGTCGCTCTTGGTCACCTCACGGCCGACAAAGCTGGAAGTGCCGGCATCGGCAGCCGCCGCCACACTCACGACGCCGGCCGAGCCACCGGTCGCCGCAGCAGCGTCGAAGCCGGTCGTGCGCACCGTGATCACCTTGACCTTGTCGGCGCTCTGTACCGTGGCCATCGCGTTGCCCGCGTAGATCGGGCGCTCGAAGGTATCCGCACTCTCGACCTTGGTGATGTCGGAGATCTGAGCGACGTCGAGCTTGGCGGCCACGCGCGGCGCGACGTTCTTGCCCGAGGCGGTCGACGGGAACAGGATGTGGGTGTACTCGGCGGCCATCGCGAGCACCTGGGCCGCGATGTTCTCCGCCAGGCCTTCACCAAGGTGCGCCGCATCAGCGTGCAGCACCTTGGCGACGCCTGCGATCTGTGCCGCTTGCTTGGCAGCCTCGGCGGCGCCCGAGCCCGCCACGAGCACGTGCACGTCGCCGCCGCATTTCGCAGCAGCCGCGACCGTGTTGAGCGTGGCGCCCTTGATGGCGTGGTTGTCGTGTTCGGCAATCACCAGTGCAGTCATCTCATCCACTCCTTCAGATCACCTTGGCTTCGTTCTTGAGCTTGTTCACCAGCGTGGCCACATCGGGCACCTTCACGCCGGCACCGCGCTTGGGTGGCTCGCTGACCTTCAGCGTCTTGATGCGCGGGGCCACGTCCACACCCAGGTCGGCCGGCTTCACCGTCTCGAGGGGCTTCTTCTTGGCCTTCATGATGTTGGGCAGCGTGACGTAGCGCGGCTCGTTCAGTCGCAGGTCGGTGGTCACCACGGCTGGCAGCTTGAGCTTGACGGTCTCCAAGCCGCCGTCGACCTCACGGGTGACCAGGGCAAAACCGTCAGCCACTTCCACCTTGGACGCGAAGGTGGCCTGCGGCAGGTCCAGCAACGCCGCCAGCATCTGGCCGGTCTGGTTGCAATCGTCGTCGATGGCTTGCTTGCCCAGGATGATCAGTTCGGGCTTTTCCTTGTCGACCAACGCCTTCAGCAGCTTGGCCACGGCCAGCGGCTGGAGTTCCTCCGCGGTCTCGACCAGGATGCCCCGGTCGGCGCCGATGGCCATCGCGGTGCGCAGCGTCTCCTGGCACTGCGTGACGCCGCACGAGACAGCGACCACTTCGCTCAGCACACCCTTTTCCTTCAGGCGCGTCGCCTCTTCGACCGCAATCTCGTCGAAGGGATTCATGCTCATCTTGACGTTGGCGATATCGACGCCCGTGCCGTCCGACTTCACGCGTACTTTCACGTTGTAGTCGACGACGCGCTTGACCGCGACCAGTGCCTTCATGCGACGTTCTCCTTTGATTGACGTAAACGTTAATTCTGGATTCTATGGTGCGGTGCACATGGGTGGCTGCCGCGCAGGCGACTTTGCGCCACCCGGATGGAGCGGCCCCATCAAAAACGAACGTTCGTTCTATTTTTAGGATTCTAACGGCAACCCCGGGGGGGCCGTCCAGCCCCTCCGACCGCCCATCTCTAGAGCGCCCCCTCGACCGCACGGCGTCTGCTTGCAAGAAGCGCGCCCCTGCTAGACTGCCGACCGCCCATCTCCTGCACCCCGCTGCCTCGTCGATGAACACCGTCCCCTCAGCTTCCCCGGTTGCGGTGGGGGTGTTCGATTCCGGCGTCGGCGGGCTCTCGGTGTTGCGCGCATTGCGACGTCGCCTGCCCGGCGCCGCACTGGTCTACGTGGCCGATTCTCGCTATGCACCGTATGGCGAACGAGACGACGCCTACGTGATCGAGCGCTCGCGTGTCATCTGCGACTTTCTGCTGCAGCAAGGGGCGCAGGTGCTGGTGATGGCCTGCAACACGGCCACCGCCGCCGCGGCAGCGTGGCTCAGGCAGGCGCACCCCGACGTCCCGATCGTCGGCGTCGAACCCGGCGTGAAGCCGGCTGTCCTGCGCAGTGCCCGGCGCAGAATCGGCGTACTCGCCACCAGCGGTACGCTCGCCAGTGCAAAGTTCCAGGCCTTGCTCGAGACGGTGCGGCACCAGGCCGAGATCCACCTGCAGCCGTGCCCGGGCCTGGCGCACGCCATCGAGCAGGGGGATCCACAGGCGCCGGAGGTGATGGGGCTGGTGCAACGCTACTGCGCTCCGCTGCGCGATGCAGGCGTCGACACCGTGGTGCTCGGCTGCACGCACTATCCGTTTGTCGTCGACGCGATCCGGCAGGCGCTGGGGCCCGAGGTGTCGCTGATCGACACCGCTGACGCCGTTGCACGGCACACGGCCACGCAGGTGCTGAACAAGGCCTCCGCGCTCCAGCCTGGCGTGGTGTCTGCCGGGGCGGTCGCTGCCTATACGAGCGGCGACGCCGCCAGACTCGAAGCGATCACCGCGCGGTGGCTCGACTTCCCCGTGCGCGTGGCACCGCTGCCCTGATCATTCAGAGGCCTGCGCCGCGCGGCGGCCTCTGGCGACGTCGACGGGCCTGAGCAACAGCAGGCCCAGCACGAAAAACATGCCGGTCGACAGGATTGCCAGCCGATGGTTGCCGGCGGTCCACCACGTGACCAGTCCATAGGTGATCGGCCCAATGATCGCCGCCAGGCGAACGGCGAAGGTCCACAAGCCATAGAACTCGGCGAGATGCCTTGGCGGCGCGAACACGCCGGTCAAGGCACGTCCTGCCGACTGGCTGGCGCCCATGCACAAACCGGCAATCACTGCAGCCACCCAGAACAGCGGGGCACTCGTCGCCAGATAGGCCAACGTCACCATGAGGATCCAGCCGGCAAGCGTGAGGCCCAGTGCGCGCTTGTGCCCCGCATGGTCTTGCAGATAGCCGAAGCCGAAAGCGCCGAGCGCCGACGCAACGTTGACGAGAAACACCAGCGCCATCGTCTGCGCCTGCTTGAAGCCCAGCACTTGCTCGGCATACACGGCCGCCAGCGCGATCACGACAGCTATACCGGCCTGGTAGCTCGCCGTGCACGCCAGCAACCAGACGAAATCTCTGTAGCGTCGCGCGTTGCGCCAAGTCTCGCTCAACCGGCTCAATGAAGCGCGCAGACCGCCCGCGGTCAGGGTGGTCGGATGCGGTGTCGCCCTCTCCTTCAGCATTGCAAAGGTGACCAGAGATGCACCTCCGTAGACGCAGGCGGTGATGAGCATCGTCACCGGCACGAACTCTGCCGCGGGTATGCCTGCCCCTTGTGCCCACAGCACGTAGGCGAGGCTGAGTCCGAGCGACAGCATGCCGCCGAAGTAGCCGAAGCTCCAACCCCACCCCGACACCCGCCCCAGAGCCTCGTTGCGTGCCAACTCAGGCAAGAAGGCAGCGATCAGCGATTCGCCGTAGGCATAGCAGCTGTTCGACAGGATGATGGCGATCACCGCGAACGTGACGTCGCCACTGCCCACCAGAGCCAACGCCAGCGTGCTCAGCACGCAGCCAGCAGTCGTGAAGGCGAGCAACCGCTTCTTTGCGGCGCGCAGGTCCGCATAGGCACCCAGCGTCGGTATCGTCAGCATCACCAGGGCGCACGACACTGCAAGCGACCCGGTCCATGCCAGCGTGGCCCATTCGGCATTGCCGGCCACGACCCCGACGAAGTAGGCGTTGAACACCGCCGTCAGCACCACCGTGGTGTAGCCCGAATTGGCGAAGTCGTACATCGCCCACGCGAACACCTCGCGCTTGCGCACCCCCTCGTTGAGTGCGGCTTGGGGGAACCAGCTCATGCTCGTGTGTCTCCTCGCCGGACGGGTGCCGGCCTGGCGGAGGATGATGCCAGACGAGGTGCGGCGCGGCGATGACAGCGGCGCCTGAGGTGGTGCCCGGAACCGGAATCGAACCGGTACGCTGCCTTTCAGCAAGCGGCGGATTTTAAGTCCGCTGTGTCTACCTATTTCACCACCCGGGCAGACGTGCAAGCCGGTCAGTTTACCGGGCCGCGCCGCCGGCGCCTCCGTGCCACATGCTCAGCTGACGCGGTACTTGAATTGCCCGTCCTTGGACGCC
This sequence comes from Caldimonas mangrovi, assembly GCF_023721835.1. Taxonomy (GTDB): domain Bacteria; phylum Pseudomonadota; class Gammaproteobacteria; order Burkholderiales; family Burkholderiaceae_C; genus Caldimonas; species Caldimonas mangrovi. Next base: position 63,316 of record NZ_JAMKFE010000005.1, on the reverse strand, counting down.
GTGACCTTGATCTTGGCGAAAGCGGCGCCTTCCGCCATGCGGGCCAGCACGGTTTCCGCGATCTCGGGCAGCAGCGTGCCGTTGAGAATGTGATCGACGTTGCGAGCGCCGGTGTCCACTTCGGTGCAGCGCGCGAGCACGGCCTCGACCAGGCCATCGTCGTACTCGAACCGGGCCTGGTGGTTCTCGCCAACGCGCTGTGCGATGCGATCGAGCTTGAGGCGGATGATGCGCTCGAGCATCTCGTCGGACAGCGGGTAGTACGGCACCACCTTCAGCCGGCCGAGAAAGGCCGGCTTGAAGACCTTGTAGAGCTGCGGGCGCAGCATCTCGGTCAGCGTGTCCGCCACGGGGATCTCCTCGGCCGGCTTGTTCAGGCAGGCCTGCATGATGGCCGAGGAGCCTACGTTCGAGGTCAGGATGATGACCGTGTTGCGGAAGTCGATCTCACGACCTTCTGCGTCGTCCATCAGGCCCTTGTCGAAGACCTGGAAGAACAGCTCCATCACGTCCGGATGGGCCTTCTCGACCTCGTCGAGCAGCACCACGCTATAAGGTTTGCGCCGAACCGCTTCGGTCAGCACGCCGCCTTCGCCGTAACCGACGTAGCCCGGGGGCGAGCCCTTCAACGCGGAGACGGTATGCGCCTCCTGGTACTCGCTCATGTTGATCGTGATGATGTTGCGCTCACCGCCGTACAGGATGTCAGCCAACGCCAGCGCCGTCTCGGTCTTGCCGACGCCGCTCGGGCCGACGAACAGGAACACGCCTTTGGGCTTGTTCGGGTCTTCGAGCTGTGCCCGCGCGGTGCGCACGCGTTGCGACACCGCGTGCAGCGCGTGCGGTTGGCCGATCACGCGCTCTTCGAGGGCCGGCTGCAGGCGCAGCACGGTCTTGATCTCGTCCTTGACCATCTTGCCCAGCGGAATGCCGGTCCAGGCAGCGACGATTTCGGCCACGACATGGGCGTCCACCTGCATGGGCACCAGCGGTGCCTCGCCCTGCAGCGTGGCGAGTTCGTCGAGCTTGCGCTGCAGCTCGGGGGGCACTGCGGCGGCCGACGCGGGCTTCCTCCGGCCCTTGGGCTCGGGCTTGCTTTCGGTGGCTGCAGGCGCGGGTGCACGCTCGAGTTCGGTGCGCATGCGCAGGATGTCCTGCACGAGCGACTTCTCTTGTTCCCAACGCGCTTCGTCTTCGGCCAGCGTCGATTCGATCGCCTCGCGCCGGGCACGCAACTCATTCAGCCTGGCGCTGTTCACCACGCCAACGGCCGCCTCGCGCTCCAGCGCACCGGCCTCCAGGACAAGCTGTTCCAGCTGCTTGCGCGCGTCTTCGATCGCCGCCGGCGTCGCGCTCTGTCCCAAAGCGACTTTTGCACAGGCGGTGTCGAGCACGCTGATCGCCTTGTCCGGCAGTTGACGCCCGCTGATGTAGCGCGCCGACAGGCGAACCGCCTCGGTGATCGCCTCCTCGAAGATGCGTACCTTGAAGTGCTGCTCCATCAAGTGGGCCATGGCGCGCAGCATTGCGGCCGCGACCGGTTCGCTGGGCTCCTCGACCTTGACGACCTGAAAGCGGCGAGCGAGCGCGGCGTCCTTCTCGAAGTACTTCTTGTACTCGCTCCACGTGGTCGCCGCGATCGTGCGCAGTTCACCGCGCGCCAGCGCTGGCTTCAGCAGGTTGGCGGCGTCGTTCTGCCCGGCCTGCCCGCCCGCGCCGATCATCGTGTGTGCCTCGTCGATGAAGAGAATGATCGGGTGGGGGCTGCGCTTGACCTCGTCGATCACGTTCTTCAGCCGGCTCTCGAACTCGCCCTTGACCGACGCGCCCGCCTGCAACAGGCCCATGTCGAGCACGTGAAGCTCGACGCCCTGCAGAGGCGGCGGCACATCGGCCCGCGCGATACGCAACGCCAGCCCTTCGACGACCGCCGTCTTGCCGACGCCCGGCTCGCCGGTGAGGATCGGGTTGTTCTGCCGCCGACGCATCAGGATGTCGATCATCTGCCGAATCTCGGCGTCGCGGCCGATCACCGGATCCACCTTCCCGTCCTTGGCGCGTTGCGTCAGGTTGGTCGTGAACTGGTCGAGCGCCGGGGTCTTGCCGGCCCCGGGCACGACAGGTTCGTCGGCAGCCACCTCCGGCGCGCTGGTCGCGCCTGCCGCATCGGCGGTTTCTTCCGATCCCTGCGTCAGCTCGGCCAGTCGGTGCTTCAGGTCCTCAGGCAGGAACTTCGAGAACAGGCTGGAGCCGCGCAGCGCCAGCTGGCTCAACCCCGGTTCGGTCAACAGCGCCAGCAGCAGATGGCCGCTGCGCACGCGCGCCGTGTGCGAATCGAGTGAAGCGATCAGCCAGCCGTGCTCGAACAGCACCGGCAGGTGCGCCGAGAACACCGGGGTGCGAGCGTTGCCCGTCTTGAACTGCCCCAATTCATGTTCCAGATCGCGCTGCAGCTGAGTCGCCGACACCTCGAAGCGCCGGCACAGGATGGCGAAGTCCGAACGCGGTTCTTCGAGCAGCGCGAGAAACAGGTGTTCGAGATCGACCTCATAGTGCCCGCGCGACATGCACAGATTGGCCGCGCGCTCGGCGGCGCGGCGGGTGGTCGAATTCAGCTTGGAGATCAGCGTCTTGAGATGGGTCGACATGGTGATGACAGCGTGTAAGTTCTGATGATCGGTGGGCGGCGTCAGCGCGACGGGCTCAGGCAGCGGCGTGGATTTCGTAGGCCACGTCTTCCCGGTCGGCCTGTACCGGACGTGTCTTGAGGAAGACGCTCCAGCCCAGCCGACCGGCCGAGCCATCGTTGGCGGCTGCCGGCCCGCGCGTGCTCAGCTGCAGGCCGTGCACGTCCTCCTTGCGCAGGCGCAGCCGGACCTCGTATTCGAGCGTCACACCGGTCAGCAGCGTCAGCAGTTTCTGCAACGCTCTGGCGCCCGGTGCCCCAGGCAGAAAGCGCTGAAACGCAGCGCGGTCGAGCGGGCCTAACACCACGCGCACGCGCAGGTCGCGTTGCCACACGCGCTCGCCCATCACCGCGTTCATGCCCAGCACGCCGTTGAGTGCGCCCAGACGGGTGACCCCGGCCTCGGGCAAGGCGTACCAGCGCCCCACGAACTGCTCGACTTCTGCCCGGACGTTGAAATACTCGCCGAGCAGCTTCTGCAGCTGCCGAGCAGACACCGGGCGTTGCTGCAGCGTGCCGGCGAAGTAGGCGAGCGACTCGTCGTGGACGCCGTCACCTTCTTGATGCAACCGGTCGCGCAAAGCCTTCTGCCCCAGACCGGCGATCGCGAGCACCGCCGGCAGGAATCGGTTCTGACGGTCCGTCTCGTATTGCAGCGCCAATCGATGTTTCTTCCAGCCCTGGTAGAACAGGCTGACCGCGCGCTGCTGGAAGACGTCGAGAAACGCGCGTGCCGCGGTGTCTTTCTGGAACAGTTCGCGACGCGCCAGCGTCTCGGTGTAATACAGCGGCAGCGTGCCACCGTTGCCGAGCAGGCCCATGAAGGCAGGCGTGATCTCGACGCGCTCGATCCCGTCAAGCGCGTCCTGCCCGCCAGGCGCGCCCTCTCCTGCTGCGCGCCGGTGCACTGTCAACTGTTCGATTTCGCTGGGCGGGAAAGACAGTGACACCGAGTTGCGGAACTGCAACCTGCGGCCGAGCGCCTGCGTCGACGACTCTCCCGAGTTCTGCTCGAACCATCGCTCCAGCAGCCGCACGGCCTGGAAAAACTGGAAGCGGTGCGGGTCGGCCAGCAGCCGGTCGACTACACCAACAATCTGTCGCCGTTGCGGGGCGGGCATCTGAAGATCTCTTCCTGGGTGCGCGCAGACACCAGCGTCAGTTGCGTGAAACTGTTGGCGTGCACGTACAGACCGAAGAAATGGTCGAGCACCTCCGCAAGCAACCGAAGGCCCGTTCCAACGTAATTCTCTTCGTCCACCGTGAGGCGCACTTCGCTGCCTCTGACAAAGGTGGCAAAGGGATTTCCCTGCAGCCACGCTGTGGCTGGGCGGTATTCGATCGCGACGATGCCGTCGATCTGGCGCTGGTTCGCTGCGCTGTTCGGCAGGTCGTACAAGCGCATCATCTCTTTCAGTGCGTCGATGCCACCGGCCGTCAGCGACAAGTGGTTCAGCGACAGGTGCGAGATCAGGCGCCACAGCGCGCCGCGACCGCGCTCGAAACGATAGGTCGGCGAGGGTTTGCGCAGCATGCGGATCTCGCGCGCCAAGCCGCCGCCCTCGAGGAACAGGTCGCCGCCCGGGTTGCCGACCGACAGCAGGGTGGGCAGATCGCGGTTGGTCGCCGTGACCTCGATCGACAGCGTGTCGGTCTGCGGCGCCACCGGATCAAAGTCGACATCGACGATCGAGAGCTCCATCTCGTAGCCCGGGCTGTGTTCGGCCACCACGGCGTCACGGTGCGTGTACCAGTAACGCCCCCCCACGCCGCTTGCGCCATCGGGGGCAAGGTCGTCGTGGCGCAGCGAGTAGAAGGGCCGGAACTCTTCGACCGATTCACCGTGCGGCGTCTGGCGCACACGGAACACTCGGCTCACCGCCGAGACTTCGTAGGCGTAGGCGCGCCGGCCGTCGGTAAGCAGTGGGTAGCTCGTGCTGGTGTGCGTCACGCGTATCGGGTCGGCGTTCTGCTCGAACAAATTGACCACCGGCGTGCAACCAAGCTGGAAATTTTGCGGGCCGATGGTTTCGAGCAGGCGGGCCTCGTCGGAATCCGAGCGTATGCCGGCCAGCATCAAGTGCAGTGTGATGCTGCGCCCCGCACCCATCACGGCGGCTGCGCCGGGCAGAGGAACGTCGATGAAGTTGAACTTCTCCGGAAACGCAAAATACTCCGTCAGCAGCCGATAGGCAGGATGCGAGCGCGCGTCGTAGTCGATCAGCGCTTCATCGTCCCGGAAACCGGCCATTGCCATCGGTTGCCGATGCGGCCCATGCCAGGGGCCGGTCGGTGCCGCCTGCACCATCATGCCCACGACGCGAGAGCACAGCACTTCCCTCAGCACGCTGACCTGCGACGCCTCGCCGTCCAGGTACACGCGCAGGGCGCGTCCGGCCAGGGCCTCGAAGGACATCTGAGGCGACAGCAGCTCGAGCTGCACCGAGAGCATCGATGTCGCTCGTGGCGGCACACGGGTGCCGTCTGGTGCCGAGAACGCCAACTTGAAACCGGCCGCCGGAATACGCAACGGCAGCAGGTCGACGGCAGCCGCTGTACGGAACTTGCACGAGACGCCGCGCACCGGGCGTGTCGTCAAGGCCGTGTGACGCTCGATACGGCCCGGGGTGCTCATCTGGGCAGCACTTGCCCCCAGTTGGAATTGCGCGATCGAGCAGGATGGAAAGGGCCGCAGATAGTGCGGGTACAACACCTCGAGCAGCGTTTCGGTGAACAGCGGAAAATCGTCGTCCAGCCGCTTGTGGACCCGTGCCGCCAGCAGCGCGAATGATTCGATCAGACGCTCGACATGGGGGTCCTCGGAAACGTCGCCGGACATCATCAACCGGCTGGCGATCTTCGGATAACGCTGCGCGAAGTCCTTCGCATGCCCTCGCAGGAAGGCAAGCTCGCGTTCGTAGTGAGGCAGCAGCTCTTCCATGCGTGCTCCTCAGGCCGTGGCGGCCGCACGTCGCGCGCGGTGCACCGAGTACTGCTGGGTGGTGGGCTGCAGCAGCGCGTCGAAGTTGACCGGCTCGCGCGCAAGGTCCGTGACCAGCAGCGCCTGGATCGAGAAGTGCAGCTTGTGTCCCCCCTCGTCCGGAAGTTCCAGGCTCACTTTCGGTTCTCGCAGCCGCGGCTCGTGCGCACGGATCGCGTCCTCGATCGAACGGCAGATGAGCGCTCGGTCCCGCGGACTCGCCAGCGTGAGTCCGGCAAAGTCGATCATGCCGAACGACAGGATCGAAGTGCGGCACTGCACGTAGTTCTGAAGCAGCCCGTCGGGCAAGCCACAACGGCTGTTGAGCAGCGCTTCAACGTCGCGCGCCACGCTGTCCTTCAGTTGCTCGAGCGACATCTGCACGATCGCGTACTCGGACGCAACATGCGGTTCATCGTCGAGCAGCTTTTCGAACAGGCTGGGGTTGTAGCGGGACATGGAACTGCAAGGCCAAAAAAAAGGCGGACGAATCCGCCTTTGTTGCCGTGAACGGGCGATCAGCTGAAGTTGGGAACGTTCTTGGCGAGGTCCCAGGCACCGGTGATGTTCACCTTGCCCGACTTGTCGCCGGAGATGTTCAACTCGTCGTACGTCCAGCGCACGGCCGAGTACTTCAGCGTGAAGGTCTCGGCGGGGATGCCTTCGCCGGAGACGGTCGGCGCCACGGAGGCGATGATCACGTTCTTCAGCTCGACCTTCAGGTACTGGTGACGGTTCTGCGAGTTCGAAGGGCTGCCGACGTTGTTCTTGCCGCCATGAGCGCGGTAGAAATAAATGATGACGTCGTTGACCACCGTGCCGGCCGAGCATGCCTGGAGCAGCTTGGGCGTGGAGCCGTCGATGTCCTTCGTGAAGACCATTTCGCCGTGCTCGCAACGCTCGGCGGTGTGCCCGCCGGAGGTGGACGAACTCGAGGACTTCGGCTGGCGAACCACGTGGCTCCACGAGTACACCTCGACCGTGTCCTTGTGCTTGGTGTCACGCGAGTCGCCCTTCAGGTCGCTGCCCTTGAACTCGACGTATATGTCCTTTGCCATACGAAAAAACCTCCGCTGTGATTACTTGGTGGTAGAGAGTTAACCCTTGCCGCCCTGAGGCAGTTCAGCCACAAGGCGCAAGGAGACCGAGAGTTCGTCCAACTGAAAATGCGGACGAACGAACGAGACCGCCCGGTACACGCCCGGACGACCAGGTACTTCAGACACTTGAACCGAGGCCTCGCGAAGCGGGAACTGCGCCTTGGTTTCCTGTGAGGCAGCGTCGTCCGAGGTCACGTATTGGGAGATCCAGCGGTTCAGGAACTCCTCGACGTTGGCTGCGGAAGCAAAGCTGCCGATCTTGTCGCGCATCATCGCCTTCATGTAGTGCGCGATGCGGCACACGGCGAACATGTACTGCAACTGGGCCGACAGCGACGCGTTGGCGTTGGCCGCATCGGAGTCGTACTTCTTCGGCTTCTGTGTCGACTGTGTGCCGAAGAAGGCCGCGTAATCGGTGTTCTTGCAATGCACCAGCGGGATGAAGCCGAGGTCGCTCAACTCTTTCTCACGCCGGTCGGTGATCGAGATCTCGGTGGGGCACTTCAACGCGATCTCGCCATCGTCGGTCTTGAAGGTGTGCGTCGGCAAATCCTCGACCAGGCCGCCGCCCTCGACGCCGCGGATCGCGGCACACCAGCCGTAACTCTCAAAGGCTGCCGTCAGACGTGCGCCGATCGCATAAGCGGTGTTCACCCACAGGTAGCGCTGGTGGTTGCTGCCGTCGACATCCTCGACGAAGTTGAAGCCTTCGACAGTGGTGCCATCCTTCGGGTTGTACGGCAACCGGCCCAGGAAGCGGGGCAACGTGAGCCCGACGTAGCGGGAATCCTCTGCCTCGCGGAAGGACTTCCACTTCGCGTACTCGACGGTGTCGAACACTTTCGACAAGTCACGCGGCTTGCCCAGTTCCGTGAACGACTCAAGACCAAACAGTTCCGGTGCCGCGGCCGCGATGAACGGCGCATGCGCCGCGGCCGCCACGTGGGACATTTGCTCCACGAAGTACATGTCCTCGGGCTGACGCGTGATGTCGAAGTCGCCGATCAGGGCCCCGAAGGGGGAGCCCCCGAAGGTGCCGAACTCTTCCTCGTAGACCTTCTTGAACAGCGAGCTCTGGTCGAAGTCGATCGCGGTGTTGAAGTCCTTGACGAGGTCCTTCTTGGTGGCGTTGAGCACCTTGATCTTCATCATCGAGCCGGTCGATGTGTGCTTGCTCAGATAGTGCAGGCCTCGCCACGAGCCCTCGAGCTTCTGAAATTCGGCGGCGTGCATCACCTCGCTGAGTTGCGCCGAGATCAATTCGTCGATCTCCGCGACACGGGCGTCGATGGTGGCAGAGAGATTCTCGGAAACGACCACGGTGCCCTGCAACACCTCACGGACGAGTTCCGCGATGATGTCCTTTGCGCGTGCATGCTCGGTGGCCGACTTGGCCACCTTGCTTTGACCGACGATCTGATCGAGCAGGCTGCTGTCTTGCTCGAGAACCTGGTGGCCCGCGTCCGACGCGGCGGCGACTTGCGCACTCATGGGTTACTCCTTGTCCTGCTGCGTTTCCTGGCCCAACTGTTGCAAGCGTTCGGTGTTCGACAACACCTCGCCCAGCAGGTCTTCCAGCTTCTCGTTGCCGGCCAGCTTGTTGCGCAGGTCGGCGAGCTTGGTGCGGGCTTCGAGCAGCTTGCGCAGCGGCTCGACCTGCTCGACCACGGCCTCGGGACGAAAGTCTTCAAGCTTGTTGAACTCGAGGTTGACCGCGAACTCACCGCCTTCGGGGCTCAGCTTGTTCTTCACGCGGTAGGAGGCGCGCGGCGCCATGCCGGCCATCACCTCGTCGAAGTTGTCGAGATCGACATTGACAAACTTGCGGTCCTTCAAGCGCGGCTGCGGCTTGTCCGCATCCGGCTGGCCGGTGAAGTCGCCCAGCACCCCCACCACGAACGGGATTTCCTTCTGCTCGATCGCGTCACCGATCTCGACGTCGTAGGTCAGTTGCACACGCGGCGGACGAACCTTCTCGAGCCGCTTCTGGACGCTGTCTTTCTTGGCCATGGTGTCCTTCAGATCAGAGAGTTATTGCAAGGCTTCGAAGGGATTGCGCCCCCCGGTGCTGACGGAAGACGGCTCTGCCGTCGCGGACGCGGGTCGCGTCGCGCGACGCGTCCTGGTGGAAGTGGGTGCAGCGGTGCCACTGGAAGCCGGCGCAGTCGCGCCGGCGGCCGACCGCTCGCCCGAAGCGGCGGCGGGTGCGCGAGAAGATGCGGTCGATGCAGCGGGCGGAGGAACGAGTATCGGCTCACCCAGCGCATCGCGGATCGTGCGCGCCAAGCCTTCGGCCTCACCGCGCGTCGAGCCCGAGACCGAATTGGCCTGCCTCAGATGAGCGAGTGCCGCAGCCGAGACGCGCAATCCGCTGACCGCGAGAATGCTGCGCGCGGTGATGTCGGACGTGTCCCGCTGCAGGACTTCCTGTGCGGCCATGATGGCCGCGCCATAGTTCATGGCATCGAAATGAACCTGTGCCGAGCGCAGCCACGGCTGCTTGCTACCGGGGTGGGCGCGGGCAGCCTCATCGAGCAGCGTGAGCGCTTGCGAGATGTCGCCGCGCTCTTGTGCAGCCGTCGCCTGTTCAAGCGCCTGCTGCAGGTCGACGACCCGGGCTTGATCAAGCTTGGGAGCGCTGGTGCACGCGGCCATGAATACCGTCGCCATGATCGCGACGACGGCCACACGTTGAATTGTTCGATCGCCTGTCAAGGAGACCCCTCACCTGTTGCTTCTACCCATGACCGCCAACGATGCGGGCAAGGTCATGTACTTCGAATGGCGCGGATTAGAACGCATATTTCCGAGGCAGCGCACCCCCCTCAATAGGTGTGTTACACGCGTTTACCGATGGGTACTTCGGGACACACTCGGCCATTCATTGGAGGGGGTCAGCACTGGGCCGCACGCCACTACACTACGGCGCCGTTGACGTCTGAGAACAAAGATTTGGCACAGGGAAGGGTCGCGCTTATGCAGGCAGAGAAGAGGCCACTCGATCACATGGTGATCCGAGCCGTGGCAGTCACATGTCTGCTCACGCTCGCGGGCTGCGAAACCGCGGGCAACGCGGTCGAAGCCGTCGGTGCGGTCAAGGACAAGGCGCTCGAAGTGGTCGGTCTCAAGAAGCCCGAGGTTCCCGAGCTGCCCGAAAGTGCGCTGCCTGCACGCAAGGTGACGCTGCGCATCCAGGCGAGCGAGTCGCTGAACGTCGACGCATCCGGTCGGTCGCTAGCACTGGTCACGCGCGTCTACAAGCTGAAGAGTGCCCAGGCCTTCCTCAACACGCCTTATGAAGCCTTCGGCAATGTCGCCCGCGAGAAGGATCACCTCGGCGAAGACATCGTCGAGGTACGAGACCTCCAACTCGTGCCCGGGCAGCGCTACGAAGTGCAGGACAAGGTGGCACGCGAAGCGGGCTTCATCGGCATCGTTGCCTTGTTCCGCGCGCCAGCACCGCAACGCTGGAAGTACGCGTTCGCCGCAGAGACCGCGCAGAAGACCGGTATCACGCTCGGCGCGCATGCCTGCAGCCTGAGCGTTTCGATGGGCGAGCCGGTCAATGCCTCGTCGCACGTCGCGTCCATGAGCCCGGGCCTGTGCCCCTGAAACGACGATACCGTAGCGAGAACAGCTTTGATCCATTCACCGAAACTTCTGTGGGGCGAAGGCCTCTTCCTTCGACCGCAGCACTTCCAGCGGCAGGACGCGTATCACGAATGGCGCCTGTCGCAGACCGCGCGCATGCTGCATCCGTATGCCTGGGGCGTGCGTCACCTGAAGCTCGACACCGATGCACTGCAGGCTGGTGTGCTGCGCGTGCTCGAGCTGCAGGCGGTGTTTCCTGACGGCGAGCTTTATAGCGCCCCGGGCGAAGACGACCTGCCGCCGCCGGTGTCGCTCGAATCGCTGCCCGGCGCCAGTACCGAGACGGTCTTCCACCTCGCGATTGCGCCGCTGCGCAGCGTCGGAAGCAACTTCGCGACCGAGCAGGAGAACACCGACTCCGGCGTGCGTTATTTCCAGCGCAACGAAAAGGCCCCCGACTGGTACACCGACGCGGTCGAGGCCGAGGTGGCGGTCTTGCGCAAATGCCCGCGGCTCGTCGCCGAGCACGAGCCCCGGGACCACCTCGTGAGCCTGCCGGCCCTGCGCCTGCGTCGCACGTCGACGGGCAGTTTCGAAGTGGACGGCCGCTTCATGCCGCCCTGCGTGACACTGCAGTCGTCACCTGCGCTGAACCTGATGCTGCGGCGACTGCTGGACGTACTGCAGGCGAAGGTCGACGCACTCTATGGTTTCCACCGCGAGCCGTCGAAGAACATCATCGAGTTCCGCTCGGGCGACGTGGCATCGTTCTGGTTGCTGCATACCGCGAGTTCCAGCTTTGCATCGCTGTCGCACTTGCTGCGGCATCCCGGGCTGCATCCCGAGCGGCTGTTCCAGAACCTGCTCGAACTCGCCGGCGCACTGATGACCTTCTCGAAAGGCTACACGCTCGCCGACCTGCCGACTTACGAGCACGGCAACCCGGGCCCGGCGTTCGCTCGTCTCGACCACATCATCCGGGAGCTGCTCGAGACCGTGATCTCGACGCGCTACTTCTCGATCGCGCTCAGCGAAACCAAGCCCTCCTTCCACCTTGGACGGCTGGACTCGGAGCAACTGACGCCATCGACCCACCTCTACCTCGGCGTGGGCGCTGCAATGCCCCCTGCAGAACTCGTCGAGTCGGTACCGATGCGCTTCAAGCTCGGCGCCCCCGACGACGTCGACAAGCTGGTGCTGTCGGCCATGCCTGGCGTGCGACTGGTGCACGCACCGCAAGTGCCGGCGGCGATCCCCGTGCGACCGGGCAGCTATTACTTCACGCTCGAGCCACGCGGCGCGCTGTATGAGCGCATGCTGCAGGCACAGGCCGTGTCGATCTACGTTCCGCAGGGTTGGTCCGAACTCAAGCTCGAGCTGATTGCGGTGAATTCATGAACCCGAACGCCACGATCCCTCCCTCACTCTTCGGCAACGCGACGTCACCTGCCGCGCGCGCCAGCGCGCCGGTGGAAGCACACAGCCTGCTCGACCTGATGTACGACGGCTTCTACATGCTGTTCCTGCTCAAGAACAAGCATGCGCCGGTCGACCCGGATGCCTTCCGCGAGCAGGTCAAGGAGTTCTTGCGCGAATTCGAGCGAGGTGCTGACCGGCTGCGCGCCCCGGCCGAAGACGTCTACCTTGCGAAGTACGCGTTCTGTGCGCTCGTCGACGAGGCGGTGCTGATGTCGCAATTCAAGATACGCGACGCCTGGGAACGCCAACCGTTGCAGTTGCAGTTCTTCGGCGAGCAGCTCGCCGGCGAAAACTTCTTCAAACGGCTTGAGGAGTTGCGTCGCCAGGGGGCCTCACGCGTCCAGGCCCTCGAGGTCTTCCATATGTGCCTGCTGCTGGGGTTCCAGGGCAAGTACCTGCTCGAAGGCACCGAGAAGCTCAACTACCTCACGGCACGCCTGGGCGACGAGATTGCCCACCTGAAGGGCCAGCGAGCATCGTTCGCACCGCATTGGGCGCCACCCGATCAGGTCGCACACACGCTGAAGAACGAAGTGCCGTTGTGGGTCATCGGCTCGGTGTTTGCGCTGTTGGGGCTGGTCGCTTTTCTAGGCCTGCGCTGGTCGCTCGACCGGTCGACGCACGCCGATTTGTCGGCCTACCAGCAACTGATCAAGCTGCCGCCACGGGCTGCGCACCTGACCATCACGCTGCCCTGACGAGTCACGCGATGCCGACTCTCGTCTTCTGCTCCGCACGCCGGACGACTTCGTCAGCACGGCACGCCCGGCTGCGTGCGTCGCGTCAGCGACGGAATTCGGCGCTCTGCTGCTGGGCAGAAGGACAGGCCGAGTCCTGGCCCCACTGGCCCGAGCAAATGCGTGCCCGGCACAGCTGCGACTCGAGCCAGCCCAATGTCATGCAGCGCCGCACCAACTCACTGGTCGGAAGGGCAGGCTGCTGCTGCAACACGACGTCGCGCGCGCCCGCTTTCGGCGTGCCGGCATCAGCGACCCTGACCCGAGCGGCGGCGGCGTCCTTGCCGGCGACGTGCGAGACCAACGCCTCGATCAGGTCGACGTCCGGGTCCTTCTGCGCGGAAGCGGCCTTCGCGAGCTTCGTATCGCCGCGCTTCGTCGGCGACACTGCCCGCTTCGAAGGTTTGGACGCACGATCGGGCTGGCGCGGCGATGCCTTGACCGGGGACGCAGGCTTCGATGCGATAGTTGCACCGGTCGCCGCAACGTCTGTCAATGCTGCTGCGGGTGCCGCCTCAGCGACCACCTCGATCACGGCGCTTTGCGGCTCGACGGCCTTCACCTTGGAGGCAGCGGCTGCACCCGCTTCGGCCACCGGGACGATCGGTGGTGGCGTCGGCGTCACGGCAACCGCGCGCGGCACCGCGGGCGCTATCGCCCACGAACCGAAATCTTGCTCGTCAATGTACGCAAGGCCGGCCACTGCCAGTGAAACCGCGGCGATGGCCACGGCTATCGTCGCCCATGGCCGGCGCGACTTTGAGGCTTCATGCCGCTTGCGCAAGCCGCGAGGTGGTGCATCGATGCTTGAAAGGATGCTGACGGGCCCGCAGTCGGGTTCACGTGATTCGTCTGCCCCGTTGCGCTCGCTCGAAAGCAGCGTGGGGCGGCGCTTGGCGCTCGTTGTGTCGTGGTTCAAGCCACTCTCTCCCTCGAAATCTTCCCGCCACGGCGACCCCCCGGCAGGTCCGGGCGATTCTATCGATGCCGGCCGTGGGCACGCAGACCCGAAAAGCTTCGTTACACCATGATGCTGCCGGTCGTCCTGTTTTCCTACTTCCTGCTGGCCTGCGCGGTGCTGAGCCTGGTGTTCCTGCCAGAGCCGCGTGCGTGGGTGCTGTCGCGCCTGGCGGGGCTCGTATGGGGATTGCGGCAATCGCTGGGTCAGACCCGCTCGCGCTGGTCGCGTCGGTATGGTGCTGCAGCGCGCGACATCACCGATGCGCGCACGGCGGGCTGGGCGTGGATCACCGAGCGGTGGCCGCTGTGGAGCGCCGCGCTCGCCCTCGTGCTGCTACCCCCGCTGGCCGTCTATCTGCTGCGGGACCTGCATGTACTCGATGGCTACGCCGAGACGCCCCTGGACACCGGCTCGCTGGTCGCGAAGCTGCTGCAAGGCGAACAACTCGTGCCGCCGCCTCCGCTGCCGCCTGAGGTGTTCACGACCGCCGAAGTGGAACTGCTGCGGCCGATGCTCGCCGACGCCGACCGCAAATGGGAACTGCTCGACCCCGAGTTTCGTCAGCGCCTGCTGCTGGTCTTCAAGATCATGAAGGAGCAGCACGGCTATGAACTGGCACTGCTCGAAGGTTATCGCAGCCCCGAGCGCCAGGCCATGCTGCAGACGATGGGGCCGCATGTGACCAATGCCGGCGCCTTCCAGAGCTATCACCAGTACGGGCTCGCAGCCGACACCGCCTTCTATCGCGAAGGCCGCATCGTCATCAGCGAGAAAGATCCTTGGGCCATGCGTGGCTACGAACTCTATGGCCAGGTGGCCGAATCGGTCGGTCTCACATGGGGCGGCCGATGGAGGATGCGCGATTTCGGCCACATCGAACTGCGGCGCGCCGGTGTCGCAACGCGACACCGGCAACAACCGGAATGATGATGAGATCGATAGACTTCGCGCATTCGAAGAATCATTGAACAGGGAGAAAACGGAGATGGGACGACCATTCATAGTCCTCGGTGATTCGACCAGCCATGGCGGCACGGTGATCGAGGCTTCTGGCATGACCGACACGCACGGCAAGCGCATCGCGCGCGTGGGCGACAAGGTCACTTGCCCCAAGAAGGGTCACGGCCGCATCACGGTGATCGCCACCGGCGACGCGACCATGCTGATCGACGGCCAGCCGGCGGCCCGCCATGGCGACAAGACGGCCTGCGGCGCGACGCTGATCGCGAGCCAGAGCGCCAGCACCGACGTCTGAAGCCACGGACCCGGCACCGTCGCATGGCGAAATTCCTGAAACTCACGGCCTTGCTGGCCGCGATCACGGCCCTCGTGTGGGGTGTGACCATCTGGCGCTGGCAGAGCACTCGCCATCTCATCGGCACGGACGACGTGGTGCTCTACCTCGTCGCGCTCCCCGTGCTCGCCTTTGTACTCGTGCTCTTCGTTGGGTGGGCCCTTGCCAGACGCAAGGCGGCCGCTCACGAAACAGCGGCCACCGCTCCGGCTGCGCCTGCCGCGCAAGCGCAGCCCCCGGAGCATGCTCTGGTGCTCGACACCCAGCTCGTGCTGTCGATCGGCCGCGACGCGCCGTCCGTGCTCTCCGTGCTCGCCGAAGGCACGACGCAGCCGGACCTCGACGACGAGCTGCGCGACGACGAGGGTTACCCGTTGCCGACCGCTCGCGTCAAGGATCTCGACACCCGCGAAACCGAGGAGGCGCTGGCCTTGCTGCTGCCCGCGGTGGCCGCGAAGCAGCCTCGGTGGCAGGGGCTGCAGCCATCCGACTCGCTGTTGCGTTCGCTGACGCTGCTGGCAACACCGCTGGCGGCAACGATCGAAAACTGCGTGCAGCAATGGCAAGCGCTGAGCGACGCAGCGCCCGCCTCGTCCACCGGGTCGACGAACCCTGTCGCGCCCCCTGGGCTCGCGCTCGTCTGGGGTTTGCCGCTCACTTGGTCCGAGCACGAGCAGGCCCTTGCACGGACCTGGCTCGCGCATTGGCTCAAGGCGACACCGCTGCCTCAAGACGGATGGCACCTCATCGTCGAGCCGTTGGCCAGCGCCGAGGCCCTGCTCCTGAAGGCCGACCAGCAGCTAGCCGCGTGGCAGCAGAAGCAACGCCCGGGCCTGTTGATGACGCTCGCATGCGACTCGTTGGTCGACGAAGCCCGCGTGCGACCTCTGTTGCAACGGCAGTTGCTCTGCACATCGCGCAATCCCAAGGGTTGCGTCCCCGGGGAAGCCGCCGCGACAGCCCTGTTCGCCACACACGACTGGCCTGGACTCGACCTGACGCGTCCTTCGCTGACGCGGCTGCATCGCCTTGCAATGACGCGTCGCGACAAGTCAGCCGATGCGGCGGGTCGCCTCGATGCGAGCATGCTGCACCGCGCGGCACACGACGCACTGGCGCACGCCGGCCTGCCCGCAGCCGACTACGCAGGCTTCGTGACCGACATCGATCTGCGCGCCACGCGGTCCACCGAAATGGCCGATGTGGCCACGCAGTTGCTCCCCGGCGTGGATGCCGCCGCTCAGTCTTACCGCCTCGGGCTGGCCTGCGGCGACGTTGGCCTGGCCGCAGGCCTGTGCTGTGTGGCCCTGGCCGCCGCGCACGCACAGTCCGAGAAAAAACCGGTGCTGATGATGAGCGCCATGCATGCGCTCGACCGGGCTGCGGTCGCCGTCACCCCCTTGCCCACATCCGAAGCGGCCACGGCCTGATCGCCACCGTCAACGTTAGCCTTATCCCGTCCGAACCATGCGAAGACTTCGAGACTACCTGCTCGACCCCAGAGTCCTGGGACTGATCGGCCTCACCGCGCTGGCAGCCTTTTTGCTGCTCGGCGCCAGCACGCTGCAACTCGCCTTGTTCTGGGTCGCGATCGTCCTTGGCGCCGGCGGGCTGGTGTGGCTGGTGGTCTGGGGGGTGCGCCGCCGACGTGCGAAGCGCGCCGCCGAAGGGCTCGAACAAGCATTGCAGGAGCAGGCCGACCGCGCCGTAAAGAATGCCCCCAAGGCGCAGCGCGGGGAAACCGAAGCGCTGCGCGAGCGCATGCTCGAAGCTGTCAAGACGATCAAGACCTCACGCCTGGGCGAGACGTCCGGCACCGCTGCGCTGTACGAGCTACCGTGGTACATCGTCATCGGCAACCCCGCCGCCGGTAAAAGCTCGGCGATTGCCAAGTCGGGCCTGCAGTTCCCGTTCGCCGACAACAGCGGCGCGATCATCCAGGGCATCGGCGGCACTCGCAACTGCGACTGGTTTTTCACGACCGAAGGTATCCTGCTCGACACTGCCGGGCGCTACTCGGTGCACGAGGAGGACCGCAATGAATGGCGCGGCTTCCTGTCGCTGCTGAAGAAGCATCGCTCCAAGGCGCCGATCAACGGCATCCTGATCGCCGCCAGCCTTGCGGAGCTGTCCGGCAACAAGCCCGAGTTCTCGATCCAGCTCGCGAAACAGCTGCGACAGCGCGTCCAGGAACTGACCGAGCAGCTCGAGGTGTTCGCACCGGTCTATGTGGTGTTCACGAAGGCCGACCTGATCTCGGGCTTCGTCGAATTCTTCGAAGACCGCGATCGCGCCGAACGCGACCGTGTCTGGGGCGCCACCCTGCCCTACGCCGCCGACGGCAAGATCGATGCGGTCGGAGCGTTCGAACAGCATTTCGACAAGCTGTACGAAGGCCTGAAAGCGTCGTCGATCGCTCGCATGTCGCTGCATCGTGGCGAGCAGCTGCCTCCCGGCGTGTTGACCTTCCCGCTCGAGTTCTCGTCGCTCAAGCCGGTGCTGCGCACCTTCCTGACGACGCTGTTCGAGGAAAACCCCTACCAGTTCCGTCCGATCTTCCGGGGCTTCTATTTCACCAGCGCGGTGCAGCAAGGAGCCTCGACCAGCCGTTCGAGCGAGCGGGTCGCGCAACGCTTTGCACTGCAACTGCAGGCGGGCACCACGGCAGCGGTGTTTTCGCAGACTGGCTTTTTCCTGAAGGACTTGTTCTCCAAGGTCGTTTTCGCCGACAGGCAACTCGTCAGGCAGTATGCGAGCCGCACCAAGCTGCGCTGGCGCTACGCCGCCTTCTTTGGCGGTGTCGTCGCGCTCGGGCTGGTTCTGTCGGCCTGGACTTGGTCCTATGTCGGCAACCGGCAACTGGTCGAAAACGTCCAGGCCGACCTCGACAAGGTGGTCCGGCTGCAAGCCGACAAGACCGACCTGCAGTCACGGCTGGAAGCACTCGAAGTGCTGCGCGACCGCCTTGCGCAGCTGCAGGCGCACCGCGACAACCGGCCATGGTCGTTGAGCCTGGGCTTGTATCAGGGTCAGCGCATCGAGGAGCAACTGCGGCAGGAATACTTCGCGGGCGTCCGCGAAGTGCTGCTGCAGCCCGTTGCAACCAGCATCGAGAGCTATCTGACCGAGGTGAACGTCAATGCCGACCACCTGCAGCCCTTGCCGCCCGGCGCCGAACCGTCCGCGTCAGGAGCTTCGCCCCCCAAGCCGGTCAGCGTTCGTGCACAAACCGGTTTCACGCCGTACACCGCGGCGTCTGCGTCGAATGTGACCGATGCGTACAACGCGCTGAAGACCTACGTCATGCTGGCCGACCCCACCCGTGCAGAAGCCGGTCACCTCAGCGACCAGTTCACCCGCTTCTGGCGTGGGTGGCTCGAGATGAACCGGGGCTCGATGCCGCGCGAGCAGATGATCCGCAGCGCCGAAAGCCTGATCTCGTTCACGATCACGCAGCTCGGCGACCCGGACTTCCCGCAGGTGCAGAACAACCTGGCGCTGCTCGACCAGACGCGCGAGAACCTCCGCCGCGTGGTCAAAGGCATGCCGGCCCGGGAACGCGTGTACGCCGAGATCAAGGCGCGCGCGTCGACCCGCTATGCGCCGGTCACCGTCGCTCGCATCGTCGGCGACGTCGACAAGGACATCGTCGCAGGCAGCTATGCCGTCTCGGGCACGTTCACGCGCGCGGCATGGGACGACTATGTGCAAAGCGCCATCAAGGACGCCGCCCACAAGGAGCTGCAAAGCGACGACTGGGTGCTCAAGAGCCGGCTCAACGACGACCTCACGCTCGAAGGAAGCCCGGAGCAGATCCAGAAAGCGTTGATCGCGATGTACAAGACCGAATACGTGCGCGAGTGGCAGAAGTTCATGCAGGGCGTCACGGTGCAGCAGTTCGGCAGCTTCGATCAGGCCGTCTCCCGCATGAATCGTCTAGGCGACCCCGCTGCCTCGCCGATCGGGCGCCTGATGCAGACCTTGTACGACGAAACTTCGTGGGACAACCCGTCACTGCTCAACGAGCGGCTCGATCGCACCCAGAAAGGCTTCGTCGCCTGGTTCAAGCAGACGATCCTGCGTCAGGCGCCGCCACGCATGCAGCTTGATGTGAACTTGAACGCGGGCCAAGCCGAAGTCCCTGTCGGGCCGATCGGCAAGGAGTTCGCAGGCCTCACGCGGTTGATGATGGCGCGCGACAACACCCCCACGCTGATGCGCAACTACCTGGAGGCATTGGCCAAGGTGCGCAGCCGCTTCAACCAAATGAAGAACCAGGGCGACGCCGGACCAGCGAGCCGTCAGCTGATGCAGCAGACCCTGGAAGGCGGAACGTCCGAGCTTGCCGAAGCGCTTCGGCTGGTCGACGAGCAGATGCTGAACGGCATGACCGATACCGCCAAGGCCACGCTGAGACCGCTGCTGGTGCGACCGCTGATGCAGGCCTACGCCGTTGTCGTGCCGCCTACCGAAGGCGAACTCAACCGGGTCTGGCATGCGCAGGTGTACGAACCGTTCCAGCGCACGCTCGCGAACAAGTACCCGTTCTCCCGCGACGCCAAGACCGAGGCAACGCCGACCGACATCGCGAAGATCTTCGGGCCCGAGGGCGCGATTGCGAAGTTCTCGGAGCAGACGCTGGGGCCGCTGGTCACCCGCCGCGGCGATACCTTGACGTCGCGCACCTGGGCCGAGATGGGCGTGCGTCTGCGGCCCGAGTTTACGACGCAGTTCTCAAGCTGGGTTGCACCGCTGTCGGGTGCCAGCGCGGCCGCCGGCAGCGCCGCGGCGACGGAACCGCAGACCGTCTTCCAGCTGCTGCCGCAGGCCGCGCCCGGACTCACCGAATACACCGTGGAGATCGATGGCCAGGTCATGCGTTACCGCAACACCGCGGCGAGCTGGACGCATTTCGTCTGGCCCTCGACACAGGGCGCGCCCGGCGTGCGCGTCACCGGCGTCGCCTTCGACGGCAGCACCGTCGAGTTCGTCAACCACCCAGGTCGCTTCGGCCTGGAGAAAATGGTCAACAGCGCACAGCGGCGCAAACTGCCCAGCGGCCTGCATGAACTGAGATGGACCCAGGGCAACCTCGCCGTTGCGGTGCAGTTGAAGATCATCAGCACCCCGAGCTCCCCCGCACCTGCACCTGCGCCTGACAGCGCCGGCGCGTCGTCCGGCACTGCCCTGCGTGGTGCCGTCCTGCCCGGTCTCGTCGCCGGCGACCCCTCCTCCACCACGCCGGGCGGTACCCCGGCGGCAGCCCCCAACGCAGGAACAGCGCCATGAGCCCGCAAAGCGTTCCCGTGAATCTCGTCTACTTCGGCAAGGTGCCGTCGCGCGGTGACTTCATCCGCAGCGCCAACCATACCTCCCTCATCCACACACTCGATCACTGGTTGTCCCAGACGATCGAACTGATGGCAACTGACCCGCGCTGGAAGATCGTCTACGACGACGCGCCGCCGGTGCAGTTCGCCTTTCTCGGCTCGCGCAGCGCGGTCGGCTTGGCGGGGCACCTGATTCCCAGCCAGGACAGCTCCGGCCGGCGCTTCCCGTTCATCACGGCCGGCTCGTTCAACGTGCAGGAGCCACCCGAGTTCATGGCGCGCAGCCCGCTCGCGCTGACGCGGTTGTGGACACGCTTCGAGAATTCCACGCGTCTTGCGCACGCAGCATCCGACGTCTCCGAGGTCCAGGAGCAACTCGCACACACCAGCGTCGATCTCGAGATCGCCCCCCGAGCTTATGAGGCCAATTTCGTCGACTTCCTCGAGATGCAGAGTCTGGGCAGCGTCGAACAGATGCTCGAACAAGCCGGGCATCGGATCTCGCTGCGCCAGACCATGCTTGCGCTCGGCATGCTGCTGCAACCGGTACTTGCCCAAGGCGCGGCGCGGCTCGACAAGGGGCTGGTGCTGCCGCTGGTCAATGACCCGCTGTACCGCCCTTTCGTCGCCACGCTGTGGCTCGAACTTGTGGTGCGCTTCCTGAGGCGCGGCGATTTCGAACTGGCCGTCTTCGTGACCCGATTGCAGGGCATGCCATCGCTGGTGATCGGCTTCAACGGCGCTTCGCCGCGCACGCTGCGCGCCGTGCTCGACGTCCAGGCCTGCGGCAATGACAACGTCGAGTTCACGCAGAGTCAGTGGGTCGAGGACTACGTCGACGAAGACTACGGCATCAAGAAGCTGTCGAGCTACCTGCGCGAGCCGCAGTTGTCGCTGCGGCAGGCGGTGGACACCTACCACGAAGCATTTCTCGGGGAGTAAAGAGACGATGAAGGCACGACACTTCATGCAGTGGTTCGGCGGCATCGCAACGCTGCTGCCGGCCCTGGTGTGGCCGCAGCAGCACGCCGCCACCGTCACGCCGGGCTCCGCCGCGCCGAATCAGGTGGTCGCCACGGGCACCGTGCCCGATGAAGCGACGCGCGCCACCGTGCTGCAACGTCTGCGTGAGGTTTACGGCAGCGACCGCGTCGTCGACCAGATCTCGGTGGGCGCAGTCGTCGCACCACCGAACTGGGCCGGTTACGTGCAGAAGATGTTGGGGCCCGATCTCAAACAGGTCAGTCGCGGCGAGTTGTCGATTCAGGGCAACCAGATCGATCTGAAAGGCGAGGTCGCCAATGAAGCCGTGCGGCAACAGGTTGCGAGCACGATGGCCACCAGCCTGAACCCGACCTACACGATCCGCAACGGGCTGCGCGTTGCGGCGAGCGAGCAAAACCTGATCGACGATGCCTTGCGCAATCGCCTCATCGAATTCGAGCCGGGCAGCTCAGTGATCAAGCCCGAGGGGCTGCGCATACTCGACGAAATGTTGCCGACGCTCGCCAGGATGTCGGCACGCAAAGTCGAGGTGATCGGCCATACCGACGCCATTGGTGCGCGCGACGCGAACATCGCCCTGTCGTTTGCCCGTGCAGACGCCGTGAAGGACTATCTGCAAAGCAAGGGCATTGCCGCCTCTCGCATCAGCGTCTCCGGCGCCGGGCCGGATCGCCCGGTCGCAAGCAACCAGACGGCCGAAGGACGTGCCCGCAACAGGCGAATCGAGTTCCGCATCAGTCAGTGAGCCGGGCGGGTCGTGCGCGCCCGGTGGGGCCGACAACGCCGTGTGACCGCCGTCAAGCCGGCGTGTCGGGGTTCGCCGCATCCAGCCCTAGCAGTTCCTCGACGTGGGACAGCGCGCCAGGGTCCTTGAGCACCGTGCGCAGCCACTGGTGCAGCGGCATCTCGCCCCAGTGCGCCGCCTTGTCTGCCAGATAGGCCACAGGGCTATGCGGCTCGGTGCGACGGAAGTAGTCGGCAACCTCACGCAACTGAAGCAATGCCTGTGCGCGCGATCGGATCGGGCCGCCCGCCCCCGCCGTCGACGCGGCGAGCTGCGCGACCTCGCCTTCTGCCGTCGCGGCGCCTCCTGCCACAGCGAGCGAATAAGCCGGGGTCGGGGTCACGACGGCTCCTGCCTCTTTTGCCAAACGCTCGATATCGTGCACTGCAGAGGACAGTGCCTCGCGCGCTGCGGAGAAGCTTGGGCCTGCGTCACCCAGGCGGTTGTCGACGATCTGCTGCAGCCTGTCCAAGGCTGTCTCGCAGCGACGCGCCGCCGCCAATGTTTCCAGCAGCCAGGGCTTGGCAGTATCGCGCAGCGCTCGCATGTAGCGCTCGAGCGTGATGCGGTCGTCGGCGAGGCGCTCGGCCTCGTCGGGGTGCTTGTCGATCTGTGTCTGCAGCGCCCGCGCCGAGGCAAGGTCGACCAGCGTGAAACTACCCGCCGCTGCCTGCGTCACGGGAAGCAGTTGAGCGAGATAGCTCACGCGTTGCAACAGCCAGCCCAGATTGCCGATGCGCTGATCCCATTCGCCGTCTTCGTCAAGCGGGTGCATCTCAAGCCAGTAGCGCTCGCAAAGCTGCGCACCGAGCTCCAGCCCCTCGGCCAGGCCGGCATACCCGCGATTGCGCGCGGCTGCATCACACCACCACATCGCCAGGCGGAGGTCCTTGGTCTGCGTCTGCAGCAGCTTGGCAGCCAGGGCCTCGACGCCTTTCCAGTCCGCCACCTTCAGCGAGGTGACCCATGCGCCCTGATCCAGGCTCGGGTCGTCTTCGCGCCGCATCTCCTGAATCGCGTCGAATTCCGGAGAGAACGACATGTCGCGGCCGCACGGCAAGGGTTCGGAGATTGGGTCTAGCAGATTCGCATCCATGGGCAACAAGCTACTCAAAACGTGCGCAAGGATACCGAAGCGACCCCTGCTGCGCCGCTACAAAGTGATTCCCGGAGGCCCTCATCCAGGGGGCATGCGTTGCGTACAGCAGGCGCACCCTGACTGCAAAAGAAAGGAAATCGGGGAAGGAAAGAGATGGAGGCGGAGGCCGGAATCGAACCGGCGTGGACGGCTTTGCAGGCCGCTGCATAACCACTTTGCTACCCCGCCCTGGGGTGCTGCCGTCTGCGAAGACCACAGATGCGACAGAGGCCGTGATGGTACCAATGAAAAAGGGAAGCTGCTTGGATCAGAGATCTGAAGAAGCTTCCCTTCGGGACTTGGAGCGGGAGACCGGACCGGTACTCCTGCGCCAACTCCTTGTCAGCGTCCAACTTTATTCTGTTTGGGCACGGCCCATGCGCCGAATTATGTACTAACCGGACAATGGCCCGCAACCGGAGCAGCTTTTCAGTCTATACCGAGCCATGGAGTTCCAGCCATCTCTTTGTGCCTCAGCGTGGAGCGCGTGCCAGCTCCCGTGCTCGGCCACGACCCGGCATCCACCCGCTGGGTTGCCAACGCGATCCTTCCGTTCGTGTTTGGAATAGGGCGCTCGTCGCGGCGCTGCGCGACGAGCGCGTGCTGATTCTCGGCAGCGGCAACGTGGTGCACGACCTGCGCAAAACGATGCGTGGCCACGCACCGACCTTGCGCGGCATGGGGCAGCGGGCCATGCGCTGCGTCCAGTGCTCCTGACCGCATGGGAGGGCTCGGCGCTGCACTCAGCCCGTGGAAGACGCAGAAGGGGACGCTCGTCGACCGGTCGCACCCCGATCCCAGGGCGCCGCGCTCCCGCCAAACCGCTGCGCCAGGAAGTCGATCAGCAGCCGCAGCGCCAGGGGCAGATGCTGCCGCGAAAGAAAGATCGCATGGATGCCCAGCGGATCCGGCTCCAGGCTGGGCAGCACACGCTTCAGGCGCCCTTCGCGCAGGTCGGCACCCACCAGATAGGTCGGCAGGATGGCGATGCCCGCGCCCGCCAGCGCCGCGCGCCGCAGCACCGCGGTGTCGTTGGACGTAAAGGCCTCGGTGCCCGCCAGCTCTGCCGGCCCCGCACCGACGCGAAACTGCGCCGTGGTGACCAGCGCATGATTCAGGCAGCGATGCCCGCGCAAGTCCTCCTCCCTGCGCGGCGTGCCATGCGCCTGCAGGTACTCGCGCGAGGCGCACAGCGCCGAACGGCACGTGGCCAGGCGTCGCGAGATCAGTGTGGGCTCCAACGTGTTGGTGATACGCACGGCAAGGTCGATTCGCTCGGCGGCAAGATCGACACTGTGCTCGGCAGTCAGAAGCGAGGCACTGACCTTGGGGTGCAGTCGCTGGAACTCCACCAGCGCTGCCGCGAGCTGGGCCTCGGCGAACGAAGGTGAACTGGCCACTCGCAGCCGGCCGCTGGCTTCGCGACCCGCCGCCTGGGCCCGGCTCTCCACGTCCTCTGCCGACTCCAGCAGATGCCGGCACGACGACAGCGCCGACTCTCCGGCATCGGTCAGGCTGATGCGGCGCGTCGTGCGGTGCAGCAGCCGAGCATGGAGCCAGGTTTCCATGGCCGCCAGGTAGCGGCTGACCATGGCCGTGGACATGTCCAGGGTGTCGGCGGCTCGGGTCAGGCTGCCTTGTTCGACGACGGTGATGAACACGCGGGTAGCGGTGAGGCGATCCATGAGTGAGCCGATTCGATTCCGACGATATTCGCAACAAGCATTCTACTTAAGTTATGTTTATCTATCCGATTGACGGAAATAGAGTGTGAACACCCATCCACTCCACTGCAAGAGGCCGCCGTGTCGAACCCGATCAAGTTGTTCCGCCAGTTGGTCCCGGCTTTGACGCTGGGCGTGGTCGCCGCCGGCGGCGCAACGGCCCAAACCGCCGCGCCGCTCACGGTAACCGTCTACAACGCCAACGCCCAGAGCTTCCACGTGAACGCCGTGGTGGTCAGCGGCAAGACCGAGGCCCTGGTCATCGATACCGGCTTCACACGGGCGGATGCACTGCGCGTGGCGGCCAACGTGCTGGACAGCGGCAAGACGTTGAAGTCCATCTTCATCAGCAACGCGGACCCGGACTTCTACTTCGGCGCCGAAACGCTCAAGACCATCTTCCCGCAGGTGCAGGTGCTCACCACGCCTGCCGTGCGCGAGAAGATCCAGGCCAAGCTAGCTGCGAAGATGGCCGTCTGGGGCCCGAAGATGGGTCAGAACGCGCCCAAGCAGCCGATCGTGCCGGACGTGCTGGACGGCGCCACGCTCACGGTGGACGGCGAAACCCTTGAGGTGCGCGGCACCATGGGCGAACTGGCCGCGCGGCCCTATGTCTGGATTCCCTCGATCAAGGCCATCGTCGGCAACATCGCGATATTCGGCAATCTGCACGTGTGGACGGCCGATACGCAAAAGGCGAGCGAACGCCAGGCCTGGCTGGCCCAGCTCGACGAGATGCTGATCCTGCAACCCGCGCTCGTGGTGCCGGGTCACATGGCCGTCGGCACCCCGCAGGACGCAAGCACCATTGCCTACACACGCGACTACCTGAAGCACTTCGAAGCCGAGCTGCGCCAGGCCGCGAACAGCGCCGCCTTGATCGCGGCGATGCGCAGGGCCTACCCGCAAGCCGGCCTGGGCGTGGCACTGGACATCGGCGCCAAGGTCAACAAAGGCGAGATCAAATGGTGAGGATCGCCGAGCGTTGGAGCGTCGTGGCAGGGCCGTTCCCGCCAACGCGCCCGACCAGCGGCCGATGGACTGATCGGGATGTGCCATGAGCCGGGCAATGCTGCACTACATCTATGACCCGTTCTGCGGCTGGTGTTCGGGCGCCGCACCGCTCGTGAAGGCGGCCCGCGAGGTGCTTCCGGTGCGAGCGCACGGCGGGGGCATGATGGCGGGCGCGCAGCGCCAGCGCGTCAGCGCCGGGCTGCGTAGCTACGTGCTGCCGCACGACCGTCGGATCGCCCTGCTCACCGGCCAGCCGTTCGGCAAGGCCTATGCGGAAGGCCTGCTGCACGACACGACGGCCGTGTTCGACTCCGAGCCGCCCACCGTGGCCGTGCTGGCCGCCGAAGAGGTGTCGGGGCACGGCCTCGACCTGCTGGCGCGGCTGCAGGAGGCTCACTATGTCGAAGGGCAGCGGATCGCGGACGATGCCGTGCTGGAACAACAGGCGATCGCCTAGGGTCTGGAAGGCGGCGCGTTCGTACGAGCGTTGCGACGCATCAAGGCGGCGGAGGTGGCGATCCACATCGCCGCCACGCGCACCTTGATGGCGAGAACGGGCGCGACCGGAGTCCCCGGTTTTGTGCTCGAAACGCAAGGCACCTGGAGCCGCGTCGATGCACAACGCTTCCTCGGCCGGCCACAGGCCTTTGCCCAATGGCTGCGCGAGCGCGCGCCTTCGACGGCGGCAGCCCGGCCAGCGCAAGCCCAAGGATAGGGACAGGCTGTCTACCTGACCAGGGGCAGTCCAAACGTCGGAACACGGCTTCAAAGGTCCTCTCAGCAGCGCGATGCGCCGCAACCCAATCTCTCTTCCGCTGCTCACGGGGATCAATGCCTTGAGCGACCAGGGCGCAGGGGCTCACAAACAACAATAGGCCGTCGGTGTCGGGCAGCGTGTAGTTCCGGACCGTCGTGCGAGCTTGGCGGAGCGACGTACCGGTGAGTGGCATCGAACATCTCCGGGTCTCGTGAGTTGAGAGGAGGAGATGTACCGATGAGGCGAAGCGCGCGCGGCTCTCAATGTGGTCCAGCGGGCGCCCCCGATTGATGTACCAATAAATATACTACCGAGCGGTGGCTGAGCCTGGCTGCGGGTAGAACTCGCCAGACGAAAAAAGGGACCAAAAGTCCCTTTATTCAACAACTTACGGACTTCTGTGGAACTCCGTAGATCGGTATTTGGAGCGGGAGACGAGTCTCGAACTCGCGACCTCAACCTTGGCAAGGTTGCGCTCTACCAACTGAGCTACTCCCGCATGGTTCCAGCTTCGCTTCGGTTTGACGTTTTGGTGAACGTCTTGCGTTGCGCTGAAGCTCACATTCTATGCCATTTTTTTGCCACCGCGCAAGGGGTGCGCGGCGGCTTTTTTACTTTCAGTGCTTCAGCACCTCGGTGGACACCTCGGCCGCGGGCGCTCCGTCTTTCGCTGCCGCCTCGACCTTTGCCGGCTCCTCGTCGGGCAGCGGGGCCGGTTTGGCCTCGAGTGCGACGTCCAGCACCTTGTCGATCCACTTCACCGGAACGATCTCGAGATGGCTCTTCACGTTCTCGGGAATGTCCTGCAGATCCTTGACGTTCTCTTCCGGAATCAGCACCGTCTTGATGCCGCCGCGGTGCGCCGCCAGCAGTTTTTCCTTCAGGCCACCGATCGCGGTCACCTCCCCACGCAGGGTGATCTCACCGGTCATCGCCACGTCGGCTCGCACCGGAATGCCGGTCAGCGCCGAGACGAAGGCCGTCGTCATCGCAATACCGGCACTCGGGCCGTCCTTCGGCGTCGCGCCATCGGGCACGTGGATGTGAATGTCGCGCTTCTCGAACAGCTCGTCCTTGATGCCCAGGCGGCGCGAGCGGCTGCGGACCACGGAGCGCGCGGCCTCGACCGACTCCTTCATCACGTCGCCCAACTGGCCCGTACGGATGATGTTGCCTTTGCCGGGCATTACCGCCGACTCGATCGTCAGCAGATCGCCCCCGACTTCGGTCCACGCAAGCCCGACCACCTGCCCGACCTGATTGTCCTTTTCCGCTTGGCCGTACTGGTAGCGCCGCACGCCAAGGAACTCGTTCAGGTTCTCTTCGTTGACGACGACCTTGCCTTCGTAGGTCTTGAGCGTCAGGCCCTTGACCACCTTGCGGCAGATCTTGGAGATCTCGCGCTCGAGCGACCGCACGCCGGCTTCGCGTGTGTAGTAGCGAATGATCCCGCGAATCGCGGCTTCGGTGACCTCGAGCTCCTCGTCTTTGACGCCGTTGTTCTTCATCTGCTTCGGCAGCAGATAACGCTGGGCGATATTGACCTTCTCGTCCTCGGTGTAGCCCGACAAGCGGATGACTTCCATCCGGTCCAGCAGGGCCGGCGGGATATTCAGCGAGTTCGACGTCGCCACGAACATCACGTCCGAGAGATCAAAGTCGACTTCGATGTAGTGGTCGCTGAAGGTGTGGTTCTGCTCGGGGTCCAGCACTTCCAGCAGCGCACTCGACGGATCGCCGCGGAAGTCCATGCCCAGCTTGTCGATCTCGTCGAGCAGGAACAGCGGGTTGCGCGTGCCGACCTTGGTCAGGCTCTGCAACACCTTGCCGGGCATCGAGCCGATATAGGTGCGGCGGTGGCCGCGGATCTCGGCCTCGTCGCGCACGCCACCCAGCGCCATGCGCACGAACTTGCGGCCCGTGGCGCGCGCCACCGACTGGCCGAGCGAAGTCTTGCCAACGCCCGGAGGTCCCACCAGGCACAGGATGGGCGCCTTGACCTTGTCGACACGCTGCTGCACCGCGAGGTATTCGAGGATGCGATCCTTGACTTTCTCGAGACCGTAGTGGTCCTCGTTCAGCACTTCCTCGGCGTGTTCGAGGTCGTGCTTGATCTTGGTCTTCTTGGCCCAGGGCAGGTTGACGAGGGTGTCGATGTAGTTGCGCACCACCGTCGCTTCGGCGGACATCGGCGACATCAGTTTGAGCTTCTTCAGCTCGCTCTCGGCCTTCTTGCGCGCTTCCTTGGGCATGCGGGCAGCTTCGATCTTCTTCTCGAGCTCCTCGAGATCGGCGCCTTCCTCACCCTCGCCCAGTTCTTTCTGGATGGCTTTGACCTGCTCATTCAGGTAGTACTCGCGCTGGCTCTTCTCCATCTGGCGCTTGACGCGGCCACGGATGCGCTTTTCGACCTGGAGGATGTCGACCTCGTGCTCGAGCTGCTCAAGCAGGCGCTCCAAGCGCTCGGACACCGAAAACAGGTCGAGCACGGCCTGCTTGTTCTCGAGCTTGAGCGGCAGGTGAGCGGCGATGGTGTCGGCCAGGCGGCCGGCGTCGTCGATGCCCGCGATGGACGTCAGGATTTCCGGCGGAATCTTCTTGTTCAGCTTGACGTACTGATCAAACTGCTGCGTCACGGCGCGGCGCAGAGCCTCGATCTCGGGCGATGTGTCGACGCCCGGCGGCACCGGCTTGACCTCGGCGACGAAGTGCTCGCCGTTGTCGTCGATGCGCACGGTATTTGCGCGCTGCAAACCCTCGACCAGCACCTTCACGGTGCCGTCAGGCAGTTTCAGCATCTGCAGGATGCTGGAGACGCAGCCGACCTCGAACATGTCATCGGCCTTGGGCTCGTCCTTGCCGGCGGCTTTCTGAGCGACCAGCATGATCTGCCGGCCGGCTTCCATCGCCGATTCCAGCGCCTTGATGGACTTGGGACGCCCCACGAAGAGCGGGATCACCATGTGAGGGAACACCACCACGTCGCGCAGTGGCAGCAGCGGCAGCTCAATGGGATCGGGGGGCAAAACAGGATGTCCAGACATCGCAACCTCTCTTTCTCAAGCCCGATGTGAGGCTTGAGCGTTTCTTTACAAGATCAGCCGACGTGGACTGCAACGCTCACGCTGCCGTTCACGCGCTCGCCTTGGCCTGCTCGCGGTACACGAGCAGCGGCTTGGTGTTTTCCTCGATGGTGTGCTCGTCCACCACCACCTTCTGCACGCCGTCCATCGCGGGCAGATCGAACATCGTATCGATCAGCGCCTGCTCCATGATCGAACGCAATCCGCGTGCCCCGGTCTTGCGGGCCAGCGCCTTGCGCGAAATCGAGGCCAATGCCGACGGACGGATCTCCAACTCGACGCCGTCCATCGAGAACAGCTTCTGGTACTGCTTCACCAGCGCGTTCTTCGGCTCGGTGAGGATCTGGATCAGGGCGTCTTCGGTCAGTTCGCCCAGCGTCGCGACCACCGGCAGGCGGCCAACCAGCTCGGGGATCAGGCCGAACTTGATCAAGTCTTCCGGCTCGACCTCGCGGAACACCTCGCTGACCTTGCGTTCGGTCTTGCTCTTGACCATGGCACCAAAACCGATGCCGGACTTCTCGGAGCGGTTCTGGATCACCTTCTCCAGTCCGTCGAAAGCGCCGCCGCAGATGAACAGGATGTTCGTCGTGTCGATCTGCAGGAAGTCCTGATTGGGATGCTTGCGCCCGCCCTGCGGCGGTACCGACGCCATCGTGCCCTCCACCAGCTTCAGCAGCGCCTGCTGCACGCCCTCGCCGGAGACGTCACGCGTGATCGAGGGGTTGTCGGCCTTGCGCGAGATCTTGTCGATCTCGTCAATGTAGACGATGCCCCGCTGCGCCTTTTCGACGTCGTAATTGCAGTTCTGCAGCAGCTTCTGGATGATGTTCTCGACATCTTCGCCGACGTAGCCCGCTTCGGTGAGCGTGGTCGCGTCGGCAATCACGAACGGCACGTTCAGAAGCCGCGCCAGCGTCTGCGCCAGCAACGTCTTGCCGGAGCCGGTCGGGCCGATCAGCAGGATGTTGCTCTTGGCGAGCTCGACCTCATCCTTCTTGCCGGCGCCACCCATGTGCTTGAGCCGCTTGTAGTGGTTGTAGACGGCGACCGACAGGGTGCGCTTGGCAGGGTCCTGACCGATGACGTACTGGTCCAGGATGCTCTTGATCTCGGACGGCACCGGCAGATCACCCCGGGAGGTCTTGGAGTCGGCCCCTTCAGACGGTACCTCGTCTCGGATGATGTCGTTGCACAGGTCGATGCATTCATCGCAGATGAACACTGACGGGCCGGCAATGAGCTTCTTCACCTCGTGCTGGCTCTTGCCGCAAAAGGAGCAGTACAGGACTTTCTCGCTGGAAGAGCCTTTTTTCTCGGGCATGGGCGTCTTGAGGGCTGGGTTCTGAGGGGGATGATAAGTCAAATGAAAACGGGGCCTTCGGTGGGAAAAAGGCCCCGTTGCGCGCCCTGTTTTCCCTTACCAAATACCGCACGGTCTTTCACGTGGCGAGGCAGGGAATACCCGCTGTCGAGAAGGGGTTCAGCTTCGTTTCTCGAGCACCTGATCGATCAGACCATAAGTTTTCGCGTCGTCGGGTGCCATGAAAAAGTCGCGCTCGGTGTCGTTCTGGATCTTGTCCAACGGCTGGCCGGTGCGTTCCGACAGGATCTTGTTCAGGTTTTCACGCAGCTTCAGAATTTCGCGCGCCTGGATCTCGATGTCGGTCGCCTGGCCCTGTGCGCCCCCCAGCGGCTGGTGGATCATGATGCGGGAATTCGGCAGCGCGTAGCGCTTGCCCTTGGCGCCAGCGGCCAGCAGGAACGCGCCCATGCTAGCGGCCATGCCCATGCACAGTGTCGACACGTCCGGCTTGATGAACTGCATCGTGTCGAAAATCGACATGCCGGCACTCACCGAGCCACCCGGCGAGTTGATGTAGAGCGAGATGTCCTTGTCGGGGTTCTCGCTTTCCAGGAACAGCAACTGCGCGACGACGAGGTTGGCAGTCTGGTCGTTGACCGGCCCTACCAGGAACACCACACGCTCGCGCAGCAGGCGGCTGTAGATGTCGTAGGCGCGCTCGCCGCGGCCCGACTGTTCGATGACGATGGGCACCATGCCCAGGTTCTGCGTGTCCAGTGCGCTCATGGAATCCTTCCGATCGGTCTTCACGAATCTGGGGATGGATTATGGGGCGACAAGAGCGGCCCCGTAGAAACGACAAAAGGCGCCGGGGTGCCGGCGCCTTTGTCAGAGAACCAAGCGCGCTGGATCAGGCACCCATCAGTTCGTCGAACGGCAGCACCTTGTCGGTGACCTTGGCTTTGGCGAGCACGAAGTCGGTGACGTTGTTCTCCAACACCACCGCTTCGACTTCGGCCAGGCGCTGGTTGTCGCTGAGGTACCAGCGCACCACTTCCTGGGGCTTCTCATAGCTCTGTGCCAGCTCTTCGATGTGGGCCTTGATCTGCTCGGGCTTGGCCTGCAGCTCGTTGGTCTTCACCAGCTCGGCCACCACTAGGCCCAGGCGCACACGCTTTTCGGCCTGCGGCTGGAACACCTCGGCCGGGATCGGCGCGTTTTCGGCATCCTTGACGCCCCGGTTCTTGAGGTCGGCGCGGGCGCCGGCGACCATGCGGTCCACCTCGTTTTGCACCAGCGACTTCGGCAGGTCGAGTTCGGCTGCCTTGATCAGCGCGTCCATCACGGCGTTCTTGTTGCGTGCCAGCACACGGAACTTGACCTCACGCTCGAGGTTCTTCTTGATGTCGGCACGGAGCGCTTGCACGGTGCCGTCGGCGATGCCCAGCGACTTCGCGAAAGCCTCGTCGATCTCGGGCAGGTTCTGCAGTTCGACCTTCTTCAGCGTCACGAGGAAATCGGCTTCCTTGCCGGCCACGTCCTTGCCGTGATAGTCCTCGGGGAACTTCAGCGGGAAGGTTTTCGACTCGCCGGCCTTCATGCCGCGCACCGCCTTCTCGAACTCTTCGAGCATGCGGCCTTCGCCCAGGATGAACTGGAAGTCCTCGGCCTTGCCGCCGGCGAAGGCTTCGCCGTCGATCTTGCCTTCGAAGTCGATCGTCACGCGATCACCGTCGGTCGCGGCTTCAGCGGCCGGACGCTGGCCGAAGGTGCGGCGCTGCTTGCGCAGGATGTCCAGCGTCTTGTCGATCGCGGCGTCGGTCACCTCGGTGCTGGCGCGCTCGACTTCAGCCGTCGACAGGTCGGCAATCCTGACTTCCGGATAGACCTCGAAGGTGGCGTCGAAGGCCAGTTGCCCCTCGGGCGCCTCTTCCTTCTCGGTGATGCGTGGAGCGCCGGCGACGCGCAGCTGCGCTTCGGAAGCGGCTTGTGCAAAGGCTTCGCCGACCTTGTCGTTCATCACCTCGTACTGCACCGAGTAGCCGTACCGCTGCGCCACGATGCTCATGGGCACCTTGCCGGGACGGAAACCATCGGCCTTCACGGTGCGGGCCAGACGCTTCAGGCGGGACTCCACCTCGTTGTTGATGAGATCCGCCGACAGCGTCAGCGTGATCTTGCGTTCCAGTTTGTCGAGGGTTTCAACAGTCACGGCCATGGTGATCTCTCTCGTTTGAATGTGGTGCGCGGGGGGGGACTCGAACCCCCACACCATCGCTGGCGTCAGGACCTAAACCTGGTGCGTCTACCAATTTCGCCACCCGCGCAAATCAAAAGAGGGAAGCCTGCGCTCCCCTCCTGGGTAATTCGGCGAACCGGGTATTTTAGCCGGCTGTCGGGGCTGTGCTCTCGTCCTCGGGGCGTTTCACCCGGAACCAGGCGGCATACATGGCCGGCAAGGCCAGCAACGTGAGTGCGGTGGCCACGATCAGCCCCCCCATGATGGCCACCGCCATCGGCCCCCAGAACACACTGCGCGACAGCGGAATCATCGCAAGCACCGCTGCCGCGGCCGTCAGCACGATGGGCCGGAAGCGCCGCACCGCCGACTCGACGATCGCGGTCCAGGTCGGCACCCCGCGAGAACGGTCCTGCTCGATCTGGTCGATCAGGATCACCGAATTGCGCATGATCATGCCCATCAGTGCGATCACCCCGAGCATCGCGACGAAGCCGAACGGCCGCCCCAGCAGCAGCAGCGCCGCGGCCACCCCCACAATTCCCATCGGTCCGGTCAGGAACACCAGCACCGAGCGCGAGAAGCTCTGCAGCTGCAGCATCAGCAAGGTGAAGGTCAGGAACAGCATCAAGGGCACGTTGGCGAAGATGGACCCCTGCCCTTTGCTGCTTTCCTCGGCAGTGCCGGCCAGCTCGATGTGGTAACCCGGCGGCATGCGCGACTGCAGTTCCTGCATCTTGGGCCACAGTGCGGAGCTGACCGTGGGGCCCTGAACGCCTTCGGCGACGTCGCCTTGCACGGTGACAGCGAAGTCGCGGTTCTCACGCCACAGCACTCCGGGCTCCCAGGCGTAGCCGACCTTCGCAATCTGCGTCAACGGGATCGCCCGGCCGCTCGCCGTGGGCAGGTAGGCGTTGGCGATATCGGTGATCGCGTCGCGCTCGTCTTCCGGCTGTCGCAGCACGATGTCGATCAGCCGGTCGTCCTCGCGGTACTGGCCGATGGTGGTGCCGGTCAGGATGGTGCGCGAAGCTTGCGCGATGCTCTGGCTGGTGACACCGAGCGCGCGCGCCTTGTCCTGGTCGACCTCCAGCCGCAGCACCTTGACCGACTCGTTCCAGTTGTCGTTGACCTGACGGATGTCGGGGTGTGTACGCAGCAGCGCCTTGGCCTCGTCGCCCCACTTGCGCAGTTCTTGCACGTCGGAACCCATCACGCGGAACTGCACCGGGTAGGGTACAGGCGGGCCGTTGGGCAACAGCTTGACGCGAGTGCGCACCTCGGGGAATTCATTCGCCAGAATGTCCGGCAGGCGCTTGCGCAAGGCCTCACGCTGATCCAGGTCCTTCGGCAGCACGATGGCCTGGCTGACGTTGGTCTGCGGGAAGATCTGGTCCAGCGGCAGGTAGAAACGCGGCACACCGCTGCCGACCCAGGTCGTCACGCTCTCGACGCCGGCCTCCTTCATCACCCGCGCCTCGAAGCGCTTGGCGACCTCCTCGGTGGCCCTGAAGTTCGTTCCTTCGGGCATCCACAGGTCGACCAGGATCTCGGGCCGGCTCGAATCGGGGAAGAACTGCTGCTGCACCTTGCCCATGCCGACCACGCCGAGCGCGAGCATGCCGAGGGTCACGCCGATGGTGATCCAGCGGTGCTGCACGCACCAGTTCACCGCCGACCGGAAACGGCTGTAGAACGGCGTGTCGAACAGCTCGTGCGCCTCGCCCTCGACCTGGGGTTTGACCTTCAGCAGACGGGCGCCGATGTAGGGCACGAAATACACCGAGACGACCCACGAGATCAGCAGCGCCGCCGTGGTCACCGCGAAGATCGCGAAGGTGTATTCGCCGACGGTCGACTGCGCGAGCCCGATCGGCAGGAAGCCGACCGCGGTGATCAGCGTGCCCGTCAGCATCGGCATCGCAGTCACGTCGTAGGCGAAGGTCGCGGCGCGCATCTTGTCGTAGCCCTCTTCGAGCTTGCGCACCATCATCTCCACCGCGATGATGGCGTCGTCGACCAGCAGGCCGAGCGCGATGATCAGCGCACCGAGCGATATCTTGTGCAGCCCGACACCCCAGTAGAGCATTGTCACGAAGGTGATCGCGAGCACCAGCGGTATGGTGATCGCCACCACCAGGCCCGGCCAGACGTCGATGCGCAACGGGCGAGTATGCAAGCCCAGGCTGATGAAACTCACCGCGAGCACGACGACCACCGCTTCGAACAGCACCTTCACGAACTCGCCGACCGAACGCGACACTGCCTGCGGCTGATCCTGCACTCGGCTCATCTCAATGCCGACCGGCAACTCTTTCTGGATATCGGCCACCGCAGCACGCAGTCGCTCGCCGAGCGCGATGATGTCGCCGCCCTTGGCCATGGAGATGCCCAGCGCGATGACCTCCTGCCCCTGGTGACGCACCTTCACCTGCGGCGGGTCGACATAGCCGCGTCGGATCTCGGCGATGTCGCCGAGGCGGATGGTGTTCGCCGCACCGGTCGCAGAGTTGGTGGCCCGGATCGGCAACGCACGCAGGTCGGCTTCAGAATTGAACTGCCCCCCAATGCGCACCTGCAGGCTGTCGCCATCGGCCAACAGCACGCCGCTGCCTTCAACGGCATTCTGAGCGCCGATCTGCGCGATCACCTGGTTGAAATCGATGCCCATCTGCGCAAGGCGTCGCTGAGACACCTCGACGAAGATTTTTTCATCCTGGACGCCGAAGAATTCGACCTTTGCGACATCGGGCACCTTCAACAGCCGCTGGCGCACGCGGTCGGCGTGCTGACGCAATTCCTCGTAACTGAAGCCGTCGGCCGACAGCGCGTAGATGGAGCCATAGACGTCGCCGAACTCGTCGTTGAAGAAGGGGCCGACGACGCCCTGCGGCAGGCTGCCGCGCATGTCGCCAATCTTCTTGCGCACCTGGTACCAGACATTGGCCACCTCCTTCGGCGGCGAGGAGTCCTTGATCTGGAAGATGATCAGCGCTTCGCCGGGCTTGGAGTAGCTGCGGATCTTGTCGGCGTACGGCACTTCCTGCAGCGTCTTTTCGATCTTGTCGGTCACCTGCTCCGACATCTGCAGCGCAGTGGCACCGGGCCAGAACGCCCGTACCACCATCGCCCGGAAGGTGAACGGCGGGTCCTCATCCTGACCCAGCTGGAAGTAAGCCGCGGCGCCCAGCACCAGCAGCACCACCATCAGGTAGCGCGTCAGCGCCGGATGCTCAAGGGCCCAGCGGGAAATGTTGAAACGTGAGGTCGGGATGTTGTCGTTGCTGTTCACGAACGGCCCCGGGAATCAGTTCTGCTGCGCAGCGGCGGTGTCGGACGATGCCACGGCGGCGTCGCGGTACAAGCGGACCTTCTGCCCTGACGTCAGCACGTGCACGCCGGCCGTGACCACCACGTGGCCGGGCTGAAGCCCATCGGCCACCAGCACCTGATTGCCTTCGGCGCCGGCAACCTTCACCGGCTGCGGCTTCACCGTCATCGAGCCGGTATCAACCAGCCACACCGAACTTTTGCCCTGGTGCTCGACCAGCGCCGACAACGGCAGCTTGGACACGCCCGCAGCTTGCGGCAGATTCACCTGCACGGTGGCTGTCTGTCCGAGCTTGACGTCGGGTCGCCCGATGTCGGCCTTGACGAGATAGGTGCGGGTGACCGGGTCGGCAGCGACGGCCAGCTCACGCACCTTGGCGGGCAGCGGCTCGGCCTGATTGCTCCACAGCTTCACTTGCAGTTCCGCCCCCTGCTGGGCCAGCGCCTTGATGAGCCCGATCTTGTCCTCGGGCACCGAGAACACCACGTCCCGCGGGCCGTCATGGGCGAGCCGCAGCACCGGTGTGCCGGCACCGACGACCATGCCGGGTTCGGCCTCCACCGCGGTGATCACGCCCGCTGCATCGGCCGTGAGCGCCGCGTACGCGGCCTGGTTGCCTTGCGTTCCCGCCTGCGCAAGTGCCTGCTGGTATTGCGCCTGCGCCGACTTCAGCGCCGTCTCGCGGCGCTCGAGTTCGGCGGAGCTGATGAAATCCTGGTCGCGCAGTTCCTTGAAGCGCTTGAAATCTGCGCTCGCCTGATCCAGATTCGCCTTGGCAGCCGACAGCGCAGCCAGCGCAGCCTCCTGGCCCAGACGCAGGTCCTGCGGGTCGAGCTGGGCCAGCACCTCCCCCTTGTGCACGCTGTCGCCCAAGTCCACCGCGCGACGCACCATCTTGCCGGGCACGCGGAATCCAAGGCGCGACTCTGTCCGCGCACGGACCTCTGCCGCGTATTCGAGCGATGCAGAAGCGGTCGCGTCCGAGACCGTCAGGGTGCGTACCGCACGCACCGGTTCTGCGGCCGGCTGGGGTTTGGAGCAGGCCGCCAACGCGAGTGTGAGCGCGACGGGGGCAAGCAGGGTCAAGGAGAAGCGGCGCATGGAGGCATCCTTGGGGAGTGACAGAACCATTAACTGACTGACCGGTCAGTAATGTATGAGGGTTTTTGCGGGATGTCAAACCGCTGAGCATCGGTACTTGCCGTCGACCGATCACCGCCGCTTACAAGTGCCGCCAGGGCCGAGCGAGGACAATCGCCGCCGTGACCGTATCTGCCTACGAGCGCTTTCCCGTCGCCTCCGCCCTCTGCCCGCCCCGGTTGCGGCCCGCCGTCGCCGCGATCTACCGGTATGCCAAAACCGCCGACGACTTGGCCGACGAAGGTCCTCGTGCACCCCTGGAGCGCCTGACCGACTTGCAGGCTTACCGGGCCGATCTGCATGCCATCTATGAAGAGCGCTCGCCGTCGCCTCGCTGGCCCCAGGTGTTCGGCCCGCTGGCGCAGGCGTGCCGAGAGTTCGGGCTACCGCAGGCGCCCCTCGACGACCTGCTGAGCGGCTTCGAGCAGGACGTCGCGAAGAACCGCTACGTCAGCCAGGAAGAACTGCTGGAGTACTGCCGGCGCGCGGCCAACCCGGTGGGACGCCTGCTGCTGCAGGTCTACGGCATCCACGACGAACAAGCACAACACGAGTCGGACGCCATCTGCACCGGGCTGCAGCTTGCCAACTTCTGGCGCGACCTCAGCGTCGACACCCGTCGGGGCCGGCTTTATGTGCCGCTGGACGTGTGCCGCCGCCATCGCGTGCCGGTCGCCTCACTGATCGCGCAGCAGGAAACGCCGGCCACGCACGCGCTCGTGCGTGAGCTGGTCGAGTGGACGCGCGAGCTGCTGATCCAAGGTCTGCCGCTGTCGGCGCGGCTGCCCGGGCGGCTCGGGTGGGAGCTGAAGCTGGTCGTCCTGGGCGGCTTGCGGATTCTTGAGAAAATCGCCCGCCTGGACTACGCCACACTGCATGAGCGGCCGGCGTTGCGCGCTTGGGACGGCCCTTTGCTGCTGTGGCGCGCGCTGCGCCGGCGCATGCCCGCTCCGACGAACAACACCTCTCCCCGATGAACCCAGAAAAATACGTGCAGGACAAGGCGGCCGCCAGCGGGTCCAGCTTCTACTATGCGTTCCTCTTTCTGCCGCCTCCGCGGCGCGCAGCGATCACCGCTTTCTACGCTTTTTGCCGTGAGGTCGATGACGTCGTCGACGAGGTCAGCGACCCGAACGTCGCACAAGCCAAGCTGCTGTGGTGGCGCAAAGAGGTCGCGCAGGCCTACGCCGGACAGCCGAGCCACCCCGCCATGCACGCACTCGTTCCGCATGCCGCCGCTTACGGCATCGAAGCCGGGCACCTGCAGGCCGTCATCGACGGCTGCCAGATGGACCTCGAACAGACGCGCTACCTCGACTTCGCCGGGCTGCAGAAGTATTGCCACTTGGTCGCCGGCGTGGTCGGCGAGGTGGCTTCTGCCATCTTCGGCCGCACCGAGCCGGCCACCGTCGAATACGCGCACAAGCTCGGCCTCGCGCTGCAGCTGACCAACATCATCCGCGACGTCGGCGACGATGCGCGCCGCGGTCGCATCTATCTGCCGATCAACGAGTTGCAGCGTTTCGACGTGAAGGCGCATGAAGTACTCAACCGCGGCTACAGCGAGCGCTTCAAAGCGTTGATGAAGTTCCAGGCCGAGCGCGCACATGCCTTCTACGACGAGGCCTTCGCCCTGCTCCCCGAAGCCGACCGGCGCGCTCAGAAGCCGGGGCTGATGATGGCCCACATCTACCGCACGCTGCTGCGCGAAATCGAGCGCGAAAACTTCCAGGTGTTGCATCAACGCATCTCGCTGACGCCGCTGCGCAAACTGTGGATTGCGTGGCGCACGCACTGGCAGGGGCGGTAGGCCAGTGGCGAAACGACTGGCCGTCATCGGTGGCGGGTGGGCCGGTTGCGCGGCCGCCGTGCAGGCGGTCGACGAAGGCCATGACGTTGTCCTGTTCGAAATGGCGGAGCAGTTGGGCGGCCGCGCGCGCCGCGTCGACGTGGAA
This sequence comes from Caldimonas mangrovi, assembly GCF_023721835.1. Lineage (GTDB taxonomy): Bacteria > Pseudomonadota > Gammaproteobacteria > Burkholderiales > Burkholderiaceae_C > Caldimonas > Caldimonas mangrovi. Next base: position 23,682 of record NZ_JAMKFE010000005.1, on the reverse strand, counting down.
GGCTTTCCGCTCGACAACGGTCAGCACATCCTGATCGGTGCATGTACCGAGGCCCTGCGGTTGATGCGGCTGGTCGGCGTCAGGACGACGCTGGACATGCTGCGCACGCCGTTGCAGCTGATCTTCGCCGACGGCAGCGGCTTTTTCGTCGAGCCGGGCGCACCGCGATCGTCGCTCACGCGCGGCGTGCTGCGCCATGCCGACTGGAGTTTCAGCGAGAAGCTCTCGCTGCTGCGCGCGGGCGCGGCATGGATGGCCACGGGCTTTCGCTGCCCACCGGAGTGGACCGTCGATCGGCTGTGCGGGTCGCTTGCTCCCCGCGTGCGCGCGGAGCTGCTCGACCCCTTGTGCGTCGCGACGCTCAACACGTTGCCCGGTGAAGCCAGTGCCGCCGTCTTTTTGCGCGTGCTGAAGGACGGCGTGTTCAGCGCGGCCGGCGCCTCCGACCTCCTGCTGCCGCGCACCAACCTGAGCACGTTGTTTCCCGAGGCCGCGGCCGACTGGCTCCTGCAGGCAGGGGCCACGGTGCGGCTGTCGTGCCGCGTGGACCGCGTTGAATCGGAAGGCGTTGCGTGGCGCGTTGACGGCGAACGCTACGACGCCGTCGTGCTGGCCGCCTGCGCCCCCGAGGCAGCCCGGCTGGCGCAACGCGTTGCGCCGGACTGGGCGGCGTGTGCCGCAGCCCTGCGATTCGAGCCTGTCATCACGGTCTACATGCGCGGCGACGGCGCCCGCCTGCCAGTGCCGATGCTGGCGCTACATGCAGGTGCCGAAGCGCCTGCACGGTTCGTCTTCGATCACGGTCAACTCGATGGACCGCTCGGCCTGCTTGCCTTCGTCGTCAGCGCTGCAAGCCCATGGGCCGAGCGCGGGCTCGATGCGACGGCCCAGGCCGTCCTGCAACAGGCCGAACGCGAACTCGGCCGCCTCTACCGCCCGCCGCTACGTCTCGTACGCACGATGCTTGAGGCACGCGCCGCGCTGCGCTGCACGCCGCAGTTGCAGCGGCCTGGCGCTTCGATAGCCCAAGGCCTGTGGGCTGCGGGTGACTATATCGAGGGCCCCTACCCCGCCACGCTGGAAGGCGCAGTTCGGTCCGGCGTGCATGCCGCCCGTCTCGTGCTCGCGTGACGCTCAGCGAGCGAACGGCGCTGCCAGGGGCTCGCCAATGAACAGCCCCTGCTGCGGCCACGCGACGCTCTTCCAGTAGGCCTCGATGGCGGTGCTGCCCTGCAGGTAGTGCAGCAGCAGCACCTGCGGGTGGGGAAATTTCTGCAGGTGATTGCAGGGTTCGCTCACGGTGCCGTAGCTGGCAGTGGCACCCGCCGCGATCCAGGCCAGCACGCTCATCTGCCCCTGCCCGCCCTCGAGCCAGCCGCCGAAGGACGTCAGATGGTCGGCCAGCGCGCCGGGGACGAATTCGATGTCGTCGAGCCCCGACACTCGCGAAGCACCGGTCAGATACAGCAGCACGCGGTCGTCCGGCGAAGGTGGCTGGTGCACCCCGGAGCGTATTTGCACCCCCAAGCGTGGCAGTGTGCCGCTGGGCGGGAACAGTCGCTGCCGCACTGACCTCACCCGGTCGTCGGTCACTTCGAAATGCGCGATCACCGGTGGCGCACCGCGCAGCCCGAGCCGGCCGTCCGCCGCGACACCCCGCTCGATCAAGGTTTTCGCGGCCTCGACATTCGACGCCGCCAGCAACATCGAGGGCCGCAGCGCGTGGTCGGTGGCCGGGCGCGCGGACGCCGAGTTGAAGTAGGTCGACGGCTGCGACGGCGCGCACGTGCGGCGGCACAAGCCAGCGTCGAAGCCGAGCGCCAGCGCCCCTGTGATGGAATGGCACGCGACGGCATACGGCTGGCGCCATGCGAGCGCGAGCGCCTGGATCGGGCCGTCGCCGGGCGTTCCGAAGTGTTCACGCACCTGGGCCGCGAGTTGCTCGAATTCGGTGGCGGTCAGCGCCGGTTTCACCGGCAACTCCACCCGCAGGATCTGCTCCGGCTTCAACTGCCGCGCCTGCGCGTAGAAGGCACCGACCTCGACGGAATACGGGTCAGCGGTGTTGATCACCAACCCGAGTTCCGCCGGCGCCAGCCTTCCCCGCACACGCGGCGCCTTGATCCAGGTTGCGGCAGCCGTGGGGGCCGAAGCTCCGCTCGCCGTCGAAACCGGGCGCTCCTGTGCCGCCGAGACCACCGGCAACAACGCCACGCTCAGAGCCAGCATGCGGGCAAGCCGCCTCCGCCTGCCCGCATCAGCGCCGGCGCTCAGCGTAGAGCTCCTTGAAGGTCATGCCAGCCGGGGACGGCATGTCGCGCGTCGCGGTCCAGGCCGAGCCGAACGGCAGCCTGCGGATGCGGCCGCCTTCGCTCAGCCATCTGAGAAGACGCACGCCCACCCGACTCATCGCCCGGTACAGCCGGGGCCGCTGCGCGGCGTAGCCCCAAGCTCGCAACGCGAAGCGCTCGCGCCACGGCCTCAGGCCGCGCTCGAACTGGCGCTCGCGCAGCTTGCGCAACAGGTCCGGCAGCGGGATCTTCATCGGACACACGACGTGGCACTGCCCGCACATCGTGGCGGCCTGAGGCAGGTCCAGCGTCTTCTCGAGCCCGACGTAGCTCGACGTCAGCACCGAGCCCATCGGGCCGGGGTAGACCCAGCCGTAGCTGTGCCCGCCGATCTTCTGGTAGACCGGGCAGTGGTTCATGCAGGCCCCGCAACGGATGCAGCGCAGCATTTCCTCGAAATCGCCTCCCAGCAGACCGGTGCGTCCGCCATCGACGAGGATGAAGTACATGTGCTCGGGCCCATCACGGTCATCGGCTCCGCGCGGCCCCGTCAGCAACGAGAAGTAGTTGCTGATGACTTGGCCTGTGGCCGAGCGCGGCAGCAATCGCATCACCGTCGCCAGGTCTTCCAGCGTCGGCAGCACCTTTTCGACGCCGGTGATCGCGACATGCACGCGCGGCACCGCCGTGCACATGCCTTCGTTGCCCTCATTCGTGACGAGGGCGACCGATCCGGTTTCAGCGATGAGGAAGTTGCCTCCTGTGATGCCCATTTCGCTGGCGAGGAAGCGCGATCGCAGCACTTCGCGCGCTTCGCGTGTCATCTCGGGGATTTCGGGCACCCGCCCCGACTCGCGCGGCAGCTGATGCGTCTTCACGAAGAGCTGATAGATCTCTTCCTTGTCCTTGTGCACCACCGGGGCGATGATATGACTCGGCGGTTCGCTGTCGTTGATCTGCAGGATGTACTCGCCGAGGTCGGTCTCGGTCACCTGCACACCGGCGGCTTCCAGCGCCTTGTTGAGCGCCATCTCCTCGGTCACCATGCTCTTGGTCTTGGTGGCACGCCGCACCTCGTGCTGGCGTGCAATCTGCACGACCAGCGCAGCCGCCTCGGCCGGCGTTTCAGCCCACAGCACGGAGGCACCGCGCCGTGTCGCCTCACGTTCGAAGCGCTCCAGCCACACATCGAGCTTCGCAAGCGCCGCCTTGCGCCGGCGCACCGCCTCGTCACGAATGATCTCGAACTCCTGCAGTTCGCGCACTGCCTCGGCCCGCGCCGTAACGAACTTCGTCGACAGCTTCTTAAGGTTCTTCTGCAGGCGCTGGTCGGCCAGCCGCTGGCCGGCGCGCGCCTGGAAATGCATCGATTGGACCTGCACGCTTCAGCACTCCCCTGCCAGGATCTCGGCGATGTGGATCACGCGGGTGCTCTCGTTGCCCCGGCGCCGCAGCCGGCCTTCGATGTTCAGCATGCAGCCCAGATCGCCGAGGACGACCGCCTGCGTGCCGCTGGCAACGATGTGCTCGCACTTCTCATCGACAATCGCCGACGAAATGTTGCCGTACTTCACCGAGAAGGTCCCGCCGAAACCGCAGCACTGCTCGCAGTGCTCCATTTCCTTCAGCGTCGCGCCGGTCAGCTTCAGCAGCGCACGCGGCTGCTGCTTGACCCCCAATTCCCGCAAGCCCGCGCAGGAGTCGTGATACGTCACGGCGCCCTCGAAGCGCCCCGGCACGCTCGCGACGCACGCCACCTCTGTCAGGAACTGCGCCAATTCGTAGACCTTGGGCTGCAGCTGCGCGTAGCGGTAGCTGAGTTCCGGATCGTCGGCGAACAGGTCAGCGTAGTGCGTGCGCACCATCCCGCCGCACGAGCCTGACGGCATCACGACATAGTCGTGGCGCTCGAACTCGTCGAGCAGCTTGCGCGCCAGTGCCTGCGCCGTCTCGCGGTCGCCCGAGTTGTACGCCGGCTGGCCGCAGCAGGTCTGCGCCATCGGCACCTCGACCTCGAAGCCCGCCGCCTCGATCAGCCGCACAGCGGCCAGCCCGATTCCGGGACGCATGAGATCCACCAGGCAGGTGATGAAAAAACCGACTTTCATGCCGGTCGATTATGGGTGCGCGCCTCGTGCTTGGCACCCGAGGTTTTCGCGATGCAAAAAACGCCCAAACTGAGAGAAAATCTCTCACATGAAAAAGACCGAGGGCAGTTCCCCTACCATCCAGGTCCTGGAGCGGATGTTTTCACTGCTGGATGTGCTTGCCGCACACCAGGATCCCGTCTCGTTGAAGCAGATCAGCGAGCAAACGGGCCTGCACCCGTCGACCGCACACCGCATCCTGAACGACCTTGCACTCGGCCGCTTCGTCGACCGGCCCGAGGCCGGCAGCTATCGGCTCGGCATGCGGCTGCTGGAACTGGGCAACCTGGTGAAAGCGCGGCTGGACGTGCGCGATGCCGCGCTGGCGCCGATGCGCGAATTGCACAAGCTGACGCACCAACCGGTCAACCTGTCGGTACGCCAGGGCGATGAAATCGTCTACATCGAGCGCACTTACAGCGAGCGCTCCGGCATGCAGGTGGTGCGCGCTGTCGGTGGGCGCGCGCCCTTGCACCTGACCTCCGTCGGCAAGCTCTTCCTGGCCAACGACGACCCGCAGCGGGTGCGCGCCTATGCGACCCGGACCGGTCTCGCCGGGCACACGCGCAACAGCATCACCGACCTGGCGGCGCTGGAGCGCGAGTTGTCGAAGGTCAAGCAGTACGGCACCGCGCGCGACAACGAAGAACTGGAGCTGGGCGTGCGCTGCATGGCCGCCGGCATCCATGACGACCAGGGCAAGTTGGTGGCCGGGCTGTCGATCTCGGCGCCTGCCGACCGCCTGGAGGAAAGCTGGATGGAGCGCCTGACGGCGACGGCAGCGCAAATCTCCGCGTCACTTGGCCACCGGCGCTGAAGCGCCGGAAAACGAACAAGCCCGGCGGCGGCCGGGCTTGCGCTGATCGATCTTCTGGAGCTGGGTCACGAGGTGACGCGGGGCAACACTTCGGTATCCGGCATCTCCGGCTCTTCGGACAACGACAGCTCTTCGAGCCACTTGCGCACCCGCTCGGCATCGCCGATGCGGGAATAGCGGCCTGTCGAGTCCAGGAACACCATGATCAGCTTGCGTCCCGCCAACTGGGCCTGCATGACCAGGCAACGCCCTGCTTCAGAGATGTAGCCCGTCTTCTGCAGGCCGATCTCCCAGGTCGGATTGAACACCAGCCCGTTGGTATTGCGGTACTGCAGGTGGCGCTTGCCGACCGCCACCTCGTACTCCGGGGAGGTCGAGAGTTCACGGATCAAGGGGTAATGGTGCGCAGTTTTCACCAGGGTTGCCAGATCCCGGGCGCTCGATTGATTGCGGCTCGACAGGCCCGTCGGCTCGACGTAGCGCGTATCTTGCATGCCCAACTCGGCCGCCTTGTGGTTCATCGCGGTAACGAAAGCCGCCAAGCCGCCGGGAAAGTGCCGACCGAGTGCATTGGCAGCCCGGTTCTCGGACGACATCAACGCCAGGTGCAGCATCTCACCACGAGTGAGCTCCGTGCCGAGCGCCAGCCGTGAGCTGCTGCCCTTCTCGGTGTCGATATCTTCCGCCGTGATCGTGAGGACTTCGTCGAGCGGCTGTTGCGCCTCGATGACGACCAGCGCGGTCATCAGCTTGGTCAGAGACGCGATCGGCAGCACCGCCTGGGAATTCTTGCTGAGCAGGACCTCATTGGTCTCCTGGTCGAGCACCAGCGCAACGCTGGATTTCAGATCGAGGGGGTCTGCCGTCTCATGCAGACCATAGACCTGCCCATACGACAACCGCGCGGGAACGACGACCGAGGCACGGCGCACATTCGCGCCCCCCCGGGCCGCCGAGCGCACACGCTGCTTGGCGCGGCTCGACGCCTTCACCCGAACCGCCCGGTTGACCGAGGTCGACCGCTTGCCGGCCGGCTTTTTGGCCACGCTGGTCGCGGTGGCCCGTTTCGATTCGGACTTCTTGGCCGCCGCTGCGGCCGAGGCCGAGCCGGTGGCCAACATGCATGCGACCATCAGTGAAGCCCACCAACGAAACCCGAACAACTTGCCCAACGCCGACACGGCAACCTCCAACAGCTTGGCGAACCGAGTGTAGGCGAAGGGAAAAAGCCGCGCAAGATCAAAAACTTACACGTTCTTTCTCAAGTCTCGGGTGAACGTCAAAAATTCACACCGGGTCAACCCTGAGCCGCCACGCGTTCGGACTTGCTGTGCAACTTGTTCAGCGCCGCCAGATAGGCCTTGGCCGACGCCACCACGATGTCCGGATCCGCACCGACACCGTTGACGACCCGCCCGCCATGCTGCAGCCGGACCGTCACTTCACCCTGCGATTCTGTGCTGCCAGAGGTGATTGCATTGACCGAATAGAGGAGCATTTCGGCGCCACTTTGCACCTTGGTCTCGATCGCCTTGAGGCTCGCATCAACCGGGCCGTTGCCGTCGCTTTCGGCGTGAAACTCCTGCTCGCCGACGGCAAACGCCACTTTGGCATGTGGCCGCTCCCCCATTTCGGAGCGTTGCGACAGTGCCAACAGCCGATAGTGCTCGTGTTCGCTGGTCACGCTCTCGTCGCTCACCAACGCGATGATGTCCTCGTCGAAGATCTCGCTCTTGCGGTCTGCCAGTTCCTTGAACTTGGCGAACGCAGCGTTGATCTCGCTTTCGGAATCGAGTTCGATCCCCAACTCCTGCAGACGCTGCTTGAATGCATTGCGGCCCGACAGCTTGCCCAGCACGATCTTGTTGGCCGCCCAGCCGACGTCCTCGGCACGCATGATCTCGTAGGTGTCTCGCGCCTTCAGCACGCCGTCCTGGTGAATGCCCGAAGCATGCGCGAAGGCGTTCGCACCGACCACGGCCTTGTTCGGCTGCACGACGAAGCCCGTTGTCTGCGACACGAGCCGCGAGGCCGGCACAATTTGCGAGGTATCAATCCCGAGTTCCAGCCCGAAGTAGTCGCGCCGCGTGCGCATCGCCATCACCACCTCTTCGAGCGCGCAGTTGCCCGCGCGCTCGCCCAGGCCGTTGATCGTGCATTCGATCTGGCGTGCACCGCCGATCTTCACGCCGGCCAGCGAGTTCGCGACGGCCATGCCGAGATCGTTGTGGCAGTGCACCGACCACACCGCCTTGTCGGCGTTGGGAATGCGCTCGCGCAGCGTCTTGATGAAGTTGCCATAGAGCTCGGGAATCGCATAGCCGACGGTGTCAGGGATGTTGATCGTCGTTGCGCCCTCGGCAATCACGGCCTCGAGCACCCGGCACAGAAAGTCGACTTCCGAACGGTAGCCGTCCTCAGGCGAGAACTCGACGTCGCCCGTCAGGTTCTTCGCGAAGCGCACCGCCAGCTTGGCCTGCTCGAACACCTGATCAGGCGTCATGCGCAGCTTCTTCTCCATGTGCAACGGGCTGGTCGCGATGAAGGTATGGATGCGTGCCGAGCGGGCGCCCTTCAGCGCCTCGGCCGCGCGGGCGATGTCGCGATCGTTGGCGCGAGCCAGCGAACACACCGTCGACTCCTTCACCACGTCCGCAATCGCCTTGACCGCCTCGAAGTCGCCGTTGGAAGAGGCAGCGAACCCCGCCTCGATCACGTCGACACGCATCCGCTCGAGCTGGCGGGCGATCCGCAGCTTCTCGTCCTTCGTCATCGAGGCGCCGGGCGACTGCTCGCCGTCACGCAAGGTCGTGTCGAAAATGATCAGCTTGTCGGCCATGATGAACTCCGTATGTGGATGCCGGGATTGCGAGAACCAATGCAAAACGGCCCGCCAGCTGTGCGCTTGCGGGCCGTTGATGCTTGAAAACCTAGACGTGTCTCATCAGCGCGCCCGAAGCACTCCTAGAAGTCCTAGCGAGATGGCGGCCATGTGTATCGACATGGCGGCCAATATACCACGCACGCAACCGGTACAACGACGCGCGGCAACTCCCCGGCGGCTCACTGATGCAGGCCCTTCTCGTCGGGCTCTTCGGTCGACGTCGCGATCACGCTGACGGGCGTGCCCTTCGACTTGCGGATCGCATAGACCACATAACCCGACACCCCATAGACAACAAACAGCCCGAACAGCACCCGCGGCGGGTCGTAGGCCACGACGGCGAAGCCGAGCGCGATCGCGACGATCACAATGAACGGCACGGTCCGCTTGAAGCTCACGTCCTTGAAGCTGTAGAACGGCACGTTGGTCACCATCGTCAGCCCGGCATAGACGGTGAAGCCGAAGGCCGTCCAGGCCAGCCACGCGATGTGCTCGACCCCCTTGTAGCCCATGTCGTCCATCACCCAGACCAGCCCGATCACCATCGCGGCAGCAGCCGGGCTGGGCAGACCCTGGAAGAAGCGCTTGTCGACGACGCCGATGTTGGTGTTGAAGCGCGCCAGCCGCAGCGCGGCCCCCGCGCAGTAGACAAAGGCCGCGAGCCAGCCCAGCTTGCCGAGGCCTTGCAGCGCCCACTCGTAGATTATGAGCGAGGGCGCAGCGCCGAAGGACACCATGTCCGACAAACTGTCCATCTGCTCGCCGAAGGTGCTCTGCGTGTTGGTCATGCGCGCGACCCGGCCATCGAGGCTGTCGAGTACGGCCGCGCTGAAGATGCCGACAGCCGCCAGGTCGAAACGCCCGTTCATTGCCATCACAACCGCGTAGAAGCCGGCGAACAGCGCCGCCAGCGTGAACAGGTTCGGAAGGATGTAGATGCCCTTGCGGCGGGGCCGTATCACCTCGGCGGAGGGGCTCGGCTGAGGATCCTGCATATCGTTCATGTCGGTCTTCCGGCGTGGAAGGAAGAGAACGCGCGGCGCCCGCGTGAGGCCCGCGCCCGTTCAGCCGCCGTCACAGCGCGTCGGCTGCGTCGGCGCTCGTTCGAGGTCTCGCCTCCGAGTAGCTAGCAAAGGGTGCGCCCGCACCGGAGCACCAGGGTCGCCATACTGGAAAGGTCATGGGCGCGAGAATACAACAGCCCCGCAACAAAAAAGCCGCGGACGGGGCCGCGGCTTTTCGTCGCACCGTGTGGCGATCAGTTCTTCGACTGGTCGACCAGGCGGTTTTTCTTGATCCACGGCATCATCGCGCGCAGTTGCTCGCCGACCACCTCGATCTGGTGCTCGGAAGTCAAGCGACGGCGGGACAACAGCGTCGGAGCGCCGGCCTTGTTCTCGAGGATGAAGCTCTTCGCGTATTCGCCGGTCTGGATGTCCTTCAGGCACTGACGCATGGCGTTCTTGGTCTCCTCGGTCACGACGCGCGGGCCGGTGACGTATTCGCCGTATTCGGCGTTGTTGGAGATCGAGTAGTTCATGTTCGCGATGCCGCCTTCGTAGATCAGGTCGACGATCAGCTTCAGCTCGTGCAGGCACTCGAAATACGCCATCTCGGGCGCATAACCGGCTTCCACGAGAGTCTCGAAGCCCGCCTTGATCAGCTCGACGGTGCCGCCGCACAGTACCGCCTGCTCGCCGAACAGGTCGGTCTCGGTCTCTTCGCGGAAGTTGGTCTCGATGATGCCGGCCTTGCCGCCGCCGTTGGCCGCGGCATAGCTCAACGCCAGGTCGCGCGCCTTGCCGGTCTTGTCGGCATGCACCGCGATCAGGTGCGGCACGCCGCCCCCTTGGCTATAAGTCGAGCGGACCGTGTGGCCCGGTGCCTTCGGCGCGACCATCCACACGTCGAGGTCGGCACGCGGAATAACCTGGCCGTAGTGCACGTTGAAGCCGTGCGCAAAGGCCAGCGACGCGCCCTGCTTGATGTTCGGCTCGACTTCGTTCTTGTAGACGCCGGCGATCTGCTCGTCGGGTAACAGGATCATCACGACGTCGGCAGCCTTCACCGCCTCGGCGATCTCTGCCACCTTCAACCCGGCCTTCTCGGCCTTGGCCCAGGATGCGCCGCCGCGGCGCAGGCCGACAGTGACCTTCACGCCGCTGTCGTTCAGGTTCTGTGCATGGGCGTGGCCCTGCGAGCCGTAGCCGATGATCGTGACGTTCTTGCCCTTGATCAGGCTCAGATCGGCATCCTTGTCGTAATAGACCTTCATGAATTTCTCCAACTTGTATTCGTGAACAGGTGACCGAGCGACCGCGTGAACGAGTGCCAACCGCGTCGAATGCCCCACCTCACATGTTCACCGCATCACCTGTCCACTCGTTCACGGTAAGGGGTTCAGACGCGCAGGATGCGCTCGCCGCGGCCAATGCCGCTGGTGCCGGTGCGCACGGTCTCGAGGATCGAGGTGCGATCGATCGCCTCGATGAAGGCGTCGAGCTTGCTCGCGTCGCCGGTGAGTTCGATCGTGTAGGTCTTCTCGGTCACGTCGACGATGCGCCCGCGGAAGATATCGGCCATGCGTTTCATCTCCTCGCGCTCCTTGCCGACCGCGCGCACCTTGATGAGCATGAGTTCGCGCTCGGTGTAGCTGCCCTCGGTCAGGTCGACGACCTTCACCACCTCGATCAGCCGGTTCAAGTGCTTGGTGATCTGCTCGATCACGTCGTCCGAGCCGGTCGTGACGATCGTCATGCGCGATAGCGACGGGTCTTCGGTCGGTGCGACCGTGAGGCTCTCGATGTTGTAGCCGCGGGCCGAAAACAGGCCCACCACGCGGGAGAGAGCGCCCGGCTCGTTCTCCAGCAGCACTGCGATGATGTGTTTCATGTGTCGTTGTTCGCGCTCTTCAGGCCGGCGGCGGTAACCGCAGGCCCTTGGCCACGCCTTTCGATCGATGGAAAGATTCGTCCGAGCCTTGTGGACTGTCCACCCGGCGCCTGGCGCCCCGCGGTAACGGGTGCACCCTTGCCGGGCTTGCCAGCCTTCAGAGGTCCTCGGATCCCAGCAGCATCTCCGTGATGCCCTTGCCCGCCTGGACCATCGGCCAGACGTTCTCGGTCGGATCGGTACGCACGTCGAGGAAGACCGTGCGGTCCTTCAGCTTCATCGCCTCGCGCAACGCGGGCTCCACGTCCTGCGGCCTCTCGACCAGCAGCCCGACGTGGCCATACGCCTCGGCGAGCTTCACGAAGTCGGGCAGCGCATCCATGTAGCTGTGCGAGTAGCGGCCGCCATAGTCGAGCTGCTGCCACTGGCGCACCATGCCGAGATAGCCGTTGTTCAGCGACACGACCTTCACCGGCGTCTGGTATTGCTGGCAGGTCGACAGCTCCTGGATGCACATCTGGATCGAACCCTCGCCGGTGATACAGAACACGTCGGCATCGGGCTTGGCGAGCTTGATGCCCATCGCATACGGCAGGCCGACGCCCATCGTGCCCAGGCCGCCCGAGTTGATCCAGCGACGCGGCTCCTCGAAGCGGTAGAACTGCGCAGCCCACATCTGATGCTGGCCGACATCGGACGTGATGTACGTCTCGCGATCCTTTGTCAGCTCCCACAACGTCTCGACCACGTACTGGGGCTTGATGACCTCGGTGGAACGCTTGTACTTCAGGCACTCACGCTTGCGCCATTCGTTGATCTGCCCCCACCACGCCGACAAAGCCTGCGCCTCGGGCCGCGACTGCTGCTCCTTGATCTGAGCGATCAACTCTTGCAGCACGTCCTTCACGTCGCCGACGATAGGGATGTCGACCTTCACGCGCTTGGAGATCGACGACGGGTCGATGTCGACGTGAATGATCTTGCGCTCGACCGACGAGAAATGCTTCGGATTGCCGATCACGCGGTCATCGAAGCGCGCCCCCACGGCCAGCAGAACGTCGCAGTTCTGCATGGTCATGTTGGCTTCGTAGGTACCATGCATGCCCAGCATGCCGAGGAACTTCGGATCGCTCGACGGATAGGCGCCCAGCCCCATCAGCGTGTTGGTGCAGGGGTAACCCAGCAGGTCGACGAGTTCGCGCAACTCGGCCGACGCATTGCCGAGAATCACGCCGCCGCCGGTGTAGATGTACGGCCGGCGCGCGCTCATCAGCAATTGCACCGCCTTGCGGATCTGCCCGCCATGGCCCTTGCGCACCGGGTTGTACGAGCGCATCTCGACCGTGTCGGGGTACTCGAAGGCCGTGGTCTTCAGCGACACGTCCTTCGGGATGTCCACCACCACCGGGCCGGGGCGACCGGTGCGTGCGATGTGAAAGGCTTTCTTCAGCGTTCTGGCCAAGTCACGCACGTCCTTTACGAGGAAGTTGTGCTTGACGATCGGGCGTGTGATGCCGACGGTGTCGCACTCCTGGAAGGCGTCGAGGCCGATGGCAGGGGTCGGCACCTGCCCGGTCACGATCACCATCGGGATCGAGTCCATGTAGGCGGTCGCGATGCCGGTGATCGCGTTCGTCACGCCCGGGCCCGAGGTGACCAGCGCCACGCCGACTTCACCGGTGGCTCGCGCATAGCCGTCAGCCGCGTGGACCGCGGCCTGCTCGTGCCGCACGAGCACGTGCTCGATCGTCTTCTGCTTGTAGAGCGCGTCGTAGATGTAGAGGACCGCACCTCCGGGGTAGCCCCAGATGTACTTGACGTTCTCCTCCTGGAGGCAGCGCACCAGGATGTCGGAGCCGTTCAGCTCTTCTTGATGAGATGTATTTTGCGGGGAGGCTTTGCCATCCGTCGAGGCGGCGGCACGCTTGAGTTCCGCGGCAGACATGTCCATTTCGAACCTTTCTGAATTTCTCTAACGAAAAACGATCGGTGCTCCTTTCCGCGCCCTCGTGAGGCGGGTGTGGAGCCTGCGCGGTCATGAACGAGGAGGCCCAGGTCGGGCGTCCGAGTCGAGACCCGTATGTTGTGCAAAGCAGCATTATGGCATTGCGGCGCACTTTTACGCGCTCTGGCCGCCGGGTTTCCGCGTAGTTACGGTGCAATGCGATAATTTTTCGGTTGCCCTTCCGGTGCGCCCGCACCCTCTGCCTTTGGCCAGCGAACGAGAACTGTCTGATTTCCTCAAGAGCGTCGACAAGCGGGCCTTCAAGCGGGTGCTCTACGCCGTGCGCGACGCCGACGCTGCACTGGATATCGTGCAGGATGCCATGATTCGGCTGGCCGAAAAGTACGGCGACCGCCCGACGGCAGAATTGCCCCTGCTGTTCCAACGTATCCTTTCCAACGCCACCACCGACTGGTTTCGCCGTCAGAAGGTGCGTGACGCCGTGGTTCAAAGCTTTTCGAGCTTCGAGTCGAGCGATCCGGACGGAGACTTCGATCTGCTTGAAACGCTGGAATCGCTCGATGCGTCGGCTGGCACGGAAAGCGCTTCCGACTCGGTGTCGCGCCTACAGCTCCTGCGCACCATCGAGATCGAGGTGGAGAAGTTGCCTCCGCGTCAACGCGAGGCGTTTTTGATGCGTTACTGGGAAGAGCTCGACGTCGCCGAGACTGCTGCTGTCATGGGCTGCTCGGAAGGCAGCGTCAAGACGCACTGCTCCAGAGCGGTGCATGCCTTGGCGCGCGCCCTGAGAGCCAAGGGAATCGCACCATGAAATCACTGTCGCCCCAGCAAACCGCCGAACTCGAAGCGCTCGAAGCTCGCTTTGCGCTGCGCCTGGGTTCGGCTCTGTCCGAATCCGCCGCGCAGTTGCCGGCCGATGTCTCCGAGCGCCTGCGCTTCGCTCGCGAGCAGGCGCTCGGCCGTCGCAAACATGCAAAACCGGAGGTTGCCTCCGAGGTGGTCGCCATGGGGGCGGCCACTGCGCTCGTCGGGGGACAGGCGCCCAGGCGCCTGTTGTGGCTCATCGCCTCCGCGCTACCGTGGCTGCTGCTCTTCGCCGGCCTGTTCTTCATTCACGAGGGGCATCTGGCACGTCAGGTGAAGGATGCGGCAGACATCGACGCCGCGCTACTCGCCGACGACCTGCCGCCCGCCGCCTACGCCGATCCCGGGTTCGCGGCCTTCCTGAAATCCCCGCACCGATGACGCGACGATCCCGGTGCCGACCCACGGCGGCCGTGCTGCTGAGCACGGCGCTGCTGGCGGCGCTCGCGTGCGTGCCGGCGACTGCCCAGCCGAAGCGAGCCACCGCCGAGCCGACAGTGACCGAAGGACAGTCCTGGAGGGAGCTGACTCCCGCGCAGCGCCTGGCCCTGGGTCCGCTGGAACGCGAGTGGCCGCGCATCGATGCGGCGCGCAAGCGCAAATGGCTGGAGATCGCTGCGCGATTCCCCTCCATGAATGCTCAGGAACGGGCTCGACTCCAGGACCGCATGACCGAGTGGGCACGGCTGTCGCCCCAGGAACGCCTCACCGCCCGCATGAATTATCGCGAAGCGAAGGACGTGTCGCCGCAGGAGCGTCTCAGCAGCTGGGAGGCCTATCAGGCGCTCAGCGAGGACGAACGCAGGCAACTGGCGCGCAAGGCTGCGCGCGAGCGGGCTGCCAACGCCAAGAAGCCTGCGGGAAAAGCCGCTTCAAAGGGCGGCGCGCAGCAGGCAAAATCCGCCTCACCACCGAAGCCGGTGGCACCCGCAGTGCTGCAAGCCCGGCCGGGCGCTACCACCACCTCCATCACCAAGCGCCCGGCTCCGCCGTGGCACCAGCAGCCAGGCATGCCCAAGATCGCCGCCACACCCCAGTTCGTCGACTCTCACACCCTGCTGCCTAAAGTAGGTCCGCAGGCCGTCGCCCCGTTGCCTGCCGCTTCCGCTCCGCGCCGCAAATGACGGTGCCCGGTCCTGCCGGAATGATGCCCGCCACGGCACGGCAAGTCGCGCCGCCGCTGCGTCGGCGGCTGGCCTGCTTTCTCTACGAAAGTGTGCTGCTGTTCGGCGTCACCTTCACGGCCGCACTTGTCTATTCCGTGGCCGTCAACCAGCAGCATGCGCTGCGGGGCCGCCTGGGGCTTGCCGCTGTGCTGTTCGTCGTGGCCGGCATTTACTTCGTATGGCTGTGGACGCACTCGGGCCAGACGCTCGCCATGCAGACATGGCGCATCCGCGTGCTCACCGACAGCGGGCAGCCGCTGGGCGTGAGCCGCGCCGTTGCCCGCTTCGCATGCAGTTGGGTGTGGTTCGTCCCGCCGCTGTTGGCCGCCTGGCAACTCGGGTACACGCGCAGCGGCGGCCTCGTTTTCGTGGCCATCGCGGGGTGGATACTCTTCTACGCCGTACTCTCCTTCCTGCACCCGCGACGGCAGTATTGGCACGATGCGCTATGTGGCACGCAACTCGTCTCATGGGAGCCCGCGTTCGCGACATCTGGGACCCCGACATGACAAGGCATTGACATCGTGCAGACCCAGAATCCCGGCATGGACAACCCGTACAAGGGCCGCACGGGCCTGGCACGCGTTCTGTATGCCACCCGCTATTCGTGCGAGGGACTGAAGACCGCCTACCAAGGCGAGAGCGCGTTTCGCCAGGAAGCCTGGCTCGCTGCCTTGATGCTGCCCGCCGCCTGGTGGGTGGGCCGGTCATGGGTGGAAGTGGCTTTGCTCGCCGGCTCGGTCATGCTGGTACTGGTCGTCGAACTGCTCAATTCCGCCGTCGAAACCGCCATCGATCGCGTCTCGTTCGAACTTCATCATCTGTCCAAGCGGGCCAAGGACCTGGGCAGCGCAGCTGTCTTCCTTTCGGTCCTCAGCTGTTCAGGCGTCTGGCTGGCGGCGCTTTACCAGCGCTTCGTCGCCTGAAGGAAGACGGACATTCACATGGCTGTTTTTTCTGTCTGTGTTTACTGCGGCTCGCGACTCGGTGCCTCGCCGGCCTACGAGCAGATCGCATGGGAAGCAGGCACCCTGATCGGCCGCATGGGCTGGCAGCTCGTCTACGGTGGCGGCCGCGCCGGCTTGATGGGTTGCATCGCCGATGCCACGCTGGCCGCCGGCGGGACGGCCATCGGCGTGATTCCCCAAGCCCTGCTCGATCGGGAGCTCGGCCACCGCGGCCTGACGGAGCTGCACATCGTGCAGACGATGCACGAGCGCAAGAAGATGATGGCCGAGCGGGCTGACGCCTTTCTGGCGCTACCCGGCGGCATCGGCACCTTCGAGGAGCTTTTCGAGGTGTGGACATGGCGCCAGCTCGGCTACCACGACAAGCCGCTCGGACTGCTCAACACCGGCGGCTACTACGACGGGCTGCTTGCCTTCATGCAACACACGATGCAGGAAGGCTTCGTTTCATCGTCGCAGGTCGAACTGCTGCAAGTCGACGACACCGCCGATGCGCTGCTCGCCCGGCTGGCCGCCGCCGCAGCAGCAGCAACGGGTCCGGACGACTACGAGCGCATCTGAGCCAGATGCAGAGAAGCCCGCTGTCGCGGGCTTCCTGCGGGTGTGCGCCCCCCCCCCCCCCCGCTCAGACTGCAGCTTCGTCCGTCTCGCCGGTGCGGATGCGCACCACCTGCTCGACGGCCGTCACGAAGATCTTGCCGTCCCCGATCTTGCCTGTCTTGGCCGCCTTCACCACTGCCTCGATGCAGCGCTCGACGTCGTCGTCCTTGACGACCACCTCGACCTTCACCTTGGGCAGAAAGTCGACGACGTACTCGGCACCACGGTAGAGTTCGGTGTGTCCCTTCTGACGGCCGAAGCCCTTCACCTCGGTCACCGTGAGGCCCGTCACGCCGACCTCGGCCAGCGCTTCGCGCACTTCCTCGAGCTTGAAGGGTTTGATGATGGCGGTGATCTGTTTCATGTCGGCTCCGTGGTTCTGAACAGGTTTCACCGGTAGTTTAAGCGCGGAACTTCGACGTGATCGGATAACGCCAGTCGCGCCCGAACGCGCGGTGGGTGATACGAATGCCGACCGGTGCCTGCCGGCGCTTGTACTCGTTGATCTTCAGCAGCCGGGTGACCCGCTCGACGTCTGCCGATTCGTAGCCCGCACCGACAATGTCCTCGATGCTCTGGTCCTCTTCCATGTAGCGCTGCATGATGGCGTCCAGTACCTCGTACGGTGGCAGGCTGTCTTGGTCCGTCTGGTCGAGCCGCAGTTCGGCGGATGGGGGCCTCGTGATGATGCGCTCGGGAATCACGGGCCCCTTCGAGCCGTCCGCTCGTGGCGCCGGCTGCCGGTTCTTCCATTCGGCCAGTCGGTACACCAGTGTCTTGGCCACGTCCTTGATGACGGCAAAACCGCCAGCCATGTCGCCATAAAGGGTGCAGTAGCCAGTCGCCATTTCGCTTTTGTTGCCTGTTGTCAGCACGATGGAACCGTATTTGTTCGATAGAGCCATCAACAGGGTGCCGCGGATGCGCGCCTGGATATTCTCTTCAGTCGTGTCCTCGGGCAGGCCCTCAAACTCGCCTGCCAAGCTGGAACGGAACGCGTCGAACATGGGGCCGATCGGGATTTCGTCATAGCGCACGCCCAACCGCGTTGCCATGTCGCGAGCATCGACCCAAGAAATGTCGGCCGTGTAGCGCGACGGCATCATCACCGTGCGCACCCTGTCGGCGCCGAGTGCGTCGACGGCCACCGCCAACACCAGCGCCGAGTCGATGCCGCCCGACAGGCCGATGATCGCTCCCGGAAATCCGTTCTTGCCGATATAGTCGCGCACTCCGGTGACCAGCGCAGCCCAGGCCTGCGATTCGAGTTCCGGTACCGCTGCCACAGGGCCCGACAGCCTGCCGCCACCGACCTCGACCACCAGCAGGTGTTCCTCGAACATCGGCGCACGCGCACCGATACTGCCATCGCAGTTGACAGCAAACGACGCGCCATCGAAGACCACCTCGTCCTGACCACCCACTTGGTGCGCATAGAGCACCGGCATGCCGGACTCCCGCGCACGGTCAGCCATGCGCTGCTCTCGCTCATGCACCTTGCCGAGGTGATACGGTGACGCATTGAGCACCAGCAACACGTCCGCGCCGGCTCGACGCGCGGCGAGGGCAGGTTCCACAAACCAAGCGTCCTCGCAGATGTTCAGACCGAAGCGCACACCGCCGACGTCGAACGCCACCGCTTCACACCCGGCGTCGCGGCCCGACGCGAAATACCGCCGCTCATCGAAAACCTGGTAGTTCGGCAGCTCCCGCTTAGCGTAGGTCGCGACCACGCGGCCCCCTTCGAGCACCGAGGCCGCGTTGAAGCGCCGCTGCACGGCGATCGACTTGGTCCTAACATCGCCCTGCTCGCCCCTCTGATGCGGATGACCCACCACGACATGCAGCCCCGGCAGATCGCCCAGCGCCGCCGCACAATCGCTGACCGCCTGTGCGCACGCCTGCATGAAGGCCGGACGCAGCAGCAAGTCCTCAGGCGGATAGCCGCAGATCGAGAGCTCGGGCGTCACGACGAGGCGCGCACCTTGGGCATAGGCGGCGCGCGCCATGTCAACAATCTTGCGCGTATTGCCGACAAGATCGCCGACCGTCGCATTGAACTGGGCGACCGCAGCCTTCACGGTAGTTTGGGATGACATCGAAGAAAGCAGAAGCGACAAACGCCGAAGAAAACCACAAGGGGGAGGCGCCGGACGATTATGTCATTCGCCTCCACCACGATGTGGCGAGTGTGGACGCGCCGGGCTGGGACGCGTTGCTGGCCGCGTCGCTTCGCCCCACGCCCTTCCTGTCGCATGCCTATCTCGATGCGCTGCACGCTTCAGGCAGCGCCACCGAGGACGCCGGTTGGGCCCCGCATTTCCTCACGCTGGAGAGGACCGGCAAGCTGGTGGCCGCCTGCCCCCTTTACCTGAAGGCCCACTCTTACGGCGAATACGTGTTCGACTGGGCTTGGGCCGATGCTTACGAGCGGCACGGCCTCGCGTACTACCCGAAGCTGCTCGCCGCGGTACCCTTCACGCCTGTTCCCGGCTCGCGTCTGTTGGCCCGTGATGCCCCCGCACGCCGCGCACTGCTGGCGGCGATCGAGAGCATCGCGCGGGACAACGACCTGTCCTCGGCCCACTTGTTGTTCGTCGACGAGGCAGATCTCGAGGCTGCGGGCACGCAGGGCTGGCTGATACGCAGCACTGTGCAGTTCCACTGGCGCAACCGTACGCCATTGCCGTATCGCGACTTCGACGAGTTCCTTGCGGGATTGCAACGCGACAAGCGCAAAAAGATTCTGCAGGACAGGCGCCACGTCGCCGATGCCGGCATCGAATTTTCCGCGTTGACAGGCGCGGACATCACCCAGCCCGACTGGGATTTCTTCTACGAGTGCTATGGCGCCACCTACCGCGCCCACCACTCGACGCCCTACCTGACGCGCCGCTTCTTCGCCCTGATGTCCGAGCGCATGCCCGAGCACTGGCTGCTGTTCATCGCAACGCGGGGTGGACGCCGTATCGCATCGTCGCTCGTCGCTCTGGATCCGCGGCACCGCCGTGCCTTCGGTCGCTACTGGGGCGCGCTGGAATGGGTGCCCTGCCTGCACTTTGAAGCCTGCTACTACCAACCGCTCGCTTGGTGCATCGAGCACGGTTACGAGGCCTTCGAAGGTGGTGCGCAGGGCGAGCACAAGATGGCACGGGGATTGATGCCGGTACAGACGTGGTCCGCACACTGGCTTAGCCACCCGGTGTTCTCCGACGCCGTCGCGCGCTTCCTCGAGCGCGAGGGCCAGGGCGTGCAAGCGTATGTCGACGAACTCGCCGAGCGCTCGCCGTTCAAGAGCGAACCGGGACGGTGAGCATGGCGGCCCCCTTCTTCGCGGTCGTCACGGCCTGCTTCGACGAGCCCCTTTCCGTACTTCAGCGCTGTCTCGACAGCGTGAGTGCCCAGCAAGTGGAGTGGCCTGTGCGCCAGTACCTCGTCTGCGACGACCCGGCGCGTGAACTGCCCACAGCCCGGGGGCTCGTCCGACTGAACCTGCCGCACCGCTATGACGACTGCGGCGACACGCCACGCCACATCGGTGCGCAGCTCGCGTTGCGAGGTGGTTGCACCGGACTGATGTTCCTCGATGCCGACAACCTGCTCGACAACACCCACCTTGCGCAGGCACACGCACTGCACCGCAGCAGCGGCGCTCCGGTGGTGGTGGCCCGGCGTCGCCTCCTGCGGCCAGATGGATCCCTTCTCCCGCTGGCCAGCCTCGAGGACCGGGAACTCCTCCATGTGGATACCAACTGCTTCGTGCTGTTCGGCGCGGCCCTGCACGAAGTCATTCGCTGGGCCACGGTGCCGCGCGAACTCGCATGCATCGGCGACCGCGTCTTCTGGGAACAACTGCGCGCCAAAGGCCTGCCACATGTCGCACTCGAGGCACCCACCGTCGGCTACACCTGCCGCTGGGCCGCTGCGTACGAGGCCCTTGGAGAACCACCGCCACCGGAAAGCAAACGCCTGGAGCCGCTGCTGGTGCGGCTGGCATGGTGGTGGACTGATCTCGACGCCGACCGCAGGCACTCACTGCAAGAGCATCTGCCTCCTAAGGTGATCGACTGGCTGGATGCGTACGCAGCTCAGTTGGGGAACCTGCAGCGCAACGCTCTCACTCCTTGAAATCGCCGCCCGCACCGATGACAAATCGCTCCGGCTGCAGGTACTTCCGCAAGGCAGCGTTGACGTCCGCCACAGTCAGCTGGGCCAGCGCCTCGTCGACGCGCTGCGAAACGAGAAAGTCCCGCCCGAGATAGAGATTCTCGACCAGCGCCGCCGCCAGGTTACGGTCCTGGGCGCGGGACAGCCGGCGGAAATTCAGCAGCCCCTGCCGTCCCTGCTCAAGCTCCTGCTGGGTGAAGCCGCGCTCCAGCGCCCGGTCGATCTCCTCGCGCATCGCGGTCTCGACACGCTTGAGGTTCTGTGGCGCGAAGATGGCGCTGGCGCTCCAGACGGAATAGGGCTCCCAGACATTCCACTCGACCATCGAGTAGACGCTGTAGGACAGGCCTTCCGCTTCGCGCACCCGGGCCCACAGACGCGAATTGCCGCCCTGACCGAGCAGGTAGTTGGCCATGGTCAGCGCCGGGTAGTCGGGGTGCATCTCCTTTACCGGCATGGCCAGGCCGATGCGCAAATAGGCATTCTGGCGGTCAGGGGTGCGCACCACGACGCGTTCGGGCGCCACCTCCACGAAAGGCCGAGTGACGCGCGCGTACGGTTCTTTCGCACGCCAGGAACCGAATCCGCTCTCGAGTGCAGCGCGGACGGCCCGGGCGTCGAGATCACCCACCGCGGAGAACTGTCCATGCGAGGCCGCATAGAAGCGGCGGTGGAAGGCCCGAATATCGTCTTGCGTCACGCGTTCCAGAGCGCGGCGCCGCTCGTCGAACGACGGCACGTGCCGCACATCGTGCTGCGGATAGGGGCTGAAACGCTGATCGAGCAGCAGGTCGACCTGGGCTTCCGGATCCTTCCGCTCCGACTCCAGCGCCGCCAGCGCCTGCTGTCGAATTTCCTCCAGTCCATCGGCCGGGAACGACGGCCTCTGCAGCAATTCGGACACGAGCTCAATCACCTGGGGCAGGTACTGGCGCTTCGTCGTGATCGAGACCGCAACCCCGGTCGCGCTGCCGGCGATCGATACTTCTGCTCGCAGTTCATCGAGCCGGTCCTGGACTTGCTGGCGCGACAACCGGGCCGTGCCTTTGTCGAGCAAGGCAGCAGTCAGTTGCCCCACTGTGGACAGGTTCTGCAAGCTCTGCTCCGTGCCGAAACGCAGGCGCAGCTCGGCGCGCACCATGGCGCCGCGCGTGCCTTTCGGCAGCACCGCGGCTTGCAGACCGCTATCGAGGGTGAAGCGCTCGGTGCGCCGTTCGATGTTCCCCGGCGTGGCATCGAATGCCTCGACCTCCACAGCGGCGGGATCGCCGACATATCCCTGCAGTAGCGCGCTCACATCCACTCGTGCCGGCGCTGGCGCGCGTTGCGGATCTTCGGTCGGGATATACGTTGCGAGGGTACGATTCGAGCGCAGCAGGCGCTCCTTGGCGACACGCTGCACGTCGGCGACATCGACCATACGGATCCGGTCCCGTGCCAAGAAGAACAATCGCCAGTCACCTGCGGCAATCGCCTCGGACAGGGCCACGCCGACGCGCTCGGGGTCGGAGAAGGTCATGTCCCAGTCCTTGAGCCATTTGGTGCGAGCGCGCTGCAGTTCCTCCTGCGTTACCGGCGTCTGCGCGAACGATTCGACAGTCGCGAGGAGCGCCTCCTGCGCCTGCTTCACCTCCTGACCTGCGCCCAGCTGAGCGCCATAGACGGCAAAGCCCGGATCGGCCAGCGCCTGAGTGAAGCCGAAGACACCGGCGGCAAGTTTGGCATCGACGAGTGCTCGGTGCAGCCGCCCCGACGGTGTGTCGGTCAGCAGCAGGTCGAGCATCTCCACCGCCGCGTAGTCAGGATGCGCCCCCGGGGGAACGTGGTACATCGCATAGACCATGGGCGCCCCCCCGACGCGACGTAGCGTCACGCTGCGTTCGCCATCTTGCGCGGGATCCAGGGAATACAGTGCCGGCAGTTTCCGTTCCGGCTTGGGCAGCTTGCCGAACGATTCGGCGACCCAGCGCAGCACCTGCGCCGGTTCAAACCGGCCCGCGACGATCAAGGTGGCATTGTCGGGCTGGTAGTAGCGCCGATAGAACGCTTGCAGGCGCTCGATGTCGACGTTCTCGACGTCACTGCGGGCACCGATCGTGCTTTTGCCGTAGTTGTGCCACTGGTACATGGCCGCCAAGCCCTTCTCCAACAGGATACGGCCCGCACTGTTCTCCCCTCGCTCCATCTCGTTGCGCACCACCGTCATCTCGGTATCGAGGTCTCGCTTGGAGATAAAGCTGTTTACCATCGCATCCGCCTGCCAGCCGAGATACCAGCGCAAATTCGCGTCGTCGGCCGAGAAGCTCGCAAAGTAGTTCGTTCGATCAAGCCAAGTCGAGCCGTTCGCCCGCAACCCGCGCTTGGTGAACTCTGCCCAAACATCGCGATGGCGAGGTGAGCCCTTGAAAATCAAGTGCTCAAGCAGGTGCGCCATACCGGTTTCGCCGTAGTTCTCGTGCCGCGAGCCCACCCGATAGGTAAGATTCACCGTGGTGGTCGGCTTTGAAGCATCCGGCGCGAGCAGCACCTGGAGACCGTTGGCAAGGCGGTATTCGTTGATACCTTCTACCGATACGATTTCCTTGATGCCTGACGGCAGATTCTTTTCTTTCGCCGTCTGCGCGCTCACGGGCAGTACGAACGCGAGCATCAAGGTCGAAACAAGGACGAACAGGCGACGGAGCATCAACACCCTCGAACGGTAGACATGGTGCCAGTAAGAGTCCTGCCAACAGCGAGCGTTCCACGCCAAGCAGAAATCAGCGAGTGTTGATTCTCTTTTGTCAGAACCTAAAAGCAAAAACCCCCTGCATTCACTGGGAATGAGGGGGTTTGCTGGTGTAATAGCCTGACGATGTCCTACTTTCACACGGGAATCCGCACTATCATCGGCGCTGAGGCGTTTCACTGTCCTGTTCGG
>NZ_JAMKFE010000049.1 GCF_023721835.1 Caldimonas mangrovi | reverse complement strand
GGCCGTCTGTAGAGTGGCAGTCTGTTCTCTGTCTCGGCGCAACTTCGATATCTCGTCTATGCCGCAACGATCAATGCAGACCATCAAGCGATTGACTGTGGGGGGAGTCCCTGTAAAGGGTTAGGCGGCATGCTGCCTCTCGCGCGCAACCCAAGCACCAAGCGCGACACCAATTGGAGCTGTAAGTGCCCAAAGTGCCCACCATGTAGCTGGACCTGGACCAGGGAGAGGCTGGAAGACTGTAGCCAGCGCGGTGACTAACAGCAGTACTGCGAGGAGCTTGACGGATGCTCCTCTGGCCAGCATGGCTCCGACGAACCCGCCCAAGACAAAGCTCAGAAATCGAATGACGGAATCAATGGCCCACATTTGCCACTCGCCGGCGCGGTGGATAGTGATGGTGTCTGGGGTTCCAAACTGCACGTCTGTGAGGCTGGCGGGGGTGATTGCTCTTAGAAGAACTTCGCCTCCTAGACCGACAAGAAGGGCCACTAGCGCGGAGAACCACATGGAGCTGACAAAGTGTGGCTGGTCTTTCATATGCCGCCTAACGTGATTTCACAATCACTTCAGTTTGCCAGATGCATCCAGGAATGGCTGCATGCAGCCAGTTGTGGATAGATGTGGATTCCACATGCAACCACTTTCTGAGCGACGCCTCAGCAGGGGAAGTGATGGCGACGGGGCGCATGGCACTGCGGTTCTTCGTGACGCCTAGACAAGATGGCTTGACTTGAGGCGGCCCGCCTCCAGGACTACCGTGGATTGCGCACCTGGGGTGTGCCGAGCCACAAGGCGGAGCCCGAGGGCGACCGCATGTTTGTCAAGGAGACGGGCCAT
>NZ_JAMKFE010000048.1 GCF_023721835.1 Caldimonas mangrovi | reverse complement strand
TGTGCCGTCATCACCGCCGACTTGGCCGCCTGCACCAGCAGCATCCTCAAGTAGGTCTGGCCTCGTTTGGTGATGCCCCCCAACTGGCTCTTGCCACCGCTGGAGCGCTGCCGGGGCACCAGCCCCAGCCAGGCGCCGAACTGCGCGCCACTCTTGAACTGCTTGAAGTCGCCAACGCTCGCCACGGCCGCCGAAGCCGTGATCGGACCAACACCGATCAGTTGTGCGGCACGCCGCACCTCGGCGTGGTTGCGTTGGTGTTCGGCAATGCGCTCGTCACACCAGACGATGTGATCGTCCAGTTCGCGCCAGTGCATCGCCGCTTGCTGCAGGGCCATCCGCGCCAGGCCGCCCAGTTCGTTGTCGGCGTCTTCCAGCACCTCGTGCAACACCGCCTTCAGCGCCTTTGGGCCTTGCGCGAACACCAGCCCGAACTCGGCCAGCAGGCCGCGGATGCGGTTGATGCACGCGGTGCGTTCTTCCTTGTAGCCTTCGCGCAGCTTGTGCACGCACATCATGCTTTGCTGCTCGACCGACTTCACCGGCACGAACCGCATGGTCGGTCGGCTCGCCGCCTCGCAGATCGCGGCTGCGTCGTTGGCGTCGTTCTTGCCGTTGTGGCCTTGCATGCGGTACGGCGCGGCCAGCTGTGCGGAGATGATGCGTGCGTCCAGCCCCATCGCTTGCAGCCGGCGGCCCCAGTGGTGGGCGCTTGAGCTGGCCTCCATCGCCACGAGGCAACCCGTGGGCAATTGCGCGCACCACGGCAGGAACTGATCGCGTCGCAGCGCCCGGCTGGTGATCACCCGGCCGCGCCTATCCACCGCGTGCACCTGGATCACCTGCTTGGCCAGGTCCACACCCACCCGGGTGGCTTCCCGGCAACG
>NZ_JAMKFE010000047.1 GCF_023721835.1 Caldimonas mangrovi | reverse complement strand
CGATGCAACAAGGCCGTCTGTAGAGTGGCAGTCTGTTCTCTGTCTCGGCGCAACTTCGATATCTCGTCTATGCAGCAATGATCCATGCAGACCATCAAGTGCTTGACTGTGAGAGGAGTCCCTGTAAGGGGTTATGCGTCACTGCTTGACCGGCGACTGGAAGACTGACCACTTGCCGTCCTTGAACAGATACAACGCCGACGACACACGAAGACGGCCGCTGCTCGCATGAAGATATGCCACGCCGCGCTTGAGCCTCTCAACAGCGTTCCCGTCCGAGGCTGGCACATAGAGAAGGCCTCCACGCTTTGCCACGGAGACGACAAGTCCTTCGGGATGAGCCTTGAGTAGAGATTGCCAGTATGCGCGGTCGAGAAAGTACGAGCTGTTCAAGTCAGGCGATTTGCCGCTGACTTGCATGAGACCGCCTTCCCACGGAGCAGCCTCAGGCTCACCATAGACACGTTTGATGTTCGACAGCGCAAGAGCCAATGCCTCTTCGACGCTCTTGATTCCCAGGCGTTCCAGGTCTTGCGGTGTCGCGTTGATCATCATCTGCGGTCCGTCGAACACAAACCGGATGTGCGTGTCACCTATGAATTCCCATGAGGCCATCTCCATCTCGACTTCTCGACCGTCAGCGAGCTTCGCCTTGAACTTGCCCGTCGGCGAGAAGGCATCTTCTGCTCTGTTCGCGCCCATTGATTCCCGGACCACGACCATGAAGTTCTCCCGGCTTCGCTCCGGCGCGGACGATTGCGCCGCGGTTACGAGGGGTGCAAGCACCAGCGAGAGCAGCAATAGCGCGGACCGAAGCAGGTTTGTCATAGGTGATGGGCGCGAAGAGGTGATGTGCACTTGTGACGCCTAACGAATAGCGTTTATCCGCCGCTGAGACGAAGCAGAAGAAGCAGGCGAAGGCTGCATGGCGGGGGATAAACCTTGTTGAACTGAAGCGCCGCTACGGCGCGGGCATGGGCAGTGTAAGT
>NZ_JAMKFE010000046.1 GCF_023721835.1 Caldimonas mangrovi | reverse complement strand
TGTGAAGCTTCAATAGGTTGTATCCGGTGTTCATCCGGACTGGGTTTGAGAGACTGGAAGTCGCCAAACACCCAATCCACCCAAAGGATCCAACCGGATGAACACCCATAAGCATGCCCGACTTACGTACGCGCGCCGACTGCAGATGGTCATGGAGATGACACAAGAAGATCTGAGCGCCTGCGAAGCCGCCGCCAAGCATGGCGTGACCGCCGCCACCGCCCGGAAGTGGTTGGGACGCTACTTGGCCGGGGGCGAGGCGGCCTTGATCGATGCATCATCGCGGCCCGCTCGTTCCCCCCGTTCGATCGAGCCTGGCAAGGCACTGCTCATTGTGGAGTTGCGGCAGCGGCGAATCATCCAGTCCCGAATTGCCCAGAGCGTGGGCGTATCAGAGGCGACTGTCAGCCGAGTGCTCAGGCGCGCCGGTCTGTCCAAGCTGTCGGACTTGCAGCCGCGCGAGCCGATCCAGCGGTACGAACACAAGGAAGCAGGCGATCTGCTGCACATCGACACCAAGAAGCTAGGCCGAATCGAGCGCCCCAGCCACCGTGTGACGGGCAACCGCCGAGACTCGGTTGACGGGGCCGGCTGGGAGTTCTTGTTCGTGGCCGTGGACGACCACGCCCGGGTGGCGTACACGGGCATGTTCCCGGATGAACGCGGCGCCAGTGCGGTGCAGTTCCTTCGCGATGCTGTCGCCTACTACAACCGTCTGGGCGTGACCATCAAGCGCCTTCTGACCGACAACGGCTCAGCCTTCCGCTCCAAGCCGTTCAAAGCCGCGTGCGAGCAACTGGGCATCCAGCACAAGTTCACACGCGCCTACCGACCACAGACCAACGGCAAGGCCGAGCGGTTCATCCAGTCGGCCTTGCGCGAGTGGGCCTACGGCTGGGTCTACCAGACCTCACTGCAGCGCCAACACGCCTTGCTGAGCTGGCAGCACCACTACAACTGGCACCGCCCGCATCACGGCATCGGCCGCGTCCCTCCTGCCTCTCGCCTACCCGGGCCTCGATACAACCTCTTGACAGTTCACA
>NZ_JAMKFE010000045.1 GCF_023721835.1 Caldimonas mangrovi | reverse complement strand
CTAGGTGTGAAGCTTCAATAGGTTGTTGCGGGTGTTCACCCGGAGTGGTTTTGAGAGACTGGGAATCGCCAAACCCCCTGTCTAACCAAAGCCGGAGCCCGGATGAACACCCATAAGAATGCCCGATTGACGTTTCTGAGGCGACTGGAGATGGTCGAGGACATCACCAAGCGTGGCTTGTCAGCGTCAGAGGCTGCTGAGGCGCATGGCGTCAGCGCGGTCACTGCGAGAAAGTGGCTTGGCCGCTACTTGGTGGGCGGGGCCACTGGACTTGCTGACAAGTCTTCGCGCCCTGCAAGGTCTCCGCGTGCCATTGATCCCAGCGTGGGGTTGGCCGTCGTCGAGCTGCGGCGCAAGCTGTTCACACAATCGCGCATCGCCACCTATCTGGGTGTTTCCAAGGCCACGGTTAGCCGAGTTCTGCGCCGAGCTGGCCTCTCGAAATTCAGCAACCTGGCTCCACTCGATGCGGTTCAACGCTACGAACGCGACGCGCCTGGCGAACTGCTGCACATCGACATCAAGAAGCTCGGCAAGTTCTCGGATATCGGGCATCGAATCACTGGTGACTACACCAAGCGAACACGCGGCTTGGGCTATGAATACCTCTTCGTTGCGGTTGACGATCACGCCCGGGTGGCATTTACCGCCATGCGTCCTGACGAGCGTAAGGGCAGTGCCGAGAGCTTCCTGCGAGAGGCTACCGCGTACTTCGCCAAGCTGGGCGTCTCGGTGCAACGCGTGCTGACTGACAACGGCCCGGCCTTCCATTCGTTCTCGTTCCGAGACGCGTGTGTCGAACTCGGGATCCAGCAGAAGTTCACGCGAGCCTACCGACCTCAGACCAATGGAAAAGCCGAGCGCTTCATTCAATCAGCGCTTCGCGAGTGGGCCTACGGCCGCCCTTACGCCACGTCTGAGGCCCGTCGCATCGCCTTGCCCGTCTGGAATCACTTTTACAACTGGCACCGTCCGCACCATGGCATCGGCTGCCTGCCGCCTATGTCCCGGATCAAAAAATCACGAAAGAACCTCTTGACTCTTCACACCTAGGG
>NZ_JAMKFE010000044.1 GCF_023721835.1 Caldimonas mangrovi | reverse complement strand
CGCCAGCGCCCACAGCATCTGGGTGCGCGTGGCCCAGCCCTATGCCGGCCCCGGCATGGGGCTGCAGTTCATCCCCCGCATCGGCCAGGAAGTGCTGGTCGACTTCGAAGAACTCGACATCGACCGGCCCCTGGTGAAGGCCGCGTTCTACAACGGCAAAGGCGAAGCCGGCGTGCCCGCCACCCCCGGCGGCAGCCCCGCCGAGGCCGACACCAGCGCCTACGGGCGGTCCAGCGACCACCGCCCCAGCGCCCAGGGCAACCAGAGCGGCGGCAACGCCCCGGCCTGGCATGGCGGCGCGCCCGGGCCGCAGGCACAGAGCAACCCGGCGGCTCTGAGCGGCTTCAAGACCAAGGAGTTCGGCGGCGAGGGCGCCAGCGAACTGCGCTTCGACGACAGCGACGCGCAGCTGAGCGTGCGGGCCGCCACCAGCCAGCACGCCACCTGGCTGCACCTGGGGCACTTGCTGCACTACGCCGACAACCACCGCGGCAGCTTCAGAGGGCTGGGCACCGAACTGCGCACCGACGCCTACGGCGCCGTGCGCGGCGGCCGCGGCGTGCTGCTGAGCAGCTATGGCATCGCAGCGTCCACCCCGGCCGGCGACAACGCGCCCGGCATGGCGCAAGCGCAGCAGATGGTGCAGCTCGCCCAGACCTTCAGCGACGCCGCCCGCACCCACGAGACGGTGCAGCTGGCCGGCACCGTGGGCAGCCACCAGGCCGGCCAGAGCGCGGTCGACCCGAGCCAGGCGCCGCTGAAGGCGCTGCACCGGGTGCTCAGCGGCACGGTGGCGCAACAAGGCTTCGAGCCCGCCCAGGCCGATGCGGCCCAAAAGCACACCGCCGCGCAAGACGACAAGCTGCCGCACACCACCGACCCGGTGATCGCGATCAGCGCCAAGGCCGGCTTCGCGCTCACCGCGGGGCAGGACCTCCACGTGGCCGCCGGCGAGATCGTGCACACCGCGGCCGGGCAGGACCTGCACCAGGCCATCGGCGGGCAGGCCCGGCTGCACACCGGCCAGGCCATCGGCGTGCTGGCCGGGGCCATCGGGCCGGGCAGCGAGGCGGCAGGCACCGGACTGACGGTGATCGCCGCACAAGGCGACGTCGACGTGCAGGCGCAGGCCGGGCCGATGCAACTGGCGGCCAAGCAACTGGTCGACGTGAAAAGCAAGGCCGCGCACATCGACTGGGCCGCGGCCCAGCGCATCGTGCTCAGCACGGCAGGCGGCGCCAGCCTCACCCTCGACGCCGGCGGCATCGTCACCCAGTGCCCCGGCAAGATCACCGTGCAGGCCGGCAAGAAGAGTTT
>NZ_JAMKFE010000043.1 GCF_023721835.1 Caldimonas mangrovi | reverse complement strand
CCGGACGGCGTACCACCCTGCGGTGCTGCTCAAGATCTACATCTACGGCTATCTCAATCGCGTGCAGCCGAGCCGACGCCTGGAACGGGAGGCGCAAAGCAGCGTCGAGCTGATGTGGTTGACCGGGCGTCTGGCGCCTGACTTCAAGACCATCGCCGACTTCCGCAAGGACCACGGCGACGCGATCCGTAAAGTCTGCCGCGAGTTCGTCGTCCTGTGCCGGCGGCTCAAGCTCTTCACCGATGGAATCGTGGCCATCGACGGCAGCAAGTTCAAGGCGGTCAACAACCGAGACAAGAACTTCACCGACCGCAAGCTCAAGGCGCGCATGGAGCAGCTCGAGGACAGCATCAAGCGCTACCTGGTCAAACTCGACCGTGCCGACCTCGACGCGACAGCCGTTCTGCCCAGCCGGGTCGATCATCTCAAGGAGAAGATCGCCAGGGTGAAGCTGCAGATGCAAACGCTCGGCGAGATCGGCGAGCAGATGAAAACAACAGAGGATGGACAGATCTCGCTCACCGATTCGGATGCGCGCTCCATGGCCACCAGCGGTCGCGGCACCGGCATCGTGGGCTACAACGTTCAGACGGCCGTGGATGCGAAGCACCACCTGATCGTCGCCCACGAAGTCACCAATTGGGCCACGACCGAGACCAACTGGCGAATATGTCCAAGCTTGCCAAGGCAGCCACCGGCGAGCGTGAGCTGATCGCCATTGCCGACCGTGGCTACTACGAGGGGTACGAGATCCTCGAATGCGAGCGGGCCGGCATCGCCGCGATCGTGCCCAAGCCGATGACTTCGAACAACGCCGCTGCGGGTCTCTTCGACAAGCGCGACTTCGTCTACGAAGACAAGGAGAACCAGTACCGTTGCCCGGCAGGCAGCGTTGCCATCTACCGCATGACTTCCGAAGAAGCCGGCAAGGTCCAGCACAAGTACTGGTCATCGGACTGCCCTCGGTGTCCCATGAAGCCGCGATGTACAAAAAGCAAGGAGCAGCGCATCTCGCGGTGGGAACACGAGGACATGCTGGATGTTGTTCAAGAGCGGCTCGACGGCGCGCCAGAGGCAATGAGACTACGCCGGCAGACCGTTGAGCATGTGTTCGGCACACTCAAGGCCTGGATGGGATCCACCCATTTCCTGACCAGAACGCTGCCCCGAGTGCGGACCGAGATGAGCCTGCAAGTCCTGGCGTACAACTTGAAGCGCGCGACAAAGATCCTCGAAACAGGACCGCTGATCAAGGCGATGAGGGCATAGGGCGATAGCCCTTTTTCAGCCGCGCTCGCTTGTCGTGCTCAGCAGAGTGATGCCGGTCGCGTCGGGATATGCCGCTGGCGGCATCTTCAACGGGGGTTTCCACACGGCCTCG
>NZ_JAMKFE010000042.1 GCF_023721835.1 Caldimonas mangrovi | reverse complement strand
CCTAGACAAGATGGCTTGACTTGAGGCGGCCCGCCTCCAGGACTACCGTGGATTGCGCACCTGGGGTGTGCCGAGCCACAAGGCGGAGCCCGAGGGCGACCGCATGTTTGTCAAGGAGACGGGCCATGAGTCAATCTAGCACTTTGTATGTGGGACTGGACGTTCACAAGGACAGCATCGAGATCGCGTTGGCCGAGGCTGCGCGCGATGTGGAAGTGCGCCGCCTGGGCACTGTAGCGGGCGGCACGGTCGCTGTCACCAAGGCGCTGCGCCGGCTGGTGAGCGCCGGCCACCGGCTGCACATCGTCTACGAGGCCGGCCCCTGCGGGTTCGTGCTGCAACGCCACTTCGCGGTGCTCGGCTGGCACTGCGAGGTGGTGGCGCCGTCGTCGATCCCGCGCCCGTCGGGCGAACGCATCAAGACCGACCGGCGCGACGCGTGGAAGCTGGCCCGGCTGGCGCGCATCGGCGAACTCACTGCGGTGCGCGTGCCCGACGCCGGCGACGAGGCGATGCGCGACCTGGTGCGCGGCCGCGAAGATGCGGTACGCGAGCAGCGCAACGCCCGCCACCGGCTGAAGGCCTTGCTGCTGCGCAACGGCATCGTCTACACGGGCCGCAGTGCCTGGACGGGGGCCCACCTGCGTTGGCTGGCCACCGTGAAGCTGCCGCACGCGGCGCAGCAGATCGTCTTCCAGGAGTACCTGCATGCAGTCACCGAGGCCGGTGCCCGCATTGCGCGCCACGAGCAGGCGCTGCGCGAGGCCTTGCCCGGCTGGACGCTGGCGCCGGTGGTGGCAGCGTTGCAGGCCTTGCGCGGAGTGCAGCTCATTGCGGCCATCACGCTGGTGGCGGAGATCCAGGACTTCTGGCGCTTCGCCTCGCCGCGCCAATTGATGGCCTACCTGGGCCTGGTGCCGTGCGAGGACTCCAGCGGACCCAGGCGGCGTCAAGGCGCCATCACCAAGGCGGGCAACGCGCCGGCGCGGCGCATCCTCGTGGAGGCCGCGCATCTGTACCGCTACCCGGCACGCGTGAGCCCGGTGATCGCGCGGCGCCAGGCCGAGCTGCCCAAGGCCGTCACCGACATCGCCTGGGTCGCCCAGGTGCGGCTGTGCGCCCGCTTCCGGCGCTTGGCCGCTCGTCATGTGCCGCACAACAAGCTGGTGGTGGCCGTGGCGCGTGAGCTGTGCGGCTTCGTCTGGGCCATCGCCCGCGAGGTGACGCCCGGGCCGTCGCATTGAGGCGCAAGCGCCGTTGATGCTCTGACAAAAAGGAAGGAGGTGCGCTCAAAGCCATACCGCTTCTGCCCAACGGGGAACGCGATGCAGCCACGGCCAGGGGAACCCTCGGCAACGTTATTGGCAGCCACGCAAGTGGCGATCGCAGACCCTAGAGCGCAGGCAGCCCCGCGACGAACACGTGAAGTGTCGGTACCCAATCCACGCATATCAGCATGATCAACCGTCGCAACAGCAACCGGCTCCGTCGCGTTCCCCGTTCGGCATCGAGCTTCTGTTCATCATCCGCGTCCGCGGAGGGCCGGGCTCGCCCTGTTGACAGAGTTAAGCCATATCAACGTT
>NZ_JAMKFE010000041.1 GCF_023721835.1 Caldimonas mangrovi | reverse complement strand
GAGCGCGAGGATGTTGGTCTGGAAGGCGATGCCGTCGATGACGCCGATGATGTCGGCGATCTTCTTGGAGGAGGTGTTGATCTCGTCCATGGTGGCGACCACCTGGGAGACGACCTGGCCGCCGCGCAAGGCGACCGACGAGGCCGACGAGGCGAGCTGGTTGGCCTGGGCGGCGGCGTCGGCGGACTGCTTGACGGTGCTGGTGAGCTGCTCCATGGAGGAGGCGGTCTGCTGCAGGCTGGAGGCCGCCTCTTCAGTGCGGGCCGACAGATCGAGGTTGCCGCTGGCGATCTCGGTCGATGCCGTGGAAATGCCGTCGGTGGCCGCCTGAATCTGAGAGACCGTACGATGCAACTGACCCTGCATGACGTGCAGCGCCTGCAGCAACCGGCCGACCTCGTCGCTGCGGTCGACCGAGATCGATTGTGTCAGGTCGCCTTTGGCAATGGACTCGGATGCGGCGACGGCTCGCTCCAGGGGGCGCGTGACGGACCGGCCGATGATCACCGACAGGGCCGCTCCGGCGCCCAGCGCTGCAGCAGCCAGCATGCCGATCAACCAGATCGACCACGAGATGTGCTCCGTCGCAATCTGGCGGGCCTGCTCGCTCAGCTCGTGCTGGTACGTTGCATAGTTGTCGATGCTTTCGAGATAGATCAACGAGGCGGGGACCAGTTGCGCATCCATCTCGGATGAGGCGGCGAGCATGTCGCCGGCCTTGACGAGGCCGAAGACCTTGTCTCGCGCATCGAGATAGGCTTGCCGACGCTCACCCACGGCTTCCAGCAGTTCGGCGGCCCGGGGGTCGCTCGTGGATCCCTTGACCTGCTTCTGGATTTCCGTGATCCCCTGGCTGGTCTGCTTGATCAGCGGCTGCATGTAGTCGCTCAGAGACTGCAGGCCGCCCGATTTCGCAATCGCCAGAGTGCGGGTGAGGTTGACGCTGGTCTCGCCGCGCCAGCGCACAGCAAGCTCGGCCAGGTGATCATGTTCGACAACCTCGTTCTGGAGCACGCGGATTTCCCGCAGCTGGATCAGACCGATCGCCGTGACGGTGGCCAGTATGGCCAGGATCGTACCGAAGGCGACCGAGAGCCGGGTGCCCAGCTTCATGTTGGAAAGTTTCACGACGTGCTCCGGTGTAGCGTTCAGATCAAAAGGTGGTCCAGTCGTCGTCCTGGCGCGAAACGGGTGCCGCTTCTGAGCGGGCGACGACCGGTGCGGCAGCTGCTGCGATCGGCTTGCGCGTCGGCAGTGGCGCCGGCATGTCGCGTGGTGCCGCCGCCGGCATGCTGCTCTCGCGCGCGCGCTCGATGACCTGACGCGCCACGGCACCGACGCCCTGTTTGAGCTTGAACGCGCTGACGACGTCGGCGAGCCTGTAGGCCTGCTCCTTGAGGCTTTCGGCGGCGGCGGCGGACTCCTCGACGAGTGCGGCGTTCTGCTGCGTCATCTGGTCGAGCTGGATGACGGCGGTGTTGACCTGGCCGATGCCGGAGCTCTGCTCGGCGGTGGCGGCGGTGATCTCGCCGATGATGTCGGACACGCGCTGCACGGAGGCGACGATCTCGGTCATGGTGGAGCCGGCGTTCTGCACCAGCTTGGCGCCGGACTCGACCTTCTCGACGGAGGCGCCGATGAGGGTCTTGATTTCCTTGGCGGCCTGGGCCGAGC
>NZ_JAMKFE010000040.1 GCF_023721835.1 Caldimonas mangrovi | reverse complement strand
GAGCCGCCGGGTTGCTCTGTGCCTGCGGCCCGGGCGCGCCGCCATGCCAGGCCGGGGCGTTGCCGCCGCTCTGGTTGCCCTGGGCGCTGGGGCGGTGGTCGCTGGACAGCGCGTAGGCGCTGGTGTCGGCCTCGGCGGGGCTGCCGCCGGGGGTGGCGGGCACGCCGGCTTCGCCTTTGCCGTTGTAGAACGCGGCCTTCACCAGGGGCCGGTCGATGTCGAGTTCTTCGAAGTCGACCAGCACTTCCTGGCCGATGCGGGGGATGAACTGCAGCCCCATGCCGGGGCCGGCATAGGGCTGGGCCACGCGCACCCAGATGCTGTGGGCGCTGGCGCTCGGGTGGCTGGCGTGGGCCTGCCAGTGGAATTGCACCTGGATGCGGCCCCAGCGGTCGGTGTAGATCTCGTCGGCGCCTTGCGGCTGGGTCTGGCCGTGAGGGCCGACCACGGTGGCGCTTTGCGGGCCGAGCACAGTGGGCTTGGGGTTCAGCCGCGCGCCGGTGTCGTCCTGCAGCCGCGGGCGCCAGGGCCGTTCGGCATCCAGGCACTGGAAGTGGTTGCCGTAGCCGCTGGCCTGGGCCTGGGCGCGCACTTCGGCGGGCAGTGGGTGCACGAAGCCGGCCGGGCCGAGGCGTTGGGCGATGGCGTCGTTGAGTTCTTTGGGCAGGTTGTTGATGCCGGCGTGGGTGACGGCGGTGACGAGTTGCCGGGCGCTGTGGCCGGGGCCCAGCGGCGCGTCGAGCAGGGTGAAGCGGGTGCCGGGGCGCAGGCTGCGCACGGTGGACAGGCCTTCGTGGCGCTGGTGCCAGGCTTCGAGGGCTTCGATCTGCACGCGGGCGTGGTGTGCGGCGGCGAAATGGCTGGCGCCGCCGTGGTGGTCGAGGCTGCCGGCGGGCTCGTAGTGTTCGAGCCGGGGCGCGTGCTGCGCCAGGGCCCGGGTGGGCACGCTGGCGGCGTGGCTGCGTTTGGCGGCGTAGTCCCAGGCCTGCACGCTGGCGGCGGCGGGGTGCAGGCGGTGGGCCTGGGTGTAGGCCTGTACGGCGTCGCTGTCTTCCTGGCTGCTGGCGCGGTGGTAGCGGATGCCGCCGCCAGCGGCGGAGCTTTCGTCTTCGGGCAGGGCCACGCTGTCGGCGAAGAAGACGATGCGGTGGCCGCGCGGGGCGGCTTCGTCTTCTTCGCAGCGCCAGCCGATGCCTTGTTCGGCGAGCACGCGGCTGACGAAGGCGTAGTCGGTCTCGCGGAACTGGTTGCAGTAGTGGCGCGGGCTGACGGGCGCCAGAAAGCCGGCCACTTCCTCGCTCCAGCGCCAGGCGGCCAGGCCGGCGTAGGGCTGGAACACGGCTTCGACGATCTCGATGAGGCTTTTGTCGATGAAGCTCTGGCTGCGGCTGGTGAGTTGCAGCGCGGCCAGCCACGGGCGCACGACGAGTTCGTAGCGGGCCAGCCCGCCGTCGCTTTGCAGCGCGGCAGCTTGCACGATGACGCCGCTGCGGGTGGTGCGGCCGCCGTCGGCCAGGCTGATCGCCAGGCTGGCCTGTTGGCCGAGCAGGGCTGGCAGCTCCACGTGGGCGGAACTCGCCAGCACCGAAATCCGGTATTCGAACAGCTCGTTCAGCGCTTCCCGGGCGCTGAAGGATTCGACCAGCAGGCCACTGACGGCCGCGCTGCCGGTCAGTTCGTACAGGCGGGTCTCGGCGGTGAAAGAAATGCCGA
>NZ_JAMKFE010000004.1 GCF_023721835.1 Caldimonas mangrovi | reverse complement strand
CACCGTCGTGCCCGGGTTCGCCGCCTCGAAATGCTTCGTCAGCTTCTGCATCTCGATCATGTGGCCGTTGTTCACTGTCGCCACCACCAGCTCGCCCGCCTGCGCCCATCCGCTCAGGCCCAGGCCCGCCACCACCGCCGCAAATGCCTTGAACTTCATGTCTCGGATCTCCTCCGGTTGTCGATATCGATTGTTGCCAGCCGAGGTGTCCCGACTGCGACGGCAGTGTTGCCGAATGCAAGCGACGTCGCCGATACCGGCGTCATCCGAACTCCATACTTTGTTGATATGGCGGGCTGGGACTTTCCCAGCCTGGCCAGCGCGCGATTCAGCGCCCGATCGGCTCGGCGATACAGCGCTTGACGACGGGGGGGCCGTCGCCCACATGGAAGCGCAGGCGGCGCTCGCGCAAGGCGTCGTCGGCCGCGGTGAAACGGTCGAAGCGGCGCAGGTGTTCGACCCAAGACTCGTCGACCAGGTACTCGACATAGCGGGTCGGGTCGGCAGTGTCGCGGAACAGCTCCCACGACAGCGCCCCCTGGCGCAGCCGTGCGCGGCGCGTCTCTTCCATCACCGCATGGAATTCCTCGGCGCGGCCCGGGTCGATGCGGTATTCGATGGTGATCAGCACCGGCCCGGCGTCGGGGTCGATCGGGATGCTGACCTCGGGCGGCTTGACCACCTGGGTCGGTGTCAGGTCTTCCTCGACCTGCGCCTCGACCTTGTACTTGCGCGCCCACCACAGCACGATGCCGCCGAACACGGCCGACGCCACCAGACCGGTGCGCACATCAGTCAGGCTCGCGACCTGGCCCCACACCGCGGCACCGGCGGCACTGCTGCCCATCAGCGCCATCTGGTAGATCGACATGCCGCGCGCACGCACCCAATTCGGCAGCGCGAGTTGCGCCGACACCGTCAGCGAGTTGGCCACCGAGATCCACGCCATGCCGGCGATCACCATGGCCGGCATGGCGACCCACACATTGGGCGAGAAGGCCACCACCAGGGTGGCCAGCGCGACGACGATGCTGCCCTTGTGCACCAGGTCGTCGCGGTTCATGTAGCGCCGCAGCTTCTGCAGCGACAAGGCTGCCGCGATGGCACCGACGCCCAACGCGGCGAGCAGCATCGTGAAGGTGCCCGCATCGCCGTCGGGCATGCCCTTGGCCACCAGCGGCATCAGGGCCATCAGCCCCGTGGCCTGCAGGAAGAACAGCGAAATGCGCAGCAGCACCGCGTGCATGCGGGTCGACTGGC
The DNA here is from genome assembly GCF_023721835.1 of Caldimonas mangrovi. Taxonomy (GTDB): domain Bacteria; phylum Pseudomonadota; class Gammaproteobacteria; order Burkholderiales; family Burkholderiaceae_C; genus Caldimonas; species Caldimonas mangrovi. The sequence goes on along the minus strand of NZ_JAMKFE010000004.1, from coordinate 421,253 downwards.
GCACGTGCTGCAGCCCCACGCGCATGGCACCGACGAAACGTTCGCCCGGCAACGCGCTGGGCTTCTGCTCGCGCTTCCAGCGCATGATGGCAAAGCCGGCCAGCACTGAAAGTACCGCATTGAGCACGAACACATACGCGCTGCCGGCGCTGGCGATCACGGCGCCCGCCACCAGCGGGCCGACGATGCGCGATGCGTTCATCGCCACGCCGTTGAGTGCCAGCGCCGCAGGCAGTTGCGGGCGCGGCACCAGTTCGGGCACGATGGCCGCGAACACCGGCCAGCGCATGGCCAGCCCGATGCCGTTGGCGAACGTGAGCACCAGCAGCACCGGTGCCGTCATCGCCCCCGCCAGCAGCGTGACGCAGACCACCAGCGCCACGGCCGCCACCCAGAACTGCGTGACGATGAAGTAGCGCCGCCGATCGAGAATGTCGGCCAGCGCGCCGCTGGGCAACCCCAGCAGAAACACCGGCAACGTGGACGCCGACTGCACCAGCGCCACCATGATGGGCGAGGTGGTCAACGAGGTCATCAGCCATGCGGCGGCCACGTCGTTCATCCACATGCAGATGTTGGCCGTGAGCCAGGCGCCCCACAGCATGCGGAACACGGGGCTGCGCAACGGCGCGAGCGCGGCTTCGCTCACCTCATGCGAGGCAGCGGTGGATTCGTTGGGGGTCGACGGTATCGCCAAAAGGAGAGTCCTCTGCGTGGAGCGCCAGCCACGGCCGCAAGCTGCGTGCCCGTGGATGGTGGAGTTTCTCACCACGGCGCCCGGCGTGCCGGCGTGCGAGCAGTGCACGGGTGGCGCGCGCTGCCACCTGTGCCGGCCACGCCAACCGGCTTGTGCAACGGCCTGCCGCTGGGGCAGGCGATCATCGACCGCAGCGTGGGCGGTCCGGTGGGCGGCAGTGCCTGCCATGCCCGCAAAGGGCGGCCTTGGCGCAGGCGGCTCACGGCCCGGGAAAGACGCCCGGACGCCTTCAACCGCTCGGCAACCAGCGAGGCTTCAATGTGCCGAAGGCAGGGCGGCGCGGCTCCGTGCGCGGCCTCGGACCCTGCCATGGCGTTTGCGCGCCCAGACGAGGACGCCGGTGATGCTCAGCATGGCCACCCCGAGCCCCATCACGGTCATGAACAGCCGGAAGGGCGTGCCCCCAAGCATCGCCATGTGCAAGCTGGTGAGCCAGGTGCGGATGGTGTCGCCACGGGCGGCCCCCGTGGGCAGCCAGGTTTGCAGCAGCTCACCCGTTTCGGCGTCGAAGATCACCTGGGTGCTGCCCCAGCGGTCGCGAATGTCGCGGCTGCTTCGCACCTGATAGCGCCAGGTGCCGCGCAGGCCCACGCGCGGGTCGTGCACCAGCAGGGTTTCGTCGTGCACGGTGAAGCGGTGTCTGCGGGCTTGCTCCGCCATCAGTCGCCGGCCCGTGGCGAGTGCGTCATCCCACACCAGCGCGGGGCTGAGATCGAGTCGCTGCGGCCGCGGCAGAGACTCCCTCTCGGGCTGGTATGCGAACAGGGCCCGCATCACGGGGTCATAGACCTCGTCGTGCAGGTTGAAGGCCACGCTGCTCCAAGCCAGCACGAACAGCACGGCCCAGGTCCATAAACCGCCCGCGCGGTGCAGGTCGAAGCTGATCTTGTAGGCCCCGCTGCCCAGACGCAGTTTCCACGACGGCCCCCAGCGCACCAGCCACTGCCTGGCCACGGGCCAGGCCCTCCGGCGCTGAGCGGCCACGGGACCACGCCATGGCGCCGAAGGCGGCGTCGTGCCCCCGCGCGATGCGGCCGGCATGCGCGTCGCCGGCAAGGTGAGCCAGGCCCCGACGAAACAGTCCAACGTCCATAGCAAGGCCACGATGCCCAGCAAGGTGCTGCCCGCGGCGTCCAGCGCCAATGAATAGTGCAGCCGGTAGATGAAGGGCATGAGATTTTTCAGGCCCTGGGTGATGTCGCCCCACTTGCGTTCGCCCAGGACCTGCCCGGTGTACGGGTTCACGAAGACCTGGTCGCAGGACGGCTCGGTCAGTTCGCCGGTGACCGGGTCCGGCCGGCCGAACAGCCGCACCACGGCGGCGTGCCCGGGCTCCTGCCGCAAATACGCCATGGGGACATAGGCCTGGGGGAACTCGGCCTGCACCTTCTCGCGCAGCGCCAGCGGGCTCAGCATCGCGGCGCCCAGCGCGGGCGGTGCCACGCGCAGCAACTGCGGGCTGGCCCAGGCGTCCAGCTCCTCATACCACGTCAGCAGCGCACCCGTCAGCCCGGCCAGCAGCAGAAAGCCGGCCAGGGCCAGGCCCACCCAGCGGTGGACCAGGACGAGTGTCGGGCGCAGGACGGATTTCACCGGGAGCGGCGTGCGCAGGACCAGCTCACCACCGGTACGCCAGTGACGCCGTGGCGCGCAAGCCGTCGCCGTACACGCACCATCCTCCGTTGCACAACAGCGTGGTCTTGTCGGTGAGGTTGTTGACGTTGAGGCGCCAGGTCCACGGCCCGGTGGTGTAGCCGATCAGCGCGTCCCACGTGGTGTAGGAAGGAACGCGCGCCTCCGTGCCCCCCCAGTCCGACGTGCTGCCCACGTGTCGCGCTCCCACGCCCAGCTGCAGGCCCGGTGTCCACACGTGGTCGAAGCGCGTCCACAGTGACGCCTGGTGGCGCGGCTGGTAGCTGACCGGCTTGCCGATCTCGTCGGCTTCCTCGCTCTTCGTCGTCTCGGCGTCGGTATAGGCATAGGAGGCGATCAGATGCACGTTGCGCGCAATCGGCCCCTTGGCTTCGAGTTCGAGGCCGCGTGAGCGCACCTCGCCGGTCTGCACGGCCTTGTCCAGGCCGGTACGGTTCTTGAGCACGTTGGCCTGAGTCAGGTGGAACACGGCGGCCGAGGCCACGAGATCGCCACGCTGCCAGCGCACGCCGAGCTCCATCTGCTCTCCACGCGTGGGCTTGTAGCGCTGGCCGTCGTTGTCGGTCCCGGCGACGGGCTCGAAGCTCTGGCTCCAGCTGACGAAAGGCGCCACACCGGGAGCGACCTCCCAGACCAGCCCCAGCCGGCCCGTGGTGGCGCCTGTCTTCTCGGTGTCGCCGTTGAGCTTGCTGCGCACTTCGTCGCGCCGCACGCCGGCCAGCGCGGTCGCCGCACCGATCTTGAACTGGTCTTGCAGGTACAGACCGACTCGGCGCTGATGCTCCCGGTCGTCGGACAAAGGAACGAAGCTGCCGGGAACCGCACCGTAGACGGGGTCGAAGAGGTTCAGCGGCCCCAGGCTGGCAAGCTGCCAGACGCTGCCGATGTGGTGGTTGGCCAGATCGACGCCGGCCACGGCCTTGTGGCGCAGCGGGCCCGTGTCGAACTCGGCCTGGACCCGGGTATCGGCACTGATGCCGCGCGTGGTTTCCAGTTCGTCGATGGCGCGGCGCTGGAACTCGCGCGGGTCGGTGGTGGCGCTCGAGTTCAGGTTGGTGAAGCGCACATGGTTTTCGCTGTCGATCCAGCGCAGGCCGTGATGCAGGCTCAACGTGCTGGAGAAGTCGTGTGTGAGCAGCCAGCCGAACGACGTTTGCCTGGTGTCCTGACGATCGAAGCCGGGTTCGCCGACGAAGCGATCCCGCGGCAGCTTGCCGTAGGGGCTGGTCAGCAGCGAGCCCTCGACCGGCACGCCCCAGATGTAGGCGGTGCGGCGTTCGACGTGATGGGCGAGCAGCGTCAGCGACGTGTCCGCATTCGGCGTCCAGCGCAGCGACGGAGCGACATAGCGCACATTGTTCGGGATGTGATCGACCGAGGTGTCGGCGTTGCGAGCGAGCAGCACCAGGCGGCCCGTCCAGTCGTCAGAGAGCTGGGCGCCCAGGTCGGCCGCGAGCGCGCGGTGGGCCTGGTTGCCCGCCTCGGCGATGACTTCGTTCACATGGTCGGCGCGCGGTTGCTTGGTGACGACATTGAGCACACCGCCGGGCGCCGCCGCGCCATACAACACGGACGCTGCGCCCTTGAGCAACTCGATGCGCTCGAGGCCATAGGTTTCCTGCTGGCCCGTGGCCCAGCCCGAACCGCCGAGCTTCAGCCCGTCGCGATAGACCCCGCCGCTGCCGTCCTGCAGCCGGAAGCCGCGGCTGTAGAGCACATCGTAGGAGTTGGCGTAGCCGGGGTCGGCCATCACGCCCGGGGTGTAGGCCAAGGCCTCGGTGACGCTGGTCGCTTTCTGATCCGCGATCTGCTCGGCCCCCACGATCGCGACGGATTGCGGCGTCTCCAGCAGAGAGGCGTCGATCTTGGTGCCGCTGGCGCTGCGCCGGGCTGCGTAACCGCGCATGGGCCCGGTGGCGGACTCCTGCTCCACCCCGGCCCTGACGACGACCGTGGGCAGCGTCGTTTGCGCCTCGGCCTGTGGCTCGGCCCGCACGACCGTGAAGGTCTGGTCATCGGGAGACTGCAGCGCCAGCCCCGAGCCGGCGAGCAGGCGTTGCAGCGCCTCGCGCACGGAAAGCGTGCCGTGCACGGACGGGGCCGTCTTGCCCTCGGCCAGCGCGGTGGAGAACACGATCTGTGCACCGGTCTGCCGTGCCAGCGCGGCGATCGCTTTGTCCAGCGGCTGCGCGGCAATGTCGATGGCCACGGGGGTGCCCTGCGCCAAGGCGCTGCCGGCCAGCAGCAGTCCGGCGGCCATGGCCGCCAGGTGCCGCCGCAGGTTGGGGAAAGAACGGGATGCCGGCTGTCGATGCATGCGGTTGACTCCTGGTGAAGGAAACCCGAACAACAAGGGGTTCAGGAAGTCAGCCGAATGGGCGGGTCCGGATGTTGAGGTCGGCAGCTGGCTTTTTTTTTGGGCCTTCACGGCCCGGCCCGGCCCGCCGCCATCGCCGCGGCGGCGATGACCACCTGCCCGTCCGGCAGGCGCCGCACGCGCAGCGGCAGGACGGTGGGCAGCAGGTCGAGCAGCGCGTCTATCCGTTGGTGGTCGAACTCGCCGGACAACCGAAGCGCTGCCGCCTGCGCATCGGGCACCTCCAGCACGATGGGGGCGGCGCGGTAGCGACGCATCTCGGCGACGGCGAGGTCCAGTGACGTGCCGTCGAACACCAGCTTGCCCCGCTGCCAGGCGGTCAGCGGTGCCAGGTCCATGGCGCGCGGACGCTCCAGGCCTGCCGGGCCGGCCGTGATCGTCTGGCCGGTGGTGAGGCGCACCTCGCGGCCGGCGCCTCTGCGTACTTCCACGGCACCTTCCACCACGGCGACGGTGACGCGGGAGTCTTCCCGCGCTTCCTCGAGTCGCACGTTGAAGGCCGTGCCGATGTCGCGGATGATCGTGTCACCGGCTTGCACGGTGAAGTCCCGTGCACCGTGCGCCACGCTGAACATGGCCTCGCCGCGCTTCAGTTGCAGTCGGCGCGAGCGCAAGTGCCACGTCGCTTCGAGCGTGGTGCCGGTGTTGAGCGTGACGGTGCTGGTGTCCGCCAGCGTGTGGGTGGCGGTTTCTCCCGCGGCGGTGGCAAAGGCATCGGTGCGATAGGCGGGGTCCAAGAACCACAGGCAAGCCGCCAGAACGGCCGCAGCGGCCGTCGAGGTGCCGATGGCGGCACCTGCCTTTACGGCCGCCCGGCGCGCCCGCTGCCGTTGCTCGGCCTCACGGAAGATTTCGTCAGGCCCGGGAAAACGCTCGCGCAACGCCGCCTTGTAGCGTTCCAGCGGGTCGTCGTGCCGCGGCCGGGCAGCCCCGGCGACCGGCGGCTCAGGATCGCGATGTTCAGGCTCGGCAAGGGGTGCGGCGGATCGAGGGTTCGTCATGACGCCTGTGCCTCCAGAGCCCCTTGCAGCACCGGGCGGATGCTGCGCATGGCGCGCATCATGTGCTGCGCCACCATGTTGCGCGAGATGCCCAGGCGCTCGGCGATCTCCGCCTGCGGGATGTCGTGCAGCTGATGCAGGACGAACACGTCGCGGCATCGCGGTGGCAGGGCCTCGATGGTGCGGGCCAGCGCCACCAGGGTCTGCCGGAAGGCGTATTGCGCTTCGGGGGTGGCGCCGGGTGCCTCGACCTCAGGCAGTTCGGCCACGCTCTCCACCCATGCGCGCCGACCGGCTTCGACTCTGTGGCGATCGATGGCCAGATCCACCGACAGGCGGCGCAGGAAGGCCTGCGGCACACGTATCGTTTCGCGCGGGGGATCAGCCAGGATGCAGACGCAGACGTCGTGCACCACCTCGCGCGCGAAGCCCCGGTCACCAAAGCGCCGACGCAGGTGATCCACCAGGTCGTCGTAGTGCTGGAGCAGCGCGGCGGCCAGGCTCATGGGAGGACGCGACGCCGCGGTTGCACCCCGCGACGGCGATGCGCATGCAGCGTTGCGACATGCCGGCGGTATGCAAGATCGGTGACCACGAAACCCTTCCTGTGCCCCACGGCCGCTGGAGGGAAAGGCCGAAAGGTGAATGCAAATCGTTCTCATTATATGTGGTTTCATTTTGCTGCGACCGGCCCCGGAGGAACTGCCGTCCTTCAGCCGGCGGTGCGCGGCCGAGCCCGACTGGAAATCTGCATGCGGAGGGAGCCAGCCCTCTGCATTGACACTCTACCTACTAGTAGGTAGAGTGATACGCATGGTCAAAACCTCGAACACTGCCGACGACATCCTGAGATGCGCGCGTACGCTGCTCATGGCCGGTGGCTACAACGGTTTCAGCTACGCCGACATCGCAGGGATCGTCGGGATCCGCAATGCCAGCATCCACCACCACTTTCCGAGCAAGGCGGAGCTGGTACGCGTCCTGGTGAAGCAATACCGCGAGGAGGCCGCGGCCGGCATGGCGGCTCTGAGCCAGAGCGTTCCGGAGCCGATGGGCCAGCTCCGGGCATATGTTCGCTATTGGGAAGCGTGCATCTCGGACGCCAGTTCACCGCTGTGCATCTGTGCCTTGCTCGCCAGCCAGATGCCGATCCTTCCAGAGGCAGTCGCCATTGAAGTGCGCACCCATTTCAACGCCTTGTCCACCTGGCTGGTCCAGGTGCTCCGCGCCGGCGTGCGGGAAAAAACCATCCATCTGACGGGTACAGCCGCAGCTGAAGCGGAGCTGTTCATTGCCACGGTACACGGCGCCATGTTTTCGGCACGCGCCCATGGCGACACCACCGTCTTCGGCAGCATTGCGCGCCCCCTCCTCCAGCGCCTGGGCAAGACTGCCGGGCATTGAACGGGTTCGCACAGGCCGGACTCCGCTGCGCGTCGTGACGGGTTTCCGGGCACAACGTTCGCGTGGCAGTCCGCTCACCCACCACGCAACCCAACAGGAAAACTCATGTCCGAAATTTCGACGATAGGCTGGTTGCACACGCTGGGCAGCTTGCCGGCGATTCCAGCGGCGATCTACATGTTTGCGCGTGACGGAAGGATCGTGCCCCGATCGAGGCCGGGGCTGCTCTACCTGGTGGCCATGCTCGTGGGCGCCGGCACCGTCTTCTTCGTGACGCGCGAGGCCGCCGGGTACGCGATCGCCGTCTTGACACTTCTCTTCCTGCTCATTGGGTACGGCGTCGGACGTCTGCCCCGGCTCGGGCGCGCATCGAGCTATGTCGAGACCGTGTCCCTGAGCTTGACCGCCTTTCTCCTGATGCTGCCCACAGCAACCGAAACCCTGCGTCGCCTTCCTGCCGAACACCCTCTCGTGACGGACCTGCAGTCGCCGCTGCTTCGAGCGGTGCACGCCGCGCTTCTCGGCACTCTCGTCGTCGGTTTGACGATCCAGGTCCTTCGACTTCGCAGGCAACACAAGGCCTCGGAGCAGGTCGGGGGCCGCTCACCGAAGTGACAGCGGCCGCAGGCAGCGGCAATCACCGCGTGGCCGCACATGCAAGGCCAGCGGTTATGGCACCTGCCCGCCCGCAAACGTCGCGATGATCTCCCGCGCAACGCGCGGCGCCTCTTCCTCCAGCGCAAAGTGCCCGGTGTCGAGCAGCACCAGTCGCGCACCGGGCACGTCGCGCAAATATGCATGAGCGCCGGCTTCCAGGAAGAACGGGTCGCCTCGCCCCCACGCGATCAGCATCGCCGGCTGGTGCTTGCGCAAATAACGCTGCCACTGCGGGTACAGCGAGACGTTGCTCCCATAGTCGGCCAGCAGGGACAGCTGGACCTCGTGGTTGCCCGGTCGGTCGAGCAAGGCCTGGTCGAACACCCAGGCGTCGGGGTCCAGTGCTTCGGGATGGCGTGCGCCGGCCGTGTATTGCCCTCGCGTGGCCTCCAGCGTGAAGAACCCGCGCACCGGTGCTTCGGTGTCGGGTGTGCGTTGCGCCCACAGGGGCCGCAGCACCTTCATCACTTCGGGGCTCAAGCCCTCGTCATAGGCGTTGGCGTTTTGAGCCACCAGCCCGGCCACCCGCTGCGGGTGCGCAGCGGCGATGCGCAGTCCGACGGGGCCGCCATAGTCCTGCATGTACAACACGTAGCGCGCCACCCCCACGGCCTGCAGAAACCGGTCCATGGTCGTCGCCAGGCGGTCGAAGGTGTAGCGGTACTCGGTGGGCGCCGGCATGTCGGAATGCCCGAAGCCGGGGTAGTCGGGCGCAATCACGTGAAAGCGCGTGGCCAGCAGCGGGATCAGCTTCCTGTACATGTGCGACGACGACGGGAACCCGTGCAGCAGCACGATGTGCGGCAGGCTGGAGTGGCCGGCTTCGCGGTAGAAGATCCGTACGCCGTCGACGGTGGCGTAGCGGGAGTGCACGGCGGGCAGGTCGCCCACTTCGCTGGGCTGCCCCGCGTGGGCGAGCGTCGCGACGGCGGCTGTGGTGGCTACCAGGAGTCGGGTGAACAGCTTCATTTGAGTAACCTGTTAATATCGTTTTATTAGGTTAACCGAGAGGGGACGATGCCGTCAACTGGACACCTGGCCGCCGCAGCGCACGGCCACGCCGCTTTCCTGTTCGTGGGCGATCACCTGGCGCTCGACCTGCTCAACACGGTGGTCGGCCAGGGCGACGGGCGGCGAGAGCTGCTGGCCGACGCCGCGTCGTTGAAAGAGTGGGTGGCGCAGGCGTCGTGGGAGGCGCCCGAAGTGCAAGCACTGCTGGCCGGAAGCCATCGCCTCGGCGAATGGACGGCAGCACTCGAACAGGTGCGCGACCTGCGAGAACTCGGCCGCGAGCTGGTAATCGCCTGGCGCAACGGCTCCGTGACGCCGCCGATGCTCGATCGGCTGCACGTCCGGATGCGGCAGGTGCAATACCGGCACGAGCTGCAGTGGCACGGTCACGAACTCGGCCTGCGCTGGGTGCCGGAGTTGCCGGGTCCGCAGTCGATGGCAGGCCTGCTCGCGGTGGCTGTCGGCGAGCTGCTGGCCCACGCTCGCCCTCAGTCCGTCAAGTCATGCGTCGGCGCCGGCTGCTCGCTGACTTTCCTCGACCGCACCAAGGGCCAGCGCCGACTGTTCTGCAGCGCCGCACTGTGCGGCAACCGCGCGAAAGTCGCGGCGTTTCGCGCGCGGCAGCGCGGGACAGCAAACAACCAGGGTTGAAGCGCCGGCCGCTCAGTGGTGCGCGTGCGTGCCGGTCACGTCGGTCGCACGCGGAATGAACTCCGTCATCGCCTGGCACTCGCCGGCACATCGGCGGCAGGCACGCGCGCAGTCGAGGCAGGCGTCGGTCCGGTGGCGTTCGCATTCTTCGGCGCAGGCGTCGCACATCATGGTGCAGAAGGCACAGGCGGCGCCGTCATAGGCGCTGGCGCGGGCCATGAACGCGGATGCCAGGCGGCAGGCCTGCGCACAGTCGACGGTCAGCGCAACGCAGCGGGCAAGCTGCTGCGGGTCGGGCTCAGCCAGGCAGGCCATCGCGCAGCGGTCGCAGGCGTCGGCACAGGCATAGCAGGCTTCGATGCAGGAGGTGTGCTGCTCGTGGGCCATGGCGGGACTCCTCGGGGTGGGTAGGACACGCAGCAGTTGCAGCAAATGCCGCACCCGCGCAGCCGGCCACGGGCGGCTTCAGTACCTCACCTTGGCATACAGCGTCTTCTGCGACGCTTCGCGCGCCTGCCGCAGCGTGTGGATGCCGCGCTCGGCCAGCAGCGGGATCAGCTTCAGGAACACCTCGCCGGTGACGATGGCGTCACCGAGCGCGGTGTGGCGGCCCACCACCGGGATGCCCAGCCGCGCGGCGATCTGCTCGAGCCGGTGCTCCTCGTCGGGGTGGCCCGGGTGCACCAGCGCCGACAACAGCAGCGTGTCGAGCACCGGCTGGATGAAGCGCACGCCGGCACTCACTTCCTTCAGCTGCAGGAAGCGCATGTCGAACGCGGCGTTGTGGGCGACCAGCACGGTGTCTTCGGCAAAGCCATGGAACACCGGCAGGACCTGCTCGATGGTCGGCTGCCCCTGCAGCATCTGTGTGCTGATGCCGTGCACCGCTTGCGACTCCTTGCGGATCGCGCGGCGCGGGTCGACCAGTTGCTCGTAGCACTCCTGCTTGAGCAAGCGACCGTTGACGATACGCACCGCACCGATGGAGACGATCTCGTCGCCTTCCGACGGCGACAGGCCGGTGGTCTCGGTGTCGAACACCGTGTACGACAGGTCGCTCAGGCGGCGCTCGTCGAGTTCCGGCGTCTGCCCAGGCTGGCTGAACAGGTCGAAGTCGTAGTACACCGGCCTGCCCTGCGCCGTTGCAGGGGAAGCCGGCACGCGTTCAGGTTCGGTCGTGGGCAGTTGCAGCGAAACGTGGCTTTGCCCCAGCAGACGGTCGCTCTGGCACCAGATCTCGCCGCCGTGGCGGTGCAGCACCTCGCGCAGCGTCGGCGCGCGGCCTTCGGCACCGGGCGCAAAGGGCTGCTCCTCCCAGTCGTGCAGAGTGGCCGCGTCGAGAGGCTCCCCTTCCCACCGCAGGGACAGCACCGCGAGCCGGCCCTGCGCGGCCAGCTCGAAGGTGACCTCGTGCGCGCCGAAGCTGGCCTGGATGCGGCCGGCGATGTAGGTCAGGGCCTGCACCAGCGAATAGCTGTCGACGCTCAGCCACAGCGGCTCACGGCCGACAGCCAGCCGTGTTGTCAGGCCCAGCGTGCCTTCGACGCTGCGTTGCAGCGCCAGCACCAGGTCGCCGGCCTGCATGTCCTCGAGCGGCCATTGCCCGCGCAGCGTGTCGGCGTCGTGCAGCAGGGTCTCGTCGAGGCGCTCCGACAACCGCCGTGCCTCGTCCTGGATCACCTCGATGAAACGCTCGCGCCGCGGCTCGTCCATCTGCGGGAACTGGCGCACCGTCTCGACGGCCGCGCGGATGTTGGCGAGCGATGCCCGCGTGCCTTCGGTCAGCGTCTGCAACACGGCGTCGCGGCGGCCGGCCAGCTCCATCGAGCGGGTCACGTCTTCGAGCACCAGCACGAAGCCGTCGAGGCCGCCCGCGGCGTCGAGCACGGGGGCCATCTGGGCCCGCAGCAGGCGCCGGCCGCGTGCGGTGACGAAATGCGCGCCGGCCTGCCCGCCGTCGGGGTGCGTCAGGCGATAACGCAGCTTGTCGAGCGCATGCACGATGGCGCCCTTGTCCAGCACCCCGAACACCGAACGGCCCAGGCCCACCGGCGAGCCGCCCTGTCGCTGCGTTACCGCCAGGTCGAGCAACTCGGTGGCACGCGCGTTGTAGAGCAGGATGCGCCCCTCGGCATTGCACACCAGCACGCTCTGCGCCAGCTCGGACATCAATGCCGCCAGGCGGTTCTTCTCGCGCTCGACACGGCGGTTCGCTTCCTCGACGCGCGCGTCGAAGCCTTCGCGCAACTGCGCATGCGCCGCGGCGAACGCGTTGATCTCGCCGGCCAGCTCGGCCAGTTCGACCGCACCGCGCGCCTCGACGTGGTGATAGGGGTTGACGGTGTACGCAATGCGCGCTTCCTCGGCGAGCCGCCGTGTCGCGGCAGGGTAGTCGGCGAACCACTTCTTCAGCAGCACGCCCAGCACGAAGGGCAGCAGCAGCGCCGCCAGCACCAGCAGGGTCAGCCGCGCCTCCAGCATCGGCCACAGCGTTTCGCGCTCCCACGCGGCCAGGTCGGCCCACAGCGCGAAAGCCGTCAGGCCGACAGCGGCCAGCACGATCACGTACAAGGCCGACAGCCAGAGCGCGAACTTCATGTGCAGCTTCATGGACGGCTCATGCGCCGGGCAGCGCCCCCAACTGCTCGGCAATCTGCGCGAGCAGTTCTTTCGTCGAGAACGGTTTGGTGACGTAGGCGTCGGCGCCGAGCGCGATGCCTTTGCTCATCTCGACCTCGCGGCCCTTGGCGGTGAGCATCACCACGCGCACGCGCTGCAGCGCAGCGTCCTCGCGGATCTTCTGGCACACGTCGAAGCCGCTCAAACGGGGCAGCATCACGTCGAGCAGCACCAGGTCGGGCCGTTCGCGGACCACCGCCTCGAATGCTTCCTGGCCGTCGTGCGCCACGATCACCCGGTAGCCGGCCTGCTCCAGCAGGTATTCGAGCGAGATGACGATGTTGGGCTCGTCGTCGGCGATCAGGACGGTCTGCTTCGACACGGTGGCGTTCATGGAATGTCTGTCTCCTGCGGCGCGGCCTGCCGTGGCGGCGCACGGTGTACATCGAGCGGCAGCGTGAAGGAAAAGGTGGCACCCTGCCCCAGCACGCTGTCGACCCACAGTGTGCCTCCGAAATGCTGCACGATCTGGCGGCTGATCGGCAGCCCCAGTCCGGTGCCCTGCGGTTTGCCGGTCATGGTGTCACCCACCTGGCGAAATTTCTCGAAGACAGTTTCGTGGTGCAGCGGGTCGATGCCGGGCCCGTTGTCGCGCACGTCGACGCGCAGGCGGTCGTTCAGCACATGCAGCGCGATGGCCACGCGGCCGTCGTCGCGGTCGCAGAACTTCACGGCGTTCGAGATCAGGTTCAGCATCACCTGCATCAGCCGGTCACGGTCGGCGCGCACGGGCGGCACGGCGGGCGGCAGGCGCAGCGTCGGCGTCACGCCGTGCTCGCGCATCAGGCCGCTGGTGGCCGAGACGGCATCGTCGATGACCTGCTTCAGGTCCAGCTCGGTGGAATGCCATTCGGCGTTGCCCGACTCCAGCTTCGCGAGGTCGAGCACCTGGTTGATCAGCCGCGTCAGGCGTTCGCTCTCCTTGACGATGATGGAGATGAACTGCTCGCGCCGCACCGGCTCCATGTCGGGCTGGCCCTGCAGGATCTCCGAGAACGCCCGGATCGACGTGAGCGGCGTGCGCAGCTCGTGCGTGACGGTGCTGATGAAGTCGTCTTTCAGCCGGTCGAGCTCCTGCAGCCGGGCATTGGCTTCGCGCAGCTCGGCGGTGGCGGCCTCCAGCTCGCGCGACTTCTGCTCCAGCTTGCGGCTGTACGCGATCAGCTGCGAGGCCTCGTCCAGGATGTCGAGCACCTCTTCCATGCTCAGCGGCTCTTCCTTGACCACCGACGCGATCATCACGCGGGCCGACGCCGCGCCGATGGCACCGGCCAGCAGGTTCTCGGCGTAGTGCACCAGGGCTGCGTCCGGCTGCAGCGCTGCGGCCGACTTCATGCCCCGCTGGGCGGCGTAGTCGGCAAAGGCGTCGTTGGCGCGCGCCGGGCCGATGAAACGCCCGACGAGCGTGACGATCTCGTGCACCGAAGCACTGCCGCGCCACAGGCCCGAGCCGCCGCCGGCCACCTTGAACACGTCGACGAACAGCAGCGCCTGTGCGTGCTCGCGGATGCTCTGCCGGCCGAGCAGCGAGACGAGCAGGTAGCCGCCGATGTTGGCCAGCAGGCTCCAGAACAAGGAATGGCTGATGTCGTCCAGCCCGTTCAGCCCGAACAGCGCCAGCGGCTTCAGCCACTCGACCCCCCACGGCCCCTGTTCGACGAAGGCGATCGGCAGCCAGCCCGACTTGGCGAACGACGGCAGCAGCAGCGTGTAGGCCCACAACGCAAAGCCGAGCGACAAGCCGGTCAGCGCGCCCGCGTGGGTGCCCTGCTTCCAGTACATGCCGCCCAGCATCGCCGGCGCGAACTGCGCCACTGCCGCGAACGACACCAGCCCGATGGCCACCAGCGCATAGGCCTCGCCAGCGATGCGGTAGTAGGCATAGCCCAGCATCATCAGCAGCACGATGGCGCCGCGGCGAATGCCCAGCAGCAGGCGAGACAGGTCGGCCCGCTGCGCCAGCGCCAAGCCCTTCCAGCGCAGCAGCACGGGCATCACCAGGTCGTTGCAGATCATCGTCGACAGCGCGATGGTCTCGACGATGACCATGCCGGTGGCCGCGGACAACCCGCCGATGAAGACGAACAGCGCCAGCGCCTCCTGCTGGTGCGCCATCGGCAGCGTCAGCACGAAGGTGTCGGCGTCGATCTCCCCGCCGGGGAAGTGCATCAACCCGGCGAAGGTGATGGGCAGCACGAAGACGTTGATCGCCAGCAGGTAGGCCGGGAACAGCCAGATGGCCTTGGCCAGGTGGTTTTCGTTGACGTTCTCGACCACGCTGATCTGGAACTGCCGCGGCAGGAACAGGATGGACAGCATCGACAGGAAGATCAGCGAGGCCCACGAGCCGTAGGTGCCCGCCGCGCCACCCAGCGTCAGCAGTTCCTCGATGTTCGGCAACGCACGCGCCTGCGCGAACACGTCGGCAAAACCGTCGTAGAGCCAGAACGTGACGAAGGCACCGACCGCCAGGAAGGCCAGCAGCTTGACCACCGACTCGAACGCCACCGCGGCGACCATGCCCTCGTGGCGTTCGGTGGCGTCGAGGTGGCGGGTGCCGAACACGATCGTGAAGGCCGCCAGCAGCAGCGCCACATACAGCGCCGTGTCCTTGAACAGGTCCACCGCTTCGCCCTTGTGCGGCATCACCACGGCCGGGTATTGCAGCAGGATCAGGAAGCTGGCCGAGACCGCCTTCAACTGCAGCGCGATGTACGGAATGATGCCGACCACCGCAATCACCGTGACCAGGCCGCCGAGCAGGCTGCTCTTGCCGTAGCGCGCCGCGATGAAGTCGGCGATCGAGGTGATGCGGTTGGCCTTGCTGATGCGGATCATCTTGCGCAGTACCAGCCACCACAGGGCCGCCATCAGCGTGGGGCCGAGATAGATCGGCAGGAAGCCGACGCCGCTGGCCGCCGCGCGGCCGACGCTGCCGTAGAAGGTCCACGAGGTGGCATACACCGCCATCGACAGCGCGTAGATGTAGGGGTTGGCGATCAGCGAGCGGCCGGCATCGGCACGCTTGTCGCCCCAGTACGCAATGGCGAACAGCACGCCCAGGTAGGCCAACGACGCGAGAAGGATGACGCCGCCGAGCAACATGGCGTCAGCTGCGTTCGACGATGACGATGGCCAGCGTGATCAGTGCCGCCCAGGCAGCGAACAGATAGGCGTACAGGACCGGAATGCCGAACACCGTGCTGTCGGAATTGAAGATCGACAGCAGCGGGAAGCTGAACAGCAAACAGCCCAGCAGGAACAGCGCCACCAGCCGCTGAGCCCGGTTCGCGCGATGGGCCATGTCGGTCGTCCCCTCATCGTGTCGTCGCGCGGATTATGGTGGAAACGACGCGCATGCAGGAAGGCGGGGAACCCGCGGCGGGCAGGCTTCGACCGCCCCGTGCAACGGGGATCTCAATGCAGTGTGCCGTAGGGCCGCAAGGCCTCAGGCGTGCGCATGTCACGCGGCAGTTCGAGGTCCGCGGCGACGCCGCGCATCGCTTCCGGCGATTGCGGCAGGCCGCTGCGGTCGCTGTAGTCGGCCCAGGGCCTGTTGCGGCGGCGCTCCTCGGCCTGCAGCGCCCGTGCGCAACCGAGGTCGAGTGCCGTGACGCCGGCAACCGCCGCAAAGGCCGCCATGGCCGTCGCCCGGTGCGGGTTGCCCGCGTGCAGTGCCGACGCCAGCACCGACAGGTCGAGTGCATCCCCGGCCACCCGCTTCCAGACCCAGAAGCGCGGGTGGCCGGCCATCAGCAGCCCGGCGCCGGCGACGATCTCGCGCCAGCCGAAGGCCCGCACCATCGAAGCCTTGCCGGGCATGCCGAGCGAGCGTGCGATGGCGTCCGGCATCATCACCTCGGCCAGCCCCAGGCCCAGGCTGAAGAGGCCGAGCCCGCGCGCGACCCGGGTCGGTGAGGGGCGGCGGGGAAAGGGATTCTGCGACGAATACTTCATGGGTTCACCTGTACAGGGAAAGTGGGGTCGATCAGGGCCGCATGACCACCTTGATGCAGCCATCGTCCTTCGCGCGGAAGGTCTTGTACATCTGCGGTCCTTGCTCGAGGCTGGTGCGGTGCGTGATCACGAAGGACGGGTCGATCTGCCCTTCCTCGATGCGGCGCAGCAGGTCGTCCGTCCAGCGGTTCACGTGGGTCTGGCCGGTGCGCAGCGTCAGCCCCTTGTTCATCAGCGCCCCGAACGGGATCTTGTCGACCAGCCCGCCGTAGACACCGGGCACCGACAGCGTGCCGGCCGGGCGGCACACGTAGATCATTTCCCGCAGCACGTGCGGGCGGTCGGACTCGGCCATGACCGCCTGCTTGGCGCGGTCATACATCGAGTCGATCGAGCGCGTGACGTGCGCCTCCATGCCGACCGCATCGATGCACTTCTCCGGGCCCTTGCCCTGCGTCAATTCGTTGAGGCGGTCGACGACGCTTTCTTCCTCGAAGTTGATGGTCAGTGCCCCGCCGGCCTTCGCCATGCTGAGCCGGTCCGGCAGACGGTCGATCACGACCACCTGCCTGGCCCCCAGCAGCACCGCGCTGCGAATCGCCATCTGGCCGACCGGCCCGGCGCCCCAGATCGCCACCGTGTCGGTCGGCTGGATGTCGCACTGCACCGCCGCCTGCCAGCCGGTCGGGAAGATGTCGCCCAGGAAGAGCACCTGTTCGTCGGTCAGCCCGTCGGGCACCTTGACCGGCCCGGTGTCGGCGAACGGCACCCGGACGTACTCGGCCTGCCCGCCGGGGTAGCCACCCGTCAGGTGCGTGTAGCCGTACAGGCCGGCCGTGGTGTGGCCGAACACCTTGTCGGCCAGGTCCTTGTTGCGGTTGCTGCGCTCGCACACCGAGAAGTTGCCGCGCCGGCACTGGTCGCATTCGCCGCAGGTGATGGTGAAGGGAACGACCACCCGGTCGCCGACCTTCAGGCGCTGGTTGTCGCGGCCGACCTCGACCACCTCGCCCATGAACTCGTGGCCCATGATGTCGCCCGGCTTCATGCCCGGCATGAAGCCGTCGAACAGGTGCAAGTCGGAGCCGCAGATCGCGCAGCAGCTCATCTTGATGATGGCGTCGCGCCCGTGCTCGATCTTCGGGTCGGGCACCGTTTCATGGCGGATGTCGTTCTTGCCGTGCCAGCACAGGGCGCGCATAGCCGTGTCTCCCCGCCGGCACGGGCCCGGACCCCCCGGGCGCTCGGCGCCAGCCGCATGGCCCAGGGCAGCAAGCGGGATGCCCGAAGGGTCTACCGCGCGAGCTGCACGCGATTGCGGCCCTGCGTCTTGGCTTCGTACAGCGCCGCGTCGGCGCGACGCAGCACCTGCTCGACCGCTTCGTGCGGCTGGCGCTGTGCCGAGCCGATCGAGACGGTGACGCGCAGACCGCGCACCAGCCGATCCCATGGGTGCGCGGCCACCGCGGCGCGCGCGCGCTCGACGGGCGCCAGCGGATCGGCGGCGTCGCAGTCGACCAGCAGCACGAGGAACTCCTCGCCGCCGTAGCGGAACACGTGGTCCGCGGTGCGCAGCGCGGCTTGCAGCGCGCCGCTCAATTCACGCAGCACGTCGTCGCCGGTGTGGTGGCCGTGCTGGTCGTTGATGTGTTTGAAGTGGTCGGCATCGACCATGGCGACGCACAACCGCGAGCCGTTGCGATCGGCGCGTTCGCACTCGGCCCGCAGCACGCGCAGCGCTTCGCGCCGGTTGGGCAGGCCGGTCAGCTCGTCGCGTGTCGCCAGGTGTTCGAGCCGCGCCGTGGCCTCGGCCAGCGCCTTGTTGCGCTGGTGCAGGCCCGCACGCAGCCGCGACACCTCGGCGTTGATCGCGAGGAAGCGTCCCAGCACCACCGCGACGTTGATCAGGAACAGCAGCTTCTCTTCGGGTCTGGACAGCGCCATGCCGAGGTGGAAGCCGGTCGACCACAAGGCCAGCCCGACGGCCGCTGTCAGCAGCACCCAGGCGAGCAGGAAGGCGCGCCGCTCGAAGTACAGGCTGCCGTAACACAGCGGCACGAACACGTTGATCACGAACATGTAGCCGATCTGCGGTGCCAGCGTCAGAGCGACCATGTTGACGCCACACGCCGCCGCCACCTGCGGCGCGGTCAGCGAGGGATCGGGCAGCCGCCTGGACAGGCCGGACGCGATGCTGCCGAGAAAGGCAGCATTGGCCAGCAGCGAGAGCCCGAAGATCTGCCACGGCACCTGGTAGCTGATGGTGCCGACCGCCGCGTAGCAGAAAAGGATCAGCACGTTGACCGCGTAGTCGGCGCCGGCAAAGGCCGCGATGCGCAGGCGGATGCGCGTCTTGGCATCCATGCGCGCGCTGGCACCTGCCGGCCGGTCTTGGGGCACGACGGGCTGAGCCTGGCTCGCGACGCGCGTCGCGGAGTGAGGAAGCTCGGGCATGCGGTCGATCATGCCATGGAGGACGGCGTCGGGCGCAGAAAAACAGCTGTCGACTAGGAACTGTCCTCATGGTCGAGATCCGGTGCGCGACGGAACATGTGCGACTGAGGAGTACCCATGACCGACCAGGACAAGGCTCGCCAGCGCGTGGCCGCTCTCAGGGGCACGGCGCAAGGCAAGGTGGTGAGTGCAGCCGACGCCGTGCGGCTGATCGCCGATGGCGACACCGTGGCCACCGGCGGCTTCGTCGGCATCGGCTTTGCCGAGAACCTGGCCGTGGCACTTGAGCAGCGCTTCATCGAGACGACCTCGCCGCGCGACCTGACGCTGGTCTATGCCGCCGGCCAGGGCGACGGCAAGAGCCGCGGCCTCAACCACTTCGGCCACGCAGGCCTGGTGGCGCGCGTCATCGGCGGACACTGGGGGCTGGTGCCAGCACTGCAGAAGCTCGCTGTGGACAACCGCATCGATGCCTGGAACCTGCCGCAAGGCGTGATCTCGCACCTGTTCCGAGACATAGCCGCCGGCAAGCCCGGGCATGTCTCGAAAGTGGGACTCGGCACCTTCGTCGACCCGCGCCACGGCGGTGGGCGCGTCAACGAACGCACGCCCGATACCCTGGTGCGCCGCCTCGAGATCGACGGGGAGGACTACCTCTTCTACAAGAGCTTTCCGATCCATGTGGCGCTGGTGCGCGGCACCACCGCCGACGTCGACGGGAACGTGACGATGGAACGCGAAGCCCTGACACTCGAGGCATTGGCGATTGCGATGGCTGCCCACAACAGCGGCGGCATCGTCATCGTGCAGGTCGAGCGGCTGGCCGAGCGCGGCACACTCAATCCGCGCGAGGTGAAGATCCCCGGGGCACTGGTCGACTGCGTGGTGCTGGCCGAGAAGCCCGAGTACCACCACCAGACGTTCGCCGAGCCGTACAGCGCGGCCTACGCCGGCGAGATCCGGGTGCCCGCGAGCAGCGTGGCGCCGATGCCGATGAGCCCCCGCAAGATCATCGCCCGACGCGCCGCGCTCGAACTGCTGCCCAACAGCGTGGTGAACCTCGGCATCGGCATGCCGGAAGGCGTGGCCGCAGTGGCCGCCGAAGAACGCGTGATCGACCTGCTGACGCTGACGGCCGAGCCGGGCGTCATCGGCGGCATTCCAGCGGGCGGCCTGAACTTCGGCGCCGCGGTCAACACGCAGGCCATCATCGACCAGCCCTACCAGTTCGACTTCTACGACGGCGGCGGCCTCGACATCGCCTTCCTCGGGCTGGCACAGGCCGACGCCGAAGGCAATCTCAACGTCAGCAAATTCGGCCCGCGCCTGGCCGGGGCCGGCGGCTTCATCAACATCAGCCAGAACGCGAAGAAGGTCGTCTTCGTCGGCACCTTCACGGTCGGTGACGGTGCGCGCAAGTTCGTCTCGCAGGTCGAGCACCGCACCTTCTCCGGCCGCGAGGCACTGCGCCGCGGCCAGCCCGTGCTCTACGTCACCGAGCGCTGCGTATTCCGGCTGCACGAACGCGGGTTGGAGCTGATCGAGATTGCTCCCGGGCTCGACCCGGAACGCGACGTGCTCGCGCTGATGGGCTTCGTCCCGGTGATCGAGCGGCAGCCGGCAGTGATGGATGCGGCCTTGTTCCGCGACGGGCCGATGGGCTTGCGCGCCCGCCTGCTGATGCGCCCGCTGCCCGACCGGCTGGCCTACGACGCCGAGCAGAACACGCTGTTCATCAACTTCGAGCGGCTGGCCGTTCGCACCCGCGACGACGTGGAAGCCGTGCGCCGCGAAGTTGTCGCGCGTCTGGCGCCGCTTCAGCGCAAGGTGTACGGCGTGGTGAACTACGACCATTTCCAGCTCGACCCGCTGGTCGAGGACGATTGGACCGAGATGGTGCGGGGCCTGGTCGATCGCTACTACCTGAAGGTGACGCGCTACAGCACCAGCAGCTTCCTGCGCGCCAAGCTGGGGCCGGCGCTGGCCGCACGTGGAATGGCGCCGCACATCTACGAGACTGCCGAGGAGGCGCACGCGGGCGTGCGGGACTGATGTTTGCTGCTCGGGTTCGACCACCACCGAGGGCACCGATCATGGCCGACACCTCCACCCGCGGGGGCACGATGAGCCCGGAAGAAATGGCGTTGCGCGCCTACATGGACCTCGTCGCCGACGCGCAGCGCATCCTCGCCGGCACGCAACAGCCGCGCCCGGAGGGCATCTCCGCCGCCGAGGCGGTCGATCAACTGGTCGTGCTGTTCGACGGACCCACCGCGACCGGCGCCCTGCAGATGGCCAAGGTCGCGCTGAACGAGGCGACGCCGGACGACTTCCGCGAACCCGACCCGCCCGGCCGCGCCGTGCCTTAGCGGCGGCCGGCCGCGGACATCGCCAGCGCCACCAGCATCAGCGCCGCCGCGACCGCGAACGTCAGTTGCATGCCGGCGGCCACGGCCGCGGGCTGCGCGGTGCTGACGTCGGCCGTGCCGCAGGCATGCGCAAACACCGCGCCCATCGCCGATGCCCCCGTCACGAGACCGAGATTGCGCGCCAGGGTCAGCAACCCGGAGATCAGGCCACGCTGTGCCTGCGGCACCTCGGCCATGACCGCGGTGTTGTTGGCCGCCTGGAACAGCGCGTAGCTCGCGGTAACCCCCATGATCGGCATGACGTAGCCCACGACGCCCAGCGTCACCGGCAAGGCGAACAATGCAAGACAACCTGCCGCCATTCCTGCCAGGCCGCCGGTAGCCATGCGCGAAGCACCGAACCGGTCCACCAGCCGCCCCGCCAGCGCGCCAGTCAGCGCGGAGACTGCCGGCCCCATCGACATGAAGATGCCGACCTGCATGGCGTCGAGCCGCAGGGCACCGGAAAGATGGAACGGCCCGACCACGAGCGTCGCCATCACCACGGCCGACACCAGCAGGCCGCTCGCCAGGCTGGCACCGAGTGCCCGATCGCGAAACACGCCAAGGCGGATCAAGGGCGATGCGGCACGCCTCTCGACCCACACGAACAGCCCGGTGCCTGCGACGGCGACAACCAGCAGGGCCAGGTTGACCGGCCCGAAACTGCTGCGCCCCGTCGTCATGGCCAGCGCATAAGCCCCGAGCGTCGCGGCCAGCAGCAGCGTGCCGGTGCCGTCGAAACCGGGCCGGTCCGGGCCCGCTGCCGCGCGCTCGGCGGGCAAGTGGCGCAGCACCAGCAGTGCCGCCAGCAGGCCCAACGGCAGGTTGATCAGGAAGATCGCCGGCCAACCGAACCGGGCGATCAGCAGGCCGCCGAGCGACGGGCCGAGCGCCGTGCCGACCGCGGACATCGTGCCCAGCCACCTCATGGCACGGCCGGTCCTCGCCTTCGGCACGGTCTGCCCGACCAGGGCCATCGTGAGGGCCATCATGACGGCGGCCGCGGCGCCTTGCACCGCTCGCGCGGCGATCAGCAGCCATAGCACGGGTGCGACGGCACACACGACCGAGGCGAGCGCGAAAAGCGCCGCCCCGGCGGCCAGCAGCCTGCGGTGCCCGACAACGTCTCCCAGCCTCCCCGCGCTGACCACCAGCGTCGTGTTCGCCAGCAGATAGGCCAGGACGATCCATTGGACCTCGCTGAACGAGGCACCGAACGCGGTGGACAGCGTCGGCAGCGCGACGTTCGCGATGCTGATGCCGAGCGAGGGCAGCAGCATGGACAGCGACAAGCCGGCGAGCGCCCAGGCCGGCGAGGCAGGTTCGGGAGCGGCGCAGGGTGGCGAGGTGGCGGTGGTCGACATGGAGACGAGCGGCTGACATGCAATGACGCAAGGCTAGTCGCGCCGCCGGCATGGCGGAAGACGCACGGCATGCACTTCATGCGTGCGCTTGACGCCATGTCGCGGGCCGATCAAGCTGCGCGCCGCGTGTCGAAATCCGCCCCGACCGTTCGTCGTGCAGGAGTCGGCTGCGCCACCGCCCCGGTGGCGCAGCTCACGACGCCCGTTATCGTGACCCCTATGGAGGAGAACCCATGCTCAAGACCCTTGCCGGCATCGTCGCCGCCCTGTTCATCGGCGTTTTGATCTACGCCGCCACGCTGCCCGACACCTTCCGCATCGAACGCAGCACCACGATCGACGCGCCCCCGGCCACGGTCCACCCCTACATCAACGACTTCCACCGCTGGACCGCCTGGTCGCCGTGGGAGAAGAAGGACCCGGCGATGCAGCGCACCCACAGCGGCGCCCCGGCCGGCAAGGGGGCGGTCTACGCCTGGGACGGCAACAGCGACGTCGGCCAGGGCCGCATGGAGATCGTCGAGTCGAACGAGCCCTCGCGCGTGCAGATCCAGCTGGATTTCCTCAAGCCCTTCGAGGCGCACAACACCGCCGAATTCACGCTTGCGCCGGCCGGCAGCGGCACCCTGGTGACCTGGTCCATGCACGGGCCGGCGCCGTACCTGTCGAAGCTGATGCAGGTGTTCGTCAGCATGGACCGCATGGTCGGCCCCGACTTCGAGGCCGGCCTGGCCAACCTGAAGCGCGTGGCCGAACAACGGCAGTGAAGACGCCTCAGGCCGACAGCGCGACCGAGCGGCCGAGCCAGGCCCTGTCGCCCACCGCCTGTGCCAGGAAGCGCGCCACCTGCCGGCGCGCCACCTTCATGCCGCGCACGTCGCCTTGCGCCGACGCCAGCACCGCGTCAGCCTCGTCGCCGTCGGTCAGGTTCACCGGCTGCGCCAGCACCCAGTCGAGCCCGCTTTCGCGCACCGCCCGCTCCTGCCGCTCGGTGTCGGCGATCTGCGGCTTGAGCAACAGCGCAAACATCATTCGGTAGAGCCACGGCAGCTTGTCGCGCGTCTCGCCGACGCCGAAGCTGGTCTGGACGACCAGACGGCGCACACCATGCCGGCGCATCGCGTCGATCACCTGGCGCGTACCGCGCGAGCGCACATCCAACGGTGAGTCGCGGGGCCCACGCAGGCGCACCCTCAGCGCGTCTTCGCTGATGCCCAGTGTGACGACGACCGCATCGTGCCCCGGCATCACCCGGTCCAGATCCCCGGCCTGCAGCGCATCGCCGGCCACCGCCTTCAGGCGCGGCGAGGCGCCTTGCGACGCGACGCTCTGGCGCGAGAACGCCGTCACTTCATGGCCGGCCGCCAGCAATGCCTGCACCGCCGCCGCGCCCGAGCCGCGGCTCGCACCGATTACCAGCACCTTCATCGTCGTCGCTTGTTTCGTCTGCATCTTCATCTCCACGGGTTGGGTTGACATGGAGTCCAGTATGGTTTGCAGGATCAGCACTTTGAATGGCAAACATCGCTGATTTCATGCTCATTCGTCCAGACTTGATGGACGAATCGTCATTCAGCGAGCACCATCCTGCGGATGAACCCCAACCCGCCCTGGGACACCGCCGATCCGCTCGGCGAAGCCCTGCACTTCCTGCGCATGAGCGGCACCTTCTATTGCCGCTCCGAGGTCACCGCCCCCTGGGGCGTGGACCTGCCGCCGATGCCGGACTGCCTGATGTTCCACGTCGTGACCGCCGGCCGCTGCTGGCTGCAGGTGCCCGGCGAGCCGATGCGCCAGTTGCAGCCCGGCGACCTGGTGCTGGTGCCGCACGGCCATGGGCACCGCCTGCTCAGCGAGCCCGGGGCGCCAGCGGTGGGCCTGTTCGACCTGCCGCGAGAGATTGCCAGCGAGCGCTACGAGGTACTGCGCCATGGCGGCGGCGGCGACGCGGTGCAGATGATTTGCGGTGCGGTTCGCTTCGAGCACCCGGCGGCCCGGCATCTGGTGCAGATGCTGCCGGCGGTGATCGCCGTGGACGCGTCGCGCCCGCCGCAGGCCGAATGGATGTACAGCACGCTGCGCTTCATGGCGACCGAAGCCCAGCAGATGCGGCCCGGAGGCGAAGCCGTCATGACACGCCTGGCCGACATTCTGGTGATCCAGGCCATCCGCGCCTGGCTGGAACAAGGCTCGGCCACGCACACCGGCTGGCTGCGCGCCTTGCAAGACCGGCAGCTCGGCCGCGTGATCGTCCGCATCCACCGTGACCCCGCACACCCGTGGACGCTGGCGTCGCTGGCGGCCGAGGCTGCCATGTCGCGCTCGGCCTTCGCGGCGCGCTTCACGCAACTCGTCGGCGAGCCCGCCATGCAGTACGTGACGCGCTGGCGCATGCACCTGGCCGAGAGCTGGCTGAAGGAGTCGGCCACCGGTGTCGCCGAGACGGGTGCCCGGCTCGGCTACCAGTCCGAGGCCGCTTTCAGCCGCGCGTTCAAGCGCTATACCGGCCGGCCGCCCGGCGCCGTGCGGCGCCAGCCGGCCGTCGCATGAAACCGCCAGGCTGCGCGCGTGCGCCCGCATACCGAGGCGTGGCCGCTTGAGCTAAGGTGCGCCTCGTGCCGATGGCCGGCGCCCCGATGTGAACACGCTCAGCCTTCCCCCGCCTCGCTGGGACATGCCCGGCGCCCGTCCGACCTCGCTCACGCAGTGCGTGACGCTGGCGGTGCTGCTGCACCTGCTGCTGGTGCTGGTGTTCGGCACGGTGCAGGGTGGCGGGTCGCCGGACGGCGTGCGCAGCAACGACGCGCTGACGGTGAGCTGGCGCAATGTGCCGCTCGGTCCACCGACCCCGCCAGTGGCCACCGGGCGGTCGCAAGCGCCTGCAGGCCCTGTCGCACGCACCGAGCCAGCCCGCGGCACAGCGACGGTCGAACTGCAGCGTGCACCGCCCCTGGCCGCCGCACCCCCGCCGAGCCGGCCGCGGCAGCCCGCACTGCCTCGCCCGGCGCCGCCGGAAAAAGCACCGACATCGCGCAAGGCGGCCGCGCCCCGACCCGAGACCTCAGTACCTGACGCCGCGCCCCCGCGGCCGGCCGCTGCGCCGGCGGTCACACCGGCTCCCGCGCCAGCGACGGTGCCGGCCGAACCGGCCCCTCTTAAAGCGCCGTTGCCGACGCCCCGCGTCGAGGCACCCGCAGCCGCTGTCGTCGCCCCCGAGCCTCGCACCGAAGCGCGCCCCCTGGAACCGGTCCCCCGCGACGCCGCTCCTCTGGAGCCGGCGCCACCCGAGCGCGCCACGTCCCCGCCTCCGGACCCGGCACCGCGCGAGCCTGCGCCGGCGCCCGTGCGCCCCATCGAACCAGAGCCGCAGCCACTGCTCAGAGACGCGCCGCCGAAAACCGAGAGTGAGCCGTCGCCGCTGCCCACGATGCCGCCGCCCGCACCGGTGCCCGTGCCGCCGTCAGGGGCCCCCACGCCTGACGTGCCGGCGTCTGCCCCCGCGCCGGCACCGCTGCCAGTGGAGCCGTCCGCCGTGCC
The DNA here is from genome assembly GCF_023721835.1 of Caldimonas mangrovi. Lineage (GTDB taxonomy): Bacteria > Pseudomonadota > Gammaproteobacteria > Burkholderiales > Burkholderiaceae_C > Caldimonas > Caldimonas mangrovi. The sequence continues at coordinate 395,340 of NZ_JAMKFE010000004.1, read as the reverse complement.
AGAGCCGGTCGAGCCCGCCACACCGGCACCGCTGCCGCCTCCCCCCCTGCCCGTCGAGGAAGCCGTGCGCCCGCCGGAGCCGGCCGCATCGCAGCCGGCGCCCGTCGTGCCGGCGCCCCTGCCGGCTCCCGAGCCCGCGCGAGTCGTCCCGCCAGCACCGCCGGCGGTGGTGGAGCCGGCGCCCCCTGTGCCGACACCGGTGGCACCATCCGCAGAGCCGGCGCCCGCTGCAGTAGCGCCGGCGCCCGCGCCCGTCACGCCCGCGCCGCGCGCCCCTGAGCCGGTCGATGCCCCGCAGACGGCCCCGCGCCCTGCGCCCGCGGCCCCCCCGTCGGCGGCGCCCTCCGCCCCGGCCGACGGCGCGACAACACCGACAGCTCGCCCTGGGCCTGCTGCGGCCGATGCCGCTACGGGCGCACCGGCCACCGGCGCAGCACCCGCGCCGGCCCCGCTCAATCTCGAGGTGACCGGCCCGCGCTATGGACCGACGATGAACCGCGGCTCACGCGGCGCGCTGTCACTGATGCCGCCGCCGCCCGTGCGCAAGCCCAAGCTCGCCGAAGACATGGAGAAGGCCGCGCAGCCCGATTGCCGGACGGCCTATCGCGACCGCGGCCTGCTCGCCGTGGTGCCGCTCGCAAACGACACGCTGAAGGGCGACGGCTGCCGCTGGTAGCGCGATCAGATCGGCGTCAGCAGGGGCTCGCCGGCGAAATGCCGGCGAGCGTTCTCGAGGAACAAGCTCACCGACGCATCGATCGCCTCGGGCGACCAGCCCGCCACGTGCGGTGTCAGCACCACGCCGGGCAAGTCGAGCAGTTCCAGCGGCGGCTGCGGCTCGCTCTCGTACACGTCGAGTGCGGCGCCTGCGACGCGCCCCTCGCGCAGCGCCTGGGCCAGCGCCGCGGTGTCGACCACGCTGCCGCGCGCGATGTTGACGAGATAGCCATGCGGCCCCAGGCGTTCCAGCACCTGCGCGTCGACCAGATGGCGGGTGCCGGCACCGCCCGGCGTCGCGACGACCAGGCAGTCGCACCACTCGGCGAGTGCGCCGACGCTGTCGAAGTACGCATGCTCGGCGTCGTTGCGGCGCGAGCGATTGTGGTAACCCACCTGCATCTCGAACGCCAGCCCCCGCCGCGCGATCTTGCGGCCGATGGTGCCCAGCCCGAGCACGCCCAGGCGCTTGCCCGCGAGGTGCGGGCGCAGCGGCAGCCTGTCGCGCCAGAGGCCGTCGCGGCAGGCGCGGTCCTGGGCCGGAATGGCGCGCACCACAGCCAGCAACAGCGCCCAGGCATGGTCGGCGACGCAGTCGTCGTTGGAGCCGGCACCGTTGCTGGCCGCGATGCCACGCTGGCGTGCCGCGTCCAGCGCCAGGTTCTCGTAGCCGGCGCCCAGGGCGCTGGCGAGCGTGAGCCGCGGCATCGCGTCGATCTCGGCCGCGGTGAGGCCCGTGGTGCCGTTGGTCAGCACGACGCGGACCTCGCCGCCGCGCTCGCGCACCTGCGATTCACGCTCGGCGGCACTCGGCGCATACAGCAGTTCGTAGTCTCTGGAGATCAGCTCGCGATGAGCCTCGGACAGGTGGACGAGCGCGAGCAGCAGCGGTCGGTTCATGGTGGAAGAAGCACAGTCTCGGGGATGGGCGCATGGTAGTGCGTCGGGGCGCCGGCGCGCCCTGCGCTCGGCGGCGCTCAACGGCCGGCAGCCGCCGTGGCACCGGGCCCGTCGGCGATATGCCGCATGCGCGACGACAGCAGCGCCGCCGCCACCACCGCCAGCATCAGCCCCCCGCACGCGAGGAACAATTGCGCCGTCGTGACCTCCCGCATCACCCAGCCCGTCACCGAGGCCGACACCGGCGCCAGCCCCATGAAGATGAACATGAAGATGCTCATCGTCCGCCCGAGGTAGGCGGCCGGCACCCGGCGCTGGATCCACGTGAACACCGCCACCTGCACGAAGCCGCCGAGCAGCCCGATGAGCATCAGCAACGCAAGCCCCTGCCACAGCGCGGCGATGTGGCCGAGCGGCATCACCAGCACGCCGATCGAGGCGTCGACCAGCAGCAGCGTCGTGCCGAGGTTGCGCACGCGGGCGGTCGGCCGCGCACCCGCGAACACCATGCCCAGCAACGTGCCGGCCCCGTGCGCGCCCATCAACAGGCCGAACGCAGCTGCCCCCGGCGCTGGCAGCTCGCGAGCCAGCACCGGCAACGCGATCTGCAGCGGCCCGGTGATCAGCAGCGAGATCGCGGCCCAGTACAGGAAGCAGGTGCGCAGGTCGCGGTCCTGCCAGCACCAGCGCAAACCCTGCATCACCGACGACCACACGGCCGGGTGGCCGCCGGTGACCGCTGCCGTCTGCCCGAGCAGGCGCACCTTCGACAGCGTCCAGGCCGACAGCGCGAAGCTGAATGCATCGAACAAAAAGGCTGCACTCAGTCCGTGCGTGTCCATCGCCGCTTCCGATGCGCCCTGCCCGAACCAGACGATCACCCCGCCGGCCAGCAGCGGCCCCACGAAGAAAGACATCTGCCGCAGGCCCAGCATCACGCCGTTGGCAGCCGGCAGGTGCCGAGCGGCCACGACGTGCGGCAGCATCGACGTGCCGGCCGGGATGCTGAACGCCATCGCGAGGCCCAGCACGAAGGCCAGTGCGCCGATCGTCCACAGCGTCGCCTGCCCCGTGGCGAGCAGGACCGCCAGCAGCAGCAGCGCGGCGCTGCTGGCGTGCTTGGTCCACATCATCACGCGCTTGGGCGCATAGCGGTCGACCAGCGCGCCGCCGACCAGCATCAGCAGTGCGCGCGGCAGGCTCGCCAGCCCGAGCACGAGGCCCAGTGCGAGCGGATCGCCGGTCATCTGCAGCACCAGCCAGGGCAATGCGATCAGCGTGAACTGGTCGCCCAGCATCGAGATCGCGCCGCCGGCCAGCAGCCACAGAAAATTGCGGTCGCGGAACAGCGCGGCTCGGTCGCCGTCCGGTGGGGTGGTTCGAGTCATGGAAAAGCTCCTTCCCTTTCGATCAGGCAAGGAGTCTGCTGCCTCACGCTACGAGAGGGTCAAGCAGCTGGTGCGCAGCGGCGTGCAGATAGGCCTGCACATCGGCGGGCAGCGGCGTGCCGGCCGCCAGGACCGGCTCGGCCGCATAGGCGGCCAGCAGCCGGGCACGCAGCGCTTCGTCGCGGTCGGCCATGCGGTCGTACAGGCCGACGCAGCGAAGATGCAGGGTCTGCGCGGCCTCGCTGGAAGACGCGACGGCGTGCTGCATCGCGTCGCGCACGGCCGCCTCCAGCGCAGTCCACTCGTGTTGCGGCACCGGCTTGAGACGCCGTAGCTCGTCCCAGGTCAGGTGGCGCCGCAAGGCCTGCAGGCGCTGGTCGATGGGCCCCTCGATGTATCGCACCATGGCCAGCGACGGCCCGCTGCTGTTGTGCGTGGCGTGCTCGCGCTTGTACATCTCGCCCCAGCGCTGCATCAGGTCGAGGTCACCACCGAGCCAGGTGCTCATCAGCATCATCCAGCGGTGCGCGAGCGGCTGGACCGCCAGACTGTCGGCCACCACGCCCTGCTCCATCGAGCGGCAGATGTCGGCCATCAATTCGGCGAAGTCCTCGGCCACCCGGGACCAGTTGCCGAAGATGAGCTTCAGTTCGTCCGGGCTGAAGTACTTGTCGCAGGTGGTCATGGAACGCAGCGTCGCGAGCCAGTCGCCCGTGTCGGGCTGCTCGCCGGCTGCGAACTTGTCCTGCAGCAACGCCAGCAGCCGCCGCAGCTGCGTGGCCTGCTCGATCTGGCGGTCCAGCGAGCGGATCTGCTGCTCGACGATGGCCGGCAGCGTGGCGCGCCCGCCCTCGTCGAGCAGGCCGCGGATCTCGTCGAGCGACAGCCCCAGGTGGCGCAGCGCCTGGATGCCGTGCAGCCGCGCGATCTCGGCCTGCGTGTACAGGCGGTAGCCGCCCTCGGAGCGTGCCGACGGCTTGAGCAAGCCGATGGCGTCGTAGTGGTGCAGCGTGCGCACCGTGAGCCCGGCGTGCCGGGCGAGTTCGCCGATTCTGAGCAAGGCGCTCTCCGGAAGTCAGCCTTCCAGTGTGAAGTCTGACGTTACGTCAGACTCAAGCCTGCGGCGAGCGCAGCACGTCAGTTGCGACGTTGCAGGTGACGGAAGGTGATGCGGCCCTTGCTCAGGTCATAGGGCGAGAGTTCGAGCGACACCGCGTCGCCCGCGAGGATGCGGATGTGGTGCTTGCGCATCTTGCCCGACGTGTAGGCAACCAGTTGGTGGCCGTTGTCGAGCGTGACCCGATAGCGTGAATCGGGCAGGATTTCGTTGACCACGCCGTTCATCTCGATGAGTTCTTCCTTGGCCATGCCAGTCTCTCCTTAGATCAATGAAGATGGGGGAACACGCGCCGCGCCGATCCAGCTCAGACCTTCTTGGGTCGCATAGCGGAGGGCGGCTTGCTGTGAGTCGAACACCGGAACGAGACGCAGCACGCGGTCGTGCGTGGCGCTGCCTGTGCCGCTGCGGATCGAGACCGACGCAGCGTAGCTGCCGTCGTGCAATCGACGCGACAGCGGTGAAATCAAGTACTTGCCAGTTTGTATCGAGGTGCTGATGTAGCTCTCCATGGGCCGCCCGCGCGGTGCGTCATCGCGTTGCGACGGCGGTCGTCTGTCTGTCGTTCCAGCGCCGACGGCAGCCTCCACGAGGCTGCCACGCGCATGCAATGGGGCCCGCCGCTGCGGGCCGAGGAACCGCCCGCGAGGCGGCTCGCGCCTGTCAAGCAGGGCGGATGTTAGAAGCTTGCAGGCCTTTTTTGCCCTGCGTCACTTCGAAGCTCACGCGCTGATTCTCGGCGAGGCTCTTGAAACCGTTGCCCTGGATCTCGCTGAAGTGCGCGAACAGGTCCTTGCTGCCGTCATCAGGGGTGATGAAGCCGAAGCCTTTGCCGTCGTCGAACCACTTCACGGTTCCGGTTTGAGTCGTCATATGTTGATTCCTTTCAAGTCATGCGCAGCACATGCTGGCGCAGTGCAGAGACGCCAAGAAAGTCATCAACGGGAGAGTCCACGGGAACCTGCCGGGCGGGCCGGCAGAAAACTGAAGAGACCTACGAACAGACGGTCTTGTGCATACCTACGGGGGCGAATACTACTCTCTTGCGGTTCCACATGATGGGAATAGTGGCTTTCGCCCCACACTGCTGCAAGCACAGCGGCCCTCAGATGATGTGCCGCTCGACCAGCGGCCGGTTCTCCAGGAGGCGTGCCGGTGCCAGCGGATCGAGCGCCGGCGCATCGGTGCGGCCGCCGGCGAGCAGCGCGGCCATGCCGCAACCCACCGCCGGTGCATGCTGCATGCCATGGCCCGAGAAGCCGCAGGCCGCATAGGCGTTGCGCCAGCCGGGCAGGAGGCCGGCATAGCCGTTGTGGTCGAACGCGTTGATCTCGTAGTAGCCCGCCCAGCACGACCGCACGCGCAAGGCCTCGAACGCCGGCACGCGTGCGGCCAGCACGGGCCAGATCCATTCGTCGAACAGGGCGTGGTCGATGCGATCGAGCGGCTCGTCCGGCTCGTCGGTGCGCGGCGGCGCGCCTGCGATGAAGCCGCGCCCCTCGGGACGGAACCACACGCCGCTCGGGTCGATGACCAGCGGGCAGGCGGGCAGCACCGCCGGCGTGTCGAGCACGAACACGTCGCGCTTGCGCGGCGACACCGGCAATTCGAGGCCAAGCTGAGCCGACAAGGACGCCGACCACGCGCCGGCAGCGAGCACGAAGGCATCGCCCTCGTGGAGTTCTCCGGTGGTGCATTGCACCGCCACCACGCGATCGGCTGCCGTGACGAAGCGGCTGGCCTCGCCTTTGACGAAACGCGCGCCGCAGGCAACCGCCTTGCGGCGCAACGCCTGCATCAAGGCGGGGCCATCGAACCAGCCCTCGCCGCTGGCGCCCCACGAGCCCAGCGCGAGACCGTCGACCGCGAGCCAGTCGAAACGATGTTGCAATTGCAGCGGCGACAGCAGGTGCACGTCGGCGCCGGCGGCGCGCTGCACTTCGTGGCTGGCCCGCATGGCGTCGACGCCCGCCGGCGTGGCAAGGTACAGGTAGCCCGGCTCGACCAGTCCGATCTGCGGGCGATCGTCGCCGACCGCGAGTTCGTCGCCGACGCGCTGCATGAACCGCAGGCTCCATTGCGACAACGCGATGTTGACCGGCGTCGAGAACTGCTGGCGGATGGAACTGGCCGACAAGGCGCTGGATGCGCACGTGTAGCTCGGGTCGCGCTCGATCACCGTGACGCGTGCGCCGTGATCGCGCGCCAGAAAGCACGCGGTCGCCGCGCCCATGACACCGCCACCGACGATCACTACACTGGTTTGCACCATGCGAGTCTACTCAGCCGATGAGGTTCACGCAGCGCTGCCGTGGCCGCCGCTCGCGCGGGCGCTCGAAGCCGCCTTTGTCGCCGGTGCCGAGGCGCCGGTGCGTCATGCGCACGCCCTGTCCGAGCAGGACACGCTGCTGCTGATGCCGGCCTGGAACCCGCAGGTGATCGTGTTGAAGCTGGTCACCGTGATCCCGGGCGCGGCCGCCACCGTGCGGGCTGCCGTGCTGGTGTGCGACCGCCGCAGCGGCGAAGCGCTGGCCGTGCTGGACGGCGAGGCTCTCACGCTGCGCCGCACCGCGGCCACCTCGGCGCTGGCCGCGCAACGACTCGCGCGGGCCGATGCACGCACGCTGCTCGTTGTCGGCAGCGGCCGTCTCGCCGGCTGGATGGCGCGCGCCCACGCCGCATTGCGGCCGGGGCTGCAACGGGTGCTCGTCTGGGGACGGCGTGCAGCGCCTGCACAAGCTTTGGCGCAAGCGCTCGCGGCGCAGGGGTTGCCGGCCGGCGCCACCGATGACCTGGAAGGCGCGACACGCGGCGCCGACATCGTCTGCTGCGCCACCACGTCCACCGAGCCGCTGGTGCGCGGCGCCTGGCTGGCGCCCGGCGCGCACCTCGACCTCGTCGGCGGCTTCAAGCCCGACATGCGCGAAGTCGACGACGACGCGGTGGCCCGCTCGCGTATCGTGGTCGACACCTACGCAGGCGCCCTGAAGGAAGCGGGCGATCTGGTGCAGCCCTTGCAACGCGGCGTGATCACGCGCGAGCAAGTGGCCGCCGAGTTGGCCGAGCTGCTGCGCGGGCTGCACCCGGGCCGGCTCGGCCCGAGCGACATCACGCTCTTCAAGTCGGTGGGCACCGCTGTCGAGGACCTCGCGGCGGCGCAACTGGTGGTCTGCCCCCGGAGGCGGTGAACGACCTCGCGCGCACGCACCCGCCACGCATTGGCTTGCGGGCCATCCCCGGTGGACGGTCGCCGTGGTGACCCGGACAATACGGCCTTCATGCCGCTTGCCGGCTCATTTTTTTCCACCACGCTCGACGAAAGGATCACCAATGCCTCAAGCACGACGAATGTGCGGCCGCCTGCTCTCTCTCACGCTCCTGTTCTCGGCCCTGCTCATTCCCGTCGTCGAAGCCAGGCAGATGGTCAGCGTCGCACGCAACGAGATCAACATGCGCACCGGGGCCGGCACGCAGCACGAGCCGCTGTGGCTGCTCAGCCGGGGCTATCCGCTGCAGGTGGTCGCGCAGCGAGGCAAGTGGGTCAAGGTGCGCGATTTCGAGAAAGACGAGGGCTGGGTCTACCGGCCGCTGACATCGAAGCGTCCGCACCACGTCGTCAAGGCGAGCATCGCCAACGTGCGCAGCGGCCCCAGCACCAAAACGCGCGTCGTCGGCAAGCTGCGGTACGGCGAGGTGGTCCGCACGCTCGAGAAGCGCGAAGGCTGGGTCAAGGTGAGCCACCAGAGCGGCGTCAAGGGATGGATCGCCCGGCGCCTGCTCTGGGGCTGGTGATCGACTGCCGCCAAAGCGGCCGGCTTTCCACCGTTCGAACCCTCGCACGTGCTGTCGGTGAGCGCACGCGCGCCGCGTTGAGATCACGGGGCCGGACCAGCGGCGGCGGGCACTTCAACCGCGCCGAAGGAGGCCGTTCCAGGCGGCCCCCCTGCCACACGCGCTACTGCTGCGGGCTCGTGGTGGTGCCGCCTTGGTCCTGCTGGCGACGGCGCTCCTCTTCGGTCATCGGCGTGCCGGTGGTGCCGGTCGATCCCGGAACACCGGTTCCAGTGGCGCTGGTACTGCCGGTCGCGTCCGTGGATGGCGTGGTGCCCGCCGATCCCATTGCGCCCGCTGTCCCTGCATTGCCGGTCGCGGCGCCGGCATCGGCCGGTGCGGTCGTTCCGCCTGCGGTCGTGCCGGCATCGCCCATGCCGGCCGCCCCGGTGCCGCCCGCCGTTCCGGCTGCGGCGCCCGGCGTGGTGCCCGTTGCGGGGGCCGTCGGATCGGCCTGAACCACCGGCTCGGGGGCCGTTTCCTCGCGGCGGTCGCAGCCTGCCAGCACGAAGACGGCGGCAGCAGACAAGCTGGTCAGCGCAAGGGTTCGCTGCAGTGCGTTCATGTAGTGTGCTCCTGAATAGGTGTGCGGATCGAGGGGCATGCCGCCCCGGGGAAGGCGCGACTGCACGGCGCGCTCCCGGTTGCCTGCACACGGCATGCCCACGCCGTTCGCCCGTTGCGGCCGCCTGCCGGGCCGCCAACACGTAAAAACTCGCCTCGACCGGCCAGCTTTGCCGCCCACACCACCGCAAGACCACGTGTCGGACGGCGCCGACGCGCGCGTCAGCGTCCCGGGAATCGCTTCTTCGGACCGGCGTCCCTAGCATCCGTTCATATCGAAAGCATCTTCGACACGGGAGCGGCCCGCCAGCGGGTACCCGTCTTGCAAGGCCGAAGTGGCTCTTGCTGCGTCTGTCCACGATTCCAAGAAAGGCGTTCATGACGACCGGTGCCCTCGCCCACTCTCCGCCGTTCGCGCTGCTGGCGCTGGAACCCGTGCGCGCCGCGCTCGAATTCGCCGCGAGCCGGTTGGCATCGCATGACCACCTGCCACCCGGCGACGGGCATCCGGTCGTGATTTTCCCCGGCCTGGCGGCCGACAGGATGGCCGTCGGCCCGCTGCGCGGCTTTTGCGAACGGCTGGGCTACGCGGCCTCCGACTGGGGCCGCGGCGTCAATACCGGCCCGAAAGGCGACCTGGAAGCCTGGATAGACGAGCTGTGCGCCGACGTGCTGGCCCACCAGCGCGAGCACGGCCGGCGCGTCAGCCTGGTGGGCTGGAGCCTCGGCGGCATCTATGCACGCGAAGTCGCCAAGAAAGTGCCGCAGGCGGTGCGCCAGGTGGTGACGCTCGGCGCGCCGTTCGGCGGCACTGGCGAGAACACCAATGTCGGCTGGCTCTACCGTCTGCTGTCTGGTCAGGAGCCGGTGGTCGACGAGGTCTTGCGCATGCGTCTGTGCACGCCACCCGACGTGCCCACCACCGCGATCTACAGCCGCACCGACGGCGTCGTCGCATGGCAGTGCTGCGTCGAACGCGACGCGCCACAGGTGGAAAGCATCGAGGTCAACGAGGCAAGCCATGTGGGCCTGGTGTGGAATACCCGGGTCTGGACCATCCTCGCGGACCGGCTCGGCCAGCCCGAAGGGGCCTGGCGACCGTACGGGCAGAAGCCAGCCGGCGACACGCCGGCGGGGCTCGAGCTGTCCGTCGGCGACAGCAACTGAAGGGGCGCGCCGTGAGACATGCCGCTGCCGGAGCGAGTGCACAGCCCCTGTCCGTGCGGGTGTTGACGGTCAACACGCACAAGGGCTTCACGCCGCTGAACCGTCGCTTCATCCTGCACGAGCTGCGCGAAGCCGTGCGCAGCGTCTCGGCCGACATTGTCTTCCTGCAAGAGGTGCTGGGCACCCATGCGCGCCACCCCGAGCGCTTCGCCAACTGGCCACAGGCGCCGCACTACGAGTTCCTGGCCGACTCCATGTGGAGCGACTTCGCCTATGGTCGCAACTCGGTCTACCCGCATGGGCACCACGGCAACGCGGTGCTGTCGAAGTTCCCCATTTCGCGCTATCAGAACCGCGATGTCTCGATCGAGCGCAGCAAGGAAAAACGCGGCTTGCTGCATTGCGTGCTGACAGTGCCTCGCACGCGCACCGAGGTGCACGTGGTGTGCGTCCACCTGGGCCTGCGCGAGTCGCACCGGCGGCGCCAGCTGCAGCTGCTGTGCGAGCTGGTCGACATCGAGGTGCCGCGCGAGGCGCCGCTGGTGATCGCCGGTGACTTCAACGATTGGCGCCTGCGCGCGCACGAGGTGTTGCAAGGCTGCGGCGGGTTGCGGGAGGTCTACGTCGCCGCGCACGGCCACGCGGCGCGCACGTTTCCGGCCCGCTGGCCCGTCCTGCGGCTGGACCGCATCTATGTGCGCAACGCTCGCGCGCACCGCCCTCTTGCCTTACCGCCGCGGCCTTGGTCGCACCTGTCGGACCACTCACCGCTGGCGGCGGAGATCACGGTATGAACCATGACGAAACCCACGGCTGGAAGTCCGGCCACCGCCTGCGCCTGCTGGAGAACGGCGAGGAGTTCTTTCCCCGCGTGTTCGAGGCGATCCGCGCGGCGCGACGCGAGGTGTTGCTGGAGACCTTCATCCTGTTCGACGACAAGGTCGGCCGTGAACTGCGCGAGACACTGATCGCCGCGGCCCAACGCGGCGTGCGGGTCTCGGTCACGGTGGACGGCTACGGCTCGCCGGACCTGGGCGACGACTTCGTCGGCGGCATGACAGCCGCGGGCGTGCGCTTCCTGGTGTTCGACCCCAAACCCCGGCTGTTGGGCATGCGCACCAACCTGTTTCGGCGCCTGCACCGCAAGCTGATCGTCGTCGACGAGCGCAGTGCCTTCGTCGGCGGCATCAACTTCTCGGTCGAGCACCTGTTCGAATTCGGCCCCGCCGCGAAGCAGGACTACGCGGTGGAACTCGAAGGCCCGGTGGTCCAGGACATCCACCGCTTCATGCTCGATTCGATGGGCCTCGCACCGCTGGCTCCGCGCCGGTTGCGCCTGGTGCGCAGCGCCGAAGGCAGCGACGAAGGCCTGGGGGGAGCCCAGGTGCGCTTCGTCACCCGCGACAACGACGAGCACCATACCGACATCGAGCAGCAATACCTCTTTGCGCTGCGCTCCGCCCGTCGCCAGGTGGTGATCGCCAACGCCTACTTCTTCCCCGGCTACCGGGTGCTGCGCGAGATCCGTCGCGCGGCCCGCCGCGGGGTAGACGTGCGGCTGGTGCTGCAAGGCGAGCCCGACATGGCGATCGCGCAAATGGCGGGCCGCGTGCTGTACGACTTTCTGCTGCGCGACGGCGTGCGGGTCTACGAATACTGCCGCCGGCCGTTGCACGCCAAGGTGGCGGTGGTGGACGACGAATGGGCCACGGTGGGCTCCAGCAACCTCGACCCCTTGAGCCTGTCGCTCAACCTCGAGGCCAACGTCGTCGTGCGCGACCCGTACTTCGCGCACCAGCTGCGCTGCAAGCTGGCCGAGCTGATCCACCAGCACTGCCGTGAAATGGGCCCCGAGCATCGGCCTCGGCCTCGCTGGTGGCAGCTGAGCTTCGGCACGTTGATCTTCCACGTGCTGCGGCGCTTCCCGGCCTGGGCCGGCTGGCTGCCGGCACACACGCCCAAGCTTTCAGCGGTGCCGCCGCCGGCCCAGGCCGCAGCCGAAACCGCGGACCAGCGCCCGAGCGAAACCCCGACCCTCACCGCGACCAAGGGCGCGTGATGAGCACGACGGCCCACAAGCGCCTGCATGCGGCCACCGACCGGGGCGGCGAAGAACGCGCGCGCGGCGGCGGGTGGTGGCGCAGCCACTGGCCGAAGATCAAGAAGCTGCTGACCTGGGTCTTTTTCGCGGCAGTGCTGACGCTGCTCGTCTCGCACGCGTGGCAAGTCGACTGGCAGGACGTGATGCAGGCGTTGCGCCGCTATCCGCTACAAACGCTGGCCCTGGCCGCCGGCCTCGGGGCCCTGAGCCACCTGCTCTACAGCTGCTTCGACCTGTTCGGCCGCCGCTATACCGGGCACGGCCTGCCGCGCACGCAGGTGATGACGGTTGGCTTCGTCAGCTATGTCGTCAACCTGAACCTGGGCGCGTTGGTCGGCGGCGTCGCCTTCCGCTACCGGCTCTATTCGCGCCTCGGCCTCGACAACGGCACCATCACGCGCGTGCTCGGCTTGAGCGTGCTGACGAACTGGCTCGGCTACCTGGCGCTGGCGGGCGTGGTGTTCAGTTCACGCGCGATCGAAGTGCCGGCGCAATGGAAGATAGGCACCGGCGGGTTGCAGGCCCTGGGGCTCGTGCTGGTCGCAGTGGTCATCGCCTACCTCGGCGCGTGCGCCTACTCGAAACGGCGCAGCTTCAGCATCCGGGGGCACGAGCTCGAGCTGCCGCCTTGGCGCATGGCGCTGGTGCAGGTCGCGCTGTCATGCACGAACTGGCTGGTGATTGCCGGTGTCGTGTATGTCTTGCTGCAACAGAAGGTCGACTATCCGGTCGTCGTTGCCGTGCTGATGGTCAGTGCAGTGGCCGGCGTGCTGACGCACATCCCGGCTGGCCTGGGGGTGCTGGAGGCGGTGTTCGTCACACTGCTCGGTGGTCAGGTGCCGCAGGGACAGCTGCTCGCCGCACTGCTGGCCTATCGCGCCGTGTACTACCTGGCGCCGCTGAGCGTGGCCGGGTTGCTGTACCTGAGCCTGGAGGCAAAGGCGAAGAGCGGTGGCTCGCGCCGGCCTTCCTAGCGCCGGCAGGCGGTCATTGTTTGGTGGCCGAGAACGGCGCCACGACCCCCGCGCTTTCTGCCAGCTCGGACAGCATGGCGCGCGCCACCGGGCTGAGCGACTCGTTGTGGGAAGCGGCCTCCAAGGCCGAGGCGAAGGTCGCGTAATTGCATTTGGTGGCGGCTGCCAGCGCGAGCAGCGACTGGCGCCAGACTTGCTGGAGGATGTCCAGGGTTTCGGTCTGAGTCGGGTTCATCGGCGTCCTGCGAGGTGAGTGTGATGGAGATTCTGCCGAGGCAAGACCGCCCCGGCCGCCGTTCACACGTTGGCATGGGGTTTCAGCATACGGCGTACCCAGCGCGCCGTGAATGACCAGATGTTGCGAAAACGGCTGCTACCCCTGCTGTTTCTGACAGTGCTGGCGGTCTCGGGCTGGGCGCTGTACTCGGGCCGGCTCGAGGTGCCCGAGCGCTGGAACCCGTGGGCGCCCCTGCGCATTGAAGCGGCGCCGACCCTGGTGACGCGTATCAAGCTCGCCCGGTTGTCTCGCGACGCGCCGCAGTGTCGCGCCGTGCTCGCGACCGCCCGGCTGCTGTACGCGCCGCTGACGGACCGCGACACCGGCCCGGGCTGCGGTTTCGTGAACGCGGTGCGCGTTTCGCGGACCACCGCGCAAGTGGGGCAGGCGTTCGCCTTGAGCTGCCATGCCGCGGTCTCGCTGGCGATGTGGGAGCACCACGTGATGCAACCGGCCGCGCGGCGCCGTTTCGGCGAAGCCGTCGCGCGCATCGAGCACTATGGCAGCTACGCGTGCCGGAACGTCGGCAGCCGCGAAGGGGCGCGCCGCAGCCGGCACGCGACGGCTGACGCGCTGGACATTGCCGGTTTTGTTCTCGACGACGGCCGCCGCATCAGCGTGCTACGGCACTGGCCTCGCGACAACACGGAAGAAGCCGCTTTCCTGCGCGACGTGCACCGCGGCGCCTGCCGGTTCTTCGACGGCGTGCTGGGGCCGGAATACAACGCCGCCCACCGAGATCACCTGCACTTCGACCGCGGCCGCTTCAGGATTTGCCGTTGAGCGCCTCATGCAGCGACTTGCCACCCTCCTTCTGGTGTGCTGCGGCCTTGCCGCCCGGGCTGAGCCGCTGCCTGCGCTGCACATCGAGCGCGACAGCATCACCGTGTCCGGGCTCTCGTCGGGCGGCTACATGGCAGTGCAGCTGCAGGTGGCCTACTCGGCCACCTTCCGTGGCGTCGGCGCGATCGCCGCCGGGCCCTACCACTGCGCCGAAGGCTCGGCGCTGCATGCCAACGCTCGCTGCCTCGGGCGCGAAGACGCGGCCATCCCGGTCGATCGGCTCGTCGCGACGACGCGGCTGTGGGCGGCACAATCGCTGATCGACCCGTTGCAGCATCTGCGCGGGACGCGGGCGTATCTTTTTTCCGGCCGCAACGACAGCGTCGTGCGCCCGCGAGCCGTGCACGCTCTGCGGCACTACCTCGCCGCCTTCATTCCCGCCGACCAGCTGCGACACAGAGACGACGTGCCGGCCGAGCACGGCATGGTCACCGACGACCACGGCCAGCCCTGCGAGCGCAAGGGCACGCCTTACATCAACGACTGCGATTTCGACCTGGCCGGCGAGTTGCTGGCGCACCTGTACGGCCGGCTGCAGCCGCGCAACGACGGGCCGCTGCACGGGCGCCTCGTCGAATTCGATCAGCGCGAGTTCGGGCCCGGCCGCGGCATGGCCCGGCGCGGCTGGCTTTTCCTGCCGCAAGCCTGCGCGCGGCACGGCCCGCCTTGCCGCCTGCACGTGGTGCTGCACGGCTGCGGCCAGAACGCCCAGCGGCTCGGCGACCGCTACGTGCGCCACACCGGCTACAACCGCTGGGCCGACACCAACCGCCTGGTCGTGCTCTACCCGCAGACCAGCGTGACCGCACCGCACGCCTGCTGGGACTGGTGGGGCTATACCGGCAGCGACTATGCGCAGCGCAGCGGTGGGCAGATGGGTGCAGTGAAGGCGATGGTCGAGCGACTGGCGGCGGGGTCGACCCGCTGCGTGCGAGCGACCAACCTGGCCCACCTGCTGGCCGGCCGCGCGCGGGCCGGCTGGACCGGCGCCTATGCCCGCGGCTCACGGCAGCCCCTCGGCGGGCTCCTGGTGCGCAGCGGCCTGCGCGAAGTGTCGCCCGGGCACCAGGAACAATGCCCCCACGAGTTATTGAGCCGGCGCTAAAGAGTCCTTAAAGAGACCTTCCCACAATCGCTCCCAACGGCCAAGGTGGCATCACATCCGCCGCGGTGGACAAAGGAGTAGGGAATGGACCGACTGCACTCGATGCGTGTGTTTGCGAAAGTGATCGACGAGGGTGGCTTTGCCGCCGCGGCGCGGGCGATGGATGTCTCGGCAGCGGCCGTGACGCGACTCGTGGCCGACCTGGAAAGCCACCTCGAGGTGCGCCTGATCCACCGCTCGACACGCCGCCTGTCGCTCACGCCGACCGGCCAGGGCTACCTGGAGCGCGTGCGTTCCATCCTGAAACAGCTCGACGAAGCCGAGGCCCAGGTGGATGCCACCGTGCGCGCGCCGCAAGGCGTCGTGAAGGTCTCGGTGCCTGCCGCCGCGGTGGCACGACTGCTCGGTTCGAGGCTGCCGGCCTTGCAGCAGCAACATCGTGGGCTGGACCTCAGCCTCAAGGTGGCCGATTCACCGGCCGATGCCGACGGCGACATCGCCCTGCTGCTCGGCGGCAGCAACGCGCCGTCGACGCTCGACCCCGACACCGTCACACGCGCCGTGTTGCGCAGCCCTGGCGTGTTGTGCGCGTCGCCGCGCTATCTGGAACGTGCCGGCGTGCCGCAGCGCCCGGCCGACCTGCAGCGCCACGACTGCCTGCTCGCCCCGCTGGACGGCAGCGGCAGCACGACGCCGACCTGGCGCCTTGCCCCCCCGGAAGGCAGCAAGCCCGCTGCACCGCCGGCAGAGATCAAGACGAACTCGCCGCTGAGCGCGCAGCATCCCGACACGCTCTATGCCGCCGCACTCGGCGGGCTGGGCATCGTCGGGTTGCCGGCCCTGCTGGTCGAGGACGCGATCGCCGAAGGCCGGCTCGTGCCGGTGCTGCAGGCCTGGGCTGCCCCGGCCTTCACGCTCTATGCGGCGATGCCGTCGCGCAAGTTCGTGCCGGCACGCACCCGTGCGGTCATGGATTTTCTGGCGCATGGCTTGAAGACCGATGCGTAGGACGTTTCCTACGCGGCGATCGGACGGCCCACGATTCCCGGACACGTGTGCCGTCTCTACAGTCCCCACATCTACCCACATGGAAACGCTTTATCTTCCTGGGTCATGCAATGGACAGAACCAATAGCGGCAAATACCTTCTTCTCGTCGGCTCGCCCGACGCCCCGCGTGCCTTGCTCTTCGGCAACCGGCACGATTACCTGGCAGAACTCGACGACGACGAGTTCGTGATCGAGGACCTGATGAAAGCCGGCGCGCCCTGCCCGCCGCCGGAACCGTTGACGCGCCGCCTCGCGCGCGAGGTCGACCCCGCAATGGCACGCTGCTACCGACTTGCCGACTGGTGATGCGCCCCAGCACCGCGCGCCGCGGAAGCCGGCCAGGCGCTACTCGACGACGCTCGTGATCTGCCACTGCAGCGGCGTGCGCGGGCGGGCGTCGTCGCCCGCCTCGATCAGCACACCGGTGCCCCGGTCGCCCTTGCGCACCGAGTCCGGGTCCAGCCCCAACAGCCGCAACGCCGGCCCCATGTCGTTCGAGATCAGCAGCACCGTGTCGCGCCCGTCCACCGTGTACGGGCCGTCGTGCCAGCGCAGGCAGCGCCCCGGGTCGTCCGCGAGCCAGCGCTCGCCGCGCAACTCGAAACTGGCGCTGCGGCTTTCGTCGAACGAGAGGCTGCCCAGGACGATGCGTGAGTGCTTTTCCATCTTGCCGCTCGCTTTCTGCCGTCAGGGCCCGATCGACAACGACGGTGTCTCGTCGGGCGTCGGGTCCTGGCTGGCCGCGTGGTGCAGGTGCTGGGAGCCGCGTTGCGCGCGCCAGCGGTCGAACTCGCTGCAGAAACGCTGGTAGCGCTCTTCGCACCAGGCGCGGTAGTCGTCGTCCAGCTGGCGCGCGTGCTCTTCGCGCCACTGGCGGTAGTGCTCGTCGTTCGGATCGTGCGAGCCGTGCCGAGGGTCCATGAGGCCCGGCCGGTTCACGTGCGGGTGGGGGGGGTTCATCGCAGACAACCAGGACAAGGAATCAAACGTCCCTGGCGCAGCAACCGATGTACCTGCGTCGGCCCGGCCCCGTTTTCAGCTCAGGTCCGCGCGTGGCGCCGCCGCTTGCATGTATTGCGGCGACGTCACGCCCATCGACACGTAGATGCCGGTCAGCGCCTCGACCCCGATGCCCTCGGCCGGCGCCACCCACTCTGCCGGCACATACAACAGGCCCCCCCCAATGGGCACCGGTGCGGTCGGCACCAGGACCGCGTGATAACTGCGCCCGCCCACCAGCAACGGTTGCGGCGTCGACAACAGCGCCAGCACCGCCGCCCCGCCCGGCCCGCCGAAGTGGCACCACACCGGGCTCATCGACTTCAAGCCGTCTTCCTGGTCGCGCTTGGTCAGCAGGTCGACGAAGCGGCGCGTGAAGTCATACAGCGTGCGCACCACCGGGATGCGCAACAACACCGACTCCACCGCCCGCCGCAGCCCCTTCTGCAAACCCGACTCGACCAGCACCCCCAGCCCGAACACCGCGGCCATCACGACGGCCACCCCCAGCAGGTAGGCGATGACCTCGGAGCCGGTCACCCCCACCCCGATGGCGACCAGCAGCCCACCCAGCAAGCTTTGCGGCCCGATCCAGGCCAGCAGCAGCTGCACGATCCACAACAACACCGCCAGCGTGAGCGCCAACGGCAGCACGGCCACCAGGCCGGTGAGGAAAGTTCGCAGGAGTTTGCGCAGGCGGGTGTTCAAGGGGGCACTCCGTGGGGTGGGAGCGCTATTGTGGAGGTTCTGCCGGGGTACGCATGGACCGCATGCCGTCTGCATGGTGCGTTTTCAGCCACCCAACCAAACCCGGCATGCCACCCCGATACTCGGGAAAGGGTTTCGCCTCTCCGGAGAGTTCCATGAGTTTGGTGTCGCCGCGCCAGAACACGAGCCTCCTGCGCCATTGGCCTTCGATCTCTTCGACCACAAACTCCCACTCGCAATCGGCAAACGACAGGAGGGGACGCGCATGCCGGTCGAATAGCATGTCGCGCCCAACGAAGAAAAGCTTAGGCGCCAGAAGCGGGCTCAACGCGGCTTCAAGAGCCATCATCAGCACAAAGGCGGACAACCAGACACCGAACATCAATACCGGGACGAGGACCAGCGCTGCGGCCCTGCCTTCAGTGAGGCTGAGGCCCCAAGGCACAGAGAGGACACCTAGCCAAACGGGACACTGACGAAGCGCCAGTTCAACACGGGGATGCGACACCTCGGCCCAGAAAAAACGCGGCGAGCCGTCAGCGTTTAGCGCATCCGACGCCCTGAGATGAGCCTCTTGAATCGCGACATCAAAAGCCTTCGCTGAAGGCCCCTCCCCGGGCGCCAAATAAACAGCCCATGGGATTCGATCAAGAACATGCAGACGCCACCACCCCGCACCATCGTCATCGGCTCGCGCCTCCGTGAACAGGCACACGTGCGACCAAGGGACGAAGCCAAGCGTACGGGAACACAAGCCATTCTGGTCGACAGTCAGGTTTTCAGCTCGGCATGATTCGCCGCTCAACTTTTTGATTGCTGCGTTCAACGTCAAGAGTAGCGCAATGCAGGCGATGGCAGCACCGAAAACAGCGAGTGCCGACATCGTCCAGTACAGAAGAATCGGTGACACGACGGAACCCCGTTGGCTTGCCAGACCGAGAATGACGCTGCCAACAACGGTCGGCATCAGCAGAACCGTCAAGCAAGCAATCAGCCAAACACGCACTCGGCAATGGAATACGACGGAAAACTGCTGCGCGGACGACTCTTGTTGGAGCAGGCCCTGACCCCGAAGTGCTGTTATCTCTGCCATCGTCGCTAGGCAACAAGCACCGATTCGCCGCGGAGGGCGGTGGACGCTTGTGCGCCGTTGATCCGACGCCGATCGAAGCCAGGAAAATTCTTCATCGCAATGCGGGTGACCGCTTCCTGCCGTAGCACCCTACGGTTTAAATTGCAGGAGGTAGATAGACGCACCTGCCGTCGCCGCGAGGAGCGCCACAGTCAGGCGGCCGGCAATCCACCGGCGCCCGCGCTACTGTGCTTGGTGCAGCGCCTCCCCCACTCGCTCGTGCACCACCTGCGGCCAGACCGTCTTGCGCATGGTCAGATGACTGATCCAATTGCACACACCCCACAGCAGGTTCATCGGCAACGTGATCGGCAAACAGATCAAGGCCACGATCACGACAAAGCGGGAATCGCGCCGCCAATCCTTGAACCGAGGGCCGAACGGGCCTACCACGCCCAAGCTCTGCCACAGATTCTTGGGACGTGCGAACGCTTGCAGCGCTTCTCCCTGTGGCACCCCGGGCCCGCGCTCTTCCATGAAGCGCCGCAGGTGCTCCCACAACATCGGCACGCTGTTTTCGCCCAGCCCCATGCTATTGCCCACATTGATTTCTTCCAACAGCCGCCCGTGTTTTTCGCCGGGCTGCGGATCGTCGCGCGCCACGAGCACCAGGCGATGGATGCGCGAGACCGTCTGGCCCGACGTCACGAGTTCCACGCGGTGTTCCGCGGTGAGGCGGTCCCAATCGTATTCGGCCCCTTGCAACTGGATCGGTTTGAAGCGGTTCACGCCCCGGTCGGCCGAACCATCCAGTGGAGTGAACAGTTGGTACACCTTGCGGTGCTTGCGGTCGAAGATCGTGGGCTGCGACTCCGCCGCGAACATGTCCAGCTTCCAGGCGGTGACAAGCCATGGTCGAGCAAAGTACCAGAGAAACAGAAAGAGAAAACCATAGACGGCGACTGTGCCGATTCCGATGCCGAGCTCAATCTCCAAGGCGATTGTCGAGGGAAGGCGCGTTGCGATCCAGACCAATACTGAGGCAATACACACAAACACCATCAAGCCGGCGCCGCGCATCTGGGGCGAACCAGCGGCATCGTTCAATTGAATCGCATCCGGATATACCGCCCAGACAAGCCCAGATGCGCTGGGTGTATCACTCGCACGACGGTTCCGGCTAAAACGCGTCAACACCCCGTGCATCGCATCGCGGTGAGGCGTGGCGGGCTGGGTGTGGGCCGATAGCACCACTTCGGGTGCCACGTGCTCCCCATGCTTCAGCAGGGCCGGTTGCTGGCGCTGGTGCCGCCCCGACTTGTCAACGCCGCTCTCAGCCTGCATTGACCCTCACCCTCGCGTCATCCGCTCGGGCGTTCTCACGTGCTTGTTTCTCTTCGTCCGTCATCCCTGTTTCCAGCATTTCCTTGAAAGCTTTTTCTTCCTCTGTCCAACTCTTGCGCCAGAACTGGCAAGAAAGCAATCAGTCGCACACGAGTTCGCCAATGGAACACAACGGAAAACTGCCGTGCGGACGGCTCCATTTTGACGCATATCTTGAACCCGAAGTGCTGTTATCTCGGCCATCGTCGCTAGTCAACAAGCACCGATTCTTCGCGGAGGAGGCGAGACACTTGTACGCCGTCGATCCGGCGCCGATCAAAGCGGGCAAAATTCATGATCGCACCGCGGGTGACCGCTTCCTGCTCTATTAGAACCCTAGGGTTTGACCAGCAGGAGGTAGATCGACGCACCTGCCATCAGCGCGAGGAGAGCCACAGTTAGGCAGCCGGCAATCACGGATGAAAGCCGAGCCTTCACTTCAGGGCGGCCGCTTGCCCTTTGCTTTTCATCCCGAAGCTCCATCACGGTGATGCCGCGCGAAGCCGCGTCGGCGTCTTCTGGCCATCGAGCTTGAGGCGCGAGCTTCAAAGCGATGTAGTTGGTCATTCCCAGCGGCAGGAACAGGGGCACCAACGGCACCGTCACGATCACCAAAAACAGGCTGGCGAGCGCGACCGCGACACCTCGACCGAACATTTCTCGCCGGGCAGAGCGGCCCCATTCGTTGAGCATCATCCACGGCATGTATTCGAACAAACTGCGGATGTAGTGGACCGAGCCATCCTTCAGCGGCACCTCCGGCACCGCGCGCAAGCCTCCCGCCATGTATTTGCACAAATAGGTCCAAGCGTGGTCATACTCGACCGTGGTCATGCTTGGCCCCATCAAAAACTCTCTTTCCAGCACCCGATGGGTGCCGGGCTCACAGCGAGTCAGGAGCATCGAGTAGCGAACGGTATAGATTTTTCCATTGAACCCTGCCACGCGCATCACCTCGGCGCGCGTGTCGGCCCACTCCCAAACCTTGACGATGCTCCGCCATCGTGCAAAAGGATTCCACCGGGGAATATAGCAGTTGAAGTATATTTTCTGCTGCAACCTATTAAACCTTACTGGCACCTCGCGCGGGGAAAAAATATCCAGCTTGATAAAATAAAGGGCAACCGCCGCCCAAACGAACGAAAAAAGCAACGCAAAAACATTGAACACCCCGTCGCTCGGCTCCATACCAAGAATAAACCAGCAGCCAGCGACAGTTATCACCAACAAAAAAACGCCGAGCAGCAAAACCAGCCCTCGGACCGCCAACCGCTCTCTCCCGAAGTCCAAATAGACCTCGTTTGCATTGTTTATTTGCTCGTGTATATAAGCGCGGCTCTCATTGCAACCTTTGGCAGCGACGGGCAGATCGGAATGCCAGTGCGGGTGCTGAGGGGTCAACTCGCTTCCCTGCGCCACTTTCAGTCCGTCTCCAATTGTTTGACCTCAAGAAGTGCACTTTCGTCCGTTGCGTCCGGCCAGTATTTTAGTTGAAGTGCCACGCGCTTATAGTGCGCACCTGCCAGAAACTGCATTTTCATGACTCGCACGCCATGTTCTATCGAATCTTTAGAGGTACTTCTTTGCCATAGCAACGAGCCATCTAGCACCTTGGCCGGCAAATTTTCCGGAACGGGCGTGTTTATATTTTCACGATACAGCAGATAGCCATTATTATTCGAATCAATGGCGGTAACCAACAAACTGAGCGCACTGCCTTGCTTATCATACTGCGGCAGCATGATCTCCATATTTACAGTATCTTGCTTCTTTAAGAGTTCATTCCAATCATCATTGAAGCTGATTTCAGCCTTCAAACCAAGAACAAGACAATTCATTTCTGCAAGCTCAGTTGCGAACTCTCGACTGCTCCATTTCCCTTCCGTTCGCTGCCCTTTCCCCCAGAAACAGCGATCCAGCCAAATTTCCGCAGGGCTGTCGGTTGCGTGAGTCGCTGCAATAACAAGGCCGACTCCGACAACGGCCAAGAGTATCGCGATACCGAGTGGGCCGAGCAGTGACGCTGCGCCAATAGCAACGGCATAGCCTCCCATGATGGAAGCGCCCGCAAGTACTCCTGAGCCTACAAAGTAGAGACGCGCGGCGTCCCTATCCCCTTTAGCCGCGGCCTGCCGCATCGCATGAAACGCTTGCACCGAATCCACTGCAGTAGATACAGCAGCGAGCCCGCCACCTACCTTTATGAAAAGTTTCCCGACAGCTTCTTTCGCAAGCGCTTTGAAACCAGCGCCTACAATCTCTGCGGTCGCGGCGATGACACCCAGTCCGGCCGACGTCAGTGACATCAATGCTTCTGCCCGATCTTTGCCGAGCTTCTGCTGCACTTGGTTGTACGCGTCTTGATACGCCCACATCTGGAAGTAGAGCGATCCGGCGGCGAGCAGAAGATCCTTGCTGCCACCGAGTCGCACTGCTGAGCCCAGGAGTTTACGCGTCAGATTGTTGGCCTGCGCCGCGGTCAACTGCATGCCTTGCAGTGCTTTCTGCGCCGCAGCAGCTGCCTCGTTAGACAGGGTGATTCCTGCCACCCGCACCAACGATTGAGCCGCTCGGCCGCCGGCCATTGCCACATCGGCGCCCTTCAACACGCGGTTGATTTCGCCGCCGATGACACTGTTGAGGTGATTGAGGAGCGAGCGGCCAGCGTCTGCCACCCACAGCGTGACCTTGATCGCTAGGTCCCTGACGCGGGGATCGCTCAAGTTCAACATCCCGGCCAGAACTAGCGCTCGAACCTGTTTCCCGTCCGGAGTGACGGCAGATAATGGCTGCTGCGCCAATTTCTCCAAAGCCGCACGGCTCGCTTGCGCGGCGCTGACACCAGCCTCCCTCATCGCCCTCATGTATTCGCCAAGGGTCGTGTTGATCGTAATGAATACGCCCTGCACGTTTCGGTAGAGGTGCAACCCCGCCTGCTGCGCCCTCAACAATGTGGCGCTCCGAAGGCGGTCTAGCTCGTGCGCGAGTGCGGCGCCTGCAGCCTGCATCGCGGTCTGAATGTGCGCCAGCCCCGCCGTCAGAGCAGTGCTACTTGCAAGTGCCCTCACAGCCTTGGCAGCTTCGTCCGTACCCGATAGATCCTTGATCAACCCATACAACTTGTCTGCTCGAGCCGCGGACTCCACCTTCCCGCTCGTGACCTCGGTAGGGGACGGAAAGTCCTCTGGCACCTTGTCAGGCAAGAGTTCTTTGACGATGTCCTTACGTCCCCCAAAGTACGCACGATAGACCGGATTGGTGCTGTCCCATGGTTTCTCATGCACGAGCCATCGTTTCCACACTTCGTAGCTGTCGGCCTGCATCGGCCCACCACTGAGTGCAGCAGCGCCCATCTCGATGGCCCTGATCCAATCGTCAGCGGTCGCACTGAAGTCGTCGAACCAGCTTACCCATTCTGGGTCTCCCGCCCACTTGGCGTAATCTTCGTCGCAGTCCTTGAGGTTGCTTTGGAATAGTTCCGATGTCCGGGTGTGGTCCACCATGAACAAGTGGCGGCCTGTCTCGTCGTATCGGTTCTCCAAGCGTGCCCATCTATTCCCCGCCTCAAGACGAGCTGCCTCGCGCAATTTTGATGCGCCGGACGATTCCTCTTTGAGCAACTTCGCGATGTCGCCTTTTACTCCCTGCTCTCGTGCAACATCTAGCAGTGCAGATTGCTCGTAGATGGCCTTGAGGCCCATGATTGCTTGTGAGATCAGCACAGGCCGGGCCACATCCAGCTGACCAATGTATTCTTGGTGCCACTCCGCCAACAGATGCCGCGTGTGGTTGATCTCCTGCACGATCCCCACCGGGTCGTACAAGGCAAATGCTGCAACACGTTTGCTGCGACCCGGCCAATCCTCACGCGCGACCCAACGGTTCGCCAGTTCCTGCAGAGGCTCCAGTTGACTCGGACGACCATAAAATCCATGGACGCTCGGGAGTGAGCCGGAGATTTTGCTCGCTTCTTGATTCGGACCGCGTGACAGGTACCTTGTGTGCCAGCGTCGGCGCATTAGATCATCGGCATCGCGCGCATATTCCTCGACCATCTTGGACAGCGTGTCTGTATCAGCAAGATCGAGGCTGTGGGAGTAGTTGCCAGGTAAGGAAGTGAGCGCGGCACAATTGATCGCTTGCATGCGCTGCTCAGGGGCTGACTCACGCGCCCTTCTGACCTCGCGGCTCCATACGTTGTGGCTGAACGCGGCCCAGATGGTGCCTTGGGCATGTTCAGGCGGCACGGTTATGAAACCGGACGGCAGGTTGTGCGACTGCCGCTTGCAGACTACGCTCATTTCACGGTCTGTCTTTTGGTCAGGATTATCGGGATCCGCGAGCAAACGTAGCAAGCCGTCACTAGTAACCGCGTAGACCTGCCACTTCCCGGATTGCCCCAAATAGACATGCACAAAGCCAGCCCGCAACGTGCGCAAGGTGTAGTCGTGGCGCTTGAGTTCGTGCCTACGCAGCTTGTTGTCAGGGTCGAACTTGAACTTCAGACTGCGAAGCTCCGGACCATGCCGGTGCAGCATCGTGGGCACGACTGCATAGCGCAACAGCAAGATGGGAAGGCCCTCTCGTTGGCAGAATGAACATCTGCCATTGGAGCCCAGGGCGCAAATCTTCGCCTGCTGATTGTTCGCGCGTAGAGTTTGAGCGCTGTGTCTTCGGGCGGGTTGTTGGGGCTGTGTCAAGGTCGGCATGTCTGGGGCCGCATCTATAGGTGAAATGGCATGGGCTGGCGATGCAAGATGCGCAGTCACAAGGGCGCGCGCCGTTGCGCATGCTCAGCAATGCTCTCCAGCGAGTGATCCGGCAATGCCTCCATCGCATCGGACAAGCGACCTTCGCCACGGGCGGCGTGTTGAATCGCATCCATCGACGCAGGATGCGAGGACCATGCCGGGCCAACGGTGAAGTCATTGAGCACAAAGAGCACTACATCCTCGGTATGGCTGAGTCCCCACTCATGTGCTTGCCGGACCGCGTTGTCGATACTCAATTCAGGCTGCTTACGCGGTACCGCGTCCGAGTTAGCTAAAGCTTTGAGCGCAAAGCGCGCTTGGTGAATTCTCTCCATGGCCGCGAAATGCTCCCGACTCAGCCGCAGAGGTATCCACGGTGTTTCCGCGCGCGGAGCATCGATCACTTGCAACTGCCCAGCAATATCCGCATAAAGCCAATGGGTCGAAGAGCCCATCCAAGCCTTCAGAGAATCGGGTGCAAACCTTGCGACGACTAGCGCCGTTCGGTACGGCTCGAACAAGGGCATGTGACGCTGCTTGCCCATTCTGACGTCGAAGGTCACATTTACCGATGCCAGTCGCTTGCTCAACTGTTGTGGCTCTTCAGGGCTGACGATCCACGCTGCCACGTAAGCTCCGTTAAGGCTTTGACATCGCTGAAATGCGCACTCTAAGGTAAGGCTCACGAGTTCTTCGTCGACATAGCCGTGTTCGCCGGCGCGATAGAGCTGAACCAGTCTAGGACACAGTTCGGCTTCGTGGGCCAAGTCGGGCCGCCGAACTATCTCGATGGAGCGGGCAGCTTCCCGCTGAAGTAATCGGTCAAGATGAAGGGGATGATGGACCGCCACGGGGTGATTCAGGTCCAGCAAGACGTAGATGTGGCTGTCCGGCTCTACTTCGCGGTACTGGTAGAAGGCTGCGAACAGCGCCTCCTTCAAGGAGAAGTCCTGCATTCGCACCTTTCAACTCTGAGACCATTCACATTCCGCAAGAGCTCCGGGCTCAGGCAGATCGGCGCTGCTGTTTGCGCTCTTCGGCCCGGTCAGCTCCTTCATGCTCGCCTTGAACAACGCCGCCCCCGGCGTGGTCAGCGTGATGTTGCCGCCTTCGATCTTCAACGCCGAGCCACCGGCCGTCAGCAGCACGTGCTGGGGCGCGCCCATCTGGATGCTGTCGTGCGTGCTGCTCGCGTCGATGGCCTGGTCGGCGGTGAGCTTGAGCGACCCGTCTTGCGCCTGCACGGCCACGCTGCCGGTGCCTGCATGCAGCTTGATGCCGGTTTCCTGGTTGGGTTTGTTGGCGTTGGCGGCCTTGCCGTAGGTGAACCACACGATGCCCTGGGCGACCACCAGGCTGCGGTCGCGCTGCGCGTTGACGGTGAGGTCGTGGCCGGCGACGAGGCTCAAGGTCTTGCCTGCGTACCAGATGGCGTGAGCGGGCGTGAAGACCCCGATGCCGGCCGGTGCGCTGGCGACGATGTCGGGGCGACTCCAGGCCTTCACGGTGCCGGCGCCGCCGTCGATGGCGCGTTCGTCGCCGCTGCTGCCGGCGTGGCCGCGCTGGTCGGTGGCTTCCAGACTGGCTTTCAAGGCCTGCTGGGCCTGGGGCACCGGCAGCTCCTTCGGTGCCGGCTCGGCCTCGAGTTTGGCTTTGTGCTTGTGGGCGGTGTCGATCAGCGTGGTGGTCAGCTCGGCGGCCTGCTGCAGCTGTTGCTCGGCCTCTCGGCTGTCGAGCTGGTGGCTGCTGCCGGTGGAGCCGCCCGCGCGGGCATGGGCGCTGAGCAGCAGGCCGCTGCCGGCGCGGATGGCGCCCTGGGCCAGGGTGGTGAGTTCGGCACCGTGGCCGCGGTGGTGCAGGCGCTGGTTGTCCTGCTGGTGGATGGCGTGCCCGAGGTTGAGCTGGCTGTGCTGGGTGGTGGTGGCGAGCTGGATGCGGCCTTGCTGCGGGCTGTCGTCGAAGACGAGCTGGTTGTAGCCGCCGGCGCCGTGCGCGCTGGCGTGCAGCTCCTGGGTTTTGAAGCCGGCCATCACGGCAGCGTGCTGGTGGCCCTGGTGTTGGCCGGCGGCCCGGCTGCCGGGGAACCACGCGGGGGCGTTGCCGGTGGCGCCGGCGGCGCCGCCGGCGACCTGGTTGCCCTGGCTGTTGTCTTGCCCGATGCCGTTGTACAGGCTGCCCACGCACACCGGGCGGTCGATGTCGCCGTCGAGGAAGGCGATCAGCACTTCCTGGCCCACACGGGGCACGAAGTGGCTGCCCCAGTTGGCGCCGGCCACCGAGGTGGCCACGCGCACCCAGGTGCCGCTGGCGTCGCTGGCCGGGGCGTTGTCGCCCTGCGGGTGGGCCAGGCGGTGGCTGGCGTTGCCGCCGCGCTGCCAGTGGAACTGCACCTTGATGCGGTGGTCGCGGTCGGTGTGCACGGGTGCTTGCAGGCCGACGACAACGGCGGTCTGGGTGCCGCGCACGGTGGGCCGAGGGTGGCGCATGACGGCAGCGGGGCCCACCTCGCTCGCCAGGACGTTGTCGAGTGCCGGGGCGCGCACGGGCACGTCGGCTTGCACGGCGGTCAGTTGCACGTCGTACAGCGGCTCGTCGCTGTCATTGGCGGGCCCGGGGGCGTTGCCGTCGAAGTCGGTTCGACCGAACAGCGCAGCAATGTGGGCGCGGTGGTCGGCGCTGAGGTTGTTGCGGGCACGGTGGCGCAGCTTGAGCAGCACGAAGCGGTCTTGCTCGCGCCCGCTGTGATGGGGGTGGTCGAGCAGGGTGACGGTGGTGCCGGGGCTGAGGCTGCGCACGGTGCCGCTGCCGGTATAGAGCTGGGCGGCGGCGTCGAGGGCTTCCTGCTGGCAGCGTGCCAGGCGCTCGCCCTGGGCCGAGTCTTCGTAGGCATACACGCCGGGCACGTCGGTGCAGGTGGCGTCGGCAGGCAGTGTGCCGGGCAGCAAGCCCTGAGCGGTGGCCGGGCGCAGGCCGACGCTGCGGTAGTCCCAGCTGGCGACGGCGATGGCGGCCGTCTGCACGCTGCGGCGTGCGCTCCAGTGGCGCAGGCTGTCTTCCTTCAGCGTCGCGCCGGGCTGGGTGTAGCGCACGCGCGCCTGGGCGTTGGGGGTGAAGGCACCGTTGTGATCGGCAATGACGAGGGTGTGGCGGCCGAAGCTGTCGCTGCCGGCATCGCCTTCGTGCTCGAACCAGCAGAACAGGCCTTCTTCGCGCAGCAGCCGCTGCACGAAGGCGAGATCGCTTTCCTGATATTGGATGCACAGCGAGCGGCGTGGGTAGGCTGCCGGGTCAGCGAGGTCCCAGCGCCAGGCGGGGGCGAGCCGGCCTTGTGCCTGGTAGGCGGTGAACACGTGCTCGACGATCTCGATGACGCTGTGGTCCTGGAACACGCGGCTGTCGGTGCGCCAGCCGAGGAAGGCCAGCCAGGGGCGCACGGTCAGGCGGTAGCGCGCCAGGCCGCCGTCGGCGCCCAGCTGTGCGGCCTCGGTGACGTGGCCATGGAAGGGGCGCAGCTGGCTGCGGCTGGCCTGGGTCAGCAGTTCCAGCAGCACGGGCTGGCCGATGAGCTGCTTGAGTTCGATGTGGGCGTCGGCGCTCAGCGCGGTGAGCTGCAGCTGGAAGCCGCAGCCGTCGTCGCCCTCACCTCCCGTGGGGCTGATGGATTCGTCGATTTGGACGCGCTCGGCCAGCAGCACTTCGGGGCCCAGCGGCGTGCTCAGGCGCAGCAGCCGGTCGTGCTGGGTGTAGCCCGACAGCAGTGCCTGCACGGTGGAGGTGAGCGACAGACGGTCGTTCATCGGCCGGCCCTTGCGCCCCGGCAGGCAGATGACACGATGACCCGCGCCCGTGTCGAATGGGCGCTCGCGTGGAGCTGACGATGCACAGGAACTCCCCCTGAGGAATCTTCTTGGGTGGCCGCGCTTTTTTGAGTGCGCCTGACGTGCCGCGAAGTGTAGTCGTGGGTCCGGCCAAAACCGGCCCACGCTCCCCCATCTCAGGGGCCACAGTCTGCTACTGAATGTGTCTTTCTGAAGTCGAGGCCTCGGCGGCGGGCTCGTCGCCGACTTCGACGTCGAGCGGGTCTTCGTGCAGCAACCGCTCCAGCGCGGCCGGGTCGACCGGTTTGACGAGATGGTGGTCGAAGCCGGCCTCGCGCGAGCGGCGGCGGTCCTCTTCCTGGCCCCAGCCGGTCAAAGCCACCAGCAGCACGTGGCGGCCCCATGGCTCCTGACGCATCTGGCGCGCGGTGTCGTAGCCGTTGAGCCTCGGCATGCCGATGTCGAGCAGGATGACCTCGGGCCGGAAGCCGGCCGCGACGCTGAGCGCTTCGACACCGTCGTGTGCCGTGCGGGTTTCGTTGCCCAACATCTGCAGCATCATTGCAAGGCTGAGGGCCGCGTCCTTGTTGTCGTCGACCACCAGCACCCGCCGCCGGCCCGCCGTACCGGCCGGCCCGTGCCTGACCGGCGCCAAACCGGCCGACGGCAACGGAGCGAGCGGCAGGCGCACGGTGAATTCGCTGCCCAGTCCGGGCCCGGCGCTGTGCGCCTCGACACTGCCGCCGTGCATGTCGACCAGCCGCTTGACGAGCGCCAGCCCGATGCCCAGCCCCCCCTTGGCACGCTCGATCGAGCGGTCGCCCTGGCTGAACATCTCGAACAGCCGTGGCAACAGCGGCTCGGCAATGCCCATGCCGTCGTCGCGCACCGTCACCACGGCCTCGTTGTCGTCGCGTCGCACCTGCAGCGCGATGCGCCCCCCTGTCTCGGTGTACTTGGCGGCGTTGTTCAGCAGGTTGGAGACCACTTGTGCCAGCCGGGTCTGGTCGGCGTCGACGAACAGCGCCTGATCGGGCAGCACCACCTCGAGATGGTGGCCGGCCTCTTCGATGAGCGGGCGGCTGGTCTCCACGGCGTCGCGCAGTGCAGCCGCGAGTTCGACACGGGCCACGCGCAGCTTGATCTTGCCGCGGCTGATGCGGCTCACGTCGAGCAGGTCGTCGATCAGGCGCACCATCTGACGCAGCTGGCGCTCCATCACGCTGCGTGCACGCGCGGCGGCCTGGGCGTCGTCGCCGGCCAGGCGCATGATCTCCAGGCAGTTGCGCAGCGGCGCCAGCGGATTGCGCAGCTCGTGCGCCAGGGTGGCGAGAAACTCGTCCTTGCGCTGGTCGGCTTCCTGCAGCGCGGCGGCCTGGCGCTCCAGCATGGCCCGCGAACGCATGGCCTCGGTGACGTCGCGCATGATCTTCAGGAAACCGCGCTCCTCGCCCCCGGCCCTCAATGGCATCAGCAGCCCGCTGGCGTAGAAGCGGCTGCCGTCCCGGCGCACGTGCCAGCGTTCGTCCTCGGCCTGGCCTTCGCCGCGCGCCTTGTCGATTTCGCGCTCGAAGGCGCTGTCGGCCCGGTCTTCGGGCGTGTACAGGATGCCGGCATGCTGCCCGAGGATTTCGGCGTCCTCGTAGCCCAGCAGGTGGCGTCCGCCGGAGTTCCAGGCCGTCACGCGGCCTTCGGCGTCGAGCGTGAAGATGGCGTAGTCCTTCGCGCTCTCGACCATCAGGCGGAAGCGTTCCTCGCTTTGCCGCAGGGCCTCCAGTGCCTGGCGGCGGTCGTGGATGTCGCTGCAGGTGGCCATCCACTCGCGCACGTCGCCGGCGTGGTCGTGCACCGGCACGGCGCGGCCGTGCACGTAGCGGTGGGCCTCGCATGGCGCGTGCCACAGGCGTGCTTCCACCTCGTAGGGCTGACCGCTGGCGAGCGCCTGCTGCCACGCCTGTTGCACCCGCGAGCGGTCGTCCGGGTGGATCGCGTCGAGCCAGCCCCAGCCGCAGTGCGCCTCCCAGGGCTGGCCGGTGTAGGCCTGCCACGAGCTCTGCGGGGCGGCGAAGCTGCCGCCGGGGTCGGTGGTGTAGACGATGGCCGTGGTGGCCATCACGAGCGAGCGAAAGCGCTCGGCACTGCGGTGTTGCGCCGCTTCGGCCCGCTTGCGCTCGGTGATGTCGCGCCAGCAGTTGACGGCGCCGAGAATCGCGCCGCCGGCATCGCGGATCGGGGCGGCGTCGACCAGCACCGAGACGCGTGAGCCGTCGGCACGCTGGACCAGCAGTTCCTCGTTGTTGACGCGCTCGCCGTGGCGCGAGGCCCGGTACAGCGGCAGCTCTTCGGTGCTCAGCGGTCGCGAACCGTCGGGGGCGAGCACGACGTACTCGCCGTGCACCGAGCGCTCGCCTTCGGTGCCGGCCGGCACACCGATCAGCTCGCGCCCGAAACGGCTGTTGGCGAGCACCGGATAGTGGGGCGCGCCCCCTACCCAGACGATGCCTTCGGGCAGGTTGTCGAAGATGGTCTGCAGCAGGGCCTTGGCCTGCTCGGCTTCGCGGGCGCGGTGCTCGGCTTCGGCATGCGCCGCCTCGAGTGCGACTTCGGCGTGCCTGCGGTCGGAGATGTTGAGCATCACGCCCACCAGCCCGATCACCTGGCCCGACGCCTCGAGCTCGGGCGCATAAGCGCAGTGCATGTGCTGCACGCCCAGGGTTTCGTGCGGCAGCTCGATCTCGAACTCGACCGGCACGCCCGTCAGCACATGGTCGACGTGGCGCTGCAGGCTCGCATAGGCAGGCTCGCCCACCACCTCGCGGATGTGGCGTCCCACCACGTCCTTGGGGTGCAGGCCGAACCGCTGCGCGTAGGCGCGGTTGACGAACTTGTAGCGCCGCTGCAGGTCGCAGTGCGCGATCAGCACGGGCACGTGGTCGGCCACCAGCCGCAGTTGTTCACGCCCCTGCCAGACGGCCGCCTCGACCCACTTGCGCTGCGTCATGTCGACGAACACGCCGAGCGCCCCCCGGACTTCGCGATCGCGGTCGAACAGCGGCACGGCGTTGCCCATCACCCAGGCGCTCGGCCGGCCCGGCACGGCGATCTCCATCTCGTAGCCCAGCACCGGCACGCCCAGGCGGGCGGCCTGCTGCAACGGGAACTCGCGCAGGTCGACCGGCTCGCCGGCGCGGCGGAAGCGCCGCGCCAGCGGCTGCCCGTCGGTGCCGGCACCGGCGATGTTGGTGCCGCTCGCCACGCCCATCAGCTCGTCGGCGTAGCGGTTGCCGGTGATGCACTCGCCCGCCGGGTCGTGGGCCAGCCAGATCGCCACCGGGGCGGCATCGAACAGCACCTGCAGTTCGGCGACCCGATGCTCCAGCTCGCTGTTGAGCTGCCGGATGCGGCGCTCCCACTCGCGCCGCTCGGTGGTTTCGCGGCCGGCCCCGTGCAGCCGCACCACACGACCGCTCGCGTCGCAGATCGGTCGCACTTTGAAGTGCAGCCACACGCTGCGCCCGTCCTTCGTGACGTGGCGCATCTCGGATTCGACCTCCTCGCCGGCCAACACGCGTTGCATGCATTCGCGCGCCAGCGGCTTCTCCTCGGGAGCGACGACGGCACGCCAGCCGCCGCCCTCCATCGCCTCGTCGAGCGTGTAGCCGAGCACCTTCATGAAGCCTTGAGTGACCGACTCCGTGACGATGCGCCCGTTCTTCAGCACGCGGGCATTGAAGGCGAAGTCGGTGGTCAGGTCGGCGATCGAGCGGTGGAAGACTTCGCTCATCTCGAGTTGCTGCCGTTGCGCTTCGAGCCGGCGCCGCGTGGCATGCAGCGCGCCGCACACGGCGCTGGTCGACAGGGCGATCAGCACGAACAGCGCCACGGCCAGTGCGTCATCGGCCGATTCGGCCGCCAGCTGGTAGCGCGGCGGCACGAACAGGTAGACGAACAGCAAGGTGCACAGCGCGGTGGCCAGCAGCCCGGGGCGCAAGCCCCCGCAAGCGGCAGCGGCCAGCACCGCCAGCACTGCAGGCAGCAGCATCGCGTCGCGCCCCGCCCAGGCGTCGACCCCCGCAGCGATGCCTGCGGCCGCGGCCGTCGCGATGACCGCCACGGCGTAAGCTCCGGCCCCTCGGGCCCGGACTCCCTTGAACTCCTGCATGGCTTGTGCCCCCCCTGTCTTTTCTCCGTGAGTTCGAGGCGACATCCATGGGACACGCGGCATTTCCGGTTTGCCTGGGTCCCCACCCGCGACAGATCATGCGACGCCTGTCACACGGTTTTAGTAAGGAACTGCTGCAGAAACTGCAAACGCGCGCCCGCTCCATGCGGCACGCGCGTTCGATGGGGCCGGCCGCTCGCAAGCAGCCGTAACAGCCGTGAGGCCGGTCAGTGCTTGCCGGGGTCTTCCGGCTTGAGCTTCCAGTCCTTCTCGTCCTTGGGCGTGGACACCTCCCGCTCGGCGCGTTCGGCGGCCGACGGCGAGATCGGGTCGCTGGCGGGAAACGTCTCGTCGAGAGCCTCGTCGAGCAGTTCCTGGTAGGTCGGCACCCCTTCCTGGTCCTTGACGCTCTTGGCGCCTTGCGCACCGGCGGCGTCGCGGGGCTGATCGTGGGGTTTCGATGTCTGGCTTTGCTTCATGACGGAGCTCCTTTGCAGCAGGATCGGTGCAAGCTGCGTGCCCGTTACGTCACTCGACTTTTTTCTTGACGAGCGCGTCGAAGGTTTCCTGGTTGACCGGCGAGCGCAGGCGCCCGTTGTTGAGCAGCAGCAACACCGTGTCGACATTGCCCTCGTCGACGACGATGCGGCCACCCTGCACGTTCAGGCCCCAGCCCTCCTTGTCGTTCAGTTCGAGCAGCCGCTGCATAAAGCGGCGGTCGCGGTAGTAGCCGTTGCGGTCGAGGGCCGAGACGCGCCGCAGCCGCGGCAGGCTGGTGCCCACCGCGTCGCGCAGCGGTGCCACGTCGACGAAGATGCCGGCCTCTTCGAACTCCTGCAGCACGGCGTCGCGCACCCTTTCCATGCCGAGCCGGAAGTTCAGTGCGCTTTCGAACTGACGCTTGTTGCAGATGAACAGCGTGCCGCCGTGAGCGAAGAAATCGAAGCCGCTGGCGAGCGTGAAGACCTGCCGCTCGTCAAGGTCGATCAGCATGTGGTCTTCCCACAGCAGGTTGCGCAGCCCCCTGACCCGGCGCGTGCTGCTTTGTGCGGCGGTCTTCTTCACCGCGTGCACACGGCTTTCCTTGCGCTGCAGCCGCACCACGTAGCACCACGAGTTCAGCAGGTCGTCGATGGCTTTCGCGCGCGGCGCGTCCAGGCCCTTGTCGATCTGCGTCTCGATCAGCGGGAAATCGGTCTCGTCGATGGCCAATGTCAACACGGTGTCGTCCTGGTCCTCGGAGACGAACTCGTAAGCCGCCATGCGTTTCGGCTGAGCCACCAGCTCGGCGACCTCGCGGTGCAGGCGCTGCTGCAGGCGCACGTCGATGTCAACGCCCAGCACCTCGTAGCGTGCGCGGCGCTCGGCCAGCCGGCGCTTGACGATCCACAGGCTCACGCTGGCGCTGGCCCAGTCGGCTTGCTGCAATGTGCGCAGCGGCGCGTCGTCCTTCATGGCTCGCGCTCCACCCGGGTCACGAAGTACAGGAAGTTCGACAGCCGCGTGACGTGGCAGCGGTCGCCCGGGCGGAACTCGTCGCGCGACAGCAGCAGCCCCTGCCGCTCGTGCGTACCTTCCTTGAAGCTGCTGTCGTACAACCCGTAGCCGACCAGCCCGAGGATGGGGTTCACCAGGATGCTGCGCGTGCGGTAGGCCAGCGAGAACATCATGGCGAGGAACAGGCCCAGGCACAGCAGCGTGCGCCAGTCGCCGAGGTTGAAGTTGTAGAACGAGATCATGTAGGGCACGGTGTAGGCGAACAGCTCGCCCGACTTGTTGCTGACCTTGGTGACAAGCACCGGCAGGCCGTCGGGGATGGTGCGCACCACCAGCGCGAGCGCAAGCAGGCACACGATGGCGCTGACGGCGATGGCCCCTGCGAACACCGGGTGTTGCGGGAAGCCGGTGTGGGCGTCGAGGTCCTTGACGATGACGATCACCGCGAGCGGGAAGTACGAACTCGCGAAGATCAGCAGCGAAGGCCACAGGCGCAGTTTCATGACGATCGGCGTTTGCGGCGCGGGAAGCGCACGTCTTCGGGGCGACGGATCTCGATGCCGGGCAGCCAGCGCGGCACGCGCTCGGGGCCGATGCGGTCGGCATAGCGGTCGGCGTCGCGCAGTGCCTTGCCGAAGTGCAGGCCGGCCAGCTTTTCCACCTGCACCAGAGGCACCTGGAAGGTCTTGAAGCGGCCATAATGGAAGGCTTCGGCCACCATGGTCTCCTGCGACAACAGGTAGGCGGCGCAGGCGAGTTGCTGCGTGTCGGCCTCGACCAGCACCGCGACCTTCCAGAAGCGCATGGGCACCTGCACGCCGCGCACCACCGGATCGGCCGGCGCGAACACCGGGCCGGTGAAGACGCTGACCTTCAGGTCCTGCGCATCGGCGTTGTCAAGCACGTAGTCTTCCAGTTCCAGCCATTCGCGCTGGTTCAGGCCCGGGTGCTGCGGTGCCGCGTTGGTGTAGTGGAAGGTGTCTTCGTTGGCACGCGCGGCTTCCTCGGGGCTGCCCCACACCGGGTCTTCGCGCCGCACCATGTGCCCGCGGTCGAAGCCGGTGGGGCCGTAGAACTCGCCGCCCACCTGCCGCTCGCGCGGGATGCGCGCGTCGAAGAACCACACCTGCCCCTTGCGCGAGATCTTCCGCCGCGAGCTGCCATCGATGTTGACGGCGGTCACGGCCGGCAGCCGGCGCGAGGAGCTCATGCGCACGCTGAAATGGGTGTAGTCGAGCCGCGTCGTATCCTTCGCGTCGCTGACGACGAGCAGGTCGTCGTCCTTTGCCGTCTTCGGCAGTGGCACGCGCACGCCGAGAAAGCGCTCGTCGTAGCCGGTGGCGGTGTAGCTTTTGCGCGGCCGCTGTTTTTCCTGCAGCGAAAGCCGGGGCTGCGCACCGGGCACCAGCGTGCGGCCGCGGGCCATGTGCAACATCTCCAGCACCGTGTCGACGCGCACCGCATAGTTGGCCTTGCGGTGCGCGCCGGCGTAGTGCAGGCCGAGCGCGCGACCGGTTTCCAGGTCGAGGATCACGCTGCCGGAGTTGCCGCCGAGCGTGGTCGCATCGTGCTCGAAGAACCAGTTGTCGCGTTGCGCCGTCATGACTTCGCCTGGCGCAAAGCGCTTGACGTCGTAGATGTCGCCGAAGATGCGGTCCATCAGGCGCGAGTCGCTGCGGCTGTCGCGCGCCGGGTAGCCGACCACCGCGACGAAGCGGCCCTTGCGCAGCGCCTTCACGACCGAAGTGACCGGTTGAATCGGTGCCGGCAGCGCCGCACCCGCTTCACCCGGCACCACGCTCAGAAGGGCGACGTCCGGCGCGCCTTCGCCGTGGGGCGCGACGTACAGCACCCGGTCGATGCGGAACTCTGCCGCGACGACCGAGCGGTACTCCTCGTGGAAGTCGATGCGCGGCAGCACCTCGGCGCCCGCCTGGTTGCGGATGAAGACATAGGCCAGGCCGGTGGCGTCGCGTCGCGCGAATTCGTCGGCCACGTGCCGGTTGGTCACCACCACGTTCTCTTCGATCATCCAGCCGGTGCCCACCCAGTCGAGCTCCGGGTGGCCCACCAGCTCGACGCGCCCGACGGAGCGCAGCGCCGGCTCGAAGGTCGGCGCGTGTTTCGCGATGCGTCTGGACAGCACATGGGACGACGGCAAGGTGACGCGGTGGTTCTCGACCAGCAGCACCGGCCGTGCTTGCGCCCGCACGATGGCTTCGGACAGCGGCCGGCTGTCGAACAGGTCGCCCTCGGGCGGCTGGTCGAGCAGCGATGCGAGCGTGCGGGTGTCGACGTCCCATTGGCTGCCGAGCTCGTTGTCGGCGGCGCGCCGTTGCAGCTCGCAGCGCAGCTCCTTGTCGAGCAGGATGGAATGCATCGTGCGCCGGCGGGCGCTGCGTTCGAGTTCGCTGTCGGTCGGCATGCGGGAAGATCGGGCGGTCACGACGCTCGCAGCGTAGCGCCAAGCCGGGTCCGTGCGCAGGCCCGGCGCATGCCTTTTCACCCGGTAACAGGGGCGCGCTCAGCGATGGTGTAAACGGCTGTCCTCAGGCGCCTGGTCCCGCTCGTGGAGGCCATAGTCGCGCATCACCGACGCGACACGCAGACGGTAGTCGCGGAAGACGCCGCCCCGCCCGGCGGCCTGCGCCGCACGGTGCGCTTCCAGCCGGCGCCACTGTTCGACCGCCGCCTCGTCACGGAAGAACGACAGCGACAGCAGCTTGCCGGGTTCGGTCAGGCTCTCGTAGCGTTCGACCGAGATGAAGCCGTCGACCTGCTCCAGCTCGCTGCGCAGCTTGGCGGCGATGTTGAGGTAGTGCTCGCGGCGGCCGTCCTGCGGCCAGACCTCGAAGATGATGGCGATCATGGGGTCTCCTGGGGGTGAAATTGCGGGACGCGTGCATTGACGGACGCACGATAGACCGGGCGACGCAGAAAGCCGCGGGCCGCGTCGATGTCGGCTTGCGTAAGCGCGCAGAGCGCCGATTCGGCGATTGCAGCCGCGAGCGCCTGGCCGGGGCACTGGTGCACACCGGCGCCGAAGCCGTGATGGCGACGCCCGATGCGGCCCAGTTGGAAGGCGTCCGGTTGCGGGTTGACTGCAGCGTCCCGGTTGGCAGCAGCGAGCAGCACCAGCACCGCCTGGCCCGGCTCGATGTGCCGGCCGAGGATCTCGGCGCCTTGTGCATGGGCGTAGCGGCGCGTGTTCTGGATCGCGGGGTCGTGGCGTGCCACCTCGTCGACCACATCGCGCAGCAGCGCAGGCTCGGCCGACACCGCGGCCCATGCTCCGGGCTCGCGGGCCAGGGCCACGACGGCATTGCCCAGCAGCCCGGCCGTGGCGTCGCAGGTCTGCGACAGCAGCCCGACGAGGTTGGCGACCCACACCCCGGCCGGCAAGCCGCCGGGCACCTGGCCGGCCCACGACCCGATGCCGGCGCCGAAGCGTTCGACGAGCGCCTGCGCGGCTTCGGCCGCCAGGGCCAGGCGTTGCGGGGAACTCAACGGCGACAGGCAGGCGACGAAGTCCTGCACCAGCGCCACCACCTCCTGGCGTACCGGCTGCGGAACGCCCAGCGATTCGGCCATGGCCAGCAACGGCACCTGCACCACCCATGCATCGAGCGCCGGGGCATTGGCCGGCCGGCAACGCGCCGCGTGCTCACGCGTGCACTGCGTCAGGCGGAGCGTGTCGATCTCGGCCAGACGGCCCTGCAGCGCCCTGCGTGCCGCCTGGTGCGCGGCGCCGTCGTTCATGCGTGCCAACCCGCCGAACACGGCGCCGGCCGCAGTGTCGGCGATTGCGCGCGGCACCGGTTCGGCCGCGGGCCGGACGAACAGCGCCGGATGCTGAAGCACCGCGCAGACAGCCGCGGAGCCGGCGGCCACCCACAGCTTCAAGCGCTCGTCGTAGTACAGCGGGCCTGCGGCGCGCAGGGCGGTGTAGTAGGGATAGGGGTCAGGCGCGGTGGCGGCCTGCACCGGGTCGGAAATGTCGTTCATGCGGGGCTCGTGGTCAGCGATGCCCGCAGTCTGCTACGCTTTCGCGCCGACGCTTCGCTGGAGAACGAAATATGGATGCAGATACCGGCATGGCCGCCGTCGCCGCCGCCATCGCGGAGCCGGCGCGCGCGCGCATGCTCTGCACCTTGCTCGACGGGCGGGCGCGCACGGCCACCGAACTTTCCGCCGTGGCCGAGGTGTCGGCCTCCACCGCCAGCGCTCACCTGGCACGGCTGACCAAGCAGCAACTCGTCGACTGCGTGCCGCAAGGCAAGCATCGCTATTACCGACTCACCAACGCCGACGTGGCGCGTGCGCTGGAAGCACTGCTGGTGGTGGCCGGCGTCTCGGGCACGCGCTTTCGCCCCACCACACCGGCGCCCTTGCGCTCGGCGCGCACCTGCTACGACCACATGGCCGGCGAACTGGCCGTCGCGCTGTTCGAGCAGATGCGCCGGCAGCGCTGGCTGAAGGCGGCGGACGGTGAATACCGCCTCAGCGGCGAAGGCGAAGCGACTCTGTCCGGCTGGGGCATCGACGTCGACGCCACCCGCAAGCTGCGCCGCAAGTTCGCCTGCGACTGCCTGGACTGGAGCGAGCGTCGCCCCCACCTGGGCGGCGCGCTCGGTGCGGCGCTGCTCGGCAATGCGCTGAAGCGCAAGTGGCTGCAGCAGGACCTGGACGGGCGTGGGCTGCAGGTCACGCCCAAGGGGCGGCGCGAATGGCTGCAGGCGCTGGACATCGTCAGCTGAACCCCGGTTGACGCTGCTCGATCAGCCGGTCGAGCATTTCGAGGAACACCCGCGTCCTCGCCGGCATCAGCCGCCGGCCGGGCAGCACCGCCCATGCAGGCGATTCGGGCAGGCACCATTGCGGCAGCACCCGCACCAGATGCCCCGAGCGCTCGGCTTGGGCGGCCACCAAGTCGGGTGCCGCGGCAATGCCGGCGCCTTCCAGGGCCAGCCGCACCAGCAGCTCGGGCGAGTTGGCCGCGGCCCGCGGCGGCGCCAGCCCCTGCCAGCGCGTCTCGCCCTGCAGCAGCAGCCACGGCACCGGCTCGCCGGTGCGCGAGCGCAGCGGCAGCCCGGCGTGATGCAGCAGGTCGTCGGGCTGCTTCGGCGTGCCGTGCAACGCCAGGTAGGTCGGCGCCGCATACAGGCCCCACGTGTGCGTGAACAGCCGGCGCGCGACCAGGGTCGCGTCGTCCGGCATGTCGCCCATGCGGATCGCGAGGTCGAAGTTCTCGCCGATGATGTCGACGCGCCGGGCCGATAAATCGATGTCGAGCGAGATCGCCGGGTAGCGCAGCATGAAGTCGGCGATGAAGCGCGCCAGGTCCAGCCCGGCGAAATCGCCCGGCATCGACACCCGCAGCCTGCCGCTGGGCTGCGCCTGCCGGTGCAGCACGAGTGAAGCAGCGGCGTCGACTTCGGCCGCCACCTGACGTGCATGGTCGAGCAGCGCGAAGCCAAAGTCGGTGAGGCTGAGCTTGCGCGTCGTGCGTGTCAGCAGCCGCTCGCCGAGGTGCCGTTCCAGCGCCGAGATGCGGCGCGACACGGTGCTCTTAGGCAGGCCGACGCGGGCCGCCGCGCGGGTGAAACTGCCGGTGTCCGCCACACGGGCGAAAAGCAGCAGGTCGTTGGGATCGATGTCCATGGAATTGTTCCTTCTGCGGAACAATGTTATCCAATGAACCCGCTTTTTGCATCAGGTTGGTCCCAATACAGTTCATCTCATCGCCTCCACCCCCCTGAAAGGACCCGAGATGAACATCCTGCAAGTGAACTCCAGCGCCCGCGTCGAAGGCTCTCAATCGGCTCGCCTGACGCAGCGCATCGTCGAACGGCTGCGTGCCGCACATCCGGACGCGAGCGTCACGCTGCGCGACCTGGCGTCGACCCCGCACCCCGCGCTGGACGAAGCCGCGCTGCAGGCCCTGTTCACCGACCCGGCGCAGCGCACTGCGCCCCAGGCAGCGCGTGTCGCGCTCGACGACGCGCTGATCGCCGAGATCCAGGCCGCCGACGTGGTGGCGCTGGGCGTGCCGATGTACAACTTCGGCATCTCGACCCAGTTGAAGAACTGGATCGACGCGATTTCGCGGGCTCGTGTCACCTTCCGCTACACCGAAACCGGCCCGCAAGGCCTGCTGACCGGCAAGAAGGTCTACGTGGCGCTGACGCGCGGCGGGCGCTACCGTGACACGCCGGCCGACAGCCAGGTGCCGTACCTGCGCACCGTGCTGGCGTTCCTGGGCATGACTGACGTTCAATTCTTCTATGCCGAGGGCCTGGCCATGGGACCGCAGGCCGAGCGTGAAGGCCTGGACGCCGCCGAACAAGCGATCGAAACCGCATTGGCCTGAGGCCACAACACACTCGAAAGGGGTTTTCATGTCGACCGCCCTCGTTTCCGACACCGTCACCCGCCCGCGCAGCGTCGAGCGGCTGGTGCACGGCATCGCCACCTCCGACGGCGCCGGCGTGAAGCTGACGCGCGTGCTGACGCAGCCGCTGCAGCGCCGGCTGGACCCGTTCCTGATGCTCGACAGCTTCCGCAGCGACGATCCGGACGACTACGGTGCGGGCTTCCCCGACCACCCGCACCGCGGCTTCGAGACCGTCACCTACATGATCGCCGGGCGCATGCGCCACCGCGACAGCGCCGGCCACGAAGGCCTGCTGAGCAACGGCGGCGTGCAGTGGATGACCGCCGGCCGCGGCGTCATCCACTCGGAGATGCCGGAACAGGAAGGTGGCCTGATGGAAGGCTTCCAGTTGTGGCTGAACCTGCCGGCGAAGGACAAGCTGTGCAAGCCGTGGTACCGCGACTTCCAGAGTGCCGAGATTCCGCAGTTCACGACCTCTGAAGGCGTGACGGCACGCGTGATCGCCGGCCACAGCCACGGCGTGGCAGGTGCGGTGCAGCGCGAGCACACCGAGCCGCTGTACCTCGACCTGCACTTCGCGGCGAGCAGTGGTTTCGCGCAAGCCCTGCCGGCCGGACACAATGCCTTCGTCTATGTCTACGACGGCGAATTGCAGGTGGGCGATGCCACCGTGCCGGCCCAGCGCATGGCCATCCTCGCCAACCGGCCCGACACCGACGGCGTCCACCTCCAGGCGCAGCAGCCGGCGCGCGCACTGCTGATCGCCGGGCAACCGCTCAACGAACCGATCGCGCAGTACGGGCCGTTCGTGATGAACAGCAACGAGCAGATCTTCCAGGCCGTGGAGGACTTTCGTGCGGGGCGATTGGCCTGAAGCCCGCTGCGCTGCCGGTCAGCGCGCCGCGACGCGGGTCTTGCGCGCGATCGGCAGCTTGACCGGCTCTTCCTGCGTCGGGTCCGGCAGCGCCGCGACCTGGTCGAGCAGCGCGAACAGCTGGGTCAGGGCCTGCGGCCCGAGGTGCGATTCGATCAGGTCGTAGCGTGCGTCGATGCGCGCCGCCATTTTCTCGACCAGCTTGCGGCTCTTGGCGGTGAGTTCGACCACCACCTTGCGCTGGTCGGTCGAGATGCGAAAGCGCCGCACCAGTTCGTCGCGCTCCATGCGCTCCAGCACACCCGTCAGGCTGGGCCCCGGGATGCAGCAGCTGTCGGCGATCTGACCGATCTCCATTTCGCCAGCCTGCGACAGCGTACGGATCACCCGCCATTGCTGCTCCGTCACGCCCGCCAGCTTCAGGTTGGGGCGAAAGTAGCGCATCACCGCTTCGCGTGCCCGCAGCAGCGACTGGGGCAGGTTGCGGTGCTGGATGGTGGCCGGCATGAAGTGTCTCCTTCGATCTGGAAGCAATTGCTTCAGATATTCTAGGAGCACTTCATGCGCCGCGAATGCGGTGACCCGTCAAGTTACGCTGCGCTGAGCTTTGCCGCGATCTGCGTCGCATGCCGGCCCTGGAAACGGGCCATCGCGAGCTCGTTGTCGCTCGGCATGCGCGAGCCGTCGCCACCGGTGATCGTCGTTGCGCCGTAGGGCGAGCCGCCGGTGATCTCGGTCAACGTCATCTGGCGCGCCTCGGAATACGGCAAGCCGACCACCACCATGCCCTGGTGCAGCAGCGTCGTGTGGAAACTCAGCAAGGTCGACTCCTGCCCGCCGTGCTGAGTTGCCGTGCTCGTGAAGACACTGCCGACCTTGCCGATCAAGGCACCCTTGGCCCACAGACCGCCGGTCTGGTCGAGGAAGTTTCGCATCTGCGCGCACATGTTGCCGAAGCGGGTCGGCGCTCCGAACAGGATGACATCGGCCTCGGGCAACCGATCGGGCGCGATCACGGGCACTTGGGCGAACGCGGCGCGCGCGGCCTTCGCACCGCTCTTCTCGAGCACCTCGTCCGGCACGAGTTCGGGCACCTGCCACAGCTTCACGTCGGCGCCGGCCACCGACCGGGCCCCTTCGGCGACCGCTTCGGCCATGCGGTAGATGTGGCCGTACATGCTGTAGAACACGACGTGTACCTTGACGCTCATGAGAACTCCCGGCTGGTTGGACAAAGGTGCTGCCGGCCATCCTAGGAGCCCGGCCTCGACGCTGCTGCAAGCAGGGGTATCGGTGTTGGAGACCGAGGCATCATCGGTGCTGCGCCGAACAGGAGATGCCATGACAGAACCGATACCCGCGATGCACGGGCTCAGCAGCGTGCTCGAGTCCGAGCACATTCCGCTGCCCTACCGCTTCCGGCCCGCGCAAGCGGGCGACACCCGGCGCCCGCTGCTGGTGCTGCTGCACGGCGTCGGCGGCGATGAAAGCAGCCTCGCGCCACTGATCGAGCGCCTGCCGGCGGACCTGCACGTCGCCTTGCCGCGAGGCCCGCTCGCCGGGCCGCAAGGCGGCCATGCCTGGTACACGGTACAGGTGAGCGAGGACGGCGCCCGGGCCAATACGCTCGAAGCGGAGGCGGCACGCGTGCAGGTGCTGCACTTCATCGATGCGTTGCGGCAGGCCCACCCCTTCGACCCGCGCCAGGTCTACGTCGCCGGTTTCAGCCAAGGGGCCGTCATCAGCGCGAGCGTCGGCCTGACCCGGCCCGACAAGGTCGCAGCCATCGGTGTG
Source organism: Caldimonas mangrovi (assembly GCF_023721835.1). GTDB lineage: Bacteria > Pseudomonadota > Gammaproteobacteria > Burkholderiales > Burkholderiaceae_C > Caldimonas > Caldimonas mangrovi. The sequence continues at coordinate 351,855 of NZ_JAMKFE010000004.1, read as the reverse complement.
CTGTGCGGCCGCATCCTGTCGCAGGTGAAATGGCAGTTGGCGCCCGACCACCAGTTGTGCCATTTGCAGGCCTTTCTGGCGCATGGCGGCGCCGACGGCGTGATCCCGTCCGACTACGCGGTGGACGCGATGCACACCATGGCGGAGCACCGAGTGCAATTGCTGTACCGCGACTACCCCGGAGGGCACGAAATCTCGGCCCCCATGGCCGACGATTTCGCGCAGTGGGTGGCGCAGCGCGCCGTGCTGGCCTACGCACGCTGAAGCTTATGCGTGCAGGCGCTACACGTAGGAAACGGACTACGGCAGGCACGCCCATCGGGAGACAGTCTCGCGCACACCAGTTCACTAACCTGTAGTCGTGTTCAACCCCGGAGCAAAGGAAACGATGATGAACGCGAAGCAACTGTTGAGCGGTGTGGCAGCGGCGTTGATGGCGGCGGGCGTGTATGCCCAGAGTGCCCCGAGCCCCGAAACGGGCTCGCAGCTCGGCGGCGGCGCAGGCCAAGGCGAGGTGACTCCCCGCAGTTCCGACTATGGCGCCGGCAGCACGGCGTCCGACCCGGCGATGAGCGGGTCGCAGTCGCAAACGTACGAGTCCAGCATGAGCGACGCCACCAATGGCGTGGAACGCAAGCGCGATCAGGCGCTGCATCCTGCCGGATCGACGGGCTCGTCATTCGGCGGCATCGCGGGTGACGGCGAGGTGTCGACCTTCCCGGAAGCCGAACCGACCTACCAGGCTGACAGCTGGGCCAACCAGGATCAGGCGCAGGATTCGATGCAGTAAGGCGATGTCTGCAGTAGCGGCGGGCGCCGTCACAAGGCGGCGCCCAGCCGTACCCCCTGGTCGATCGCACGCTTGGCATCCAGTTCGGCGGCCTCGTGCGCTCCGCCGATCAGGTGCACCTTGACCCCGGCCGCGCTCAGCGGCTCCACCAGTTCGCGCAGCGGCTCCTGGCCGGCGCACAACACCACGTGGTCGACCTGCAGCCAGGTCGGCTCCTCGCGCTGCTCGCCGTGGCTGATCAGCAGACCCCGGTCGTCGATGCGCTCGTAGTTGACCCCGCCCATCATGCGCACCTGCTTGTGCTTCAGCGTGGTGCGGTGGATCCAGCCGGTGGTCTTGCCCAGCCGTCCGCCGAGCTTGCCTGACCTGCGCTGCAGCAGGTAGACCTCGCGCGCCGGTGGCGGCACCTGCGGCCGCACCCCTTCGATGCCACCGCGCGCTTGCGCGGGGTCCCCCACGCCCCACTCCGCCCGCCATTCGTCGAGGTGCAGCGCCGGCGAATGCCCCTCATGCACCAGGAATTCGGCGATGTCGAAGCCGATGCCGCCGGCGCCGACGACCGCCACACGGGGGCCCACGGGTTTGCGGTGCCGCAGCACATCGATGTAACTCAGCACCTTGGGGTGCTCCTGCCCGGGAATGCGCGGGTCGCGCGGCAAGACGCCGGTGGCCGCGATCACCTCGTCGTAGCCGCCCGCGCGCAGGGCCACCGCGTCCACGCGCTGCCCAAGGTGCAGATGCACGCCGGTCAGTTCGACGCGGCGGCGGAAGTAGCGCAGCATTTCATGGAACTCCTCCTTGCCCGGTACCGCCTTCGCCATGTTGAGCTGGCCGCCGATCTCTCCGTGCGCCTCGAACAGGTCGACGTGGTGGCCGCGCTCGGCCAGGGTGGTCGCGGCGGCCAGGCCGGCCGGGCCGGCGCCGACCACCGCGAAACGCCTGCGGCGCACCGGCGGGCGTATCACCAGCTCGGTCTCGTGGCAGGCCCTGGGGTTGACCAGGCAACTGGTGAGCTTGTTGACGAAGATGTGGTCGAGGCAGGCCTGGTTGCAGGCGATGCAGGTGTTGATCTCGTCGGCGCGGCCTTCGGCCGCCTTTTTCACGAATTCCGCATCCGCCAGCAGCGGGCGCGCCATCGAGACCATGTCAGCGCTGCCTTCGGCGAGGATCGCTTCGGCGACCTCGGGCGTGTTGATCCGGTTCGACGTCACCAGCGGGATGCCGACCTCGCCCTTCATCTTTCGGGTCAACCACGCGAAGGCGCCTCGTGGCACGCTGGTCGCGATGGTCGGTACGCGCGCCTCGTGCCAGCCGATGCCGGTGTTGATGATGGTGGCGCCGGCACGCTCGACTGCCTTCGCAAGCTGCACCACTTCGTCCCACGAACTGCCGCCGGGCACGAGGTCGATCATCGACAGCCGGTAGATCAGGATGAAATCCGGGCCCACCGCCTCGCGCGTGCGCTGCACGATCTCGAGCGGCAGGCGCATGCGGTTTTCGTACGGCCCGCCCCATGCATCCTTGCGATGGTTGGTGGCCTGCACCAGGAACTGGTTGATGAAGTAGCCCTCGGAGCCCATGATCTCGACGCCGTCGTAGCCGGCCTCGCGCGCCAGCACCGCACAGCGCACGAAAGCGCGGATCTGTCGTTCGACGCCGCGTGCACCGAGCTCGCGCGGCGTGAACGGCGAGATCGGCGACTTCAGCCGTGACGGTGCCACCGCCAGCGGGTGGTAGGCATAACGCCCGGTGTGCAGGATCTGCAGCGCGATCTTGCCGCCCTCGGCATGCACCGCGTCGGTCACGCGCCGGTGGCGGCGTGCCGCACCGTGTGTCGCCAGCCGGCCGGCGAAGGGCTTGGCCCAGCCTTCGATGTTCGGCGCGAAGCCGCCGGTCACCATCAGCCCGACACCGCCGCGTGCGCGCTCCACGAAGTAGGCGGCGAGCTTGTCGAACTGGTCGCCATCCTCGAGGCCGGTGTGCATGGAGCCCATCAACACCCGGTTCTTCAGCGTGGTGAAGCCGAGGTCCAGCGGCGCGAGCAAGTGCGGGTAGCGGCTCAAGCGGTTCTCCTTGGATGTGCCGGCAATTATCGAACGATCGTTCGTATTTTTGCATCGGGTGTACTTTCTGACGCGCCGCCGTGAGCTCCGGTGATCAGCCGCCGCGGCGGCCCGGCAAGCGGGTTGGCAAAAATTACAAGGCGGCGACGGCGCGCTCATTCTTTCGATGCAGCAGCGTCAGGCACGGCATTTGATTGTGGCCAGCGAGGCCGCCGCGACGCACCGCGGCAGTTCGCGTCCGGAGGTCCGGCGCCCGCGCGCTCGGCGGCGCGGGCAGGTGATCGACGCCCGTTTCCGTTTGTTGTCTTACCGGAGTCCCTGGATGAACCGCCCCCTGCCTTGCCGTCGTGTCGTCTGCCGGACCCTCTCCCTGGCGCACCGGAACGCGGGGCGCTGAAGCGCCGTCGATCCTCGATGCCCTGGCTCAAGCTGCTGCACATTGCAGCGTTGATCGTCTGGTGCGGCTCGCTGCTGTACCTGCCCGCAGCCATTGCCGCAGGCTCCGCGCGCAGCGAAGGCGAGTTGTTCCTTTCTCCGCACGATCAGATGGCGCGCACGCTGTTCACGATCGTCGCGACACCGGCAGCCCTGCTGGCGATCGCGTCCGGCACCGCGGTGTTCGTGGTCGATCAGACGCTCGCCGTGTGGCTGCTCGCGAAGCTGACGCTGGTCTGCGGCCTGGTGCTGTGCCATGCGGCCTGCGGCGTGCTGCTGCTGCGTGTCGAACACGACCGCCACCGCCCTGTCGGCGCCACCTGCGCGATGGTCGGCGGCCTGTCACTGCTGTTGATCGGCGCAATCGCATGGCTGGTGTTGGCCAAGCCGTTTTGAAAGCCCCGGCGATGCGAACACCTCGACCCGGTTGCCGAGCGCTACTCCTCGGTGTCCACCCCGACGGCATGCTCGTAGACCAGCCGCCCCCCGAGATAGGCCGCCAGTGCGATCATCGCCGCCGTCAACAGCGAGACGTAGAGCCCCCACGGGATCACCAGCGCCTGATCGTCGCCGAAACGCAGCAACCAGTTCATCGACGCCAGCGACAGCATCATCACGGCGATGACCGCGTGGCACCACCCGGTGACGAGGCGCCTCACCGGTGCCACGGTCACCAGGTCGACGAGGCCGGCGAGGCTCGCGATCCATCCCCCTGCGGCGCCGACGCCCGCCAGCCACAGGCCGGCTCGAGCCCAGAACGGGTCCCGGCTCATCAGATAGGCCACGTCGACCGCGACCAGTCCCAGCAGGGCCGCCACGGGGAAGTGGATCATCATCGGGTGCAGGGGGTGGCCCGCGATCGCTGCGCGACTGCGTATCGGCGCCGCTTGCCGAGGCGCCGGGGTGCCTTCTTCTGGGGGACGGTCTGTCAGACGCTCGCGGGTTGCCATGGCGCTCAATCCGCCCTGGACCCTGCCGGCCCGGCGGCGCACGCGATCGCGACGTTGTGGTGGTGGATGCTCGGGTACGGCACGCTGGTGCTGCTGGGAGTGGTGGGATTGTGGCTGCTGGCGCTGCGCCGGCAGCCGCGCCACTGGGGCGAGGAGCAGGCGCGTCGCACCGGCCGACGCTGGCTGGTGTTCGGCGGCCTGCTGCTGCCCTTCGGCAGCGTTGCCGTGCTCTTGGCATTCGGCATACCCGCCGGCCACCGCCTGCTGCCGCTACCGCTCGAAGGGCCGCAGCCGATGCGCGTGGACGTCGTCGCCCACCAATGGTGGTGGGAGATCCGCTACCCGGGCACCGGCGTGCAGCTGGTCGACGAGCTGCGGCTGCCGGCCGGCCGCCCGGTCGACGTGCACACCACCAGCCGTGACGTGATCCACTCGTTCTGGGTGCCGCGCCTGGGCGGCAAGATCGACGCGATCCCTGGCCGCACCAATGTGATCCGCCTGCAGGCTGACGCGCCCGGGCTGATGCGCGGGCAGTGCGCCGAGTTCTGCGGCGACGCCCATGCCCACATGACCATGCAAGTTCGCGTGATGCCGGCCGACCAGTTCGACGCCTGGCTCGCGGCCCCCCGACCATGAGCGAGCCGGTCACCACCTCCCCTGGCCGACCGGTCGACGAAGCACACGCCGAGTTCGAGGCCGTGTGGGGCAACCCGCGCGGCTGGCGCGCCTTGTCGATCGTCAACCACACGTCGATCGGGCTGCGCTTTGCCGTCACCGGCGGGGTGTTCTTCGTGATCGCGGGGCTGCTGGCAATGATGATGCGCTCGCAGCTCGCCATCCCGCATCACGCCTTCATGACGGCAGAGGCCTATCACCAGGCCTTCACGATGCACGGCACGTTGATGATGTTCCTGTTCGCGGTGCCGGTGCTCGAAGGGCTGGCCTGCTACCTGATCCCGAAGATGCTCGGCGCGCGCGACCTGGTGTTCCCGCGCTTGAGCGCCTTCGGCTATTGGTGCTACCTGTTCGGCGGCATCATCGTGACGTCCAGCCTGTTCTTCGGGGTGGCGCCGAACTCGGGCTGGTTCATGTACGTGCCGCTGTCCGGCAGCGTCTACACGCCGGGCATCAATTCCGACTTCTGGCTGCTGGGCATCACCTTCGTCGAGATCTCGGCGGTGGCGGCCGGCGTCGAGCTCATCGTGTCGATCCTGCGCACGCGCGCGCCCGGCATGGCGTTGCACCAGATGCCGATCTTCGCCTGGTACATCCTGGTGACCGCGTTGATGATCGTGGTGGGCTTCCCGCCGCTGATCCTCGGCAGCATCCTGCTGGAACTCGAGCGTGCGGCCGGCCTGCCGTTCTTCGACGTCACGCGCGGCGGCGACCCGATCCTGTGGCAGCACCTGTTCTGGCTGTTCGGCCACCCCGAGGTCTACATCATCTTCCTGCCTGCCGCCGGCATCGTCTCGACCGTGTTGCCGGTGTTCGCGCGCCGCCCGCTGGTCGGTTACCGGTGGGCCGTGGTCGCGGTCATCACCACCGGCTTCATCAGCTTCGGGCTGTGGGTGCACCACATGTTCACGGTCGGCATCCCGCAACTGGCGCAGGTTTTCTTCTCGGCCGCGAGCATGCTGGTGGCGGTGCCGACCAGCATCCAGATCTTCGCGTGGCTGGCGACGCTGTGGACCGGCCGGCCGGTGATGCGCGTCCCGATGCTGTGGGTCGTCGGCTTCCTGGTGATCTTCGTCGCCGGCGGGTTGACCGGCGTGATGCTCGCGCTCGTGCCTTTCGACTGGCAGGTGCACGACACGCATTTTGTCGTCGCGCACATGCACTACGTGCTGGTCGGCGGCATGCTGTTCCCGCTGCTGGCCGGGCTGTACTACTGGATGCCGCACTTCAGCGGGCGCATGCCCTCGGAGCGCCTCGCGAAGTGGGGCTTCTGGCTCACCTTCGTCGGCTTCAACGGCACCTTCCTGGTGATGCACTGGACCGGATTGCTCGGCATGCCGCGGCGCGTCTACACCTATGACCCGGGCCTGGGTTGGGAATGGCCCAACCTGGTGTCGTCGGTCTTCAGCTTCGTGATGGCGGCCGGCATCGCGATGGTGCTGCTGGACTTCGCCCTTCATTTCCGCTTCGGCCGTCCTGCGCGCCAGAACCCCTGGGACGCCGACACGCTCGAGTGGGCCACCGACCTGCCGCCGACCGCCTACAACTTCGCCAGCCTGCCGAGCGTCGATTCGCGTCACCCATTGTGGGTGCGGCCCCAATTGCCGCGCGACGTGGCCGAAGCGCGCTGTGCCCTGCCGCACGCGCGCCACGGTCGGCGCGAGACGATGGGCTGCGACCCTGTGACCGGCGTGCCGCGCGAGGTGATCCACTTGCCGGGCAACTCCTTCCTGCCGCTGCATGCGGCCCTGACACTCGCGGTGGTTTGCTGCTCGCTGCTGTTCAAGGCCTACCTCGTCGCCGCCGTCGCTGCCGCCGTGACCGTCGCCATCCTGCTGCGCTGGTCGTGGGAGAACGGTGCCCACCCGCACGCCGCCCCCGAGACGCACGATCTTCCCGAAGGATTGAAGCTGCACTCGCGCACCTTCGACGGCCCCGGGCTGTGGGGCATGGGGCTGACGCTGCTGGCCGATGCGGCGCTGTTCCTGTCGCTGGTGTTCGGCTGGTTGTACCTGTGGACCGCGTCGCCAGGCTTCACGGCCCCTGCGCACACGCCGCTGTCGGCCACAGTGGTGCTCGGCAGCGGCGCTGCGCTGAGCGTGGCGACGGCCTGGCTTCTGCACGTGGTGCGGCGGCTCAAGCGCGACGACGAGCGGGGGCTGCAATGGCAGTTGCTCGGCATTGCGCTGCTGGGCGCCGTGCAGGCAGGCGGCACCGCATGGCTGATGGCGGCCTCGCCGATCACGCCGACCGGCAACGCCCATGACGCCGTGATCGCGGTGATGCTCGGCTTCCTGCTGCTGCACGGCGGACTGGGCGCGGTGCTGGCCGCGCTGCAGGCGTGGCGCGTCGGCCACCGCTATGTCGGCGCGCATGCGCCGTACGAGCCGGCAGTGCTGGCGCAGTTGTGGATCTTCAATACCGGCTGCTTCTGGGTCGCGTGCGTCGCGTTGATGCTGTTTCCTGCCGCCTTCGGGGGGGTGCCGTGACGTTCGCACGTCACCCGCTGCAGCTGGCGCTCGGGTTCATCGTCTGGTCGGTGTGGTTCATCGCCGCCTACGGCGGTTTGTCGCTCGGTTGCTCGGTCGCTCCGCCCGCCCCTCAGGCAGGGGCGCACACATGGATCAACGGCCTGCTCGCGGTGCTGACGCTCGCCACGGCCGCAGGGCTGTCGTGGTGCGCCTGGGCCTGCTGGCGGGCACGCGACGCACAGACGCCGCCGCAGTCGCAGGCCGCCAGCCGTTTCATGGCACCGACCACTGCAGCCTTGCATGTGGCTGCCGCCATCGCGACGCTGTTCGTCGGGCTGCCGCTCGTCGTGATGCCGCCATGCGCCTGATCGTTGCACTGCTGCTGGCTGCGGCCCCTGCTGCGGGAAGCGCCCACTCGCCCTGGGACACCGGCGAACTGTCGCATCTGCCGATCTGGGCTTCGCAAGCCGTGCTGCTCGCAGCCTGGCTGCTGTATGTACCGGGAGCCGCACGCCTGCGGCCCTCGCCCGGTGAACGGGCCGCCTTTCATGGCGGGATGGCGGTGGCAGGCGTGGCGCTGTTCGGCCCGTTCGACGACTGGGCCACCTCGAGCACGGCCATGCACATGGTGCAGCACATGCTGCTGATGGTGGTGGCGGCCCCGCTGTGGGTGCTGGCCCGGCCGCTGCCTCAGTGGCGCGCCGCGCTGGGTCGCGCCGGAGACTGGTGGTGGTTCCCGCTGTTGCGCGCCGGCCGCCACCCGATGGCCTGCGCCGCACTGCACGCAGCGGCCATCTGGGGCTGGCATCTGCCGGGGCCCTACATGGCGGCGGTCGCCAACAACTGGTGGCACGTCGCCGAGCATGCGAGCTTCGCGCTCACGGCATGGCTGTTCTGGTGGGCCGTGCTGCGTGCACGCCGCGGCGGCGAGCTTCGAGCCGCGCTGGCGCTGCTGTTCACGCTGATGCATACGGGCCTGCTGGGCGCCGTGCTGACCTTCGCACAGGCGCCTCTGTACTACCGCGAGTCGCGCGAATTGTGGGACCAGCAGCTCGCCGGTCTGGCGATGTGGGTGCCGGGCGGCATGGCCTACCTGACCGCCATCGCGGGGTGCGCGTACCGGTGGCTCGCGCGACTGCAACGCGGCAGCCGCAGCACCGAGGCTACGAGCTGGCCGGGGTAGTACGCCAGGGCATCGGCGCGGTCGAGGCAGCGTTCCACATCGTCCAGGGCGCCCACATGGTGCTCCACGAGCGCATGCCCAGCGTCATCAGTTCGCGGGCCGACTCCTGGATGGGTTGCGGCGGCGTGGTGCCCGCGAAGAACTTGCCGAACCAGTCGGCGCCGGGCCCGTTGGTCTCGTCGGCAGAGGCCGGAGCCAGAGGGCTGCCCGGGCTCCAGACACGCAGCGGCCACAGCCAGAACATCGACTGCATCTCTATCCATGCATTGGTGGCCTGCTCGATGTTGTCGAAGGCCGAGCGTGTCGCCGCCTCGTAGACGGAGGTCCAGCGCTGTGCCGCCTCGTTCATCGCTTCGGCACCGATCGCGGCAGCTTCAGAAGCCGTCTCGGTCGCAGCGTCGGAAATTTCAGTCGCGTCGGTCACGTCCGTCACGTCGGGTGCTTCATTGCGCTTTCTGCTGGGCATGGTCGTTTCCCTGGAGGTTGGCGAAGGGGAAAGAGCACCATAGGCACGCATTGCGCACGGCGCAAGCTGCCGAAGATGTCCTTACGCGAGGCTCGGTTTCATGCCCGCGTCGAGCGCCCACCTTATGCCGGCGCGTCGCGCCGTGCATGGCCTGATCGTGAGTAACGGTGACGGCGTCACGCTGCGCAGGGCAGGTCCGGCATGTGGCCGGTGAAAACGACGCGCGTGCTCAGCTGCTTTGCCGCACCACCACACGATAGGGCAGCCGCACGCTCGAGGGCACCGGCGTATCGCTGCGCATGAGCTGCAGCAGCATGCGGGCGCCGGCTTCGCCGACCTCGAAGCGCGGCGTGTGCACGGTCGTCAGCGGCGGCAGCATCTGGTCGCTGCCGTCCAGGTCGTTGAAGCCCGCGACGGCCACGCGTGCGGGCACCTCGATACCCAGTCGATGCGCCGCGAGCAACCCGCCTTGCGCCAGATCGTCGTTGCAGAAAAAGACCGCGTCGATGTCGCGCCGCGTCGCCAGCAGTTCCTCGAACAACTGCGCGCCGAGCGCGAGCGACGAGCGGTCGGGGCTCAGCAGTTCCAGCCGGGCGTCGTAGCAGCCGGCCTGCCGCAGTGCGCGGCGGTAGCCGTCGGCACGCTGCATCGTGCGCGGGTCGAGCTGAGCGGCGACGAAGGCAATGCGACGCCGGCCACGCGACAACAGGTGTTCGGTGATCGCCGCGCCCGCTTCGGTCTGCGAAAAGCCGACACAGTAGACCCCCGGCGCCTCGGTCGTTTCCATCAGATGCACGCACGGCAGCCCGCTGGCGAGGATCAGCTGGCGACTGGCCTCGGTGCGGTCGAAGCCCGTCACCAGCAGCCCGGCCGGGCGGTGCGCGAGGTAGCTGCGCAGCAGCATTTCCTCCTCGTCGGGGTCATAGTGCGTCACGCCGATCAACGACTGGTAGCCGGCCGGGAACAGCGTGCGGTGCACCGCTTCGAGCAGGTCGACGAACAGCGTGTTCGACAGCATCGGCACCAGCACGGCCACCTGGGTGCTGCGCGAAGATGCCAGTGCGCGTGCGGCCGGGTCGGGCACATAGCCGAGCCGCCGTACCGCCTCCTGGACGCGTGCGACCAGATCGGCACCGACGCCGCGCTCCCCCCGCAACGCGCGCGATGCGGTGATCGGACTCACGCCCGCCTCGCGGGCCACGTCATTCAGCGTCACGCGGCCGCTGGAGCGGCGGCGGCGGGCGGCGGGCAGGTCCATCCTCGGGTTTTCCCTATTCGTTTTTAAGAACTGGGGCGTAGGATAGCGCTACCACGACGTCTCCACAATGGTGATACAACGCCCCTGCAGCATGGCAGGCGCGCCCCACCACGAGTTCGTCGACAGAACACTACTCGCCGCGCGTCGGCGATTTTTTGGAATCGAATGGACAGCGCTACCCATCCCTCGATACCCCCTGCCCGCTCCCTCGTCGTGATGGGCGTGGCCGGCTGCGGAAAGTCCAGCCTGGGCCGTGCGTGCGCCGATGCGCTGGGCTGGCCGCTGCTGGAAGGAGATGAGTACCACTCCCCGGAGAACGTCGCAAAAATGCGTGCCGGCATCGCGCTCACCGACGCTGACCGCGAAGGCTGGCTCGACCGTCTCGGCAACCTGCTTCAGGCGGCGCCACACGGCGCGGTGCTGACCTGCTCGGCTTTGAGACAGCGCTACCGTGACCGCCTGCGCAGTTTCGTCCCGGGACTGCGCTTTGCATTCCTCCAGCTTTCCGAGGCTGACGCCTACGCCCGCGTCGCGTCGCGGCCGAACCACCTCTTCCCGCCCAGCCTGGTCGCCAGCCAGTTTGCGACGCTGGAATCGCCCGCCGGTGAACCCGGCGTGCTGAGCCTGGACGCTACGCGTGCGCTCGACACGCTGTGCCAGGAGGTCGTTGCCTGGATGCGTCATGGCGGCATGGCATTGAAGAAGGACCGCGCATGAGTTCCTCCCCCCTGTCCCGCGCCAGCACCTGGCTGCGCCGCCTCGCCGAGGCCGCGATGGCGGTCGGCCTGGCCGGCATGGTGCTCGCCGTGTTCGTCAACGTGGTGCTGCGCTACGTGTTCGACACCGGCATCGTGTTCTACGAGGAACTGTCTCGCCTGCTGTTCGTGTGGCTGGTGTGCATCGGCACGATCGTCGCATCGGCCGAGAACAAGCACCTCGGCTTCGACATGCTGACCGCCCGCCTGAAGGGGACGCCCCGCGCGGTCTGCACCTGGCTCAGCCGCCTGGGCATCGCCTACGTGATGGTGCTGGTCGTGCAAGGCTCGTGGCGGCAGGTCGAAGCCGGCATGGAGAGCTTCAGCACCGTGATCGGCTACCCGCTGGCGCTGGCCGCCGCGGCGACGCTGGTACTCGCACTCGGCGTGCTGCTGGTGCTCATCGTGCAGACGCTGCAGGGCAGCCGCCCACCGCACCACGACGACGAAGGCCTGGTGGAGTGACCCGATGGTAGTCACTGGCATTTTCCTGGCCGTGCTGCTCGTCGCGATGATGATCGGCATGCCTATCGCGCATGCGCTGGTGCTGACCGGCGTGGCGCTGATGTACCACCTGGACTTCTTCGACACGCAGCTGCTCGCACAGAACCTGCAGGCAGGCTTCGACAGCTTCCCGCTGCTGGCCGTGCCCTTCTTCATCCTGGCCGGCGAGCTGATGAACGCCGGCGGCCTGAGCCGGCGCATCATCGAACTGGCGCGCACCTTCGTCGGCCACATCCGCGGTGGGCTGGGTTTCGTCGCGATCGGCGCGGCCATCCTGCTGGCCAGCATGTCGGGCTCGGCAATCGCCGACACCGCGGCGCTCGCGACCATCCTGCTGCCCATGATGCGTCAGCAGCAGTACCCCGACGGCTACAGCGCCGGGTTGCTTGCATCGGGCGGCATCATCGCGCCCATCATCCCGCCGTCGATGCCGTTCGTGATCTACGGCGTGACGACCAACACATCGATCAGCAAGCTGTTCCTCTCGGGCGTGTTTCCGGGCCTGATGATGGGCTTGTTCCTGATCTTCGCGTGGTGGTGGATTGCGCGCACGCACAAGCTCGCGCCGATGGAGCGCGTCGACTGGCGTGGGCGCATCCGCGCACTCGGGCACAGCGTCTGGGCGCTGATGATGCCGGTGATCATCCTCGGCGGACTGAAGGGCGGCGTGTTCACGCCGACCGAGGCGGCCGTCGTCGCAGCGGTCTACGCGCTGTTCGTCTCGGTGGTGATCTATCGCGAGCTCGATGCCAAGGCGGTCTACGAAGTGCTGGTCTCGTCGAGCAAGACCACCGCCGTGGTGCTGTTCCTGTGTGGTGCAGCGACCGTGACGGCCTACATGATCACGCTCGCCGACCTGCCCAACGAACTCGCGAAGACCTTTGCGCCAGTGATGGACCGCCCGATTCTGTTCATGGCGCTGATGATGCTCTTCCTGGTGCTCGTCGGCACCGCGATGGACCTGACGCCGACGATCCTGATCTTCGCGCCGGTGGTGGCGCCACTGGCGGTCAAGGCCGGCATCGACCCGGTCTACTTCGGCTTCATGTTCATCTTCACCGGCTGCCTGGGGCTGATCACGCCACCGGTCGGCACCGTCCAGAACGTGGTCGCCGGCGTCGGGCGGCTGCGCATCGAGACCGTGATCCGCGGCACCGCGCCCTTCCTGCTGATGTATTTCGTGCTGCTGGCGCTGTTCGTCGCGTTCCCTCAGCTCATCCTCACCCCCCTGAAGTGGATCCACTGAGGTCCACCGTTTTGTAGCTCTGAAGGAGATGACCCTCATGAAACTCAAGCAACTCGTCGCGGCCCTCGGCATCGCCCTCGTCGCCAGCAGCGCAGCGTATGCGCAGGACATCAAGCCGCGCCTGATCCGCTTCGGCTACGGGCTGGTGGAAAACTCCAACCAGGGGCGCGCCGTCAAGCTGTTCGCCGAAGAAGTCGAGAAGGCCTCGGGCGGCAAGATGAAGGTGCGCGCCATCGGCGCGGCCGCCCTCGGCTCGGACGTGCAGATGCAGCAGGCCCTGATCGGCGGTGCGCAGGAGATGATGGTCGGCTCCACCGCCACGCTGGTGGGTATCACCAAGGAAATGGCCATCTGGGACACGCCCTTCCTGTTCAACAACGCGCAGGAAGCCGACGTCGTGCTCGACGGCCCGGTGGGCCAGAAGATCATCGACAAGCTGCAGGAGAAGGGGCTGGTGGGCCTGGTCTACTGGGAAAACGGCTTCCGCAACCTGACCAACAACAAGCAGCCGGTCGCCAAGCTCGAAGACCTGAACGGCATCAAGCTGCGCGTGATGCAGAACAACGTCTTCCTGGACAGCTTCAAATCGCTCGGCGCGAACGCCGTGCCGCTGCCCTTCTCGGAGTTGTTCACGGCCCTGGAGACGAAAGCCGTCGACGGCCAGGAGAACCCGTACAACACCATCCTGTCGAGCAAGTTCTACGAAGTGCAGAAGTACCTGACCGTGACCAACCACGTCTACAGCCCGTGGATCGTGCTGGTCAGCAAGAAGTGGTGGGACGGCCTGTCGAAGGACGAGCGCGACGTGCTGGCGAACGCGGCGAAGAAGAGCCGTGACTTCGAGCGCAAGGACACGCGTGAGGAAGCCGCCAAGGCGCTGGCCGAACTGAAGGCCAAAGGCATGCAGGTCAACGAGCTGTCGGCCGCCGAAGCCAACCGCATGCGCAGCAAGCTCACGCAGGTGAACGCCAGCATCGCCGCCAACGTCGGCCAGGACCTGTGGAACGAAGTGCAGGCCGCGGTCGAGAAAGCGCGCGCCAGCAGCAAGTAAGCAGCAAGCGCCGCCCGGCGATTCTTTCGCAGGGTGGGCGGCTCGCCCACCCTGCCTGCATCAGGCAGCGGACACGCTCACCGCCACCCCGCTCAACACCGCATTGCCCGACAGCGGGTCACGCACCGACTCGTCGAGCACCGCGTTCAGGTTGGCGCCCGGCCGCTCGGCCGCCAGCGCCATCCGGGTGCCCGGCACCCCGTGGCCCCAGCCATGCGGCAGGCTGACGACACCCGGCATCATGTCGTCGCTCAGTTCCACCTGCGCCTCGATCGCGCGCCCGCCGTTGGCGATGCGCGCCACGCCCGCATCGCTCAAGCCCAGCCGGCGGGCGTCGGCCGGATGCACGAGCACCGTGCAGCGGTAAGGGCCCTTGGCCAGGATGGCCAGGTTGTGCATCCAGCTGTTGTTCGAGCGCACCTGCCGGCGCCCGACGATGACGAACTCCGGCACCGGGCGCGCGAGGTCCTGCCCGGCACGCTGCAGGTCCTGCAGCAGCATCGGCGGGGCCAGCTCGATCCGGCCCGACGGCGTGCGCAGCACTTCCGGCACGCGTGGCTGCAAAGGCCCCAGGTCGATGCCGGCCGGCGCGGCCATCAACTTCTTCAGCGTCAGGCCCTCGGGGTTCTGGCCGAAGCCGTCGCCGTACGGGCCGGAGCGCAGGCCGAGGTCGAGCAGCCGCTCCGGCCCCTCCCAGCGCGAGACGGCGCGGATCACCGCTTCGGCCTGCGGACCGGCGGTGCGCCGCACCTCGTCGGCCAGCAACTCGTCGTCCAGCCGCCGGACGTTGGCATGCGCGCCCTCGCCGCGCAAGATGGCAATCAGCCGCAGGAGCGTCTGCCACTCGGGCAGATGCGCAGGGTCGGGCGTCAGCACCGCCGGGCTGTAGCGTGCGTGATTGCGGAACGACAGCTGGGCGAACGCGGTGTCGTAGTGTGTGTCCTCGAGCGGCGAACGGCCGGGCAGGATGACGTCGGCGTGCCGGGTCGTTTCGTTGAGATAGAGATCGACGCTGACCATGAAGTCGAGCTGCTCGAACGCGGCCGACAGCCGCGGGCCGTTCGGTGCCGACAGCACCGGGTTGCCGGCCACCGTGATCAGCGCCCGCACCTGGCCCGTGCCCGGCGTCTCGATTTCTTCGGCCAGACAACCCATCGGGTACTCGCCGAACACCTCCGGCACGCCCGACACGCGGCTGCGGTGCCGCCCGGTGACGATGCCGCGCCCCGTTCCCGGCGTGCCGAGGGTGTTGGCGGCGAACACCGCAGCTTTGGGGAACATCGCGCCGCCCGGCTCGTCGAAATGGCCGGTCAGCACGTTCAGCACGTCGATCAGCCAGCTTGCCAGCGTGCCGTATTCCTGCGTGCAGGTGCCCAGGCGCCCGTACACCACGGCACGCTGCGCAGCCGCCAGCGCACGCGCCTGTGTGCGGATCGCCTCGGCCGGGATGCCGCAGCGCGCGGCCACCTGTTCCGGGGAAAACGGCGCAACTGCTTGCTGCAGTTCGTCGACGCCCGCGACGTGAACGCCAAGCCGGCCGAGGCGCAGCAGCCGTTCGTCGAACAGCGTGTGCGCCATGCCCAGCAGCAGGAACACGTCGCCGCCCGGCCGGATGAACAGGTGTTCGTCAGCCATTGCAGCGGTTTCGCTGCGCCGCGGGTCGATCACGACCAGTCGGCCGCCGCGCGCCTGCATCGCCCGCGCCTTGCCACGGAAGTCCGGCACCGTCCAGAGGCTGCCGTTCGACGCCACCGGGTTCGCACCCAGCATCAGCAGGTGGTCGCAGCGCTCGATGTCGGGCACCGGGATCGACAGCCAATGCCCGAACATCAGCCCGCTGGACAGCTGCTTGGGCATCTGGTCCAGCGTCGACGCCGAAAACACGTTGCGCGAGCCGAGCGCGCGCACCAGCCGCGGCAGGTACATCAGCAAGCCCATCTTGTGCACGGTCGGGTTGCCGATCACCAGTGCGGCTGCATCGGCACCGTGCTGCTCGCGCAGCGGTACCAGACGTCGCTCGATCTCGGCGAAGGCCTCGTCCCAGCTCGCCTCGACGAACCGGCCGTCGCGCTTGATCAGCGGCGTGCGCAAGCGGTCGGGGTCTTCGTGCAGGTCCCTCAGCGCCACGCCCTTCGGACAGATGTACCCGGCGCTGAAGACGTCGGCCTCGTGGCCGCGGATCGACTCCACGCGGCCGTCCGCGATGCGCAGTTCGAGGCCGCAACAGGCCTCGCAGACGGGACAGATGCGGTGTGCGACCGCAGAGGTGGGGGGCGTGCTCATGCTTGTCTCCATGCCGGGGCCTGTTGTCGTGCCGCAGCATGCATCGCCACGCGCGAGCGCGCAATGACCTGCAAGGGAATACCTGCTGCAGCTGCAGCCATCGTGCGCGCAGACGCCGCCGGCGCCAGTCACACAGGAGACAACGGCCCCGCCAGCAGCGCTGTCCTAGGAGTCTGGGCGGCAGAAGGGACGTGCCTGACTGGGGCCGAGAGTCCAGGTAGGTTTCGTGGCCACGGCCGCGAACCACCTTCCCTATGAGCCGCAGCAGATGCCCTGGCCGACACCAGCTACCAAGCCGAAGCGGAGTTGAGCGCAAGCGGAGCGGCGGTGGAGAGCTCGTCAGACTGACTGGAGCCTCCCTCTCGGAGGGAGGCTGGAGGGTGCGGTCCGACAAGCTGGAGCTCCCTCGCGGAGGGGGCTCGGGGGAGCCGTGCGTAAAGCCGCAGGCCAGGAGTCTGGGGGGCTTCTGCCGCCCAGACTCCTAGCCGAACAGCTCTTCCTTGCGGCGCATCCACCGGTAGCCATAGCCGCGCAGTTGCACCACCAGCGGCCGGCCCTTGGGGCGTGGGTACTCGACGTCGTCGAGGATGTCGACCAGGTCGTGCAGGTCGTCTTCCTCCACGGTGACCTCGACCTCGTGGTCGCTCAGGTTGGCCAGCATCAGCACCGACGAGCCGTTGTCGTACCGCAGCGCCAGCACGTGCTTGCAGTCGACACGCGCGGGCCGGCACGTGCCGAAGCCGATCTCCCGCAGACTCAGACGCATGCGCACCATCTCGCTCGTTCTCTTCAGCAGTGAATCGTCCCGCAGGGTGTGCGCATAGGCGTTGACCTCGCGGTAGCTGAACGGCCCGTCGTCGATCACCGGCGCAGGAAACCGCTGTGGGTCTCCCTGCGAATAGCCGGCATTCGGCCCGTCCGACCACTGCATCGGCGTGCGCACCGCCAGACGCTCGGGACGCGACAAGTCTTCACCCATGCCGATTTCCTCGCCGTAGCGCAGGATGGGCGTGCCGGGCAAAGAGAAGAGGATGGAATGCACCATCGCGATCCGGCGCTCGTCTCCGCCCAGCATCGGTGCCAGCCGGCGCCGGATGCCGCGGTGATAGGCGCGCATGTTCTCTTCCGGGGCGAAGGCTTGCATCACCTCCTCGCGCTCGTCCTCGGTCAATCGCTCGAGATCCAGCTCGTCATGGTTGCGCAGCCACAGCGCGTACTGCGCATGCTCGGGCGGTTGCGGCTGTTCCTCCAGCGCGCGTGTCAGGGGCTCGGCCTCGCTACGTGCCAACGCCAGGAACAAGTGGTTGTTGACCCAGAAGTCCAGCAGCAGCGTCATGCGGTCGCCCTCGCCGAAGTACTGGCTGTACACCTCGGGCTCCACATCGACCTCGCCGAGCAGCACGGCTTCAGGCCGCCGCATGGCGACGAACTCGCGCATGTCGTCGAGCAGCCAGTGGCCGTCCTCCCGCGGATCGGCCGCCTTGGCACGCTCGATCATGTAGGGCGCCGCATCGACGCGAAAGCCCGACACGCCCAACCGCAGCCAGAAGGCCATGATGCGGTACATCTCCTCGCGCACCTTGGGGTTGGCGTGGTTGAGGTCGGGTTCATGCCGGTAGAAGCAGTGCCGGTAATACTGCTGAGCCACCTCGTCCCACGTCCACACGCTGTCTTCCACGGTCGGAAAGATCGGCTTGACCTCGGTCTCGTGCGGCTCGTCAGCCCAGACGTAGTAATCGCGGTACGGCGAGTTGCGGTCGCGCCGCGCCTGCTGGAACCAGGGGTGCTGATCGGAGGTGTGCTGCACCACCAGCTCGACCAGCACGTGGATGCCGAGTTCCTCCGCCTTTTCGAGCAGTCCCACCATGTCGGCGAAGTCGCCGAAGCGGGGGTCGATCGCGAGGTGGTCCGAGACGTCGTAGCCTCCGTCCTTGAACGGCGAGGTGTAGATCGGCATCAACCAGATGCAGGTGGCGCCCAGGCTGCGCACGTAGTCCAGTCGTTCGGTGATGCCGCGCAGGTCACCCCAGCCGTCACCGTCGGCATCGCGGAACAGCGAGGGGTCGACCTGATAAATCACGGCGTTGCGGTACCACAGAGGACGCATGCGGCTACTCCTTCCCGGGTTCGAGCACCAGCGCTCGTTCGGCGCCGACGCAGCCGTCGAATGTCACGCCTTCGCCGACGCCGTCGGACGACAGCGCGGTACGCCAGGCGCCATCGACGGCCACCTTTTGCAGGTGGTCGGCAAAGTTGACGAGCACCACGCGGGCATCGACACCGTGCTCGCGCCGGTAGGCCAGCACGGTGGGCGGTGCGTCGAGCTGATGCCACCCGCCCCAGCGCAGCGCCGCGCTGCCGCGACGCATCGCCAGCAGCCGGCGGTACAGGTGCAGCATCGAGTCGGGGTCGTCCCACTGGCGCTGCGCGCACAACGCCGAGGCCTCCGGAGGGAACGGCAGCCAGGGCGGCTTGCCGCGCCAGCCATGCGGAAACTCCGGCTGCCAAGGCAGCGGCGCACGGCTGCCGTCGCGGCCGCCGGGATCGACGCGGGTGTCGGGCGTGATGACCGCGTCTTCCAGCCCCAGTTCCTCGCCCTGGTACAGGAACGGCGTGCCGCGCAGCGTCAGCAGCATCACCGCCGCGGCACGCGACCGCTGCAACGAGCCGCCGTAGCGCGTGCGATGCCGCTCGTTGTCGTGATTGGACAGCACCCAGGTCGGCCACGCCTGCGCCGGCAGCAGCAGTTGCTCCACTTCGGCAATACAGGTCCGGAACACGATCGGGTCCCACGGCGCGTCGAGCGGCGGGAAGTTGAACGACATGTGCAGTTCGTCGCTCGCCCCGTAGTACTGCACCACGCTGGCGGTCGAGCGGATGTTCACTTCACCGACCAGCACCCGCTGGCCCGGGTAGCCGTCGACCAGCCGGCGCAGCCCCCGCAGCACCTCGTGGCTGTAGGGCTGGTCGTTGAAATCGGCCAGCGGCTCACCCGCCAGGCAGCGCGGGTGGCCGGCAAACGTGGGGTCCTTGCCGGTGCAATGCGCCACGTCGATGCGAAAGCCGTCCACCCCGCGGTCCAACCAGAAGCGCAGCACGTCGTGCATCGCCTGGACCACCTCGGGGTTGCGCCAGTTGAGGTCGGGCTGCTGCGGCAGGAACAGGTGCAGGTAGTACTGCTGGCTGTGCTCGTCCCAGGTCCACGCGCTGCCGGCATTCAATGCGGCGCGCCAGTCGTTGGGCTCGTCGCGCCAGATGTACCAGTCGCGCTTGGGGTTGTCGCGCGAGGAACGTGACTCGACGAACCACGGATGCTGGTCGGACGTGTGGTTGGGTACGAAGTCGAGCAGCACGCGCAAGCCGCGTGCATGCGCTGCCTCGAGCAGCCGGTCGAAGTCGGCCAGCGAGCCGAACACCGGGTCCACGTCACGATAGTCGCTGATGTCGTAGCCGGCGTCGGCCATCGGTGACCGATAGATCGGCGACAGCCACAGTGCATCGACGCCCAGCCGCTGCAGATGGTCGAGCCGGTCGTGCAGGCCGGGCAGATCGCCGACGCCGTCGCCGTTCGCATCGGCGAACGAGCGCGGATAGACTTGATAGATGACCGCGCCCTGCCACCAGGGCAAGGCCGGCTCAGGAGGGGTCGCGGATGCCGGGGAAGCCATGCTTCCCCGTTTGGCAAACGGGATGCCGGGGGCTCAGGGTCTGCCGTGCAGCGCCGGCGGGGCCGCCGTGACCGCCGGCTCCTGCCGGCCCCATACCAGGTCGCGCAGCGACGACAGGGCCAAGGCCAGGAAGGCGATCGCGCAGGCGCGGTAGGTGATGCGAGCCCAGTGCTGTCCGACGCTGCGGAACACCCGGTCGACCAGCGCCGCGCAAATGAAGCACCACAGCACCGATGAGGTCATGAAGCCGGCGAAGAAGACGCCGTATTGGGTGGCCGATGGCTCGTGCACACCGACCGCCCCCATCGCGCTGCCCAGAGCGGCCCAGTAGGCGACGTTCTGTGGGTTGGTCACCGACAACACGACACCGGTGCGCAACGCACGGCGTTTGCCGGGCGCGCGGCCGTCCGGTTGCACCGTGAACTCCTGGTTGGCGGCGCGCCAGGCGTCCCATGCCAGCCACAGCAGGTAGACGACACCCGCGATACCGATCGGAGTGCGCAGCGCCGCGCTCTGCACCAGCAGGCCGACGCCCGCCAGTCCGAGCACGGCCCAAAGCGCGTCGCCGACCAGCGAGCCGACCTGCACCGCGAAGGCCGGACGAAAACCGCCGCGCACCCCCTGGCGCACCGTTTCGGCGAACACGGCACCCGGTGCGGCATTGAACACGAAGCCGAGAACGACGGCGGCGGTGAAGAGCGTGAGCATGGCGGCAAGAATGACGATGAAGCCTCGAACGATAGCATCTCCTGCTTGCCGCGCCGCCGCCGTGCGATGGGCGCACCCACTACACTGCGCCGTCGTTTTCGCCCTTGCCCATGCTCGAAGCCCTGCTCGTTTCCACCGGTGTGGTCGCCGCCAGCGAGATCGGCGACAAGACGCAGTTGCTCGCGCTGCTGCTCGCCGCCCGCTTCCGCAAGCCGCTGCCCATTGCCGCGGGCATCCTCGTCGCGACGCTGGCCAACCATGCCGGCGCCAGCGCCTTGGGCGCGCTGATCCAGAACCTGATCAGCGAGACCGTGCTGCGCTATGGGCTGGGACTGTCGTTCATCGCGGTCGCTGCCTGGACACTGATCCCCGACAAGGTGGACGAGTCGGCCACCACGCTCCGCGGGCACTGGGGCGTGTTCGGCATCACCACCATCGCCTTCTTCCTGGCCGAGATGGGCGACAAGACCCAGATCGCCACCGTGATGCTGGCCGCGAAGTACGACGCCATCCTGACGGTCACGGCCGGCACGACGCTGGGGATGATGCTCGCCAACGTGCCGGCTGTGTACCTGGGTGACAAGGCCGTGAGCTTCGTGCCGTTGCACTGGGTTCGGCGCGTGGCGGCCGCCCTCTTCTTCACGCTCGGCGTGCTGGTGCTGGCCGGAGTGGGCGCCCTGTAGAACGTGACGCCGGCCGGTCAGGCCGCGCTCGGCGCCAGCCGCACCGGCGCCTCGCGGATCGGCAGGTGTACCAGCGCCGCGCCGACCGCCAGCACGATGTCGGCGTACCACATCCAGTCATAGCTGCCGGTCCATTCGAAAGCCTTGCCGCCCAGCCAGGCGCCGAGGAAGCCGCCGACCTGGTGCGACAGCATCACGATGCCGAACAGCATGGCCATGTGCGCCGGTCCGAACAGCTTCGCCACCAGCCCGGCCGTTGGCGGCACGGTCGACAGATAGGTCAGGCCGATCACCGCGGCGAACACCAGCATCACCGCCTCGGTCTTGGGCGACAGCAGGAACACCAGCACCGCCACCGCCCGGGCCGCGTAGACCAGCGACAGCAGCGACTTCATCCGCCAGCGCCCCACGGCCCAGCCCATCGCGAAGCTGCCGACGATGTTGAACAGCCCGATCACCGCCAGCGACCAGGCCCCGACGGCGGGCGGCAACTGGCACGACGCCACCACGCCGGGCAGGTGTGTCCCAATGAACGCCACATGGAACCCGCAGACGAAAAAACCGGCGCACAACATGCGGTAGCTCGGGTCCGCCAGCGCGGTACGCAGCGCCTCGCGCGTACTTTGCGGCCGGTGAGTCGTACCCGTCACGGCGTGCACCGCGTGGCCGCGCAGTACCCAGGCGGCCGGCAGCACGAGCAGCGTGATGAAGGCCAGGCTCTGCAGTGCCGCCACCCAGCCGGCAGCAGCCGTCAACCCTTGCGCGATCGGTGCGAAGACGAACTGCCCGAACGAGCCGCCCGCATTCACGACACCGGTCGCGATGCCGCGTTTCTCGGCCGGCACCAGACGCATCGTGGCGGCCATCAGCACGGACGGCCCGGCCATCCCGGCGCCGCCGGCGGCGAGCACGCCGATTGCAAGCACGAGACCCCAGGTGGTCGTCATGAAGGGGATCAGCGCCGTGCCGAGCGCCACCAGCAGCATGCCGGTCAGCAGCACGCGCCCGGTGCCGATGCGGTCCGCGACCATGCCGGCGAAGGGCTGCGTCAACCCCCACCAGAGCTGGCCGAAGGCGAAGGCCAGGCTGATGCTGGCGATGCCCAGGCCGGTCGCGCTGTTCAGCGGGCTGATGAACAGCGCCATCGACTGACGGGCCCCCATCGTGACCGCAAAGATGCCGGCCGCCGCGAGCAGCACCCAGCCCACACCGACGTGCCGGCGGGCCGGCGGCGCAGAGTCACTCATCATCGTCTCCCGGATCGTCGGCATCGAGCCGTTGCAGGCATTCGTCGACCAGCGCATGCAGTTGCGAGACGCGTTCGCCGCCCAGCCGTTCATTGAGTGCGACTTGGGCCTGCTTCCAGGCGCGTTGTGCCTCGATGCGTTTCGCGAGGCCGGTTTCGGTCGCCACCACCAGACGGCTGCGGGCGTCCTCGCCCGGCCGCAACTCGACCCAGCCTTGGGCGACCAGCGGTTGCAGGTTGCGCGTGAGCGTCGACGCCTCGAGCTGCATGCGCGCGGCCAGGTCCGAAGGCCTGACCGGCCCAAGCAGCACCACGTGCGACAGCAGCGAGTACTGCGTCGTTTTCAATCCCGTGGCGCCGACGAACGCATCGTAGTGGCGGCTGACCCGGCGCGCGATCTGGCGCAGCTTGAGGTTGGTGCAGCCTCGCGGCGCTGCTGCGGGTGTCTGCAGTGGGGATTTTGCGGCCGGCTTCGACATGGCTTATATTGTAGCTACAATACTTGCATATACAATCATCAAGTGCCCTGCATACACCAGGAACATCGATGAGCACGACCGCACCGCATGACGTCCTTGCCGTATGGCAGCAACGCGAAGCCGAATTGCGCGCGCGCTTCGCGAAACCGGGCCTGAGCCGGCTCGATCAGCTGCAGGGCAAGACCGGGCTGGACATCTTTCAGGCCATGATGAATGGCGAGCTGCCGCCCCCGCCGATCACAGAGACGCTGGACTACCTGCTGGTCGAGGCCGAGCACGGCCGCGCGGTGTTCCAGGGCAAGCCGCTGTTCCGTCACTACAACCCGCTAGGGACGGTGCACGGTGGCTGGATCGCCACGCTGCTCGATTCGGCCGTCGCCTGCGCCGTGCACTCGACGCTGCCGGCGGGGAAAACCTACACCACGGTCGAGCTGAAGCTGAACTACGTGAAAGCCTTGACCGACAAGGTGCCACTGGTGCGCGCGATCGGGCAGGTGATCCATGTCGGCGGGCGCATGGGCACCGCCGACGGCCGCTTGGTCGGGCCCGATGGAACCCTGTACGCGCACGCTTCGACCACCTGCTTTATCCTCGAGCTTCCCGCTTCCACTCCCCCCCGATGATGCGACTTCTACACACCATGCTGCGCGTGGGCGACCTGCAGCGATCGATCGACTTCTACACCCGGGTGATGGGCATGCGGCTGCTGCGCACCACCGAGCGCCCCGAGCAGCAGTATTCGCTCGCCTTCGTCGGCTACGGTGCCAACCCCGAACATGCGGAGATCGAGCTGACCTACAACCACGGCGTCGACCGCTACGAGATGGGCTCGGCCTACGGCCACATCGCGATCGAGGTGCCCGATGCCTATGCCGCCTGCGACAAGATCCGTGCGAACGGCGGCCAGGTCACGCGCGAAGCCGGCCCGGTCAAGGGCGGCTCCACGGTGATCGCGTTCGTGACCGATCCGGACGGCTACAAGATCGAACTGATCGAGCGCAAGCCGGGCTGAACGGCCGGCTCAGCGACGCAATGCGGAGGCTTCCTGCGCGAGCCGCGTGATGCGCTTCCAGTCGCCGGCCTTCACTGCGTCGGCCGGCGTCAGCCAAGAGCCGCCGCACACCTTGACGTTCGGCAGCGCGAGGAATTGCGGTGCGGTCTCCGCAGTGATGCCGCCGGTGGGGCAGAAGGCCACGTCGGTGAACGGCCCGGCCAGTGCCTTCAGCAGCGGAATGCCGCCCACGGCCGTGGCCGGGAACAGCTTCAGGAAGTGATAGCCGTCGGCATTGGCGCGCATCACCTCGCTGGCGGTCGCGACACCTGGCAGCAACGGCAGGCCCACATCCTGGCAGGCACGGCCGACCTCCGGCGTGTAGCCCGGGCTGACCGCGAAGTGACAGCCGACGTCCTTTACCGCCTGGGCGTCGATCCCGTTGCGCACCGTGCCGGCACCGACGATCGCCTCGGGCACCGCCTTGGCGATCGCCTCCATGCACTGCAGCGCGACGGGCGTGCGCAGCGTCACCTCCAGCACCCGCACGCCGCCGGCCACCAGCGCTTCGGCCAGCGGCACGGCGTCTTCGACGCGGTCGATCACGATCACGGGAATCACGGGGCCATGGGTGGCGAGTTCGAGTGTGCTCATTGCAGGTTCATCTCTCGTTGGTGTTGCTTCACAGCCAGGTGCAGGCGCCCTCTTCGGCGGTCAGCACGTTGCGGCGCATGCCCGCGAACAGCTCGCGCCCGAGCTGGTAGGCATGCACCTCGGCGAGTTCGTCCGGCAGGGCTGCCACGTCGCGGCGCTCCCATTCGGCGGCGTCGACCAGCGCGTCCAGCGT
This sequence comes from Caldimonas mangrovi, assembly GCF_023721835.1. GTDB lineage: Bacteria > Pseudomonadota > Gammaproteobacteria > Burkholderiales > Burkholderiaceae_C > Caldimonas > Caldimonas mangrovi. The sequence continues at coordinate 327,103 of NZ_JAMKFE010000004.1, read as the reverse complement.
GCCGCTCACTGCATCGAGTCGGATCACGTCGCCGGTGCGCACCTTGCCGAGCGGGCCGCCGGCCAGCACCTCGGGGCTGACATGGATGGCCGCGGGCACCTTGCCCGAGGCGCCACTCATGCGCCCATCGGTGACCAGCGCGACCCGGAAGCCTTTGCCCTGCAGCACGGCCAGCGGTGGCGTCAGCTTGTGCAGTTCGGGCATGCCGTTCGCGCGTGGACCCTGGAAGCGCACCACGGCGATGAAGTCGCGCTCGAGTTCACCGGCTGCGAAGGCGCGCTGCAAGGCATCCTGGCTGTCGAACACGATGGCCGGCGCTTCGACCACGTGACGGTCGTCCGGGACCGCCGACACCTTGATCACCGAGCGGCCCAGGTTGCCCTGCAGCAGCTTCAGCCCGCCGGTAGCGCTGAACGGCGCGCGCGCGGTGCGGACCACCGTTTCATCGCTGCTCTGCTTGGGCAGCTCGGCCCACGCCAGGTGCCCCTGCTGCAACGCCGGCACGCAGGTGTAGTCGCGCATGCCGCCGGCAGCAACGGTGGTGACGTCGGCATGCATGTAGCCGCCGTCGAGCAGTTCCCGGATCACGAAACCAGGACCGCCGGCCGACTGGAAGTGGTTCACGTCGGCCGCGCCGTTGGGGTAGACACGGCTCAACAGCGGCACCACACCGGAGAGGTCCGAGAAGTCGTTCCAGTCGATCAGGATGCCGGCGGCGCGCGCCACCGCGACCCAGTGGATCAGATGGTTGGTCGAGCCGCCGGTGGCCAGCAACGCGACCATCGCATTGACGATGACGCGCTCGTCGACCATGACGCCGATCGGGGTGTAGCGCCGGCCCTTCAGGTTGTTGAGCGCGGTGCGCACCGCTTCGCGCGTCAGCTCCTCGCGCAAGCCCTCGTGCGGGTGGATGAAGGCCGCACCGGGCACGTGCAGGCCCATCGCCTCCATCAGCATCTGGTTGCTGTTGGCGGTGCCGTAGAAGGTACAGGTGCCCGGCCCGTGGTAGGCCTGGGATTCCGCTTCGAGCAGCTTGTCGCGCCCGACCAGGCCTTGCGCGTATTGCTCGCGTACTTTGGCTTTCTCGCTGTTCGACAACCCGGTGCTCATCGGCCCAGCCGGCACGAACACGCACGGCAGGTGGCCGAAGTGCAAGGCGCCGATCAGCAGGCCGGGCACGATCTTGTCGCAGATGCCCAGCAGCAAGGCCGCGTCGAACACGTCGTGCGTCAGCGCGATCGCGGTGCCCATCGCGATGGTGTCGCGCGAGAACAGGCTCAGCTCCATGCCCGGCAGGCCCTGCGTGACACCGTCGCACATCGCCGGCACGCCGCCGGCCACTTGCGCATTGGCGCCATGGCGGCCTGCTTCGTCGCGGATCAGCGCGGGATAGTTTTCATACGGCTGGTGGGCCGACAGCATGTCGTTGTAAGCGGTGACGATGCCGATGTTCGGGGCGCGCTCGGCGACCACCTTGAATTTCATCGGGTCAGGCAGGGCCGCGTACGCGTGGGCGACATTCGCGCAGCCCATGCGGTCGGCGCCGCGGGGTCGGTTGGCGGCCTGCTCGACGCGCTGCAGGTAGGCGCGGCGGGTGGGCCCGCTGCGCTCGCGTATGCGCTCGGTGACTTCGGTGAGTACGGGGTTCATGTCGCGGGGTAGGTGGATGTAACTTGTTGGTCCATTATTAGGTAACTGAGTTACATCGTCAAATCAGCGCGGTGCCCGCCCGCCGGGTGTCGGGGTCATGCGAAACGCCGCGTTGCGATTCGGGTGGCGCTTGCCATGCAGCCGAAGAAGCCTTCATAGTGGCGGCTTGCTGTCTACGCGCCCACCCGTGTCCCAATCGCCCGAACTCCCGCTTGAATTCGAACCGCTCGCCGTGCGCGACCCCCGCCCGCTGCTCGAGCAGACGCTCGCAGGCTGGGACGCCACCCAGGATCTCTGGGTGTTCGGCTACGCGTCGCTGATCTGGAACCCCGACATCGAGCACGTTGAACGGCGTCTGGCCGACGTGCGCGGCTACCACCGTGCGCTGAAGATGTGGTCGCGCATCAACCGCGGCACGCCGCTGACGCCCGGCCTGGTGTTTGCACTGCTGTCGGGCGGCTCCTGCCGCGGCATGGTGTTCCGTGTGCCGCGCGAGCGTGCACTGCCGGAACTCGACAAGCTGTGGCGACGCGAGATGCCCACCGGCGTCTACGACCCGCGCTGGCTGCCTTGCCGCACATCACACGGCATCGTGCGCGCGCTGGCCTTCACGCTCAGCCGGCAGAGCCCCAATTTCACCGGCGAGCTGCCGCCGGCGCAGTTGATCGCCATACTGCGCAACGCGCGCGGGCGCTACGGCTCGACGCTCGACTACGTGCTGCGCACCGACGTCTGCCTGCATGAACACGGCATACGCGACCGTGCGATCGGCGAGCTGATCGCCGTGGCGCGCGAACACCAGCTGCTGGATCAGGAACCCGAGACCTGCTGAACGGCGGCCGGAGGCGCGTCGTGCGCCTGCCGCAAGCGATGCAGGTCGGCCTGAGTGTCCAGGTCCATCAACACCCCGGGGTCCTGCACCTCCACCGCCGCCGCCGGGTAACGTGCAACGATGCGGCGCGCCCCTTCGTCGCCGGTCAAGGTCGCCAGTTCGGAAAACAGCTCGCCCGAAAACGCCACGGGGTGCCCGCGCCGGCCGAAGTGCTGGGCATAGGCGACCGGGTGGTGCTGCAGCGCCGCCGCCACCGCGCGCAGCGTCGACGCCTTCACGAGCGGCATGTCGCCCGGCAGCACCAGCCAACCGGGCGCGTCGCCGCGTGCCCGCACCCCGGCGGCAATCGAGTAGCCCATGCCCAGTTGCGGGCTGCCCGGCCCGGCTTCCGGCACTTCGATCACGTCCTGAGCAGCGACCCAGCCGTGCGCGACCTCGCGCAGTGCGCGGGTGGTGACCACCACGGCGGGCAGGTGGCTCGCCACCACCTGTGCCAGGGTCGTCCCCAGCACGGTGGAGTGGCCAAACGATTGTGCGAGTTTGTGGCTCTGTCCTGCGAAGCGCGTGCCCGCGCCTGCTGCCAGGACGATCACCACCGGCACGGCTTTCATCCGGTGTTCCTGCTGATTCGGTTGCGACTTCATCGCGGCTTGCTCGCCCCTTTGCGGGAAGCCAGACCGCCGGACCTGCGAGCAGCCCCTGCCCCCGATGGAATCGCACTCCCCGCCCTGGTGGAAGTGGGATCTGCCCCTAAGGGCTTGCCCGGCCTGTCAGCACGCACAGTGGCAGGGAACTTGATTCCTATACTGCTGCACATGAGCAAGATTTCAGACCTGCGCAAAAGCTACGAACGCGCCGAACTCGACGAAACCGCTTCCCTCGGCGAACCGATGGGGCAATTCCGACTGTGGTTCGACGAAGCGCTGGCGGCGCAACTGCCGGAACCCAATGCAATGACACTGGCGACCGTCGGGCCCGGTGGTCGCCCGTCGACGCGTATCGTCCTCATCAAGGGCTGCGACGAACGCGGCATTGTCTGGTACACCAACTACGAGAGCCGCAAGGGGCGCGAGCTGGCCGGCAACCCGTATGCGGCGCTGCAGTTCCACTGGGTCGAGCTGGAGCGGGTCGTTCGCATCGAGGGCCGGGTCGAGAAGGTCAGCGAAGAAGAATCCGAGGCCTACTTCCGCTCGCGCCCGCTCGACTCGCGCATCGGTGCCTGGGCCTCGCCGCAGAGCCAGGTGATCAGCTCGCGTGCGGTGCTGGTGGCCAATGCAGCGAAATACGGCGCTCAGTTCGCGCTGAACCCCCCAAAGCCGCCGCACTGGGGCGGCTACCGCCTGGTGCCCGACCGGTGGGAATTCTGGCAAGGCCGCAAATCGCGGCTGCACGACCGGCTGTGCTATCGACTGCAGGATGGCCTCTGGGTGCGCGAGCGGCTGGCGCCCTGAGCTACTTCGACGGCACCCCGTCGACGATGCGATAGAAGATGCCGTACGGGTCGTTGTCGAGCACCGCAAGCTGCCCTTCGACGACCACCGGGTCGATGCTGTAGCGCACCGGCGTGCGCGTTTTCACCTCGACCAAGCCTTCAGGGCCGGCTGGCACGCAGAAGGCACAACTGGTGGGCACCGCCGACAGCAGGAAGTGCTTCTGCTTGTCGCCGGGTTCGAGCGGCATCATGAAGCCCTGGATCTTGACCGTGCGCTTGTTCAGCGCACGCACACCATCGGGGAACAGCGGCTTGACGCGATTGCGCTCCGTCTTGGTCTTGACCGAGGCGAGCAGCTTCCACGACACCAGGTCGTCGCGCTCCTTCAAGGGCGCAATCGGGCTTTGCGGGCTGTGAAAGCCCGGTCCGGTCCCCAGCGGCGCGACCGGCTGGGATTCCAGCGGCGGACTCAACGGCTGCGCCTGCAGTGCCGGCGACAGCACCGCGCAAAAGATCCAGAGCAGCATCTGCTTCATCGTCGATACCTCGGCGCGGCAAGCGCTCCGTTCATCCATTGATCAATGCTCGTGCCGCATGCCGCAGTACTTGCCGATCGCCAAGCCCTTGCACGTGGCCTGCAATTCCTTCTGGCAGTCGTTTTCGGACTTGCCGGACTCCAGGCAGCGCGCTGCAGCTTCGTGCGCAGCCGCCATCGCACGGTGGCGCTGGACGTCCTTCTTCGCGTGTTCCGACAGCTTCGCGGCACCGCTGGTCTGCGCCGAGACCGGTGCCGACAGCAAGGCCAGCGAAGACAGACACAGCGCAAGGGCTCGTTTCATGAGTGGTTTGCTCCCGAGAAAAAGTTCAACGCGGCGCCTGCAGCAGCCGCGTCACGTCCAGGCGATAGGCCTGCCAGGCAGGCAGGGCAGCGCTCGCGCATGCAAGCGCCAGGGCCGCTGGCGGAATCGCCCATTCCGCCGGTACCCAAGCCCAGCCGTCCAACGGCAGCGAACGCTGGGCCTGCAGGATCGAGCCTAGCAAAGCTGTCAAGCCGTGCCCGAGCGCCAGGCCCATCGCCGTACCGAGTGCCGCCAGCCAGAACGCCTCCATGCCGACCAACCATGCCAGCCGACGCGGCGGTGCGCCGAGCATGCGCAGCATGGCCAGGTCGTTGCCTCGCTCGCGCACCGCGTGATAAAGCCCGATGAACACCGACAGCGCTGCCACCAACAGCAGCACCGCGCCGAAGCCACGCAGCACGTCGGTGCCCACGCCGACCATGCGCAACAGCCGCGCTGTTTCCAGCGCCGGCGCGGCCGATTGCAGCTCGGCCTGGCTGTTGACCCAGCGCGGCAGGCTGACCGCCGCGAGCGGCGTGCGGTAGCGCACCAGCAGCAGTGTCACCTCGCGCTCCTCGGCGAGCAGCTGCCGGTCTTCCTCGTCGACCGCAGTCGCGGCTTCATGCACCTCCCAGACCGACGCGAGGTCGGTGAGGATCAGGCGGTCGACCACCGTGCCGGTCGGGCGCAGCACGCCGGTCACGGTGTACGGCGTGTCGCCGTGCGCCTCGCCTTCGCCGCCCAGGCCGTGCACGCCCGCGAAGCGGTCGCCGGCCTTCAACCCTGCTGTCCGTGCCACCTCGGCGCCGACCACCGCCTCGAGCGGTCGCGACCAGGCCCGGCCATCGGCGATCTCTGCGTGATAGTGCGAAAGATAGTCGGGCGTGGTGCCGACGATGCGGTAGCCGCGATAGCTGTCGCCCAGGGAAATCGGTACGACCTGCCCCACCATGGGGTGCGCACGCAGTTGCGCCACCGCACCGAGGGGGATGTTGCCGGTCGGCACGTCGAGATGGAACACCCCGGCAAGGATCAGCTGCATCGGGCTGCCCTTGGCACCGACGACCAAGTCGATGCCGCTCAGGTCTTTCTGCACCGACGCCTCGATCTGTTCGCTCGCCAGCAGCACGAAACTCACGGCCCCCAGACCCAACGTCAGCAGCAGCAGGTTGAGCAGCGTCACCAGCGGGCGCGACCAGAGGTACGTCCAGGACAGGCGCAGCAGATTCATGGCAGCCGCACCTGCTGCGCTTCGGGCCCGAGCGCACGCACGGCGCGCTCATCGTGCGTCGCGACGACCAGCGCTGCGCCGCCATCCTGTGCAGCCTGCCGCAGCGCTTGCACGACGGCCAACGCCGCTTCATCGTCCAGGCTCGCGGTGGGCTCGTCGGCAAGCAGCAGCGCCGGCCGGCGCACGAGGGCACGGGCCAGCGCAACGCGCTGCGCCTGGCCCACGCTCAGCTCATGCGGGCGGCGGCGGAGCAGCTCCGCCACACCCAGACGTCCCAGCACCTGCTCGACGGCCGCAGCATCCACGGCCGCGCCACCGGCCCACAGGGCCAGTGCGACATTGGCGTGCACGTCGAGGCTGTCGCTCAGGTGCAGGCGCTGCGGCAGAAAGCCGAGCGTGCGGCCGCGCCAGGCGTCGCGCTTGCGTGGCGGCAACGCGCCGACGTCCACGCCGTCGACGCGCACCTGGCCGGCCGCCGGCGTCAGCAGCCCCGCCACCAGGGCCAGCAGCGTCGATTTGCCGCTGCCGGACGCCCCGCGCAAGACCAGCGAGCCGCCACCCGGCACGGTCAGGTCGGGAAACGCCAACTCCGGCCCCTGTCGATAGCGATACCGCAAGCCGCGCAGTTCGATCATCCGCGCCGCACCTTGTCGGCGAAGGTCTTGCGGAACTTCTCGACCTTGGGCGCGACGACGAAGGCGCAGTAGCCCTGGTCCGGGTGGTTCTCGAAGTAGTTCTGGTGGTAGGCCTCGGCGGGCCAGTAGTTGTGCAGCTGGGCGATCTCGGTGACGATCGGCCGGTCGTACAGCTCGGCCGCCACATGGGCCACCACGCCCCGCACCACGGTCTCCTGTCCGGCACTGTGGAAGTAGATGCCCGAACGGTACTGCGTGCCGACGTCGTTGCCCTGCCGGTTCAACGTGGTCGGGTCGTGGATCACGAAGAAGATCTCGAGGATCTCGCGCAGACTGATGCGCGACGGGTCGAAAACGACTTTGACGACCTCCGCATGGCCGGTCTGGCCGGCGCACACCTGTTCATAGCTCGGCTGCCGCACGGCACCGTTCGAGTAGCCCGACTCCACGTCGAGCACGCCTTCGACGCGGTCGTAGACCGCCTCCAGGCACCAGAAGCAGCCCCCGGCGAGAGTGATGGTTTCCGTGTTCGCGGGGTTCGACATCGGTGGCCTCCATGAAAAGTGGCGGGAAGCGGCGAGCTTACCGAAGCCCGGCGTGGGCGTGTATTTCCTGCACAATCCCTGCCCATCGGGTCGTGCCGGCCCGTGGAAGTTCCGTACCTCACCCGTTCCCCTCGATCGCGCTGCGCACCCACATGCTCGAATCCCTGGCCTTCTTCAAGCCCGTGCTCACCGCGTTGCTGCTGCCGCCAGCCTCGCTCATCGTGCTGGTGCTGATCGGCGTGCGGCTGCTGCTGCCCCGCCGCGGCCTGGGTTTTTCGATCGTGCTGCTCGCCTGCATCGGGCTGTGGCTCACATCGACCCAGGGTTTTTCGCACGTGCTGCAGACTTATGTGCTGAAAGCGCCGCGGCCGCTGGGGCCGATCGACCTCGAATCGCTGCGCGACGAGGTGAAGGCCGCCGCCAGGACGGACCCCAAGGGCTCGTCGAGCATCGCCGTCGTTGTCCTCGGCGGCGGCATGGAGCCGCGCGCGCCGGAGTACGGCGTGTCGGACCTGAGCACCACCTCGCTGGAGCGGTTGCGCTATGGCCTGTGGCTGTCGCGCCAGATCGGTGCGCCCGTGGGCTTCAGCGGCGGGCTCGGCTGGGCGCAACTCGACGGCGAGCACCCCGAGGCCCGCATTGCGCAGCGCATCGCGCAGGAAGAGTACGGCCGCAGCCTGAAGTGGGTCGAGGACAGTTCTCGCGACACGCGCGAGAACGCCGGCCGCAGTGCCGCGCTGCTGCGCCATGCCGGCGTGAAGAAGGTGCTGGTCGTCACGAGTGCGTGGCACATGCCGCGCGCCGCGCGGGCGTTTCGCGAAGCGCTCGGCCCGGACATGACGGTGGTGCCGGCGCCAATGGGCTTGTTCGCCCCTCGTTCCGACCGTCTGCTCGACTGGCTGCCGAGCACCGAAGGCCTGGTTCAGAACCGGGTGGTGCTGCGCGAGTTGCTGGGGCTGCTGGCGGACGCCTGACAGCCCGGACCACAGCGGCCACCAATAGAAACCCCTCCAGGCCATTGCAGCCTGAAGGGGTGCGTGGCTCACGCCACGGTTCGGGGCTCCAGAGCGAATCGGTCCGGGGCTCCTGAGCGCAGAGACTGCGCAGGTGAAATACCTGCGTCATGCAGGCACCCCTAAGATAACGAGCGGCGCACCCGCGATCAAGTTCAGCTTTCCAATGGTGCGTGACGCACTCATTGCCCCGCACCATCGGCCGGCGGCGCGGCCATCAACCGGTCGAACAATCCGGCCACCCGCTGCTCGACTTCGGCGTCCATGCGGATCAGCCGGCCCCATTCACGGTCGGTCTCGCCGGGCCACTTGTGGGTCGCGTCCAGGCCCATCTTGCCGCCCAGGCCAGACACCGGCGATGCGAAATCGAGGTAATCGATCGGCGTATGGCCGACCAGCGTGGTGTCGCGCACCGGGTCGACCCGGGTCGTGATGGCCCAGATCACGTCCTGCCAGTCGCGGATGTTCACGTCATCGTCGGTGACCACGATGAACTTGGTGTACATGAACTGCCGCAGGAAGCTCCACAGCCCGAACATCAGCCGCTTCGCGTGGCCCGCATAGCTCTTGCGGATGCTGATGATCGCCAGGCGGTAGCTGCAACCTTCAGGCGGCAGATAAAAGTCGACGATCTCCGGAAACTGCTTCTGCAGGATGGGCACGAACACCTCGTTGAGCGCCACGCCCAGCACGGCGGGTTCGTCAGGCGGCTTGCCCGTGTAGGTCGAGTGGTAGATTGCGTCGCGGCGCATCGTGATGCGCTGCAGCTCGAACACCGGGAACCAGTCCTGCTCGTTGTAGTAACCCGTGTGATCGCCATACGGACCCTCGAGCGCGTGCAGGTAACCGCCCTTCTCTTTCAGCGGTACGCCGTGTTCGGAGACGCCGGTATAGCCGGCCGCCGCGGGCGGAACGTGGCCTTCCAGCACGATCTCGGCACTGGCCGGCACCTGCAGCCGCGATTCGCCTTCGCCGACACCCGAGGCGACCACCTCGGTGCGGCTCCCCCGCAGCAAGCCGGCAAACTGGTATTCGGACAACGTGTCGGGTACCGGAGTCACCGCCCCCAGGATGGTGGCCGGATCGGCGCCCAGCGCCACGGCGATCGGAAACGGCTGTCCCGGCCGCGCCAGGCCGAAGTCGCGAAAATCGAGCGCGCCGCCGCGATGTGCCAGCCAGCGCATGATCAACTGCCGCCGGCCGATCAGCTGCTGCCGGTAGATGCCCAGGTTCTGCCGCCGCCGCGGGTTCGGCACGCTTTGCGGCCCGCGCGTGATCACCAGGCCCCAGGTGACGAGCGGCGCCGCGTCGCCAGGCCAGCAATATTGAATAGGCAGCCGCGTGAGGTCGACTTCGTCGCCTTGCCAGACGACCTCCTGGCAGGGCGCGCTGCGCCCTTCACTCGGCTTCATGTCCCACAACGCCTTGGCCATCTGCAGCAGCTTGCCGGCGTCCTTGAGCCCCTTCGGCGGCTCCGGCTCCTTCAGACTTGCCAGCACCTGGCCGATCTGGCGCAGCTCGGAAACGTCCTGCGCCCCCATCCCGAAAGCGACCCGCTGTGGCGTGCCGAACAGGTTACCGAGCACCGGAAATTTGTAACCGACAGGTTTCTCGAACAACAAAGCCGGTCCGCCCGCTTTCAGCACGCGGTCAGCGAGCGCTGTCATTTCCAGCCGCGTGGACACAGGCTCCTGCACACGGCGCAGCAACCCACGTTCCTCCAGCTTGCCAACAAAGTCACGCAGATCGCGATATTTCATAACCAGAAGAAATTAGAGGTGAATCTCAAAGGCTTGACCGGTTATTTGGCGCATCCCTAGAATCCGCCCGTTCCCCAACTTAGGGGATTACCCGCACCGGTCAACGGTGCGACGCTGCCGATGCAAGTCAGCCGCCGTCCGCGTTGCGCCCCTGCGCAACGCCCCTCGAAGACGCGGCGCATTATCGCTGTCGGGTTCCATGAGCCGCTGCCTGCAGCGCTCGCGGTCGGACCCGGCGGCAGGAAAGGAGTGACATGACAGCGTTCGATTCCTTGCGCACCGTCCTCGTGGAGGCGCGCAACGCAACCGTCAGCTCGGTCACGGTGTTCGCCAAGGACGTCGGCCAGGGCCTGCTGGAGATCAGCCACAGCGGGCTCGCCTTCGTCGGCTTTCTCGTGCTGGCCGCCGCCGTCTTCACGTTCGGCCGGCCGGAATTGCGCCATGCCGTGGAAGTGCAGGCCCTCGGTTGGCTGCAAGCTCGCCAGGAGGCCAGACTCGAGGCTTCGCCCGAAGCCTTCCTGGACAGCCTGATCGAGCCGGAAGCCATCAGCCGGGCCACCGCGACCGACCCCGCCGAGCTGTCGAAGCAGCAAGCGGCCGTCACGCTGTGGCTGTCGCGCCGCTACCGGGTCGCTCCCGAGCCGATCGCCCGCCTCGTGAAGGAAGCCTGGCACGTCGGCCAGCGCTCCGGCGTCGAGCCCACGCTGATCCTCGCGATCATGGCCATCGAGTCCAGCTTCAACCCGTTTGCGCAGAGCTCGGTCGGCGCGCAGGGCCTGATGCAGGTGATGACCCGCGTGCACAACGACAAGTACGAGCCCTTCGGCGGCACGCACGCCGCGTTCGACCCGGTGACCAACCTGCGCGTCGGCGTGAAGGTGTTGCGCGAGTGCATCGCCCGCGCGGGCAGCCTCGAAGGCGGTCTGCGCTATTACGTCGGCGCGGCCAACCTGCCCGACGACGGCGGCTATGCCGCAAAAGTGCTTTCGGAGCAGTCGCACTTGCGCAACGTCGCGGCCGGCCGCCAGGTGCCGATCATGGCGCCGCACACCATCCAGACCGTCCAGACCGAGCCGCCCGCGGTGGAGCCGGCGGCATCGGAGCCCACACTGCAGCCGGCCTACGCTCCCGGCGAAAAGATCACGCAGGCCCCACCGCACCAGGTCGCCTGGGTGCGCTGATCCGCAAACTGCTCTTTCCACCAGGGCCCTTCGGGGCCCTGTGCATTTCATATCCAGTACACTTCGACCGCTGCACAACTGGCGATAGGGCCCAGGCACCGCGAAGGCGGCGCCAGCGCGCCCGAGGTGGTGAACCACCGGGAAGTGCAGCCGGCAGCTTGCCGCTTCAGCCGTTCGCCTGGGCAGCCCTCCGATGACGTCCGTTGCCGCGCCTTCCCTTGCGCGCAGCCGCCGAGTTGAGGGACTTCTTGCCACAAAGAGGACTGCCAATCATGTTTGACCGCTCCACCTCCACTGTTGCCAATGTCGACGCCGAACTCTGGTCTGCCATCCAGCAGGAAAATCGGCGCCAGGAAGAACACATCGAGCTGATCGCCTCGGAGAACTACGCCTCGCCGGCCGTGATGGCGGCGCAGGGCTCGCAGCTCACCAACAAGTACGCCGAGGGCTATCCCGGCAAGCGTTACTACGGCGGGTGCGAATTCGTCGACATCGCCGAACAGCTCGCGATCGATCGGGTGAAGCAGCTGTTTGGCGCCGAGCATGCCAACGTGCAGCCCAACTCCGGCTCGCAGGCCAACCAGGGCGTGTTCTTCGGGCTGCTGCAGCCCGGCGACACGATCATGGGCATGAGCCTGGCCGAAGGCGGCCACCTGACCCACGGCATGCCGCTGAACATGAGCGGCAAATGGTTCAAGGTGGTCAGCTACGGGCTGAACGAGCGCGAAGAGATCGACTACGACGCCATGGAACGCCTGGCGCACGAACACAAGCCCAAGCTGATCATCGCCGGCGCCTCGGCGTACAGCCTGCGCATCGACTTCGAGCGCTTCGCGAAAGTCGCCAAGGCGATCGGTGCGTATTTCATGGTCGACATGGCGCACTACGCCGGGCTGATCGCCGCCGGCGTCTACCCGAACCCGGTGCCCCACGCCGACGTGGTCACTTCCACCACCCACAAGAGCCTGCGCGGCCCGCGCGGCGGCATCATCCTGATGAAGGACCACGTCGCCAAGCCGATCAACAGCGCCATTTTCCCCGGCATCCAGGGCGGCCCGCTGATGCACGTCATCGCCGCCAAGGCGGTGGCCTTCAAGGAAGCGCTGGCGCCCGAGTTCAAGGTCTATCAGCAGCAGGTGCTGAAGAACGCCCAGGCCCTGGCTGAAACGCTGATGCAGCGCGGCCTGCGTATCGTCAGCGGCCGCACCGAAAGCCACGTGATGCTGGTCGACCTGCGCCCCAAGGGCCTCACCGGCAAAGAAGCCGAGGCCCTGCTCGGCCATGCCCACATCACCTGCAACAAGAACGGCATCCCGAACGACCCGCAAAAGCCGATGGTCACCAGCGGCATCCGCCTGGGTTCACCGGCGATGACGACGCGCGGCTTCAAGGAGGCCGAGGCCGTGCAGACCGCCCATCTCATCGCCGACGTGCTCGACAAGCCGACCGACGAGGCCCACACCGCGGCCGTGCGCGCCAAGGTCGGCGAACTGACCCGCCGCTTCCCGGTCTACGGCTGAGCCGTCTCCCCCTCGCCATGCGCTGCCCGTTCTGCGGACATGAAGAAACCCAGGTCGTCGAGACCCGGGAATCGGACGAGGGGGATGTGATCCGTCGCAGGCGGCGCTGCCTGTCCTGCGACACCCGCTTCACCACCTACGAGCGCGCCGAGGTGACGATGCCGTCGGTCGTCAAGAAGGACGGCAGCCGGGCCGAGTTCGACCCGGCCAAGATACGCGCCTCGATGACGCTGGCGCTGCGCAAGCGGCCGGTCAGCCTGGAGCAGATCGACGCCGCGCTGCAGCGCATCGAGCAGAAGCTGCGCTCCAGCGGCGTGCGCGAAGTGAACAGCTCCAAGCTCGGCGAGTTCGTGATGCGCGAGCTGAAGAAGCTCGACAAGGTGGCGTACGTGCGCTTCGCGTCGGTCTACCGAAGCTTCGAGGATGTGGACGAGTTCAGCCGGCTGATCAAGGAGATTTGAGCGCCGGACCTCAGTCTTTGCGGGGGAAGTAGAGCTACTTCCAGCATTCGGCGGCCGTGGCGCTGGCGCCGTCGACGTTGCGCTGCCCCCGGTTGTTCAGTGTCAAGGTGCCGCAGCGATCGCCGACCATCGAACCGGCGGGCACTGCCTGCAGCGTGTAGCCGGTGGCTGACAGCCCGTCGGCCAGTTCGATGGTGTAGCGGGGTGTGCCTTCAGCAGGCGAAGCCTGGAGGGAACCGGGCAGTTCCACCGCTGTGCCGTCACGTGTCTGGTCGTAGCGGTCGTTGGCGGCATAAAAGCGCTGCATGAATTGCGCTGCCTCGAGCAGCACCGTGCGCGCCTCGGCGCGCTGGCCGCGCCGCACGAACTCGGTGTAGCTCGGGTAGGCGATCGCCGCCAGGATGCCGACGATCGCCACGACGATCATGACCTCGATCAGGGTGAAGCCGGCGGATGCCTTCTGCTGGCGGAATTCTTGACGGGCCATGGTTTTCATCTCTTGCTCACTCTATCACTCGGTCAGTTGACGCCACCACCAGCGCTCGGGTGTCGGCAGGGGCAGGCAGGTCGAGGCGTTTGCACCGGAGGCGCCGCTGATGACAAACCGACGCTGCCCAGCCCCGCACGGGCCGTCTCCATTCGGGTCTCCGCTTCCGCCGCTGTCGGAGCACTGACCCAACTGCGCACAACCCGCCTGGCGCAGGATGACGTCCCGGCCGTCCCATCCGCCACCGTGCGCACCGGCCACGATCTGGTCGGAACTGTTGACCACCCCGTCGCCGTTGGTGTCGAAGATCGGCACGGCCGGCATGGCGCCGTTGAGCGGGTTGAGCAGCATATTGACCGCGACGCCGCTGTTCGCGTCCTCGCAAGGATTCAATACGCCTTCAGCCGACGGCGACATGGTCTCGAACAAGGTGTAGCCGAACAGGAACTGCGGCGACAGCAGGTTGCGCTGCCCGGCGACGATGGTCAGGGGCAGTGACCAGCCGCGGTGCAAGGTCCAGTCGAGAGGCGTCGTGGTGACGGTGTAGTAGACGGTGTCGCCGGCACCGCTGATCGTCGTGGTGTCGATGCTCTGGTTGACGATGCTCGTGGAGCTGGTGATGCGATCGGCGCTGGACCAGCCCCAGGTCGTGCCCGAGAGCGTCAAGACCTGCTGGTCCCACAGCCCGTATAGCGTCTGGCGCTGGGTACTCGTCTGGTCACCTTCCTCGTAGAGCTTGCCGGTCCCGACGAGCACCATGTAGCCGCCACGCGGGTGGTTCACGTACTGCGGCGCAGCCATGATGGGCTGGGGATTGTTCGCCGCATCGAGCGCGCGGTACAGCGGGTTGCCGCTGTAGGCGACACGCCAGCCGCTGGACGTGGTCGACGCCAGATCGAACTTCCACACATTGCCCTGCAGGTCGCCGGCGTAGGCGCCCACCACGACCCGGTTGCCGTCGCGGATCAAACGCACGCCGCCCAGCCCGTTGCCGGTGGCGGTGCCGGCCTGGATCTCGGCCATCAGCGCGCCGGTGCTCAGGTTGACGATGAACAGCCGCGCGTTGCCGCTCGCACTGTCCGGGCCGTTGCCGAAGATTGCGGCCCATTGGCCGTTTTTCATCAGGCCGACTTCCACCGGCGCCATCACATGGCCCAGTTCCGCGTTGACGGTGGAGTCGAACTCCCAGAGGACATTGCTCGCGCCCATGCTCGTCATGTTCGTGGTGTCCAGCGCATAGACGGCGCGCGCCCCGGCACCGGTACTACCGACCACCACATTGCGCCACGACCCGCTGAAGTAGGCGTCGCTTTCGGTCTGCTGCCCGTCGACGAAGTAGCGGTGCGTATACGACGAAGAGGCCAGCACCGGCAACGACGACAGGAGTGCCCGAGGGATGAAGGCGAAGGTCTCGCGCCCGGTGTTGTTACTGAACGCGTGCAACATGCCGTCGTTGCCCCCCACGAAGATGGCGCCGGTACGTGCTGCCTTGGCCGTCACGAAGCTGCGATAGGAATCGCGACCGGCGGTGCCCGTGGGCAGGTTCTGGTAGTGCATGTCGACCAGCCCGCCTACATACAGCGGCTGCGAATTCACGAAGTCGCCGAGGCGCGCGTTGCGGCGCCGGTAGGTGGTGCCTTCCTGGCTCGCGTCTCCTCGCAGATAGTTCACCAGTGCGGCCGAAGCCCCTGCGCCGAGTTCCGTGCGCATCGCGGCTGGCAGGGTGTCCCAGGTGAACTCGACGGCGCGCGGCGCCGCCGTGCCACGTGTACCGACGAAGATGTTCCGGTCGGCGTGGGCCGGCAGCGCCGCTTCGGCATTCCAGACTTCTCCCAGCTGTTGCCCGCTCGCGTCGAGTTCGTAGGCCGTCAGGTTGCCCGTCCAGGCCCCTGTACGATAGGTCGGCACGTACTTGCGGTTGCCGGCTTGCAGCGTGGCGGCCGCCGCAGCCACGCCCCCCTCGCTGGCCTCACGGTCGATGATCTCCTGCAGGATGCCGCTCAAGGCGCTGGCGAACTGCTCGGGGTCGCGTGCACTGAGGTAGCGGCCCCGGCTGTTGACCGCGGCATGCCACAGATCGTCCACCGTCGTGGGATGGTTGTTTTGCACCGTCGGCCAGTCCTCGGTGCCGGCCGTGATGGCGGCCAGATCGTCCGGGTAGGTTAGCGTGCCACCGACGCCGAGACCCACGGTGAAGTTCACCATGTGCTGCCAGAATGCCGGGTTGGTCGCGTCGGGTCGCACGCGGTTGCCCAAGGTCCCGTGCAGGTCGCGGTTCCAGTAGTACATCGCCAGATCGGCCAAGGTGCCGCCACCGGCGCTCATGTAGGGCCGGGAGGGCGTGTACTGGTAGCTGGCGCCTCCCGGGCCGGTGACCGTCGGGCCGCTCACGCCGTCGAAATCCCCGGTGCGGCTGGAACTGCGAGCGCCGCCGGTTTCGTTGGCATAGCCGTCCGTCATCAGGATGTGGTACGACTTGCGGCATTCCAGCGCGGCCGAGGTATCGGTGGTGCCCGGCGTGTTGCCCCAAGCGCCACGAGAGTCGGTCCACGAGTAATACTGACCGATGTCGTCCATCGCGCGCTTCAACGGCGTGCCCTGCGTGCTCCAACCTTGACCATGTAGCCACGTGAAGAAGGCTTCCCGGTCGGTGCCGGTAAACCGTCGCACGCCGCGCTCCAGCGTGCCGGTGCTCGCGCGGCCATCGACCGTCGTCTGGCCCTTGTTGATCTTGCCGTAGCCGACGCGCAGGCCCGCATCCGCTTCGAGCCCGGCAAACGCCTGGCTTGAAGCTCCCAGCGCGAGAAACTGCCGTGTACGGTAGTAGGTGAACCAGTTCGCGAAGTTCTGGTATTCCTGAGCCTGGGTACACGTCGCGGTGCTGCCCGACACGCTGCAGTCGGTGCGTCCAGGACCCCGCGTGAACGAGGTCGCGTCCATGATCCTGTAGCGTGTGAAATTGGTGTAGTTGTTGTTCGCGCCGTTCAGCAGGTAGTACGTAGCCGGCGCATACCGTTCTTGGCCGGACAGCGTGCCGCAGGTCGCGCCGGTCCGGTTCGCATCACCGGTGCCCGTGTTGTTGGCATTCCCGTTGCGATTGGAGCGGCACCACTCGACCGTCGAGGGTGCTTCGATCTCGCCGATCAGGTTGACTGCCAGCCCGTTGTTGATGGCATTGGTCTGCTGGGTGCTGGTCCCGACAGCCGGGCGGTTGGTCGGGTAGATCCACGCTGCTCGAGGATTCGCCGGCTCGAACTGCGTGCCGTCTGCGCTGTACCAGGGGTGGTAACGGATCTCCGGGTTGTAGTAGACCGTATTCCAGGCCGGCGAGCGCATGCGGGCGGCGATCAGGTCGTTCGTGCGGGTCGGAATGACCTGCGGGTTGTAGCTGGAGTTGTCCGACAGCACCCGTGCACGGCGATCCTGGTGATGGAACGCCATGCTGTAGCTCTCGACGTTGTTCGGCAGCGACGAGTCCGGCATGAACTGCCATTGCATGGAACCCGAATCGTCCAGGGTGTAGACGATGTTCGGATGCGCCGGGTTGGACGTGCGCGTGAGGAACGGCATCTGTGACGGTGCGGCCCATGCCGGCACGGCTTGCAGGCCGCTCAGCACGGCCGCCAGCACGGTGACGGCACGACCCGTCGCGACGCGGCGGGGCGCTTGTTTGGTCGAGGCGTTCATGTCACTCATCCTTGTCTGGGAATCGAGCGGTTTGCTGGGCGGAAGTCGCTTCATGGCAAGGCCCGGATGGTCGACTGAACAGTGGCCATCGCACCTGCCACCGCCAGCCCATCGTCGTCGCGTCGGAAGTCGGGGCTGTAGCCACGCGCCGTGATGCGGAACAGCTTCACCTCTTCGACGGGGAAGCCGCCCTGATCAAGGGGCGATTTCGAATCCGGCTTGGGAGACGCGCTACCGAAGGCATCCAGATAGTTGATCTGCTTGACCATGCACTGCGGCGTCACCGCATAGCTGAGGTTGTCACCCAGAAAATCGTCGGGCACCGCATTTGCAGCTTCCCAGTTGGTCTCGTTGCGCCACTCGTCTTCGGTTCCGCCATAGATCACGGCGATACCGAGTTCCTCTTCCGCCATGATGACGCGGTGCACCTCGCCCTCGCAGTAGCGAAGCGCCAGTTCGGCGGACTGGAACGCGAGGTTCTGCGCACGCATGTTCTGGCTGACCATGTCGCCGAACAGCGATGTGCGAATAGCGACCGCCGAGCTGACGCCGATCACCACGACCAGGATCAGCGCAATGACCAGCACCACGCCCCTGGACGACTGGCGCCCGACCGGGCGGCCCGCCCGGTTTCGATGTGCGGCGAACCGCGGTGTCGAAGCGTTCATCTGCATGCCTTTGGTTTCAAGGATTCACGACGGACGTGCGATTGCGCAGGCTGATCGTCGTGACCATCGCGCGCCGGATGCGTTGGTCGGCCTGCGTCGCAGTGTTGCCGTCGCAGTCGATGTACGGCGTGCCGGCTTGGTCGGCCGCGTTGTCGTCGGTGCGCAGGACCAGGCACAGGCGGACGCTCGTGACGGCGCACCAGGAGTTCGCTGCCAACGACCCCACCGTGCATGCGGCCAGCTCATCGGCTTCGAGGTAGCGAACCGATTCGCCGGTGAAAGCCGGGGGGTCGAAGAGCGTCGGGCCGGAAGGAATATCGTTGTTGACGGCAGCCACACCGTAGCGAATGCGCATGCTCTCGACGTTGTCGACCAGCACTTCCGGGCCGCCGCCGCCATTGCCACGGCAATACAGGGCCGGGTTGCCGGTCGCCGGGCTCACCGCCACGTAGAAGCGGTTGTCCACCCAGGCCCCGGCCGGCACAGCCGTGGCACCCAGGCAATCTCGCACCACTCCGCCGGGCTGCGTCCCGTCGTAGCGCACGACGATGGCATCGTTGTCGCCACCACCGCCGCAGGCAAGGCTGGCGACGTCGGCGACATCCGGATTGCTGAAACCATCGCGGCAACCGAACAGCATGCCGGCCGACGTGTCGAGCGAAGGCACGGCCGAGTCGGGCTGCCAGAAGCCGGCCATGCGCAGGTGCTGCGTCACGAGGCTCATCGCGATCTGCCCCTCATCGGTCAGGCGAGACTGCGCGTCGTGCTTGCGACCGGACAAACCGGTGCCGGACACGGCGATCAGGATCGCCCCGAGGATGACCGCGGCGATCGCGAGCGAGACGAGGATCTCGAGCAGGCTGCGGCCAGCCGACCGGCGCAGGAGGGAAACCGGCACGGGCTTGCTCATAGCGCGATCCTCATCGGCATACATTGCGGCAGCGGCGCGTCGGCATCTATGCCGTCACATTGCGAGGAGAAGGAGGCGGCGTCGCTGTCTTCGTCACTGCCCGGCGCCTCCGGGTCCAGCCACAGCACCCAGATGTTGTAGACGTTTGCGGCGGCCGCATCCTGCTGCACGAACAGCGCCCCTCCGGGCAGTGCCAGACGCACCGTGTTGCGCATCTGTGCCAGGTCGAGTGCCGCCATTTCGGCGCTGGTGCAGCGGGTCGTGTCGGCACACGTCGGTATCGTGACGGCCTCCGCTTCGCGATCGTAGGCCTCGGTGTACACGTACTGCCCGGCAATGGCGCCGGTCACGTTGGCCCGCATGCGGTCGGACAGGTCGATCGCCAGTTGGGTCGCCACCCCCCGGAATTGCGACATCTTGCCGTACTTGAACGCCACCGCATGCAGGCCCGCCATGGCCAGCATGCCGAACGACAGGATCAGGATGGCGACGAGCACCTCGATCAAGCTGGCGCCTCTGGCGCGCCCCAGGGCGCCGACGGACACGGTTCGCCGATTCATGCTCATACGCACACCTCGCCATCGGCCATGCGCGTGGAGCCGACGAAATTGACACACACCAGACGGCTCAAACGGGTGTAGTCGTCGGTGCCCTCGGGAACGGTGGGGCGGAACATGAAGCTGCCGGCGGCCCCCACTGCCACGCCACTGGCAAGAAAGGTAATGGCCGTCGTACCGACCCGCGTGATGCCGCCGCTGTTGACAACCGCGTCGTGTACCTGCACCACGACGTCGGTATCGTCGACCACGCCGGTGGCGCCACGATCGACAAAAACGACCCACCCGGTGGCCCAGTCGCCATCCGCCGCACAGGCGGGCGTTTCGGCCTGCGGGTCTTCTGTCCGGCAGACCGTGACGGGGGCCCCGCGCTTGATGGCTTCAGCGCGGGCCAGGCGCAACGCACTGGCCACTTCGCTGACCTGTCCGATTACCGCACGCCCCGCGACGAAGCTCTGAAAGCTGGGCACGCCGATAGCCACGAGAATCGCGGTAATGCTGATCACCACGAGTGCCTCGATCAGCGTGAAGCCGGCAGATGGTTTGCTTTTCATGGTCACCTTCTGGGTTGGTGCGACTGTAGTCCTGCCCCGGAAGCCTCACAATTCGAGCGCGACGACTGGTCCTCGTCGTGTGACGAATGGCGCCCGCCGCCCTCGCACCTTCCACAAGCCGAGAAACAATTCACGCCATGAGCGAGTCCGATGTTGCTGGAATGCGTCAAGCGCTCGGCGAGGCGCGCAACGCGCAGTTGCTTTGCCCGCCCAACCCCGCCGTAGGTTGTGTGTTGGTGCTGCCCGATGGCGTGAGGATCGCGGCGCACACGAGGGCAGTTGGCCAGGCCCATGCAGAAGCCGCCGCGCTGGAAATCGCACGAGAAATGGGCCGCTCGCCAGAAGGAGCGACAGCCTACGTCACGCTTGAACCGTGTTCTCACCACGGCCGCACGCCACCGTGCGCCGATGCGCTGGTGGCAGCTCGCGTTGCCCGAGTGGTGGTTGCGGTGGCCGACCCCAATCCGCTCGTGGCGGGCCGCGGCATCGAGCGCCTGCGCGCGGCCGGCATCCAGGTCGATGTCGGACTGCTGGCCGACGAAGCGCGCGAGCTGAACCTGGGCTTCTTCTCGCGCATGGTGCGTCGGCGTCCCTGGGTGCGCATGAAGATCGCCGCATCGCTGGACGGCCGCACGGCCCTGGACGATGGCACCAGCCAGTGGATCACCTCGCCCGAAGCGCGCGCGGACGGCCACCAGTGGCGGGCGCGCGCCGGTGCGCTGCTCACCGGCATCGGCACGGTGCTCGAGGACGACCCGCGCCTGGACGTGCGTGAAGTCGAGACGCCCCGGCAGCCGCTGCGCGTGGTGGTCGACTCGCGCCTGCAGACACCGGCGTCGGCCCGCATCCTGCAGCCCCCCGGTGACGTGCTCGTCTACGCCGCAAGCGAGGAGACCGCGCGCGCCGGCCCCTTGCGCGCGACCGGAGCGGAGGTCGCATGCCTGCCGAATCCCCATGGCAAGGTCGATCTGTTGGCGATGCTGAACGATCTGGCCGCACGGGGCGTCAACGAGCTGCATGTCGAGGCCGGGCACAAGCTCAACGGCTCCTTCGTGCGTGAAGACCTGGTCGACGAGTACCTGGTGTATCTGGCGCCCCGACTCCTGGGGCGCGGGCGGGACATGCTGGACTTCGGCCCCCTGGTCGCGTTGCGTGACGCGCCGCAGCTGGAGTTCCTGGAGATCGAGCGCATCGGTCCGGACCTGCGCATCCGCGCGCGTCCCCCCGGGCGCGACCGGTTCTGAGCGTCACCGACGCCCGCGCCTGCGACAATCTCGCCCATGTTCACCGGCATCGTCATCGGCCTCGGCCACATTCGTTCCGTTTCCACACTCGGCAGCAGCTCCGGGCACGGTAAGCGCCTGTCGATCGAGGCGCCGCCCGGCTTCCTCAACGACGTTCAGCTCGGCGACAGCATCGCCCTCAACGGCGCCTGCATGACCGTCACGAGCTTCGATCGCGAACGGCATACGTTCACGATCGAGATCTCGGCCGAAAGCCTGTCGAAGACCGCCGGCCTGGCCGACCCGGGCCCTGTCAACCTGGAAAAAGCGCTGCGCGCGCACGACCGGCTGGGCGGCCACCTGGTCAGCGGGCACGTCGACGGGCTGGGCAGCGTGACGCATTTCGCGCCCGTGGGCGAATCATGGGAGCTGCGGGTGCTGGCGCCGCGGGAACTGGGCCGCTTCCTGGCGTACAAGGGGTCGATCACCGTCAACGGCGTCAGCCTGACGGTCAACCGCATCGCCGACCAGCCCGAAGGCTGCGAGTTCAGCATCAACCTGATCCCGCACACGGTGCAGAACACCACGCTCGGCACGCTGCAGCCGGGCAGCCGCGTCAACCTGGAAGTCGACCTGATCGCGCGCTACGTCGAGCGCATGCTGAGTGCGGGAACCGCCCCCAACACCTGAACGCCCTTGGGGCGCCCACCTACAATGGCGCCCATCATGCCGATTTCCCCCGTTCCCGAGATCATTGCCGAGCTGGCTGCCGGCCGGATGGTCGTGCTTGTCGATGAAGAAGATCGTGAAAACGAAGGCGATCTGGTGCTGGCGGCCGAACACGTGACGCCAGCGGCAATCAACTTCATGGCCAAGCACGGCCGTGGCCTGATCTGCCTGACGCTCACGAAAGACCGCTGCGAGCGGCTGCAACTGCCGCCGATGGCAAGCCGCAACGGCACCAAGCACGGCACCGCGTTCACGGTCTCGATCGAGGCTGCCACCGGTGTGACCACCGGCATCTCGGCGGCCGACCGCGCGCGCACCGTGCAGGTGGCCGTCGCCAAGGAAGCCAAGGCCAGCGACCTGGTCCAGCCGGGCCACATCTTCCCGCTGCAGGCCCAGGAAGGCGGCGTGCTGATGCGCGCCGGCCACACCGAGGCGGGCTGCGACCTGGCCGGGATGGCGGGCTTGACACCGGCCGCCGTGATCTGCGAGATCATGAACGACGACGGCACGATGGCGCGGTTGCCGGATCTCGACATCTTCGCGCGCGAGCATGGCCTGAAGATCGGCACGATCGCCGACCTGATCGAGTACCGCAGCCGCAACGAGTCGCTGATCGAGCGCGCCGGCGAGCGGACGTTGTGCACGCCTCATGGCGAGTTCCGGTGCGTTGCTTTCCGCGACCGCTCCGAGGGCCTGCATCTGGCGCTCGTGAAGGGCCGGTGGAAAGAAGCCGACGAGGTGCTGGTGCGAGTGCACGAGCCGCTGTCGGTGTTCAACCTGCTCGACGCCGGCGAATGCCAGCACTCGTGGCCGCTGGGCAAGGCGCTTGCGCGGCTGCAGCAGGAGCCGGCCGCGGTGGCGGTGCTGCTCAACTGCGGCGAGTCGGTCGACGACCTGCTCGACCACTTCCGCGACGACGCGGTGCCGCGGCCCGCGGCGCGCGGCCAGATGGACCTGCGCACCTACGGTATCGGGGCGCAGATCCTGCGCGACCTCGGCGTGGCGCGCATGAGGCTGCTCGGCAGCCCGCGCCGCATGCCCAGCATGGTGGCCGGCTATGGTTTTGAAGTGACTGGTTTTCTCGGGCCGGAGCCGCGTTGAAGCGCTCTGCCTCTTTCCTCTCTCGAAGGACTTCCCATGCAAGGCGCTGACAAAGGCCAGGCCCCATCTCTCGACGGCAAGGACCTGCGCATCGGCATCGTCCAGGCGCGCTTCAACGAAGCCATCACGGGCAAGCTGGCCGAAAACTGCCTGGCGCAGCTGCATGATCTCGGCGTGGCGTCCAAGCACATCCAGCACGTGACGGTGCCGGGTGCGCTGGAAGTGCCGCTGGCGCTGCAAGCGCTGGCCGACGGCGAGCGCTTCGACGCGCTGATCGCGCTGGGCTGCATCATCCGCGGCGAGACGTATCACTTCGAGCTCGTCGCCAACGAAAGCGGGGCCGGCGTCACGCGTGTATCGCTCGACTACCAGGTGCCGGTGGCCAATGCCATCCTCACCGTCGAGAACGAAGCGCAGGCCTGGGCCCGTGTCGAGGAAAAAGGCCGTGACGCCGCCCGGGTGGCGGTCGAGATGGCGAACCTGTTGGAAGATTTGTCGTGACCTCTCCTGAAAAGAACCCGGCCAAGCCGGCCGCGAAGCGCGCGCCGCAGAAATCGGCACGCCGTCGCTCGCGCGAGCTGGCGCTGCAGGGCCTGTACCAGTGGCTGGTGTCCGGCTCGGACGCCGGCGAGATCGAGGCGCACGTGCGCGAGATCGAAGGCTACGACAAGGCCGACCGCGCGCACTTCGACGCCCTGCTGCACGGCTGCATCCGCGAAGCGGCCGACCTCGACGCCATCCTGACCCACCACGTCGACCGCAAGACCACCGAGCTGTCGCCGGTCGAGCATGCGGTGCTGATGATCGGCGCGTACGAGCTGAAGCACTGCATCGACGTGCCGTACAAGGTGGCGATCAACGAAGCGGTGGAGCTGGCCAAGAGCTTCGGCGGCACCGACGGCCACAAGTACGTCAACGGCGTGCTCGACAAGGCCGCGGTCGACCTGCGCCCGGTGGAGGTCGAGGCCGCGCGCAACGCCCGCCGCTGACACGCGCGCCCACCGTCATGAAACTCGCTGCGCGTACCGGGCTCATCGAGCCGTTCTACGTGATGGAGTGCGCGAAGGCCGCCGCCGAGATCGCACGCAGCCCCGTGTGCGACCCCGCGCAGGGCGGCCGGCCGATGATCTACCTGAACATCGGCGAACCCGACTTCACCGCACCGCCGCTGGTGCAGGAAGCCGCCGAGCGCTGCGTGCGCGGCGGCCTGACGCAGTACACGCCGGCCCTCGGGCTGGAAGCGCTGCGCGAACGCATCAGCACCTGGTACGCCGAGCGCTTCGGCGTGGCGGTGCCGGCCCGGCGCATCGTGCTGACGGCCGGTGCCTCGGGTGCGCTGCAGCTCGCCTGCCTGGCGCTCGTGGACGCCGGCGACGAGATCCTGATGCCGGACCCGAGCTACCCGTGCAACCGGCATTTCGTCGCCGCGGCACACGGCCGGGCGGTGATGGTCCCGAGCGGCCCCGATGCGCGCTTCCAGCTGACGGCGGCATGTGTCGAGAAGGCCTGGGGCGAACGCACGCGCGGCGTGCTGCTGGCGTCGCCGTCCAACCCCACCGGCACGTCGATCCACCCGGACGAGATGCGACGCATCGCCGAGCAGGTACGCGCTCGCAGCGGCGTGACGATGGTGGACGAGATCTACCTCGGCCTCAGCTTCGACGACACCTATGGCCACAGTGCGCTGGCGCTGGGCGACGACGTGATCACCGTCAACAGCTTCTCGAAGTACTTCAGCATGACCGGCTGGCGGCTGGGCTGGCTGGTGGTGCCGGACGAACTGGTGCCGGTGGTCGAGAAGCTCGCGCAGAACCTTTACATCTGCCCGTCCGCCGTCGCGCAGCACGCGGCCCTGGCCTGCTTCGAGGCCGAGAGTCTGGCCGAGTACGAACGCCGCCGCCGCGAATTCAAGGCGCGGCGGGACTTCCTGGTGCCGGCGCTGGAGCGGCTCGGCCTGCGCGTGCCGGTCCTGCCCGACGGCGCCTTCTATGCCTGGGCCGACTGCTCAGCGCATCACGCCAGCAGCTGGGACTTCGTGTTCGACCTGATGCAGCGGGCACAGCTGGCGGTGACGCCCGGGCGCGACTTCGGCACAGCGGACACGCAACGCTACCTCCGCCTGTCCTATGCCAGCCGGATGGACCTGCTGGAAGAAGCAGTTGACCGGCTCGAAAAACTTCTTCGCTAAAGCGTCAAGACGCGGATCGTCACAGCAAGTTACCCAATGGGCCGATTTGCGGGGCTTTTGTCACGCTTCCCGTTATTGAGCCCCCCTATCGCTTGGTCTAAGCTGCCACCGTGGAATTCCAGAAGACCGTCTTCGCGATGACGCCCGAACAGGCCCTCGAGGCCGAGCGTGCCGCCCTGGGCCGGTCGCGTCACGACGACAGCCGCTTCAGCGCCCCGGTTCCGCTCGGCTCCGACGCCGGCGACTCTTCCATCCTGGACCCGGTGCAGGAGCACGACCTGCCGACCATCGGCCACATCGGCCGCTACGCGCTGAAGTACCGGCTCGGCGAAGGCGGGCTGGGCACCGTGTACGCCGCACAAGACCCCCTGCTGTCGCGCCTGGTCGCCATCAAGACGCTGAGCCTCGAGCTTTCGCCGGAAGCGCGCGAGCAGTTCAACGCGATGTTCCTGAACGAGGCCCGCGCCGCCGCGGGCCTGAACCACCCGCACATCGTCACGGTGTTCGATGCCGGCACCAGCCCGCAAGGCGCGTACATCGCGATGGAGCTGCTCAAGGGCAAGGATTTGCGCCAGCTGCTGAAGGAAGGCTGGCGCCCGACCCCGGTCGAAGCCGCGCTGCTGGTGCGCCGCATTGCCGACGCGCTGTCGTATGCGCATTCCAAGGGCGTGGTGCACCGCGACGTGAAGCCAGCCAACATCTTCATGGTCGGACGCACGCAGCCCAAGGTGCTGGACTTCGGCATCGCCCGCGTCGCCAGCCAGCAGGACGGCTCGGGCTTTGACGATTTCGCCGCCGGCTCGCCCTACTACATGGCACCCGAGCAGGTGCGCCACGCGCCGGTGGACCGGCGCGGCGACGTGTTCTCGCTCGGTGTGGTGCTTTACGAACTGCTGACCGGCACCAAGC
This sequence comes from Caldimonas mangrovi, assembly GCF_023721835.1. Classification (GTDB taxonomy): domain Bacteria; phylum Pseudomonadota; class Gammaproteobacteria; order Burkholderiales; family Burkholderiaceae_C; genus Caldimonas; species Caldimonas mangrovi. The sequence continues at coordinate 300,991 of NZ_JAMKFE010000004.1, read as the reverse complement.
CCTTCACCGGCGCAACGCTGACCGAAATCGCCACCGCGGTGGCCACGCGCACGCCGGCACCGGCTCACGAGGTGAATCCGTCGGTGCCGACGGCGCTGTCGCTGATCGCCGCCCGGGCGATGGAGAAGGAGCCCGATCACCGCTACCGCTCGGCACGCGTGTTGTCGCGCGAGCTGCGCCATTGGCTCGACGAACAGGCAGAAGCGGCTCAGCAGGATGAACTCGAGGCCGACTCCCGCCGCTCGCGCCGCAAGCGCCGCGCCCTCGCCGTCGCCGCAGCGGTGGTGGTGGCCCTGACCACGGTCGTCAACCTCGCCGGCATGTTCGACGAGCCCGCACCGGTGGAGCCCGTCGCGACCGAGAGCGCTCCGTTGGTGGCCGAGGCCGCCTCGGCCGCCGAACTGCCAGCCTCGATGGCGCTCGACGCAGCCGAAACGCTGGTGGCCCCGGCAGTGGCCGCCTCCGACGTCGTGGTGGCCGAAGCGACGACCGACCCCGCCTCGGCGGCGGTGTTGCCGACGGCAACGGCGCCTGCCGCGCCGGCAGCGGCGGCGAAGCCCCCCGTCGAGAGCGCCCGCGAGCGCCGTGCGCGTGAGCGCGAGGCGAATCGCGCCGGCGCGAGTTCCGCCGCCCCTGCTGCGGTCGCCACCGGCCAGGTCCACCTGGCGATCAGCCCCTGGGGACATGTCGAGGTCGATGGCGCGCCGGCCGGCACCGTGCCGCCGCTGGGCTCGCTGACGCTGTCCGAGGGCCGGCACACGATCACCGTGCGCAACGACGCCTTCCCGCCGCACAGCGTGACGGTCAACGTCACGTCTGGGCAACCCGTGACCATCAGACACAAGTTCGGATCATGAGACTGCTGTGGATATTGGCGACCGCTTTGTCGGTGCTGCTGGGCGGTTGCGCGCAGATGCCGGCCCAGACGATGGGCATCACCGAGTTGGCCGAACGCCCTGCGGAAGGGGCGCTGCTGGCCGGCATCCGGGCCTACGAGGATGGCCAGTACCCGCAGGCCGAGAAGCGCCTGAACGAAGCGGTGCAGGCCGGGTTGACATCGGCGAAGGACCGGGCGGCGGCGCACAAGTACCTGGCGTTCATCTACTGCACCAGCCAGCGCGCTGCGCAGTGCGAGGCCGCTTTCCGGGCGGCCCGCGGTGCCGATGCGGGCTTTGCGCTGAGCAAGTCCGAGGCCGGCCACCCGCTGTGGGGCGCGGTCTACGCCCGCTCGCAGCGATAATTCGCTGTTTTCGTCTGCCTGCGCCGGCCGCTCGCCGGTGCCACCTTCGCTGCATGACCGACCCCTGGAGCCAGCCGGCTCGACCCTATGCCTTCCCGGTGCGCGTTTACTGGGAAGACACCGATGCCGGCGGCGTCGTCTTCTATGCGAACTACCTGAAGTTCTTCGAGCGGGCCCGCACCGAGTGGCTGCGCGAGCGGGGCTACAGCCAGGAGCGCATGCGGCAGGAAACCGGCGCGGTGTTCATCGTGGTCCATACTGCCGTGCGTTACGTGCTACCGGCGCGGCTCGACGACCTGCTGCAGATCACCGTCGAGGTGCGCGAGGCGGGCAAGGCGTCGATGGTGATCGCACAGCAGGCGTGGCGCGATGGATGCTTGCTGGCCGAGGGCGATATCAAAATCGGCTGCGTCGACGCGGCGACATTCCGGCCGCGGCGTCTTCCCGCAGAGATCCTTCAGGAAACAACTACATGAATCAGGACTTGTCGATCGTTCAACTGGTGCTGCACGCGAGCTTGATCGTGCAGCTGGTGATGGTGCTGCTGCTGGTGATGTCGCTGGCGAGTTGGACCATCATCTTCGGCAAGTACTTCGGCCTGGGCCGCGTGCGGGGTCTGAACGACGAGTTCGAGCGCGAGTTCTGGTCGGGCCGCAACCTCAACGACCTGTACAACCTGGCGTCCGACAGCCCCCGCAAGGGCGGGCCGATGGAGCGCATCTTCGCCTCCGGCATGCGCGAGTTCCTGAAGCTGCGCGAACGTCGCGTGAACGACGCCGGCGCACTGCTCGACGGCGCGCGCCGCGCGATGCGCGCGAGCTTCCAGCGCGAGCTCGACGCAGTGGAATCGCACTTGTCCTTCCTGGCGACCGTCGGCTCGGTGGCCCCCTACATCGGCCTGTTCGGCACCGTGTGGGGCATCATGCACGCCTTCACAGGCCTGGCCAACCTTCAGCAGGTGACGCTGGCCACCGTCGCACCCGGCATCGCCGAGGCGCTGGTCGCCACCGCGATCGGCCTGTTCGCGGCGATTCCCGCGGTGGTCGCCTACAACCGCTTCGCCCGCGACATCGACCGCATCGCCATCAAGCTGGAGACCTTCATCGAGGAGTTCTCCAACATCCTGCACCGCAACATCGGCCACGCCCCCGGCGTGCCGGGCCAGCCGGGAGTGCACTGACCATGCCGGCGGTGACTGCACGTGCCGGTTCGCGCCGGCGCACCATCAGCGAGATGAACATGGTGCCCTTCATCGACGTGATGCTGGTGCTGCTGATCATCTTCATGGTCAGTGCGCCGCTGATCACCACCGGCGTCGTCGACCTGCCCACCGTGGGCAAGGCGTCCAGCAAGCCCGATCGCGTGATCGAGGTGGTGGTCGGCGTCGACGAAGCATTGAAACTTCGCGTCGACGGCAAGGACCAAGGCTCGGTCACCCTGGCCCGCCTGGTGGGCGAGGTCCGGGCGGCCCAGAAAGGCGCGCAGAACGCGCCGGTGGTCATTTCGGCCGACAAGGCGGCCAAGTACGACGCAGTGGTCAAGGTGATGGACCGTCTGCGCCAGGGCGGCGTCGAGCGGGTCGGCCTGCTGACCAAGACCACCGGATGAGCCTCGCGAACACCGAAGTACCGGCATGAACGCTTTCACCCACAGCCGAGACGACCTGATGCCGCCGGCGCCCGACCGGCGCGGGCGCGGGCTGCTGCTCGCGCTGCTGATGCACGTGCTGCTGGTGGCCGGCCTGGCCATCGGCGTGAACTGGAAATCGAGCGAGCCCGACGCCGTCGAGGCCGAGCTGTGGGCTGCCGTGCCGCAGGCTGCAGCACCGGCGCCCGAACCCGAGCCGCCGCCCAAGCCGGTCGTCGAGGAAAAACCGGTGCCGCCCAAGCCGCCGCAGCCGGTCGAGCGCCAGGAACCCGACCGCTCGGCCGAGATCGCGCTCGAAAAAGAACGCGAGCGGCGTGAAAAGGAAAAGCGCGAAGAGGCCGAGCGCCGTGAGAAGGAAGAGCAGCGCAAGCGTGAGGAAGCAGAAAAGCGCAAGCAGGAAGAGGCCGAGAAGCGCAAGCTGGCCGAACAGCGCAAGCTCGACGAGCAGCGCAAGGCCAAGGAAGAAGCCGAGCGCAAACGCCTGGCCCAGGAGCAGGAGAAACGCCTGCAGGCCCAGCGCGAAGAGCGCCTGCAGCGGCTGATGAACCAGGCCGGCACCGGCACGCAACAGACCGGCGTGGCGCAAGGCGGCGCTGCCGGCTCGCCGTCGCCCAGCTACGCGGGCAAGTTGAAGGCGCACATCCGGCCGCATATCGTGTTCACCGACACATCGGTCGGCAACATCGTCGCCGAAGTGGTGGTGACGGCAGCCCCCGACGGCAAGATCCTCACTTCGCGCCTGGTGAAGCCGAGCGGCAACGCCGAGTGGGACGAGGCCGTCCTGCGCGCCATCGAGAAGGCGCAGACGCTGCCGCGCGACGACAACGGCCGCGTGCCTTCCCCGATCGAGATCACCTTCCGGCCGCGCGACCTGTAGCGGCGTGGCGCTCGACGAAGGCCCGGTCGATGCGGTCCTTCCAGCGCCACACCCAGCGACCCGCCCAGCACCAGCGCCCCCACGACGCGATCGCATAGCGCTCGCCGCACGACAGCAGGTTCAACGACCGCCGCTGCGGCCGGTAGCGGTGTGGGACGCGCCCTTCCAGCCAGGCGTGCAGATTGCGCGCGAGCGGCGGCCCCGCGCGCACGGCGTAGACGCCGCTCTTCGGGTGCGGGCAGTCGATCCGCGTGGCCACGTCGCCTGCGGCGAACACCTCCGGGTGCGACACCGACTGCAGGGTCGCTCCGGTGGCGATGAACCCGTCGTGCGTCAGTTTCAACCCGCTGGCGCGCAGCCACGGGGGCGCCGCAGCGCCCACCGCCAGCAGCACGACACCGTGCTGCAGCAAGGCGCCGGTGGACAGCGCGAGTTCGCGCGGCCCGATGTGCGTGCAGGCGGCGTCATGGCACGCGACACCGAGCCGCTCCAGTTGCTGCCGCACCCGACGGCGTGTGGCCGGCGGGTAGCCCGGCACGGGCCCCTGCCCGCCGCTCACCAGCACCACCGGGGCGCGTGACGGCAGGCGGTGGCGCAGCGCCATCGCGAGCTCGGCACCGCCGGCCCCGCCGCCCACGACGACGACCGCCTCGCCGCGCGCTGCCGACCGCGCGACCCGGTCCCATTGCGCCACCAGCCGTTCCAGCGGCCGCAGCGCCAGCGCATGTTCGGCGGCGCCGTCGATCGCGTCGCACGGCGACACCGAGCCGACGTCGACGCTCAGCACGTCGTAGCCGAGTACGTGGCCGTCGTCCAGCCGCACCTGGCGGGCATCGGCCTCGATGGCAGCCGCGCTGCGCTGCAGCCACTCGATGTGTCCGTCGCGCACCAGCGGCAGCAGGTCGATGCGGCATTCGTCCAGCGCATAGTGGCCCGCGGCCCAGCCGGGCAGCATGCCGGTGTAGATCTGGTGCCGCTGCGGCGATACCAGCGTGGCATGCACACCGGCCCATGGCCCGGCCGCAAGGGCCTGCAGCACCGCGAGATGGCTGTGGCCGGCACCGAGCAACAGCAGCCGTTTCATCGCGATGCCGGGTCGGCCGCCACGGCGAGCCGCCTCATGCGCCGGCCCTCCGCCGCCAGGTATGGAAGCGCTCGACCCAGCGCAGCAAGGCGACCGGCTGGTGCGCCTTCCTCCACGCGCCCGCGACGTACTTGCTCGACTCGGCGAGCGTCGGGTACGTGTGGATGGTGCCGAGGATCTTGTTCAGCCCCAGGCCATGCTTCATGGCCAGCACGTATTCGGCGAGCAGGTCGCCGGCATGTTCGCCGACGATGGTGGCGCCCAGGATGCGGTCGCTGCCACGGGCGGTCAGCAGCTTGACCCAGCCGTGTGCGGCACCGTCGGCGATGGCGCGGTCGAGGTCGCCGATGTCGTAGCGCACCACCTCGACGTCGAGGCCCTGCTCGCGTGCGTCCTGCTCGCTGAGGCCCACGCGCGCCACCTCGGGGTCGGTGAAGGTGCACCACGGGATCACCGAATAATCGACCTTGAACCGGCGCACGCTGCCGAACAGCGCGTTGACAGCCGCATACCAGGCCTGGTGCGCCGCGGTGTGGGTGAACTGGTAGGGCCCGGCGACGTCGCCGGCAGCATAGATGTTGGGGTACAGCGTGGCCAGGTAGTCGTCGGTCTCGACGGTGCGTTGCACGGGAATGCCCAGTTCTTCCAGGCCGAAACCGGTGAGCCGCGGCTTGCGGCCGACGGCGCACAGCAGCCGGTCGAACGCGATGCGCCGGGGCGCGCCTTCGTGCTCGACCACCAGCCACCGCGTGCCGCCGTCACGTTCGCAGCGCAGCGCCCGGTGGCCCGTCAGCACCTGCACGCCGTCACGTTCCAGCGACTGCCGCACCACCAGGGCCGCGTCCTCGTCCTCCTTGGCCAGCAGCCGCGGCGCCATCTCGACTTGCGTGACTTGCGAACCGAGTCGTGCAAAGGCCTGCGCCAGCTCGCAGCCGATCGGCCCGCCCCCCAGCACGACCAGGCGCGACGGCAGTTCGGCCAGCGTCCACAACGTGTCGGAGGTCAGGCAATCGACCGCGTCGATACCAGGCAGCGGCGGCACGTAGGGCTCGGCCCCGGTCGCGATGACGATGGCGCGGGTCGTCAGCCGCTGCGTCTCGCCGGCCTGGGTGGCGATCTCCACCGTCCACGGGTCGACGATCTTCGCGCGGCCCTCGACCACGTCGACACCGAGCCCGGTGTAGCGCTCGACCGAGTCGTGCGGCTCGACGTCGCGGATCACGCGGTGCACCCGGGCCATCACCTCGGTGAAGTCCAGCGCCGGTGCCGTGTCGCGCAGCCCGTAGCGCGAGGCGTGCCGCATCTGGTGCGCCAGCTTGGCCGAACGGATCAGCGCCTTGCTCGGCACGCAGCCGTAGTTGAGGCAGTCGCCGCCCATCTTGTGCGACTCGACCAGCGTGACCTTGGCCTTCACGGCGGCGGCGATGTAGGCCGACACCAGCCCGGCCGCGCCGGCGCCGATCACGACCAGGTTGCGGTCGTAGCGCTCCGGCTTGCGCCCCGCCCAGCGGGCATAGACGCGCCGCCGCCGCCAGGCGTCGATCACCTTCCTGGCCAGCAGCGGAAAGACGCCAAGCAGCACGAAGGAGCCGACGATCTGCGGCGACAGGATGCCGCGCAGCGACTCGATCTTCGCCAGCTGGGTGCCCGCGTTGACGTACACCACGGTGCCCGCCAGCATGCCGAGCTGACTGACCCAGAAGAAGGTGCGGGCCTTCATCGCCGTCAGCCCCATCAGCAGGTTGATGACGAAAAACGGCACCAGCGGCACCAGTCGCAGCGTGAACAGATAGAACGCGCCTTCGCGCTCGATGCCGCGGTCGATCTGCGCGAGGCGCGGGCCGAAGCGGCGCTGCACGACGTCGCGCAACAGGTAGCGCGACGCGAGCAGGGCCAGCGTGGCGCCGAGCGTCGACGCGAACGACACGATCACCGTGCCGGCGAGCAGGCCGAAGACGGCGCCGCCGGCCAGCGTCATGATCGCCGCACCGGGCAGCGACAGCGCCGTGACGGCAACGTACACGAGGAAATAGCCGCCGCCGACCCGCCACGGGTGCTCGGCGTACAGCTCGGCCAGGCGCGCCTGGCTGTGTTTCAGCTGCTCGAGGCTGAAGTAGCGCTGCAAGTCGAGCGCGAAGAACAAGACCACCGCAACAGCCAGCAGCAGCCACAACAGCAGACGTTGGGCAGACATCATGGCCTCCTTATCGGTCGGCAAAGGCGTGCCATCCGGCCGCGATGCGGGTCGCGATCGTCAGCCCGCACAGCGTCGCAAAGCCGTAGGCCCACCCCGCGAAATACTGCGGCCACAGGCACATCAGGCTGAAGCACAGCAGCGTCTCGCTGCCCTCGGTCAGGCCACCGAGGTAATAGAAGCCCTTGTCGGGGTAGGCCGTGCTGGCGAGCCCGCGCTTGGCCGCCAGCACCGCATAAGCGAGAAAGCTGCTGCCGGTGCCGATGAAGGCTGCGAGCAGCACCGCCGCCGGCAGCGCGTTGGCGGGCGGGTCGGCCAGTGCGAAGGCCAGCGGGATGCTGGCGTAGAACAGGAAATCGAGCGTGATGTCGAGGAAGGCACCGCGGTCGGTCGGCGTCCCTGAGCGTGCGACCGAACCGTCCAGCCCGTCGAGCGCGCGGCTGAGCCACAGCAACGCGAGCCCCCCGAGAAAGGCGCCGCTCGCAATCGCCGTGGCGGCCGCGACGCCGAGGCCGAAGGCCGTCCAGGTCACGTGATCTGCTGCAACGCCGCGAGCGCCGAGCCATTGCCCTGCCGCGTCGAGCACCGGGCGCAGGCGGGCGAGCAGGTGGCGGTCAAGCATCGCGCCCCTCCCCTTCTGGTACCGCCAGTTCCACCACCCGTGCGCCGGCCGGCACGTCCGCCGGATCATGCGTGACCAGCACGGTCGGGATGCCCAGTTCGCGCACCTGACCGAACACGAAGCGCCGAAAGCGCGCGCGCGTGCCGGCATCGAGCCGCGAGAACGGTTCGTCGAGCAACAGCGCTTGCGGCCGTGCCAGCAGGGCCCGCAACACCGAGACGCGCGCACGCTGGCCGCCGGACAGGCTGGCCGGCCGGCGTGGGCCGTAGCCGGCGAGTTCGGCCTTTGCGAGCGCGGCCTCTGCCGCTGCGATGCGTTCGACGCCGCGGCCCGGTGGCACCGCGAACAACAGGTTGTCGAGCACGCTCATGTGCGGGAACAGCAGGTCGTCCTGGAACAGGATGCCCACGCGCCGCTGCGCCAGCGGCAGTGTGTCGATGCGGCGGCCTTCGAGCGTGACGCTGCCGACGGCCTGCACGCCGTCGTGCAGCGTGCCGCACAGCCAGGCCAGCAGCGTCGACTTGCCGGCGCCGCTGGGGCCCATCACTGCCAGCACTTCACCGGGGCCGACCTCGGCATCCAGCCCGTCGACCAGCGTCGACATGCCGAGCGCGAGGCGGACGCCGCGGATCACGAGGCTCATGGGGTGCGCCTCCCGACGGCTGTGGCGGCACCGAAGGCCAGCAGCGGCAGGACGGACTGCAAGGCGGCGAAGGCAGCCAGCAGGCTGCGCTGGCCACCCGAGGCCAGCGTGACGGCCTCGGTGGTGACCGTCGCGATGCGGCCAGCCCCGACGAACTGCGTCGGCAGGTACTGCGCCACGCTGACCGCGAAGCCGACCGCCAGCGCCGCGGCGATCGGCGTGCGCAGGATCGGCCATTTGACCTGCCACAGGTGCGACCAGGTGCTGCGCCCGAGCGAACAAGCCGTCCAACGGTAGCGCTCGTCGTAAGCGCGGTATGCCGGTGCCAGCGCGACCCACACGTAGGGCGCGGCGAACAGGGTATGGGCCCACCAGACGCCGGCCCAGCGCCCGTCGAGGTCGCAGGCGAGCGCGAGCCGGTACAGGCCCAGCGAGACGAGCAGCGACGGCAGCACCATGGTCGCGTAGACCGCCGGTGCTGCACCGGTGTCCCACCGTGCCGGCGCGGTTTCCATCCAGCCGACAACCAGCGCCATCGCGGCGCACGACGATGCCAGCGCGAGCGTGAAGGTGGTCCCGACGCTGCCGCCGCTGGCCAGTGCGCGGCCCCAGGCGTCCAGCGTCCACGCCTGCGGCAACAGCGATGGAAAACTCCACACGCCCGCGACCGACACGAACAGCAAGGTCGCAGCCACCGCCGCGTAAAGCGCCGCCAGTGCCGTCCATGCCGCAGCCCCGGATGCCCCGCCGTCCACCGCGCCGCGCCGCCCCGACGCACGCTGCCCGCGTGCCACGCGACCCAGCGCCCTGGCCAGACCCCATGCCGCGCCCATCATCACGACCCAGCTCAACGACAGGACGCACACCGCCGCCCCGCCCCGCGCCTGCAGGTCGGCATCGGGATCGAGCAGCCACTGCCAGGCCAGCACCGCGAGCGTGGGCGGCGTCGTCGGCCCGAGCACCAGCGCCATGTCGACCCCCGTGAGCCCGTACGCCAGCACCGCGGCGAGCGGCCATGCGAGGCGTGGCATCAACTGGGGCCACAGCACGTGCCGCCAGGCCGCGATGCGTCCATAGCCCATCGACGCGCAGACCTGCCGCTGCTGCTGCCATTGCGCGCCGGCGCCGGCCTGCGCCAGCAGCGCGGCGACGTTCCACAGCAGGAAGGGCACTTCCTTGCACACCAGCGCCGCGATCAGGGCCAAGCCCCACGGGTCTTGCACGGTTGCCACGTCCGGCGGCCAGGCCCAGCCGGCGGCCGGCGCCCACAGGCGCGCGAGCACGCCGCTGGGCATCCACAGCAACGCGAAACCGACGGCGAACGCCACGTGCGGCACCGCCAGCGCCGGCCCGAGCAGGCGCAGCAACCGCGGCCAGGCCGGGCCGGCGTGCAGCCGTGGCACGGCCCACCAGACGATCGCCAGCGACAGTGCGCTGCTCGCAGCTCCGATCCACACGCTCACGGCCCAGGCCGGCGCGAACTGCCGGTCACGCCACAGAGCGGGCCATGCGCCAGCCTGCAGCGCCTGCCCGAGGCCGAGGCCGACGGCTGCGGTGAGCGGCAGCAGGAACACCGCGACGATCAGCGTCCGCAGGCCCGCCGCGGTCGCCGGCCGCCAGCTCACGCGCCGTAACGACGCGTCCATTCGCGCTCGATCGCTTCGACCCAGGACGCATGCGGCTCGGGCAGCGCCGGCGCCGGTTCGGCCACCATGCCGGGCGCGCGCGCGGCGTCGAACAGCTTGCGTTCGCCCGCCGGCAACGCGTGTGTCGCCAGCACGGTCGGGTCGCCCCAGTACCGGATGTCGGCCTTGCGAGCCTGCGCCAGCGGCGACAGCAGGAAATTGATCGCCACCTGTGCCCCCTCGCGCGAGCGCGCGTTGAACGGGATGGCGATGAAGTGCGTATTGCCGATCGTGCCCGCGCGGTGCTGCCAGCTGACGGTGGTCGACGGCAACTGCCGCTCGGCGACGTGGTTGGCCGCCGCGTTGGGGTTGAAGGTCAGCGCGATGAGCAACTCGCCGTCGGCCAGCATCTGCCGCAAGGCGCCGTCGTTGGCCGGGAAGGCACGGCCCTGGCGCCACAGCGCCGGGTGCACGGCGTCCAGCCAGGCCCACAACGGCGCGGTGACGGCGCTGGCATTCGCCGGCGGCACCGGCCGGTACAGCGGCTCGCGGTCGCTGCTCAGCTCCAGCAGCACCTGCTTCAGGAAGGTGGTGCCATGAAAGTTCGGCGGCTTGGGATAGGTGAAGCGGCCGGGATGGCGGCGCACGAAATCCGCCAGCTCCTGCACGCTGCGCGGAGGCTGCGGCACGCGCCGGCCGTCGCCATAGAACGTGAGCTGGGCCATGCCCCACGGGGCCTCCAGGCCTTCGACCGGCTCGGAGAAGTCCACGGTGGTAGTCGGCTTGCCCTGCGTGTCGACGAAGGCGTGGTTCGGCAGTTGCTCGGCGAACGGGCCGAACAGCAGCTTGTCGCGCTTCATCGCAAGGAAGTTCTCGCCGTTGATCCACACCGCGTCGACCGACCCGCCACTGGTCTTGCCTGCGTCCTTCTCGGCACGCACGCGGCGCACCACCTCGGCGGCGTCGGCGATCTTCACGTGTTCGAGGGTCACGCCGTGGCGCGTGCGCAGCTCGGCTGCAGCCCATTGCAGATAGGCGTTGATGCGCTCGCTGCCGGCCCAGGCGTTGAAGTAGACGGTCTGCCCGCGCGCTGCCGCTTCGATGCCCGGCCATTCGGCACGCTGCGTCCAGGCGGGCAGGCCGATCACGGCGGGAACGGCGAGCAGGGTGCGGCGTGACAGGCGCATGAATGTCTTTCAGTGGTCTGCGGCGTCGGCCAGGACGATCAGGTCCGTCACGCCGGGGTCGATACCCGCCTGCATCAGCAGCGTCGTCACCTGCCCCCGGTGGTGCGTCTGATGGTTGAAAAAATGGCTCAGCGCCTGCCAGAAGGGGTGGCTGCGCTGCAGGCCCCGGGTGTTGGCGTAGCGCATCGGCATCGCGACGATGTCGGGCGTCAGGGCCTGCGCGAACGCGACGATCGCGGCGTCCATCGTCTCGCGGTGCTGGCGCATCGCGTCGAAGTCGGTGAACAGCTGCATGTCGAGTCCGGTGAATTCTGGCAGCGCGAGCACTTCGTCGCTCAGCATGGGGAACGCGGGCCCGAACGCCGCAAAACGCCCGAGCCAGATCTTGTCGGCAACGAACAGGTGGTTCAGCGTGCGGTGGATCGAGCCGAAGAACGCGCCGCGGTCGCGCTTGCGCTCGGCGTCGTCCAGGCGCGCAGCAGCGGCATACAGCTGTTCGTTGATCCACCGGTTGTAGCGGGCCATCCAGGCGTAGTGGGCCGCGAGCGTGGGCGTTTCGGACATGGTGTCACCTGTCGTGCGGTGACCGAGTGTAGGGGCTGTCGGCAGCCCCCGGGGGTCACGCTGCGCGCGCCGCGCCGAGTGCCGGCCAGTTGCGCAGCAGCAGCCGGTCGGCCGACCAGCGGCCCGGACCCCACAGCGACAGGCCGAGCAGCAGGCTGCCCCAGAACACGTGCTGCTGCAGCGCGGCCTCGGGAATGTCCGGCAGGCTGGCCACCGCCACTGCATTGACGACGAACAGCCCGAGCGCCGCGAAGCGCCCGCCCAGGCCCAGCGCCAGCAGCACCGGCAACACCAGCTCACCGCCGGTGCCGAACACGGCCGCTGTTTCGGGGCTCAGCAGCGGCACGTGGTATTCGTCGGTGAACAGCGCGACGGTGATCTCCCAGTCGCGCAGCTTGGTCAGGCCCGACAGGAAGAAGACCTGGGCGATGTACAGCCGCGCGACGAGCTGCGCCGCGGGCTGCAGCGATTCGAGCGCGGTCACGAAACGAGCCCACAGCGGGGCGATCCGGGTGGCAAGGGTGTTCATGGAAGCCTCTCTTTTTCGGCAACGGGTTCGACACGTGACAGCCAGCCGAGCTGCAGCGCGCGCACCAGCCAGGCCTGAAACTCGAAATCGGCGCCGGCCATCTCCAGGGCAGCGGCCAGCGTCTTGTGATCGAGCAGCGCCTGCATGAAGCGCTGCGTGGCGGCGTCCAGTGCGACCACCTGCGCACGCCAGCCGACGCGATGCACCAGCGCCGCTTCGCCGCGCCGCCGGGCGCGTGCCTCGCGCACCGCCGCGAAGTCGGCGCCGCCATGGTGGGCCAGCCAGATCGTGACGATCGGGTGGCCGGACACCTGCAGCGCGACCGGTGGCTGCAGCTGCAGCCGCAACGCCTGCGGCTCGTGCAGGCCCAGGCACTGCAGTGAACCGGCGTCGAAGCGGTCGGCGGCGGCCTGCTCGGCCCCATGCACCGCCCAGTCCAGGCGCGCCGCATCGGGCAGATAAGGCCACTCGTGCCACTGCACGTCGGTTTCCAGCATCGCGGGCAGGTGGGCCCCCCACTGCGCCAGGTCGCCCCGTTCGGGTGCTTGGCGGCGCCATGCGGCGCGGGCAAGCTGCGCGAAGTTCTCTTCGCCCAGCATGGCCTGCACGGTGGGATAGGCACCGGCCAGCGCCCGTTCGGCACTGGCCGACGCGTTGGCCCGATAGGCGAGCACCGCGCGGTCGCGGCTCGCGCCGCCCTGGCGCACCCAGCCGCCCAGCGCCGTGGCAGGCGCGTCGTGCATCAAGGTGCGCAGCAGCAGTTGCTGGCGCAAGGCCTCGCGTCGCACGGCGTCGTCGGCACTCATGCCGGCTCCTTCGCGGCGCAGCGGTCGAGGCAGGCGTCGGCGAGTGCCGCTTCGCCGAGCAACACGTCGAGCGCCGGCAGGCCGGTGTCCCATTCGACCAACGTCGGCACCGCACCGAAGCGTTGCAGCGCATGGCGGTAGACCGCCCACACGCCGGGACGCACGCGGCTGCCGTGGTCGTCGATCACGATGTCGTCCAGCTCGCAATAGCCGGCCAGATGGATTTCGCCGACGATGCCGGGCGGCAAGGCGTCGACGAACCGGCAGCAGCTCGCCACCGGGTCGGCCTCGCCGGCGTTGAGTGCGTTGACCATCAGGTTGTTGACGTCGAGCAGCATCGCGCAGCCGGTGCGGCGGCACAGCTCGGCGAAGAACTGCGGCTCGGTCAGGCTGTCGTCGGCCCAGGCGAGGTAGGCCGACAGGTTCTCGACCGCCAGCGGCCGGCGCAGCCGCTCCTGCACCTGCTGCACGTTGGCGGCCATCAGCGCCAGCGACGCCGGCGTGAACGCCACCGGCAGCAGATCGTTGGCATGCACCGGCGCCTCGTGCGCGCGCCGCGGTGCGCGCGCAAAGCTCGCATGGTCGGACACCCGCACCGGCTCGATGCGCTCGACCAGGCGAGCCAGCCGCTCCAGGTGCCAGGGGTCGAGCCCGGCAGCGGAGCCGAGCGACAGGCCGACGCCGTGCAGGCTCACGTCGTAACGCGCGCGTGCGTCGTGCAGCACCGCCAACGCGGCGCCGCCGTCGGCGAAGAAGTTCTCCGAGTGGACCTCGACAAAGCCCAGCGACGGCGTGCGCTGCAGCACCTCGCGGTAGTGTGGCTGCCGCAGGCCGATGCCGGCCTGCGGCGGGGTGCCTGTGCTGCGCACGTTCACGCCCCGCCCCGATCACTTCTTCATCATCGCGGTCTTGTCCTTGGCCTCGGCCAACGACAGGCCGCCCATCTGCTTGCACGTGCCCTTGGCGACGTACTTCCACTCGCCGGCGTCCATGTCGGCCTTGGACTGGCCCGCACACGAATGGGTGCCGGCGAGATTGGCGCAGTCGTTCTGGCCGGCCTTGGCGATGCCGTAGCACTTCTCCTTGCCCTTGTTGTCGTCGGCCGCAGCGGCGCCGGAAACGAGGCCGAGCGCCATCACGGAAGCCAGCGCGGATGAAACGAGTTGCTTTTGATTCATGAAATCTCTCCTGGGTAGACATGGTGGATCCGTCGATCCGCGGCACCGCATGCACGCGCTGCCGCTCGACGACCGTCTGTCGCAGGGACCGAGAACTTCCTTACACTGGCGCACCTGCTTCCACTGGTGACTTCCTGAAAATGCAGATGCCGCCCCCATTGCCCGACTTCTCGCGCGAGGTCGAAGCGTTGCGGCCGCAGCTGCTGCGGTTCGCCCGGCTGCAGCTGCGCAACGACGCGTGGGCCGAGGACGCGGTGTCCGAGACCTTGGTCGCCGCCCTGGAAAAGCCCAGGGCCTTCGGTGGCCGCTCGCAGCTGAAGACCTGGCTGGTGGGCATCCTCAAGCACAAGGTCGTCGACCAGATGCGCCGGCACAGCCGCGAATGCAGCTGGGAGCCGGCCGACGAAGATGGCAGCGACGGGCTCGAAGACCTGCTGTTCGCCGCCGACGGTCATTTCCGCGAGCCGCCGCCCGAGTGGGGCGACCCCGAAAGCGTGCTGAAGCAGCGCCAGTTCATCGAAGTGCTCGAAGCCTGTGTGGAGCACCTGCCCAACCAGCTGGGCCGGGTGTTCCTGATGCGCGAGTGGCTGGAGCTGGACAGCGCCGAGATCTGTAAGGATCTGGGCATCACCTCGACCAATCTGTGGGTCATGCTGCACCGGGCACGCATGCGCCTGCGCGAGTGTCTGCAGATCAAATGGTTCGGAGTTCAGGTCTCATGAAGTACCCGCTGCGTCGCACCTGCCGAGAAGTCGTCCGCCTCGTGCTGGCGCGCGAAGACCGCGACCTGCCCTGGCTGGAACGCGTGGCGGTGCGCCTGCACATGCAGGTGTGCCAGGCCTGCCCGCGCTTCGAGCGCCAGGTCGCGCTGATGCGTGGTGCGATGCGGCAGTGGCGGCACTACGCCGAGCAGGACGAATAACGCGCGGCCACGCTGGGCAAGTCGGTGCGATCGTGCGGGGGAGGTCCGCTCAACCGCGCGACCTGGTGCCATTGCCCATCGTGTCGAACACGCTGCTCGACGCGAACAAGCGCGAATCGAGCCGGCTCGAGACCACATCGGGCGAAGCATAGAAGCGCACCCGATTGCGACCGGCACGCTTGGCCTCGTAGAGTGCCTCGTCGGCCTGGTGCAGCAGGTCGAGCACGTCGACCTGGCCCTGGCGCAGGGCGGTCGCCGACGCATACGCGACACCGACGCTCATCGTGCAGCTGAGAAAGCTGCGGCCGGTGTCGATCTCCAGCGTCTCGAAGCTGCGTCGCAGCCGGTCGGCGAACACCCGCGCACCGGGCACGTCGGTGCCGGGCAGCACGAGGCAGAACTCCTCGCCGCCGAGTCGCGCGAACACGTCGGTCTCGCGCTTGGCCCGTTGCACCAGTTGCGCCAGGGCCTTCAGCACCAGGTCGCCGGCATGGTGGCCGTGTTCGTCGTTGACCTGCTTGAAGTGGTCGACGTCCAGCATGAGCACCGCCACGGACTGTCCCAGTTCGGCCGACAGCGACGCCAGGCGACCGGTGCATTCCTCGAAACCGCGCCGGTTCAACGCACCGGTCAGCGGGTCGCGCACGGCCTTCGCGCGCAACTGCTCGGCCAGCCGAAAATTGACCAGCAGCACATACAGCAGCACCAGTGCGCCGGTCGACACGAAGGCAAACGCCACCAGCACCGCATTGGCGTAGGCGATCACCGCGCTTGGGTCGCCGGCACCGGCAGCGGCCAGGATGCCACCACGCCAGGCCCAGCCGGCCGCCTCGACGATGGCGCACAGCATCAGGCCGACGAACAACCCGTGGAAGCCGCGCCGTGTGTGGCGAATCGCGATCCAGGCGATCCACAGCCACAACCCGGTGATCAGCACCGAGGTGGCGACACTGTTGGCAAGCGGTTGGCCGGTGACTTCCAGGGCCAGCCCGAGCGCGCCTTGCGCCGCGACCAGGATCGCCACCCAGGCCAGGCTCGGCCGGCGACCGCAGAAGCGCCGCAGACCTTCGCCGATGAGCCCGATGCCGAGCACCAGCAAGGCGTCGCCGAGCACATAGAGCCCGCGCTGCCACGGCAGCGTGCCCTGCATCTGGCTGCCGGCCAGCACCATGCCGGCGAACACGATCACGGCCGCAGCGCCCCACAACCGGGGCCCCGGTGCGTCGACCAGACGGCCCAGCACCCACAGCAGCACCGCGGCGATCAACAGCAACAGGCTGAAGACGAAGGTCAGGCCCCAGTATTGCGGGGGCCCGAGCACCAGCGAGTCGATCACGCTGCTCCCCCTGCTTCGGCACGCCAGCCGGGAGCGGCCGCGCCGGTGCCGGGGGCGCCGGCCGGCGCGGCGACGGTGCAGTTGCGCCCGGCCGCCTTCGCCTGGTAGAGCGCCTTGTCGGCACGGCGCAGCAGGTCGTCCCAGTGGGTGTCGGCTTGTGCCTG
Source organism: Caldimonas mangrovi (assembly GCF_023721835.1). Classification (GTDB taxonomy): domain Bacteria; phylum Pseudomonadota; class Gammaproteobacteria; order Burkholderiales; family Burkholderiaceae_C; genus Caldimonas; species Caldimonas mangrovi. Next base: position 284,373 of record NZ_JAMKFE010000004.1, on the reverse strand, counting down.
CACGGCCACGCCGATGCTGACGCTCAGGCGCAACGACTGGCCGTCCGGCAGGCGAAAGGCATGCTGCTCGATGTGCATGCGCAGCCGTTCGGCGGCCGCGTAGGCCTGTTCGTCGTCGGTGCCGGGCAGCAGCACGACGAACTCTTCGCCGCCCAGGCGGCCGACCGGATCGGCCGACGGGAAGTGCTCGGTGAGCAGCTGCGCGAAGGACCTCAGCACGTCGTCCCCCCGGGCGTGGCCATGGCTGTCGTTGACCGCCTTGAAATGGTCCAGATCGCACGCGAGCAGCGCGATCGGCCGTCCGATCCGGCGCGCGAACGACAGTGTCGTGGCGGCAGCTTCTTCGATGCCGCGCCGGTTGAAGATGCCGGTCAACGGATCGCGCACCGTCAGCCGGGCCAGCGCCTCGTTCATGCGCGCGGTCATCAGCAGCGCCAACCCGGTCACGACGGCCAGCAGCATGATGGTGGTGACCGCCCCTGCGATCGCGGTCAGGTGCTGCACCAGCGCGGCGTCGAGCGGCAGCGGCAGCACCGACACCATGGTACGGGCCAGCGCCAGCGCCGCGACCGTGCCGAAGCCGGCCTGCAGATACAGACGTACCTCGCGCAGCGTGCTGCCGGACACATGCCGCAGCGCCAGCAGTGCCGCCGTCATCAGCACGAAGATGCCGATGGTGCGCACGTTCATGCGCACCTCCGGGCTGGGCACGACGGCGGTGAAGAATGCGTTGACCACCAGGCTGGCCAGCACGACGCTGCCGGCCAGCGCCCACGGCCGCGAGCGCCGCAGGTACTGGCGCAGCCCGATCAGCAGCAGGCCGTAGCCGGTCAGCAAAATGGGCTCGCGCAATACCAGCAGCAGCGCCGGCAACGACTCGCTGCGCCCGACCAGTGCGCTGCCGACGCCCAACGGCACGAACGCCAGGGCCCAGTATTGGGCGCCGTCACTGTCCGGCACCCAGCGGATCGTGAGACCGAGCAGCGCGGCCAGGACGAATCCCAGGACGGCACTCGTGATCGAGACAATGGAAAGATCCAAGGGGAGAAAGACGCTCTGTAGGGAATGGCAGGCGGAAATGGCGGGCGGCCCCCGCCGAAGTGGCTGCAGTATGCCAACCCCGTCACGCACCAGCAAGGCGCGGGCCCACCGGCGTTTAGCGAGAAATGCGGCGCAAGGCCGCCGCTTCTGCAGGCTTGGCCTCTTGCCGGGCCCGGCATAGTGGCAGGCACCGGACTTGCGCGCGTGCTTGCGCGTGTCCCACGAAAACGAGGTTGCCCATGTCCTCCACCGAGCCGCTGCCGCTGATCGACCCGACCCTGCCGATGCCGCTGGACGAACTGCCCGCAGCGCGTGCCACGCCGCACGCCGGCTCCACCGCGCGGGAGAAGACGCGCCACGCCGCCTTCCGCTGGCCGACGCCGCCGTTCGGTGCCTACCCGGAAGCCACCGAGCAGCAGCAGCCGCTGCGCTGCGAGATCGAAGGGCTGAACGGCCGTCAGATGGCCGGCCGGCTGATCTTCTTCGTGCCCGACGAGAGCGTGGTGCACATCCAGGTTCCGCCGGCGCGCACGACGATGCCGGTGCAGTTCGCCCACTTCAAGGCGCTGCGCGTGCTGGAGGTGCTGCGGCCGATCGGCATTGCGCGCAACGACCCGCATGCCGACATGCTCGATCTGCGCCCACGCATGCCGTTCCGGGCGCACGCGACTTCCGGCGCGGACATCGAAGGCGAGACGGTCGGGCATGTCGAGACCGACGACGGCCTGTTCCTGTTCCCGCCCGCCGACGAGCAAGGCGGCGTCGCGCGGCTGTTCGTGCCGCGCCATGCCTACCGATCGGTCGAGGTCGGCGCGCGCATCGGCGAGTTGCTGGTGGCGCAGAACGCGACCACCTCCGACCAGGTCGAGGAAGCGGCTGCGCAGCAACAGGAGATGCGCGATCGCAAGCTGGGCGACATTCTCGTCACGAGCAAGATCGTCACGCCCGAAAAGCTCGTCGCAGCGCTCGACCAGCAGTCGCGCATGCCGATGGTGCGCATCGGCGAGGCGCTGGTCTCGCTCGGGTTGATCGACGACAAGCAGTTGAAGGAGGCGCTGTCCCAGCAGAAGACCGACCGCTCGACGCCGTTGGGCGAACTGCTGGTGCAGAAAGCGCTGGTGTCGCGCCAGGACCTGCAGACCGCGCTGGCGCACAAGATGGGCTACCCGCTGGTCGACGTGGCGCAGTTCCCGGTGGACCTGGAAGCGCTGCGCAAGGTGCCGTTCGCGGTGGCTGCGCGGCTGAACGCGCTGCCGCTGATCCTGCGCAGCGGCCGCCTGGTGGTCGCCCTGGAAGACCCCTCGCGGCGCGATGCGCTCGAGGAACTGGAGTTCATCAGCCAGCTCAAGATCATCCCGGCGCTGGCCCAGTTCGGCTCGCTGGCCACAGCCGTGCAGACCTCGTACGAGAAGCTCGGCGCCGATGTCTGGACCAGCCGCGGCACGATCGACGCGACCGGCCTGCTCGAGATGGAGCCGATGGACACCGGCAAGCTGATCGAGTCGCTGGAAAAGGACAGCTCCGGCGACGAGGAAGAGGCGCAGATCGAGCAGTCCGACAACTCGCTGGTGCGGCTGCTGAACAACATGATCGTCGAGGCGCACGGGCAAGGCGTCTCCGACATCCACATCGAGAGCTACCCGGGGCGCGAGAAGGTCAAGGTGCGCTTCCGCAAGGACGGGCTGCTGCAGAACTACCTGGAACTGCCCCACACCTACCGCAACGCGCTGATCTCGCGCATCAAGATCATGTGCGACCTCGACATCTCCGAACGCCGCAAGCCGCAGGACGGCAAGATCAATTTCTCGCGCTTCGTCTCGAACCAGAAGCTCGAGCTGCGCGTGGCCACCATCCCGACCAACAACGGCCTCGAGGACGTCGTGATGCGCATCCTCGCCAGCGCCAAGCCGCTGCCGCTGGAGAAGCTGGGCCTGTCCGAGCACAACCTGAAGCACCTGAAGGAAGCGGTCGAGCGCCCCTATGGCCTGGTGCTGTGTGTGGGCCCCACCGGCTCGGGCAAGACCACCACGCTGCACTCGGCGCTGAGCTTCATCAACGTGCCCGAGCGCAAGATCTGGACGGCCGAAGACCCGGTCGAGATCACCCAGCCCGGGCTGCGCCAGGTGCAGGTCAATCCGAAGATCGACTGGACCTTCGCGAAGGCGCTGCGCGCCTTCCTGCGCGCCGATCCGGACGTGATCATGGTCGGCGAGATCCGCGACGAGGAGACCGCGAAGATCGCGGTCGAGGCCTCGCTCACCGGCCACCTGGTGATGTCGACGTTGCACACGAACAGCGCGCCCGAAACCGTCACGCGCCTGCTCGACATGGGTATGGACCCGTTCAACTTCGCCGATTCGCTGCTCGCGATCATCGCGCAGCGCCTGGTGCGGCGGCTGTGCAACGAATGCCGCCAGACCCGCCCGGCCACCGAGGAAGAGGTGGAGGAACTGCTGGCCGACTACCTGCATGTGTGCCCCACCGACGACCCTCAGTTCGACCGCGAACGCGTGCTGTCGGGCTGGGTGCAGCGCTACGGCCGCGACGGCCGGCTGGCGCATCACCACAGCCCCGGGTGCGCGAAGTGCGGCAACACCGGCTTCAAGGGCCGTGCCGGCCTGCATGAGCTGATGGTGGCGTCGAGCGAATTGCGGCGGCTGGTGCAGACGGGCGCGCGCGCCGAGCAGCTGATGCACCAGGCCATCCGCGAAGGCATGCGCACGCTGCGGCAGGACGGCATCGAGAAGGTGCTGCAGGGTGTCACCACGCTGACGGAAGTGCGTTCGACCAGCAACGCGTAGCGTCCGCGCGACGGTGCCCACCGGCAAGCGGGCGCGTCTCGCGTGCCGGGTTGCAACGGAACGGCCCGTGGGCGGCCGTTTCGGCCTCCGGCCCAGCAGCCGGCGTTCCCGCCCCGCGTTGCAAAGCCGCACGCCGCTAGCCCGCCATTGCACCTGCTTGCAATGCGGGCAACGGCCCGCCCTCATGCTCCTGCGCTTCATGCCCGTCCTGCGGCACGATCACCAGGAGCCTCCTCTCATGTCGATCCGGCATACAGCTTTCGGCGCGGCCTTGTGCGCCGGCCTTTGCGGCGCTTCGCCTGCCGCATCGCTCGAACTCGTCATCGATCGCCCCGGCGGTGCCGCGGCCGGCTTCGACGTGGTGTCCAGTCTCGACGACGAGCGCTTCGCTTTCGGTGCCCTCGTCGCGCCGGCCGGCGCCACCGTGCGCTACACCTTCCTCGGCTCGGAAGCCGGGCGAGCCAACCTGTTCGGCGTGGCCGGCGACGCTTTCACGGCCGCTTCGTCGCCCGGCGACGTACTGGCGCAGACGCTCGACAGCACGGCCCTGCTGCAGTTCGGCTTCGCCAGCGCCGGCGACGACCGCGAATCCGTGGTCGTCAACGGCCGCCTGCGCTCGGAGTTCGCGATCTTCGGCGACGGTGCCGCCCCGGTGCAGACGCGGTATGGCAGCTTCCAGTACGTGCTGGGTTTCGACGACGGCGGCCCGGACGCGGACTACGACGACCTGGTGGTCGGCGTCAGCGCGGTGCCGGAGCCCGGGAGTTATGCGTTGATGGCCGCAGGCCTCGGGCTGTGCGGCCTGGCCGCTCGTCGCCGGCGCCAACGCGGCTGACGCTTCAGCCGCGGGGTGCAGCCGGCCACGCGGCCATCGCGCTGTCGATGACCCGGCGCAGCTTGCTCAACGGTTCGCCGCTCTTCGCCTGCACCGCCAGGCCGCAGAGCACCGAAACGAACAGCCCCGCCAGCTGCGCCGGTGCGGCCTCGACCGGCAGCTCGCCGTCGCGGGCGGCCTGTTCGATGCGCTGGCGCAGCAGGCGTTCGGCCCCCCGCAATGCGTCCTGCAATGCCTGCTGCACACCGGGCGGCGTTGTCGTCCCGCCGGTGTCCGCCAGCCCGTTGACGATGAAGCAGCCGCCGGGCATCGCCGGATCGGCAAACAGCTTGGCCATCGATCTCAGATAAGCCTCGACGGCCGCACGCCCCTCGCCTTCGGCCGACAGCACCCGCACCGGTGGCGCCAGCCGCTCGTCGCGGTAGCGCGCCAAGGCTTTCAGGTAGAGCTGCTCCTTGTCGCCGAACGCGGCATACAGGCTGGGCTTGCTCAAGCCCATCGCCTCGGTCAACTCGCTCAGCGCCGCGCCCTGGAAGCCGTGCTTCCAGAACACCCGCAGCGCGTTCTCCAGCGCTTGGTCCTCGTCGAAGGCTCGCGGCCTTCCGCGCAATCCGCTCATACGCTTTTCGTCACCAGGATCGAGTTGACGAATATTGTACTCATCGGTATATTTAATACCGATCGGTACATATATGCCGACACCCTCTTCACTCTTCGACAGGAACACCCCATGGGACGACTGAATCACAAGACCGCCCTCATCACCGGCGGCACCACCGGCATCGGCCTGGCGACCGCCAGGCTGTTCCAGCAGGAAGGCGCACGCGTCGCGATCACCGGGCAAGACGAAGGCCGGGTTGCGCAGGCGGCGGCCCTGCTCGGGCCCACCGCGCTGGCGTTGCGGGCCGACGTCGCGTCGCGCACTGAGATGGAAGCGGTCGCGCGGCGCCTGCAAGACGAGTTCGGCGGTCTCGACGTGCTGTTCGCCAACGCCGGCATCGCGCAGCCCCGGCCGATCGCCGAGGTCGACGCCGACCACCTCGACCGCCTGATCGACGTGAACTTCAAGGGCGTCGTCCACAGCGTGCAGACGATGCTGCCGCTGCTGCGCAACCCCGCGAGCGTGGTCCTCAATGCCACCACGATGATCGAGCGCGGCATCGCCGGCATGAGCATCTACTCGGCGACCAAGGCCGCCGTGCGCTCGCTGGCCCGCTCGCTGTCGGCGGAACTGGTCCATCGCGGGGTGCGCGTCAACGCGGTGAGCCCGGGGCTGGTCGAAACGCCGATCTACGGCAAGCTGGGCCTGCCGCCGGAAGCCGTCAAGGCCTGGGCCGAGCAGTTGCTGGCCGGCGTGCCAGCCCAGCGCTTCGGCCGCGACGACGAGATCGCGAAGGCGGTGCTGTTCCTGGCGAGCGACGACTCGAGCTACGTGCTGGGCGAGAACCTGCTGGTCGACGGCGGCGTCGCGACGGTGTAGGGCGGCTCGCTCGCCGCGCCCGCCAGCCGGCGCGCCAGGCCACCGAAGCGCCGCCGGTACTGCGCGGGCGTGAGCCCGATCTTGCGCCGGAACAGCCGGCCGAAGAAGCTGGCGTCCTGGTAGCCCACCTCCAGCGCGACAGCCTCGACCGGCGCGTCGCCCGACTCCAGCATCTGCTTGGCCTCTTCGAGCCGCAGCGTGTGGATGTAGTCGAGCGGCGCGAGCCCGGTCGCCTGCACGAAACGACGTTGGAAGGTGCGCTCCGGCAGGCCGCTCATCTGCACCATCGCGGCCACCGGCGCCTCGCTGTCGTAGTGCTGTGCAGCCCATTCCTGGCAGCGCGCGATCACCGGGTCGGCCACCTGGCCGGTACGCGTCATCGCCGCATATGCCAGCGGGCTGGTCGCGTTCCAGTCGAGCAGGTTCAGACGCGCGAGCTGCATGGCTTCTTCGGCACCGATGTAGCGTGCAATCAGGAACAGCGCCAGCGCATGCCAGCTGGTGCCGCTGCCCGCCATCACCAGCCGCTGCCCGGTGCCGGTGGCGACGAGCGCCTTGTCGGGTTGCCAGCGGGTGTCGGGGTGCTCGCGTTGCAGTGCTTCGCAGTAACCCCAGTGCGAGGTGCCCTCCAGCCCCGCGAGCAATCCGGTGCGCGCCAGCAGCACTGCACCCGAGCAGGCCGACGCCAGCATCGCGCCGGCCTCGTGCTGCCGTCGCATCCACGCCGCCTCGACGTCGTAGCGATCGCCGACCGGTTGCCACGGCGGGATGGCGAGGTCGGTGACGACCACCACGTCGGCGTCGATCGGATCGGCGAAGCCTGCGTGCGGATGGATCTCGACGTCGTTGGCGGCCTTCAACGGCCGCCCATCGCGGCTGACGATCAGCGCGCGCACCGGCGGCTCCACTTCGACGCGATGCACCAGCATCTGCCAGTCGCGCCGCGCGCCGACCAGCAGGTCGTACAGGCCGAACAGGGTCGACGCGGTGGTGTCCGGCACGGCGAGCAGCGCGACGGTCAAGGCAGGAGCAGGCAGCTTCAGCATGGCGGAAATGTCCGGTTTCTTGCCGGGATGGCTTTGGTGCTGGCCGGCACCGACGGCCATCATGCCTCTCCCCGGCGCGCCGTTTGCGCGCTTCAACCCAGGAGAGGAAAGATGAAAGACACCACAGGGTACGAACTGTCCGGCTGCAATGCAATGGCGCTGGACCTGATCGAGCGCGGCCTGCACGAGTTCCGCTGCTACTCGCACGACCCGGTCGCGACGGCCGACGCCGCACTGGCTGCAGCGCCGGAGCTGGTGATGGGCCATGTGCTGCGAGGCTGGCTGCACCTGCTGGGCACCGAGCCCGCCGGGTTGCCGGTGGCGCGCGAGGCGCTGGCCGCCGCCCGGACCTTGCCTCACAACGACCGCGAAGCGCGCCATCTGCACGCGATCGAGCAGTTGTGCGACGGCCGTTGGCGCGCCGCCGGCCGCATGCTGGAAGACCTGAGCACCGAGTACCCGCTCGACGCGCTGGCATTGCAGGCCGGCCAGCAGATCGACTTCTTCACCGGCGACTCGCGCATGCTGCGCGACCGCATCGCCCGCGTGTACCCGGCGTGGTCACGCCAGGTTCCCGGCTGGCATGCGGTGCTGGGGATGTACGCGTTCGGCCTGGAGGAAACAGGCGACTACCTGCGTGCCGAGCGTTACGGCCGCGAGGCGGTGGAACTGGAACCGGCCGACGGCTGGGCACAGCATGCCGTGGCGCACGTGATGGAAATGCAGGGCCGGCGCGACGAGGGCGTGCGCTGGATGCGCGGCAACCCCGGCTGGCAGCGCGACAGCTTCCTCGCGGTGCACAACTGGTGGCACCTGGCGCTGTACCACCTGGAGCTGGGTGACCACGCCACCGTGCTGGAGCTGTTCGACGGCCCGATCGACGGTCACCGGCCGACGCTGCTGATGGAGCTGATCGACGGCAGCGCCTTGCTGTGGCGGCTGCAACTGCGCGGCGTCGACGTGGGGGCGCGTTGGCAGTCGCTGGCCGAACGCTGGGCACCCGCCGCCGAAGCCGGCAACTATGCCTTCAACGGCCTGCACGCGGCGATGGCCTTCGCGGCGGCCGGGCGCGACGACCTGCTGCGCTCGGTGCTCGAGGCGCAGGCGGCGGCGGCGCTGCGCGACGACGACAACGCGGCGTTCACACGCGAGGCGGGCGCACCCGCGACGCAGGCCGTCGTCGCCTTCGTCGACGGTCGGTATGCCCAGGCTGTCGATCTGTTGCGTTCCATCCGCAGCCAGGCGCACCGTTTCGGCGGCAGCCATGCGCAGCGCGACCTGCTCGACCAGACACTGGTCGCAGCCGCACACAAGGCCGGGCAGACCGCGCTGGCCCGCGCGCTGCTGACCGAGCGCTCGCTGCTGGCCGAACAGCGCCGCCCGGCGCACTGAGCCCTCGGGCAGCCCGCCTCAGCGGGCCACGCGTGCCACGCTGGCGCCGACGGCATGATCGATGAGCGTGCGCCAGGAGCCGTCGGCCTGGCGCCGTGCCACCTCCACCGAGCTGCCGTCCGCCAGCACCGCGCCGCGCTCGTCGTGGATGCTCCAGTCGCCGCGCAGCAGCGCGATCTCGCCGCGGACGATGCACCAGTTGGTCTTCGATACCATGCGGCCGGGAATCTGCAGCAGCGCGCGCAGCGACGCCTCGATCGCGTCGAGTCCGACGTCGGTCTGTCGCGTCTGTGCATTCAGGTGGGCGGCCTGCGGCTCGTACAGTTGCAGCAGGCCGCGCAAGTCTCGCCCGTTGTACAGGCGTGCGAAGGTCGCATTGAAATCTTTCGGGTCCATGATGCGGGTCATCGGTCGGGTTCCTGGGGCGAGAAGCACCACATTCCAGCGCCGCACACCGCAGGTATCCAAACGGAAAGGAATGGCGATGGCCCGTGCAGCCGCTTTCGAACACCCCCCGGGCGCCGATGCGCCGGCAGCCCGCCGCCCCGAAGACTGCAGCGTCGAGCACTGGCTGGCATTTCTGGGCCACCGCTGGAATGCGCTGCTGCTGTGGCATTTGGGCGACGGGCCCAAGCGTCATGGCGAGCTGAAAGGCCGCCTGCCCGGCGTGACGCCCAAGGTGTTGACCGCACGGTTGCAGGAATTGCGCGGCGCCGGGCTGGTGGTGCGCGAGGACATCGCAGGCTTTCCGGCCGGCGTGGTCTACCGCCTCACCGACGCGGGCCGCAGCCTGCTGTCCATCCTCGACCAGATCGACCTGTGGGCCCGCACCGCGCCGTGCTCGGCTGCATCAGCCATGCCCCGGAGCCTGTTCGGTGCCACCGGCAGCCATTGACATCGCCAGGCGCTCCCCCGCCACCCCGCTGAGCTGGGCGGTGGCCGCGGCCTGGGCCGGCTTCTGGCTGCTGATGGTGGCGGCGGAGGTGCAGAACCACCCGCAGGGTGGCTGGCAGGCGATCTGGCGGGCACTGGCGCAGGAAGGCAGCTCGGCGCTGGTGGCCACCCTGGTGCTGCTGGCGCAATGGCGGGCTGCCGGCCGCATGGACCGCTGGCTGCACCGTCCGGCACGCTGGTTCGGTGCCGTGCTGGCGCTCACCGCCCCCCTGGCGCTGGTCTTCGTGCCGCTGGTGCACGCGCTGCGCCTCGGGCTGTATGCAGCGGCCGGCACGGGCTATCCGCACGAGCCGCTGTCGGCAGTCTTTTTCCGCGAAACCGTGCGCTTCGCGATCTTCTATCTGCTGTTCTGCGGGGTGCAGTTCGGCGCGCGCTCCTACCTGGCGTGGACACGCGCCCGGCTGCAGGCCGAGCGCGAGCAGGCGCTCGCCCGCGAAGCCCAGCTGCTGCAACTGACGCAGCAGCTGCAGCCGCACTTCCTGTTCAATGCGCTGAACACCGTCTCGTCGCTGATCCACACCGACCCGGACCGCGCCGACCTGCTGCTCACGCGCCTGGCCTCGCTGCTGCGCGCCGCCACCGACCTGGCCCAACGCCCGCAGCATGCGCTCGGCGACGAGCTGCAGCTGCTGACGGCCTATGCCGACATCATGTGCGAGCGCTTCGGCGACCGCGTCTCGATCGACTGGGATGTCGACGACACGGCACGGGCCTGCGCGGTGCCGACACTGTCGTTGCAGCCCTTGCTGGAGAACTGCTTCCGGCACGTCGTCGAGCAGCGGCTCGAACCGACCCGCCTCGTAGTGCGTGCCCGGGCACTGCCCGGCCGGCTGCAACTCAGCGTGCACGACGATGGCGGCCGCCTGGCTCAGCCGGTCGTCTTCGGCGTCGGCCTCGGCAACTTGCAGCGCAGGCTCGACGCGCTGCATGGTCAGGCCGCCTCGCTGCGCCTGTCGCCGGCCGACGGTGGCGGCGTGATCGTGACGGTGGAGTTGCCGTGCGCGTGCTGATCGTCGACGACGAAGCGCCGGCGCGCGCGAAGCTGCGCCGCATGCTGGCCGCCTGGCCGGCGATCGAGGTGGCCGGCGAAGCGACCGACGGGCTGCAGGCGCTGCAGATGGTCGCGGCACTGGCCCCTGACGCGATCTTTCTCGACGTGCAAATGCCGGCCTGCACCGGCCTGGACGTGGCTGCCTCGCTGCCGCACCCGGCGCCGCCCGTCGTGTTTGTCACCGCCTACGATCGCTACGCGCTGCAGGCCTTCGACGCGGCTGCGGTGGACTACCTGCTGAAGCCGGTGGAGCCCGAGCGGCTGGCCCGCGCCGTGCAGCGCCTGCAGTCGCGCGGCTCGCAGGCACCTCCGCCCGGGCCCGCGCAGCGGCTGCTCATCGCCGATCGCGGCAGCCTGCATGTGGTGCCGTGCGAGCAGATCGAATGGCTGGAAGCGGCCGACAACTATGTCGCCGTGCACGCGGGCGGGCGGGAACTGCTGCTGCGGCGTCCGTTGGCCGCGCTGCTGGCCGACGTGCCGGCCCACTTCCTGCGCGTGCACCGCGGCGCGGCCGTCAACCTGCATCGGGTGGTGCGCGTGCTGCCACGCGGCAAAGGCGACGCCACCGTGGTGCTGGCCAGTGGCGCCGAAGTGCCGTGCAGCCGTGCCTGGCGGGCCGCGCTGGTCGATGCGCTGGGCGGCGCATAGACCATTCGCCCCGGCCGTGACCCGCTTCGTCCCACGTCTGTCGCCGCACCGGGCCGGCCTGCCTAGGCTGGAGGCATGAACACCTCCGCCCCCACGCCTGCGCGCCTGTTCTTCCTCGACTGGCTGCGCATCGCCGCCTTCGGGCTGCTGGTCGCCTACCACGTGGGCATGTACTACGTGCGCTGGGACTGGCATGTCAAGAGCCCGCATGCCGGCCCCTGGCTCGAGCCTTGGATGCTGCTCAGCTCGCCATGGCGGCTGGCGCTGCTGTTCCTGATCTCGGGCGCCGCCACCTCGCTGATGCTCGTGCGCGGCCCTGCGCCCGGCTGGCTCGGCACCCGCTCGAAGCGGCTGCTGCTGCCGCTGCTGTGCGGGATGCTGCTGGTGGTGCCGCCGCAGCCGTACTTCGAGGTCGTCCACAAGTTCGGCTACGCCGGCAGCTATCTCGACTTCCTCGGGCTGTACTTTCGTGGCCACGACGGGTTCTGCGGCAACGACGGCGAGTGCCTGATCCTGCCCACCTGGAACCACCTCTGGTTCGTCGCCTACCTGTGGGTCTACACGCTGGCGCTGTGGGTTGTCGTCAAGCGCTTTCCGCACGCGCTCGACGCCGCGGCTGCGCGTGCGGCGCGGCTGCTGCACGGGCCGGCGCTGCTGTGGGCACCGATCGCGCTGCTCGCGCTGTGGCGCGTGACACTGGCGCCGCTGTTCCCGTCGACGCATGCACTGGTCGACGACTGGTTCAACCATGCGACCTATTTCGGCATGTTCCTGCTCGGCGCCGCGTTTGCCCGCTGGCCCGACGTGTGGGAGCGGCTCGCCGCGCTGCGTCGGCCGGCCCTGGCGATTGCGCTGCTGGCCTGGGCATTGCTGGCGCTGCGCTACACCGGGTGGCTCGCAGAGCCGATGCCGCCGTGGCTGTGGCAGGCACGCGGCGCGATCTTCGCCGTGGCGCAGTGGTGTGCGATGGTCGCGCTGCTGGGCCATGCCCGCCGGCACTGGGACCGCGACCACGCGTGGCGTCGCTACCTGACGGACGCGGTGTTCCCGGTCTATGTGTTGCACCAGACGCTGATCATCGTCTTCACGCAGGTGCTCGCACCGCGGCAGTGGGCGCCGGCCGTCGAGGGGCCGGTGCTGGTGGCGCTGACGCTCGCGTGCAGCTTCGCGGGGTACGAAGCCGTGCGACGGTTGGCGTGGCTGCGGCCCTGGTTCGGCCTCGCACGGGCGCCACGCCAGCCGCGGGGCGACGCCGCCCTGACCGCCTGACCGTGGCTGGCAGGGAACATGTGGGCCCGGTCCCGACTCTGTCGAAGACCGGCCTGCGGCCGCCCCCCGGACTTTGCCCATGCTGCGCACCCTGAAAGACCTGTTCGACGCCCTCAAGCCCGCCCCACCCGCTGAAACGCCTGCCGAGCAGGAGCACGCGCTGCAGCTCGCCACTGCGGTGCTGCTGGTCGAGGTGATGCGCTCCGACCCCGAGCTGTCCGCCACCGAGCGCGAGGCCGTCATGGCGGCCCTGCGCCGCAAGTTCTCGCTGGCCGACGACGAGATCGACCGCCTGGTCGAACTGGCCGAGCGCGCCGCCCGCGACGCCTACGACTACCACGCCTTCACGTCGCGCATCAATGCCGGCTACTCGATGGAACAGAAGATCCGCATCATCGAGTACATGTGGCAAGTCGCCTATGCCGACGGCCACCTGAGCGCGCACGAGAACCACGTGATGCGCAAGATCTCGGACCTGCTCTACATCCCCCACGGCGCCTACGTCAGCGCCAAGATGCGGGCGCAGCAGGCCGGCGGCAGCGCTACCTGACCGGCTGCGCGCGGCGCCAGGCCTCGACCGCCTGCAGCGTGCTGCGCACATGCGCCTCGGGGTCGGAGCCCGCATGCACGTGCACGATCTTGCCGGCCGGGCTGATGACATAGGAAATGCGGTCGGCCATGTCGGGCCGCGACGCGATGGCTGCGTCGTATTGCTTCGTGATGCGCGCGCCCCGGTCGGCCGCGACCGCGAACCTGTCGCGGCAGGCTTCGACCGAAAAGCGCTGCAGGGTCGCGATGTCGTCGTTCGACATGCCGACCACGCGGGCGCCGAGCGCCGTGAAGCGTGGCGTGGCCTCGGCAAAGGCGTGGGCCTCGATCGTGCAGCCGCTGGTGAAGGCCTTGGGATAGAAATACAGCACCACCGGCCCGTCGCGCAACGCATCGGCCAGCGAAAAGCTGAAGGTCTTGCCGCCCAACGCCGCTTCGGTCGTGAAATGCGGCGCCGGCGCGCCCACGGGCAGCGCGGCTCGCGCCAAGCCGGTCAGACCGAGGGCCAGTGCAAGGCAGGCGAGTGTCTTCATCGTTCGGGCTCCTGTGGAGCGCTGACTCTACCGTTTCAGGGCCCGCCGGGCCCGGACACCCGCAACGGCATGTCAGGGACGATGCGCTGCCGGCTGACGTTGCGCGCCCTGCGGCGCAGCGGTTTTTGCGTGGTCGAAGCGCACCCGCTCGACCTTGAAGCCGCGGGCCGCCAGCAGCGCCGGCAGCCCGTGGTCGCCGGTCATGTGCAGCGCACCGACCGCCGCGAACACCTCGCCATCGCGGTGCAGTTCGGCGATGCGATCGGCCATGCCGGGGTTGCGGTCCGTCTGCACACGCTGCATCAAGGCGCGCTCTTCGTCGGTCTGGACGCAATCGCACCATTGTTCGTAAGCAGCCAGGTCGTCGAGGTCGCCGCGCTCCCAGGCAGCTGCCAGGCGTCGCATCATCGGGCGGGCCTTGCCCTGTTCCAGCTGTTCCAGCCCCTGTTCGAGCAGCCGCTGCACGGCGGCCGGATCGTCGGGGATCAGTGCGTCGAGCTGTGTCTTCGGCGTTTCGAGCGAGACGATCGGCCGCTGCATGCGCTGGGCAAAACCGGCCAGCATGACCTCCTGTGCCCAGGCGGTGTGCAGTTCGTCCCAGCGTGCATCGAGCAGCGTGTAGGTCAACCCCTGCATCACCGGGTGCAGCTTGGCGAGCTGTTCCAGTGGCACGCAGGCGCGCTCGCCCTGCGCGGCCAGCCGCTGCCGCAAGGCGTCGGGCAGCGGCACAGCGCCGGCCGACAGCTGTTGCAACTGCTGCACGACGGTGGGGTCGGTGATGTCGAGTTCCAGTGCGATGCTGCGGCTGCCGGTCAGCGCCGATCTGACCGTCGGCCCGACGAACAGCCACTCGAAGCGGCCCACATGGATGGTGCCGTAGAGCCACGACGTGCGCCCGTCGCGCTCGATGCGCCACAGGAAGCCGCGGTCGCGAGCGCCCGCCGCGGCGCGTTGCACGGCTTCGGCGCCGGGCTGTACCGGATTGGGCGGGCAGTTGCGTTCGCCGGTGTCGGCCGCGGACGCGGCGTGCATTGCCAGCACCAGCCCACCGGCCGCCCACACGCGGCGCCACTTGCGGATCGTCATGTTGTTCCTCCCTGGTCGAAGGAGGAAAGTATCCCCGAACGTCAGGCCGGGTTCAGACGCGCTGCCACAACGGGATGCGCACCGTGAACTCGCTGCCGCGTCCGGCTCCCTCGCTGCGCACCTCGACCGTCCCATGGTGCAGCGACACCAGCTCCTTGACGATCGGCAGTCCCAGGCCGAGGCCGGTCCCTGCGCTGTCGGCGGTGCGTACTTCCTGGGTGAAGAGATCGAAGACCATCGGCAGCATCTCCGGCACGATGCCGGCCCCGTCGTCCTTGACACGGATCACCGCCTCGCGGTCGTCGACGTTGGCGATCACCCAGATGTGGCCCGCTTCGCCGGTGTACTTGATCGCGTTGGCGACCAGGTTGACGATCACCTGGACCAACCGCTGGGGGTCGGCTTCCATCGTCACGGCCTCTGGCGGCACGAGCAGGTCGAGCGACTGCCGCTTGCGCTGTGCCTCGGGACGCTGGCTCTCGACTGCCTGGCGCACCAGCCCCTGCAGCTCCACCGACTGCAGGCGCAGCCGCAGCTTGTGGTGCTCCAACCGCGCCACGTCCACCAGGTCGTCGACCAGCCGCTTCAGCTGCGCCACCTGGTTCTCGATCATGCGCACGTGGGGCGGCGCCTCGCCGGTGCCCGCCTGCAACCGCAGCAGTTGCGCGACGTTGAGCAGCGGGGCCAGCGGGTTGCGCAACTCATGCGCCAGCGTGGCCAGAAAAACCTGCATCGAATCGCGCTCGCGGGCCAGCGCGGCGACGCGGTTTTCCAGCGTCTGCACGGTCGCCCGAGAGTCGGTGCGGTCGCGCAGCGCCTTCACGAAGCCGACGTGCTGCCCGGCTTCGTCCCACAGCGCACGCATCGTGCCGCTGGCCCAGATGCGGGTGCCGTCGCGGCGCAGGTGCCAGCGGTCGTCCTCGGCATGGCCGATGTGCAGCGCCACGTCCATTTCCAGGCGGTCGAGCCCGCGCGCAAGATCTTCCGGGGTGAAGATCACCGACGCACTGGTGCCGGCGAGCTCCTGCCCGGTGTAGCCCAGCACGGCTTCGACCCCGGCGAGCGTGCGCAATACCGTGCCGTCGCGGTCGAGGATCAGCACGGCACGCTCACGGTCCTGCTGCAACCACAGCTCGACCAGCCGCCCGGCGGCGGCCTGCGCACCGGGGGCCCGGCTCTCGTCGTCCACGCGGTCTCCGGCGAGCGCTTGCGTCGCTGGCTTCAGTGCTTCGCGGTGGTGTTCGGCCGCGCCGAGCGCTGCAGGAACTGTTGCGTCACCAGCGGCAGCTGCTGCTCCAGCCAGTCGGCCATCTCCTCTTCCTGCGCCAGGTGGCTTTCACAGACGCGCCGTGTCTCCTGGTCCCCCACCGCGTCGGCCGCCGCGATCAGCGAGCGGTACGAGGCGATTTCCATGTGCTCGAAGGTGTAGGTCGCCATCGCGGCCTTGACGATCTCATCGGACACGAAGATGCCGCTCAGGCCCTGTGCCATCGCAGTGGCCTTCGCGGCCAGGTCCTTCAGCGCCGACGGGTCGCCGCCACGCCTTTCGATGCACACTCGCAGCATGTCGGCCTGCCGCCGCGAGGCCTGCGCATGGCCCTCGAGCCGCGTCTTCATCTCGGGGTAGTTGTCGATGCGCGATGCGGTGGTGCTGAACATGCGCTCGGCCTGCTCCTCCATCGCGTGCGCGTCGCGCAGCCAGTCCATCAGGTTGTCGTCAACTGTCGCCATGTTCGGCTCCTTCGGTGCAAGGGTTGCAATCCGTTCCGGCGACGCCGGCACGCATGTGTCCGGGCGTGGTCGGGACGCCTCGACCTCAGTCGCGGCAACCGGCATGCCCGTCAGCACGGCGGCAGCGAAATGCCTATAGTGGTCGTCGATCACGGCCGCGACGGAGACCCGCATGACCCGCCTCCAGGAACTTCTGAACATCGACCACCCCATCATCCAGGCGCCGATGGCCGGCGTGCAGGGCAGCGCGCTGGCCGTCGCGGTGTCGAATGCCGGTGGACTCGGCTCGCTGCCCTGTGCGATGCTCGCACCCGAGGCGATGCAGAAGGAGCTGGCAGCCATCCGGGCACAGACCGAGCGGCCGTACAACGTCAACTTCTTCTGCCACACGCCGCCGGCGCCCGACGAGCGGCGCGAGGCGGGTTGGCGTGACGCGCTGTCGCCCTACTACCGCGAGCTCGGTATCGACCCGGCCGGCATTCCTGCCGGACCGGGGCGGCGGCCCTTCAGCGCCGAAGCGGCCGAGCTGCTGGAGACCTACCGGCCGCCGGTGGTCAGTTTCCACTTCGGCCTGCCGAGCGACGAACTGCTGGCACGCGTGCGCCGCTGGGGCGCCAAGGTGCTCGCATCGGCCACCACGGTCGACGAAGGCCGCTGGCTGGCACAGCGCGGTGTCGACGTGGTGATCGCCCAGGGCGTCGAAGCCGGCGGGCACCGCGGCATGTTCCTGAGCGACGACTTGACGACGCAGGTCGGCACGCTCGCGCTGGTGCGCCAGCTCGTCAAGGCACTCGACTGCCCGGTCGTCGCCGCCGGCGGCATTGCCGATGCGCAAGGCGTGGCAGCCGCGTTGGCGCTCGGTGCGGCCGGCGTGCAGGTCGGCACCGCCTACCTGCTGTGCCCCGAAGCGACCACCAGCGCCGTGCACCGCCGCGCGCTGAAGAGCGAAGCGGCGCGGCACACGGCGCTGACCAACCTCTTCACCGGCCGTCCGGCTCGCGGCATCGTGAACCGGCTGATGCGCGAACTCCAGCCGATGTGCCCGGCGGCGCCGGCCTTTCCGCTGGCCACCAGCGCGATCGCCCCGCTGCGCGCCAAGGCCGAGGCAGCCGACAGCGGTGACTTCTCTCCGCTGTGGTCGGGCCAGGACGCGAGCGGCTGCCGCGAGATCGGCGCTTCGTTGCTGACTCGCGAGCTGGCGCGCGGCTGCGGCTGAACGCGGCGCGCTGTTCAGGCTTGCGACGGGCGCGCCGGCTGCGGCCGCATCGCCTTTTCATCGAGCAGGCGCCGCAAGGCCTGCTCGACCTGACGGTCGATGGGCTGGGTTTCGGGAGACGACGCCGGCACCACCGAGATGCCACCGCTCGACTCCAGCACCGCGAACCTGATCTGGTCCATGCGCTCGATGCCATGCGCCAGGCGCGCACTCTGCAGGATGTCGTCTTCCGTCACCTGCGACATCTTCAGGCTGCCCTGCAAGGCCTTGCCGTTCTCGACCAGCACCAGCGGCGAGCCTTCGACGATCTTCTCGATCTTCTTGGAGCCGCTCTTGATGACCGACAAGCCCAGGTCCAGCAGCACCAGTGTCAGGATCACCGTCATGCCGGTGACCAGCGAATAGTCTTCGCCGAGCAAGGCATTCTGCGTGGCTTCACTGACGATGAGCAGCAGGATGAAGTCGAACGTCGACACCTCGCTGAGCGTGCGCTTGCCGATCAGGCGGAACAGCACCAGCAGGAACAGGTAGATCGTCAGGGTGCGAAGTACGGTGTCCATGGCGACTCCATCAGGGGTAGACGAACTGGCTGAACGGTTGGTGCGCCCGCTGGTCCACTGCCACCCAGCCTTCGATGGTGCCGATCGCCTGCGGATTCAACTCGATGTGCACGACGGTCCAGTGCCCCGGCCGGCCGGCGAACTCGAGCGTGGTCGCCTCTGTACCGGACAGCACCGCCTCGGGTTCGGGGAACACGCGCTCCAGTTCCACGGCGTCGAGGTAACGCGCATCGATGTGCAGCCTGACGCGTTCCGACGAGGCGAGCAGTTTCAGCTCCAGCCTGTCCGGCGCCAGGCGGCGCAGGAAGCGGTGGTACTCCATCGTGACTCCCGCGTCGCCCGAGCCGGCCTGTGCGCGAGCGATCGGTCCCTGCCCGAGCAGGCCGGCGACGATGGCGAGCAGCAGGAGTGTCATCAAGGGCCAGACGATCCGCTGGATGCGCCATTCGATCTTCTGCTGCCTGAGGTCGTCGTTCAGATGAAGGCGGGGACTGCTGGCTCGGGGCATGGTGTTGCAGGGTGATGACCAGTGCCTGCTCGGAGGCAAGCGGCGTGCCGTTCGCTGGCGCCAAGATTCCACGGCCGACCGGTCTGCCGGCGAACCCGGACCTTTGCGACTTAGAATGCTGCAGTGCAACACCCCTGTGTCCCACCGTGCCGCCATGCCTGCTTCCGTGGGTGCGGCCTGCCGCGCGGGTTCTTCCGCGCCGTCGCTCCGCCTTGACGTCGCGCGCCACCGCTTCGCGTTGAAGCGCGATACCGGGCCCTGCGCCCGCTTCAGCGCGCCGGCCGCGTCCTCGTCCCCTGCCCTTCCTCCACCCATGCGGTGCGCACCCGCCACGCGCCGCTACAGCTTGCGCACCAGATGCACACATCGTCCTTCCGCCAAGACTGGCTGTCCAACATTCGCGGCGACCTGCTCGCGGGCCTCGTCGTCGCACTGGCCCTGATCCCCGAAGCCATCGCCTTTTCCATCATCGCCGGCGTCGACCCCAAGGTCGGCTTGTACGCGTCGTTCAGCATCGCGGTCGTCATCGCCTTCACGGGCGGGCGGCCCGGCATGATTTCGGCCGCCACCGGCGCCATGGCGCTGGTGATGGTCACGCTCGTCAAGGAGCACGGCCTGCAGTACCTGCTGGCCGCCACCTTGCTGACCGGCGTGCTGCAGATCGCTGCCGGCGTGCTCAAGCTCGGCTCGCTGATGCGCTTCGTCTCGCGCTCCGTGATCACCGGTTTCGTCAATGCGCTGGCCATCCTGATCTTCCTCGCGCAGCTGCCCGAGCTGACCGACGTCAGCTGGGTCGTCTACGCGATGACGGCGGCCGGCCTGGCGATCATCTACGGCTTTCCACGCTTGACGAAGGCGGTGCCGTCGCCGCTGGTGACCATCGTCGTGCTCACTGCCGTGGCGATTGCACTCGACCTCGACATCCGCCGCGTCGGCGACATGGGCGAGCTGCCCGACAGCCTGCCCGTGTTCCTGCTGCCCGACGTGCCGCTCGACCTGCACACGCTGCAGGTCATCCTGCCCTACTCGGTCACGCTGGCGGTCGTCGGCCTGCTCGAATCGATGATGACCGCCTCGATCGTCGACGAGCTGACCGACACGCAGAGCGCCAAGAATCGAGAATGCGTCGGCCAGGGCGTGGCCAACATCGCCACCGGCTTCATCGGCGGCATGGCGGGCTGCGCGATGATCGGCCAGTCGGTCATCAACGTGAAGTCGGGGGGCCGCGGCCGCCTGTCGACTTTCGTGGCCGGGCTGTTTTTGCTGATCCTCATCGTCTTCCTGGGCCCCTGGGTGGCACAGATCCCGATGGCCGCGCTGGTCGCCGTGATGATCATGGTCAGCATCGGGACCTTCAACTGGGAGTCGGTGCGCAAGCTGCGCGAACACCCGCCCAGCTCGTCGATCGTGATGATCGCCACGGTGGTGGTCACCGTCTCGACGCACGACCTTGCCAAGGGCGTGTTCGTCGGCGTGCTGCTGTCGGGCATCTTCTTCGCGCACAAGGTCGGCCGCGTGTTGCGCGTCGACCGCAGCAGCAGCGCCGACGGCCGCGTGCGCACCTACGGCATCGTCGGCCAGGTGTTCTTCGCATCGTCCGAAGCCTTCGCCGGCGCCTTCGATTTCAAGGAAGTGGTCGAGAAGGTCGTCATCGACGTGAGCCGCGCCCACTTCTGGGACATCACCGCGGTGAGCGCGCTCGACAAGGTGGTGCTGAAGTTCAAGCGCGAGGGCGCAGAGGTCGAGGTGATCGGGCTGAACGAGGCGAGTGCGACGCTGGTCGACCGCTTCGCGGTTCATGACAAGCCCGGCGCCGTCGAACAGCTGATGCATTGAGGAGGCCCGCATGAACACTGTCTACGCCTGCATCGACGGGCTCGCCAACACCGACGCCGTGATCGACTGGAGCGCCTGGGCGGCGCGGCGGCTCGCCGCGCCGCTGGAATTCCTGCATGTGCTCGAGCGCCACCCCGAGCGCGCCGAAACCCGCGACCTGAGCGGCGCGATCGGACTGGGTGCGCAGGAATCGCTGCTGCGCGAACTCAGCGACCAGGATGAGCGACGCAGCAAGCTGGCCCGGGAGGCCGGCCGGCGCTTGCTGGCCGCGGCGCGCGAGCGTGCAGCCGCCGCGGGCGCCGTGGAACTGGACGCGCGGCTGCGCCATGGCGAATTCGTCGACACCGTGCTCGAAATGCAGCCGCAAGCCCGGCTCTTCGTGCTCGGCGAGCACCATCGCGCCGACGCGCCGTCCAGGGTGCATCTCGATCGCCACGTCGAGAAGGTGATCCGGTCGGTGGCGCGCCCCGTGCTCGTCGCCACCACCGAGGGCTTCGATGCGCCCCGGCGTGCGGTGTTTGCCTTCGACGGCAGCCCTGCCGCGCGGCGCAGCGTCGAGCAGGCGGCACGCGACCCGCTGCTGCACGGCCTGCCCTTGCTCGTCGTCAGGGTCGGCGAGGACAGCACGCTGGCACGCCGCCAGCTCGAGGAAGCCCGCCTCGCGCTGCAGGGGGCGGGTCTCGTCGTCGAGACCGAGCTGGCACCCGGCGCGCCGGAGACGGTGTTGCCGGCGCTCGTCCGGGCCCAGGCGCCGGCACTGCTGGTGATCGGCGCCTACCGCCATTCGCGCTTGCGCCAGCTGTTGCTCGGCAGCACCACCAGCACGCTGCTGCGGGTGAGCGACGTGCCGGTGCTCGTGCTGCGCTGACCGCCCGCGCTTCGTGTCGAAGCCGACACAAAGCGACGAAGCGCCGGACACCTTCGCTTGCTCCGCCTTCCATGCCGGGCCACGCGCCGGGCGACGACGAGCGCTGAGCTCCGGCCGCGGCAGGCCTTCGACAGGCGGCACTGGACAGTTTTATACAAGCGTATAAACTGACCTGCATGCCCACCCCCCGCAAACCCGACGCCGGCACCCGCGAGCGCCTGCTGCAGGCCGGCCTGTGCCTTGCACGTGACCAGGGGCTGAAAGCCACCACGGTGCGGGCCGTGGCCGAGCGTGCCGGTGCCAATCTGGGCACCTTCGTCTACCACTTCCGCACCCGCGAAGCCTTCATCGAAGCGCTGATCGAGCGGCTCTACGGGCCGATGTTCCAGCAGCTGCAGCTCACCGCGGACCACGGCGGGGACCCACTGCACGCGCTGCGCTCGGTGCTGCTGCAACTGGTGCGCTGGGTCGTCGACAACCGGGCCTTCATCGCGCACCTGGTGCTCGACGCGAGCGCCGGGGAAGCCGCCGCGCAGCGCTTCCTGCGCACGCTCGATCAGCGCCACCCCGTGCTGCTGCTGGCGCTCATCCGGCGTGCACAGGCGGGCGGCCAGTTGAGCGCCGCCGACCCACTGCACCAGATGCTGTTCCTGATGTCGACCACCGCGGCACCGGTGATGCTGTTCCACCTGCTGGGCCGGCGCGGCGTCGCACCGCCGGCGCTGGTCGAAGCACTGTCGGTCTTCACGACCGACATCGCGCAGATCGAGTGCCGCCTGGACTGGGCCCTGCGCGGCCTGTCCGGGCCCAGCGAAAAAGGGCGACCATGACACACCAGCCCGCACTTCCCGCCTTGGCCTGCATGGCGCTGCTGCTGGTCGCCTGCGACCACGCCTCGCAAACGCCGGCCATGAGCGGCTACGCGGAAGCCGATCTCGTCTACGTCGCGTCGCCGGGCGCCGGCACGCTGCGGCGCCTGGCGGTGCAGCGAGGCCAACGTGTCGAGCCCGGGCAGCCGCTGTATGCGCTCGATGCCGACGCCGAAGCGCTGGCAGGTGCCGCCGCGCGGGCCCGCAGCGAGCGCGCAAAAGCGCAGGAGCAGAACCTGCGCAAGGCCCGCCGGCCGGCCGAGCTGCGTGCGGTCGCGCAGCAACTGGCACAGGCCCAGGCGGCGCTGGCCGGGTCGAGTTCGGCGCTGGAACGCAACCGCCGGCTGGTCGACGACGGCTTCGTCGCGCCGATCCGGCTCGAAGAGCTGGTGGCGGCCCGTGACCGCGACGCCGCCCGTGTGCGCGAAGTCGAGGCACAGCTGGCGCTGGCCACGCAAGGGGCCCGCCCGGACGAGATCGCCGCAGCGGCCGCCGAGGTGACGGCCGCCGAAGCGGACGCCGCACTGGCCGACTGGCAGGCCGGCGAGAAACAGCGCAGCGCCCCGGTGGCCGGGCAGGTGTTCGACGTGATGTACCGGCCCGGCGAATGGGTCGCAGCCGGTGCTCCGGTGGTCGCTTTGCTGCCGGCCGGTGCGCTGAAGCTGCGCTTTTTCGTGCCCGAGCCCGCGCTGTCGCGCGCGGCCGTCGGCCAGGAAGTGCGGGTCGGATGCGACGGCTGCCCCGAGAACGGCCTGCGCGCGCGCATCCGCTGGATCTCTCCGCAGGCCGAGTTCACCCCGCCGGTGATCTACAGCAACAGCAGCCGCAGCAAGCTGGTGTTCATGGTCGAGGCTGTCCCCGTGGACGCGTACGCGCTGAAGCCCGGTCAGCCGGTGGACGTGCGCTTCCTGGAAACGCCCGCATGAACGGCGAACCGGCGATCGACGTGCGCGGCCTGACCAAGCGTTTCGGCCGGCGCACCGTCGTCGACAACGTGTCCATCCAGGTGGCGCGCGGCGAGATCTGCGGTTTCCTGGGTCCCAACGGCAGCGGCAAGACGACCACCATCCGCATGCTGTGCGGTCTGCTCGAACCCGACGCCGGCGAAGGCCGCTGCCTCGGCCACGACCTGTTGCGCGAGTCGCGCCAGATCAAGCTGCGCGTGGGCTACATGACGCAGCGCTT
Source organism: Caldimonas mangrovi (assembly GCF_023721835.1). Classification (GTDB taxonomy): domain Bacteria; phylum Pseudomonadota; class Gammaproteobacteria; order Burkholderiales; family Burkholderiaceae_C; genus Caldimonas; species Caldimonas mangrovi. The sequence continues at coordinate 260,915 of NZ_JAMKFE010000004.1, read as the reverse complement.
CGGGCTCTACGACGACCTGACGATCGAGGAGAACCTCGACTTCGTCGCGCGCGCCTACGGCATGCCGACACGCCGGCAGGTGGTCGACCAGGCGCTCGAACGGCTCGGCCTGGCCGCGCGCCGCGCACAACTGGCCGGCGCGTTGTCGGGCGGCTGGAAGCAGCGCCTCGCGCTGGCTGCCTGCATGCTGCACGAGCCCGACCTGCTGCTGCTCGACGAGCCCACGGCCGGCGTCGACCCCAAGGCCCGGCGCGACTTCTGGCACCAGATCCACACGCTGGCCGCGCAGGGCCTCACGGTCCTGGTCAGCACGCACTACATGGACGAGGCCGAACGCTGCCACCGGCTCGCCTATATCTCGTACGGCCGGCTGCTCGCCACCGGCACCGCCGAGGAAGTGATCGAACAGGCCGGCCTGCAGACCTGGGAGCTGCGCGGCAGCGACCTGGCGCGCGCCGCCGAGTTGCTGCAGCAAGACGGCCGCTGGAGGGTGGTGGCCTTCGGCAACGCGGTGCACGTCAGTGCCGCGCGCGGCGCCGACCTGCCGCAATGGCTGGCCCGGCATGCACCGCAGGCGCCGTGGCGCGCCGCCGCGGTGCCCACCGGGCTGGAAGACGTCTTCATCGCGCTGACCGAGCATGCGCAAGACAATTTCCAGTGAGCGGTCCCGCGGCCTGTCCTGGGGCCGCATCGTCGCCGTGCTGCGCAAGGAGCTGGTGCAGTTGCGGCGCGACCGCCTCACCTTCGCGATGATGATCGGCGTGCCGATCCTGCAGCTGTTGCTGTTCGGCTATGCGATCAACGCCGACCCGCGCCACCTGCCGACCGCGGTGGTCCACGTCGACGCCGGGCCGATGGCGCGCTCGGTGGTGCGTGCGCTCGAGAACACCGGCTACTTCCGCGTCACCGCGCAGGTCACCGACCGCGAGGCCGAAGCGCTGATCGCGGCCGGCCGGGTGCAGTTCGCGCTGGTGTTCCCGGCCGACTTCTCCGAACGGGTGCTGCGCGGCGAGCGGCCCGCGGTGGGCGTCTATGCCGACGCCACCGACCCCGCGGCGACCGGGCCGGCGCTCACCGCGCTGGCCGCCTTGCCGTCGCTCGCGCTGGCGCACGACCTGCGCGGCCCGCTGGCCCGGCTGCAGGGGAATGCGGCGCCGTTCGAGCTGCGCGTGCACCGCCGCTACAACCCCGAAGGCATCACCGCCTACAACGTGGTGCCCGGGTTGATGGGCGTGATCCTGACGATGACGCTGGTGATGATGACGGCGATGGCGATGACGCGCGAACGCGAGCGCGGCACGCTGGAGAACCTCCTCGCGACACCGGTGCGGCCGGCCGAGATGATGGCCGGCAAGATCCTGCCCTACGCGCTGATCGGCTACCTGCAGGTGTTGGTCGTCTTCGCGGCGGCTCGAGTGCTGTTCGGTGTGCCGATGATGGGCGGCTTCGCGATGCTCACGCTGGCCGTGCTGCTGTTCATCGTCGCGACGCTGGCGGTCGGCTTCACCTTCTCGACCATCGCGCGCTCGCAGATGCAGTCGATGCAGATGACGATGTTCTACTTCCTGCCCAACATCCTGCTGTCCGGCTTCATGTTCCCGTTCCACGGCATGCCGCGCTGGGCGCAATGGATCGGCGAGGCGCTTCCCCTGACCCATTTCGTGCGCATCGTGCGGGCCATCATGCTCAAGGGGGCCGGCTGGGCGGACGTCTGGACCGATGCCGCGGCCATCGCCGTCTTCACGGTCGCGGTCGGCACGATCGCGATGCTGCGGTACCGACAGACGATCGACTGACGCCGTGCCCGCCGCTGAATCTGAATTTATTCCTCACTGACAGGCACTTCAGTCGCGGCACATCGCGCCGATAGACTCGGCAACGCGATGGCCCTGCCGGCTCCGGCGCGCCGGGACGCCGATGCCCGACCTCCTTGCGCCAGCTGTCCCTTCCCGGCCCGAATCGCCTGCCGACGAGGCCTCGCCGCACAAATAGGCAAAAATCCGACAAGAAACCGAGCACCTGCCCGACAGACCCGCCGCACCGTGCGGCGGATCATCGCCCGAAAGCCCCCGGGCCTTGTTCCCGCCATGGACGTCCAGACCCTCATCATCGTCACGCTCGCGAACGTCTTCTCGGTGTCGCTGGCGATGCCTGCCTTGATGGGCTGGCGCGTCAGCCCGGGCGCACGCTACGCGCAGGGTGCGATCCTCGCGCAGGCCATCGCCTGGGGCTGCTTCCTGCTCGCGCGGGCGATCGACGACCGGACCTTCTCTTCGCTGTGGATGGCGTGGTTGAGCCTGTGCTTCGCGTGCTCGTGGCATGCCATGCAGCACTGGCTGGCCCCTCGTGCCGGCAGCTGGGCCGTGTGGGCCGTCGCGGTGCTCACCCCGGTGGGCTACTGGGCCGGTTTCGACAGCTACCCGTTCCGGGTCGCATGGGCGAATTTCGGGCTGGCAGCGCTGATGATCGCCGTCTGCATCTCCGTCGTGCTGCCGGCACCGCACGCCGGCCGGCGCTGGCGCGGCGTGATGTTCGTCGCCCTCGGTGTGCTGGCGGTCGTCACGCTCTGGCGCGGCGCGCTGGGCGGCTTCTTCACCGAGCTCTACCCCCACCTGCGCGCACCGCACCCGGCCAACCTGGCCGCCGCCCTGCTGCACCCGGTCGTCATCACACTGCTGACGATGGCCAGCCTCGCTGCCTGGCGCGAAGAGGCCGAGCGCGAACTGCAGCGCCAGGCCCAGACCGACCTGTTGACCGGGTTGCTGAACCGGCGCGCTTTCGTCGAGCGCGCTGAGGCGGCCCTCGCCGAAGCACGCCGCTACTGCGACCCGATGGCATTGCTGATCATCGACCTCGACCGCTTCAAGCAGATCAACGACCTGGGCGGCCACGCGGCGGGCGACCAGGCACTCCAGCTGTTCGCCGACGCGCTGCGCAGTTGCATGCGCAAGGGCGAGCTGGCCTGCCGATACGGCGGCGAGGAGTTCTGCGTGCTGCTGGTACGCGCCGAGGCCGGCGCGGCGACCTCGTTCGACGCCCGGCTGCGTGAGGCCGTACGCGAGCGCAACGAAACCCGTACCGCCGCGCCGCTGGCCTACAGCGCGGGCCTGGCCGTGATGGGCGACCCCGCGCGCACGCTGGACGAGATGCTGCTCGAAGCCGACCGGGCGCTGTACACCGCCAAGCAGCGCGGCCGCGGCCGCCTGATGCACCAGGACCAGGAACTGACGGTGTCAGCCCCTGCCGGCCTGCCGGCGGCAGCGCTGCGCCTGGTCACCAAATAGGCGCCGCCGCGTGCACCGCACGCAGGTCGGCATGTGCCACTGCTGGTCCTGGGTACAAGCTGCTCAACGAGGTGCGGTTGTGCGCGGACGAAGCCCGGGCTCGCTGCGTCCATTTCGCGTTTTCAATCATTCATTCCGGAGAACCGCCCCGCCGCGGCGCGGAACTGCGCCAATAGGGGCTCGTGGCCGGCCAGCAAGGTTGGGTCACACCGCACAACCGAGGGCTCGTTCGTCGCCCGCAGTTGCGCACCCAATGATCGTGTGGGTTCGGCGCGGCTTGTCGCGCAAGACCCTGAAGCTCGAAGCTGACGTGTGTCGGACGGGGGTTCGATTCCCCCCGGCTCCACCAGCGTGCAGATCCATCGTCTGCAGGCTCGTGGGGCCGACCGGTTTCGACGGCGCATCGACGTGGAGATCGACGATCCGAGAGGCGACTGCCGTAAGCAGAGCAAACCACGTAAGTGCCAACGACAGCATTTACCTGAAGCGGGCGTAGACCTCGCTTCGGAGTGGCCCGCAAGGGTCCCCAGCCCCTGCGGTCTTCTGCAGGCTCGGCAACAGGAAGGCTGGGATCCCTCTCCTGTGCACCGCCTGCGCCGTGCCAGGACCCCACCAACGCCATCACATCGGCGTGGGCAGCGTCGGGACCGAGCAGGCCAGGCGCACCCCAGCTCAGCCGGGCCGGCGCCGAAGCACCGAGACGTTCACCGCCGTCCGCACTTCGAAGCCCAGTTTTTCATAGAGCGCGATCGCGGTGGTGTTCGTCGTCCAGGCGTGCAGAAAAGCTTGCTCGCCGCGGCGCTGGATGTCGGCGGTCACCGCGGCGGACAGTCGCCTCGCCAGGCCTCGGCCGCGGAAATCGGGGTGGGTGCATACCCCGCTGACCTCGACATAGCCGGGAAAGCGCATGCGCTCTCCTGCCATCGCGGCCAGTCGACCGTCGATGCGCAGGCCGATGAAGCGGCCCATCGTGTGCGTGCGCGCAAGGAAGGGGCCGGGCTCCGTGAGCGTGGCGAGTGCCAGCATCTCCGCCGCGTCGGCCACGCCGAGCACCTGCACGCCGTCGTCGGCCTGCAGTTGTCGCGTCGCCAGCATCTGCACGCCCGACGCGGCCTTCACCGCCTCCAGGCCGGGCGGCACGGCGATGGGTGGCACCTGCAGCAGGTACACGCTGTCATCGCCCGGCTGCACCAGTTCGGCCAGCGCCGACAGGTGCTCGGGGTTTTCGTCGGGCGTCGCGGCGAAACGGTTGATGTCGGGCCGGAAGCGCCAGGCGCGCTCGTCACCCAGGCGCCAATCGGGTCGATGCCGCAGGCTGGCCCAGACAGGCCTGTCGAGGTCGGACATGCTCAGCCCTCCTGCACACGCTGCAACAGCGGCTTCTCGATCAACGCATCCTCCAGCGCGGCCAACTGGGCCAGCAGGTCGCCCTTCAGGCCCGCGCAGGCCTGGGCGACAGCCGCCTCGGTGGCAGGCCACGCTTCGCGCTGGGCGCGCTGCACCAGACCGCGACCCTTGCGGCTCAGCCCCACGCGGCGCACCCGCCGGTCGCCCTCGCCCGGCGCCGACTGCACGAGGCCGTCGTCCTCCAGCCCTCGCAGCGAGCGCGTGATGACGGGCTGGCTGACCCCCACCGCCTGGCTCAGCTCGCCCACGCTCAAAGCCCCCAGCCGATCCAGCGCCGCGAGCATGGGGAACCAGGCCGCAGGCTGCTCGAAGCCGTGCAATGCCAGCACCGCCTGCGTCTGCGCCTGCAGCGTCTCGCCGATGCGCTTCAAGCGCGTGCCGAGGCTCAGATGGCCCAGCTCCTTCACCACATCTTCCACCACGGCGGCTCCTCTCGGATCGAATGCATATCATGCTATTCAATTGTAGGAGCGTCGTCAACTGCCCCCGGCGGCAGCTCACTGCGCGGTCGCCCCGCCATCGATGAGGTAGATGGCACCGGTCACGAAGGACGCGCGCGGCGACAGCAGGAAGGCCACCAGTTCCGCCACCTCCTCGGGCTGCGCCATGCGGCCCAGCGGGTGCACCGCCGCGATCCGCTCGCGCTCGGCGCTGTCGAGCTGCTGCAGCTTCGGCGTGTCGACGTAGCCCGGCCCCACCGCGTTGAGTCGCACGCCCTGCGACGCGTACTCCAGCGCGGCTGCCTTCGTCAGGCCGATGATGCCGTGCTTCGCCGCCGTGTAGGCGGCGATGCCGGCCACGCCCACCACCCCGTTGGCCGACGACAGGTTGACCACCGCCCCCCCGCCGCTGCGCACGATGGCCGGCAGCTCGTACTTCAAGCCGTGGAACACGCCACCCAGGTCGGTCTCGATGACACGCCGCCATTCCTCGGGCGGCAGGTCGGCCACCGGCACGCCGTGCGGGCCGGTGACGCCGGCGTTGTTGACGGCCAGATGCAGTGCGCCGTAGCGTTCCACGGTGGCGTCGACCATCGCCTGCACGGCTTGCGGGTCGCGCACGTCGGTACCGCACGCAAGCACGCGCCGGCCCTGCGGGTCGAGCCGCTGCGCGACCGACGCCGCGCGCTCGGGGTGGATGTCGCTGATGCACACGCAGGCGCCCTGGCGGTGCAGGTGCTCGGCGATCGCCTCGCCGATGCCGGTACCGGCGCCGGTCACCAGCGCCACTCGGTTGTCGAATTCGGACATGATCGGCTCCTTGCGGAAAGGACAGGCCTTCCATGGTGCCGCCACGCCGCTGACACCGAGGTGTCAGGAGGCTGCACGCGCAGGCCCGACACGCCGGTAGCGTCGGCTGCTCCGCGCAAGGAGCAGCCCGTGCCATCGCCGGGCGCTCAGTCCGGGCGCAGTGCCAGCCGCCACAATGACGTGACTTCGCGGCTGCGCGCGCCGTGCAACGGGTCGTTCGGATCGACCGCACGAGGGTGGCGCGGCCGTGCGTCGAGCCGGCCCACCACGACGAGCCCGGCCCCGTCGATGGCCTGCGCCAAGGCATCGCGGGGGCGCAGCTCCAGGTGCTCGGCCAGGTCCGACATCACCAGCCAGGCCTCGCCGTCGGGTTCGAGGTGATGCACCACCCCGGCCAGAAAACCCTTCAGCATGCGGCTGTCGGGGTCGTACACCGCGTGCTCGATCGGCGAGCTGGGCCGTGCCGGCACCCATGGCGGGTTGCACACCACGAGCGGCGCGCGGCCGGGCGGAAACAGGTCGGCCTGCATCAGCTCGACCTGCTGCTGCAGCCCCAGCCGCTGCAGGTTCTCGTGCGCACAGGCGAGGGCCCGCGGGTCCTGGTCGGTCGCCACCACGCGGGCCACGCCGCGCTGTGCCAGCACCGCGGCCAGCACGCCGGTCCCGGTGCCGATGTCGAAGGCCAGCGCCTTGCCGGGCAACGGCGCCTTCGCCACCAGGTCGACATACTCGCCACGCACCGGCGAAAACACGCCGTAGTGCGGGTGTATGCGGCCGCGCAACGCAGGGATCTCCACGCCCTTCTTGCGCCACTCGTGTGCGCCGACCAACCCGAGCAGCTCGCGCAGCGACGTGACCGAGGCGCCGTCCGGCGGCCCGTAGGCCTCCTCGCAGGCCCGCCGCACGTCCGGCGCGCGTCGCAACGGGACGGCGTAGTGCTCGTCGAGCGGCATCAGCAGCAGTCCCAAGGTGCGGGCCCGCTGGCTTTGCATCAAGCGGTGGAGGTGGAACGCGTCGGCCGGCGTGGCGGCCGGCTTGCGCGGCCGGCGGTCGGCGCGACGGGCCATCGCCTGCAACAGCTGGCGTGCGTTCTGGAAGTCGCCGCGCCACAGCAGCGCGGTGCCCTCGCACGCCAGGCGGTAGGCGGCGTCGGCGGTCATCGTGTCGTCGGCCACGACCACGCGACGTGGCGGCGCAGAGCCGCTCTCGGAGCGCCAGCGCGCGCGCTGCGGCTCGCCGCGTTCGACCCACTCGATGGACTGCCCATCGCTCATCGCTGCCCCTTCTGCAGACGAGGCAGCGTCGCCGCCCCATGGAAAAACTCAGGCGCATCCCGGCCTCGCCAGACCGAGCCGGCGGCCCGCGGTACGCGCCGGCCGCGCATGGTACGCCCCTGGCCAAGGCCCTTCGACGTCACCGCTGCGCCCCCGCGACGGGGCCGGGCAGCGTGCCGGCGCGGCCGGACCGCTCCGAACACCGTCTATGCCTCGCGTACACCGTCCATGCTCGACAACCGGAACCGCAGTCCAGGCTCGGCCCGCTCGGCCGTGAGATGCCAGCCATGCGCCAAGGCGATCTCCCGGCAGATGGCCAGGCCCAGCCCTGCGCCGCGGTCTCGCCGGTGTGCGGCGCGCCAGAAGCGCTCGAACAGCAGCGCCAGCTGCGCCGGCTCGACGCCCGGCCCGAGATCCCGCACGGTCACGGCATCGCCATGGATCTCCACGGTCACCAAGGTTTTCGGGGGTGCATGCTGGATGGCGTTCTCGAGCAGATTCTTCAACAACGTGAACAATGCGCCACGATCGGCTCTCCAGGCAACCTCGCCCTCGGCGGCGGCGAACACGGCCAGGCGCACGCCGGCAGATTCAGCCATGCGCTGCAGGTACGACACAGCCTCCTGCGCCACCTCCTGCACCTGGACGACGCCGAACTTGTAGTTGTGCGCCTCGCTCGCTTCGGCCAACAGCAGCAGTTGCTGCACCTGGCGCGTCATGTATTCGACATCGCTCAACAGCGCATCGCGAGCGCTGCCGCCGTCTTCCTTCAGCTCGATCTGCGCACGGATCAGCGCCAGCGGCGTCTTCAACTCGTGGGCCGCATTGCCGAGAAACTCCTGCTGCACGCGATAGCCGTGTTCGAGGCGTTCCAGCGCTCGGTTGAAGCTGTCCACGAGCGGGGCGATCTCCGAGGGCACCGCATGCGCCTTCAGCCGGGCATGCAGCGAGCGCGGCGAAATGGCCGCCGCCGACTCCGACACGTCCCGCAGGGGCTTCAGGGTGTAGCGCAAGGTGATGTAGGCGCACAGACCGAAGGCGACGAACAGCACGAAGCCGAACACCGTGATGCCCGCCCCGACGAGCGGCAGGGCCACGCGGTGAAGGAGGTCCATGAACCTCGCGGTGGCCGCGAACTGCAGGTACCACGTCCTGCCCCCGTGCTCGAAGGGCTCGGTGACCCCGTAGACCGTCATGCCGTCGTGCTCGAAGTCGAAGCTCCCTCGCGCCAATCGCAGCGCGTCTCCGCCGGCCGGCCAGAACGCCGCTCCGGCACTCGAGAAATGTGCACCGTTCCCCGCATCGTCGAGGATGCGATACGCGGTCTCGCGCTGGGGGCCGTCGTACAGCCAGGACAGATCGTCCACGCTCGTGTCGAAGCCGAGGGGCTTGCCGTCGTTGTCGAACCGGACCTTCTGCGCCAGCTCCTCGGCGGCGTCGGCCAGATCCATCCGGGCCAGCGCGTTGGTCTTCACCATCACGACCGCGGCCACCACGAGCAGCGTGAAGCTGAGCACCATGCCGGCCACGTAGGCCAGCAACACCTTCACCCTCAAGCTATTCAGCGACATCATCTTCACGAAGCGCATACCCCAGGCCTCTGACATTGACGATGCGCTGGCGCGAGCCGATGGCAAGCAGCTTGCGGCGGATGCGGTGGAGCGCCACGTCCAGGGCGTTCGGCGTCACCGCCTCGTTCAGCCCCCAGGCTTCAGCCTCCAGTGCGCTGCGGCGCACCACCTCCTCGGGCTTGCGCAGGAGCAGCAGCATGATGTGCATCTCGGCCGGGGCCAGCGTGACGCTTTCGCCCGCGCAGCACAGGACACCGGCATCGGGGCGCAGCGTCAGGTCGCCGTGGCTCGGCGCGAGCGAACGGAACTCCACCGGGCGGCGCAGCAGCGCCCGCACGCGCGCCACCATCTCGTCCATCGCGAACGGCTTGGGAAGGTAGTCGTCGGCACCGGCTTCCAGCCCTTCCACCCGGTCGTGCAGCGCGTCGCGCGCCGTCAACACCAGGCAAGGCACACCGAGACCGGCATGGCGCACCTTCTGCAGCAGCACCAGGCCGTCCCCGTCCGGCAACCCCCGATCGAGAACCAGGGCCTGGTAGGGCATGCGCTGGACGGCGGCCCATGCGGCGTCGATGCGGCCGATCACGTCGGCGGCGATCCCGGCAGCAGCCAGTCCCTGGCACATCAGCTGCGCCAGCCGGTCGTGGTCCTCGATCAGGAGTATTCGGCTCATCGGAAGCGGTAAAGGTATCCGAGAAACACGCGATTCTCGGTCGAGCGATCCACCAGCGGGCTGTCCTTGATGCCCTTCGCCAGGCTGGACACCTCGAGATCGAGGAGCATCGAATGCCGCTGGTCGAACAGGTAGACGCCGCGCACCCCTGCTTCGGCGTTGACGCCCGACTTCCCCTCGTAGGCCGCACGGCCGGCACGGGCCTCGCTGTCGCGGACGCCGAAATAGTAGTCGACGTACTTCTTGTCGTTCCACGTCGCCCCCAGGCGCGGGGTGAGCATCACGCGCTCGCCGAACCGCCACGTGCGCTCCACGCCCAGGCTGAAACGTTGCCCTTTGCTGTGGCCGGACGCGTCGCCCAGCCACTCGGCGCTGACGTCGGCCAGGCCGGTGTTCCATTCCACCTTGGCACCGGCCCAGAAGCCGCCCCTGCGCTTGCTCATGCCGTCGAGGATCGACGCGTCGTCGTCCTCATAGCCGCTGCCGTCGTACTTGGCAACGAGGCTGAAATCGAGTTGCTGGTTCCTGCCGACGTCGAGACTCGGCAGCTTCAATCCGATTTCGGGCCCGAAGATGCGAACGTACTTGTTCTCGAAATGAAGCAACGGCAGGGCCTTGTTCTCCCGATCGAAGCCGGTGTAGGGCGTCTGCCGGCTGACGGCGCCGAGACCGAGCGACCAGGTCGTGGACGGCGGCTGGCCGTCGTTCGGCTCTGCAGCCGCCGGAGTGGCCCAGGTGCACACCCCGATGGCGAACGCCGATGCCGCCATGCGCAGGGCGGAACCATGGGAGATCAAGACGGACGGACGCGCTAGCGGCATGTGGATTCCTTGCGTGGTGTTGAAAAGCCTGCACTGTCGCCGCGGCCTTCTTACCGAACACTTACCGGGAGCGCGTGGCGCTTGTGCCTGCCGGTAAGTATTCGGAAAGACGCATGGCCGGACAGTCCTGTCCCGTGCAAGACAAGGTCACCGCATGCTTCCACCCGCTTCCTCCATGGCCGTCGCAGCCGCTGCGCTGCTCACCGGCTGCGCGTCGACGATCCCCACCACGCCCGTGCCGGGCAGCGCCGCAGCGCCCGTCGCCGCGCAATGGCACGCGCCGTTGCCGCACGGCGGCCGGCTCGCCGACCTGCGCCGCTGGTGGGCCCAGTTCGACGACCCGCTGATGCTGCGACTCATCGAGGCCGGGCAACAGGTCAGCCCGAGCTTGGCGCAGGCCTCCGCGCGCATCGCCGATGCACGCGCCGCACGCGTCGCCCGCAGGGCCGACCTGATGCCCTCGCTTGACGCGAACATCAGCGCGAGCCGGGGACGATCGGAACTGGGCATGTCTCCAGGGACGACCGCCTCGGCGGGCTTGCAACTCGGCTGGGAACTGGATCTCTTCGGTGCGGGACGAGCGGCCGCCGACGCCGCGCAAGCCCGGTTCGAGTCCAGTCTGGCGAACTGGCATGACGCCCGGGTCTCGGTGGCTGCCGAAGTGGCGACAACCTATGTCGAGCTGCGAGCGTGCGAGGCCCAAGTACAGCAGGCCGAGGCGGACGCCCATTCGCAGGCGCGCACGGCGCAGATCACCAGCCTGGCGGCGAATGCCGGCTTCCGGCCCCCGGCCGCGGCCGACCTCGCGAATGCCAGCGCTGCGCAAGGCCATGTGGCGCTGATCCGGGAGCGGGCGCGGTGCGATCTTCTGGTCGGCGCGCTGAGTGCCCTGACCGCCCGCGACGAGGCCGCATTGCGGCGCGACCTCGCCACCGGCACGGCTCAGCTGCCGCAGCCGCCCGAACTCGGCGTCACCGCCTTGCCGGCACAGGCGCTTGCGCAGCGTCCCGACATCCATGCGGCGGCGCACGATGTCGTGGCGGCGAGCGCCGACGCAGCCGAGGCGCAGGCGCAGCGGTGGCCGCGCATTGCCCTGGCCGGCACGATCGGGACGACACGTGTCGCCAGTGGCGGCGTCAGCAGCGACGGCACGGTCTGGAGCATCGGCCCCGTGACGGTCACGCTGCCGCTGTTCGACGGCGGGGCACGCCGCGCCAACGCGCAAGCGGCCCGCGCCCGCTACGAGGCAGCCACGTCGATCTATGCCGCTCGCCTGCGTGAAGCGATCCGCGACGTGCAGACCGCCCTCGTCACGCTGGACAGCACGGCCCGGCGCAGCGAGGGCGTTGCGAATGCTGCCAGCGGCTTCGAGCGCTCGTACCAGGCCACCGAGGCGGGCTATCGCGCCGGCGTGTCCAGCCTGTTCGAGCTCGAGGATGCGCGCCGCAGCGTGGTCGCTGCACGAGGCGCAGCGACCGACCTGCAACGCGAGCGCATCTCGGCCTGGATCGCGCTGTACCGCGCGCTGGGCGGCGGCTGGTCCCCCGCGGCAGTGCATGCGGCGGGCCGTGAACCTGCCCCATGACCCAGGCCGTCCACCCCCTCCGATCTCTCAATTGGCGGCCGAATGCGCCGTGCAGAAAGCAAGGAACAGAACGATGAAGAAGCCCCGTTCCATCGCGGCCGCCGTGGTCGTTGCGGTGATCCTCGCCGCCACCGCCGCATGGGCCGTCCATGCCTCCCGTCGAGCTTCAGCCGTGGCAGCCGTCGCGGTGCCGAAGCCCGCACTGACCGTGGCGGCGGCCACGCTGCAGTCGGCCGTGCTGCCCGTCAGGATCTCGGCCAACGGAAACATCTCGGCCTGGCAGGAGGCCAGCATCGGCACCGAGGCCGACGGCCTGCGTCTGGCCGCCGTCAACGTCAACGTGGGCGATGTCGTCCGGCGCGGCCAGGTGCTCGCCGCTTTTGCGTCCGACACGGTGAATGCCGACCTCGCGCAAAGCCGCGCCGCCGTCGCCGAACTCGAGGCAGCGCTCGCCGACGCCGAGGACAACGCCCGGCGCGCCCACGGCCTGCAGGCGACGGGTGCGATGTCGGCACAGCAGATCCAGCAGTACCTCACTGCGGAACGCACGGCACGGGCGAGACTGGAAGCGGCGCAGGCCGCCGAGAGAACGCAGCAGCTCCGCCTGGCCCAGACCCGGGTGCTGGCGCCCGACGACGGCGTGATCTCGGCCCGCAGCGCCACGGTCGGTGCCGTGCTCCCGGCGGGGCAGGAACTGTTTCGGCTGATTCGCCGCGGCCGGCTGGAATGGCGCGCCGAGGTCGCAGCGTCCGAGCTGGCAAAGCTGGCGCCCGGGCAGGTGGCGCGCCTGACGCCAGCCGGCGGGGAAACGATCGAAGGCAGGCTGCGGGTCGTCTCGCCCGCGGTCGACATCCAGACCCGCAACGGCCTGGTCTACGTCGACCTGCCGCCGGACACTCCGGCGCGTGCCGGCATGTTCGCGCGCGGTGAGTTCGACATCGGCACCGGCCGGGCGATGACCCTGCCGCAGAGCGCCGTGCTGCTGCGCGACGGCCACGCCTACGTGATGCGCATCGGCACGGACTCGAAAGTCATGCAGACCAAGGTGGTGGCGGGCCGACGCGCGGGAGACCGCATCGAGATCACCGGCGGCATCGATGCGTCGGCACGGGTGGTCGCGGCCGGTGGCGCCTTTCTCGGCGACGGCGATCTGGTGCGCGTGGTCGACGATCCGGTGGCACGAAGCAGCGGCAGGCTGGTCTCGGGCGCAGCGTCCGCTGCCGTGAACTGAGCCGGGGAACACGATGAACCTGAATGTCTCTTCCTGGTCGATCCGCAACCCGACCCCGGCCGTCCTGCTGTTCGTCATCCTGACGCTGGCGGGCTTGATGGCTTTCCGGGCGATGAAGGTGCAGAACTTTCCCGACGTCGAGCTGCCCGAGGTGACCGTGGTCGCCACGCTGCCCGGCGCCTCCCCGTCGCAGCTCGAAACCGATGTCGCGCGCAAGATCGAAAACTCGCTCGCCACCGTGCAGGGGGTCAAGCACATACAAAGCATCCTGACCGACGGCAACGCCAGCATCACGGTCGAATTTCATCTCGAAAAGCCGATCCAGGAGGCCGTCGACGACGTGCGCGACGCGGTGGCGCGCGTGCGGGCCGATCTGCCGCCCGACCTGCGCGACCCGGTGATCAGGAAGGTGGAGTTCTCCGGCACCCCCATCCTGACCTACACGGTGGCTTCCTCGCGCATGGATGACGAAGCGCTGTCATGGTTCGTCGACGACGAGGTCAGCCGCACCCTGCTGGCGGTCCCTGGCGTGGGCGCCGTCTCGCGCGTCGGCGGCGTCACCCGCGAGGTGCGCGTCGAGCTCGACCCGGCGCGACTGTTCGCGTTGAATGCCACCGCGGCCGACATTTCCCGCCAGCTGCGCCAGGTGCAGCAGGAGGCGTCCGGCGGTCGTGTCGATTTCGGACATGCCGAACATTCCGTGCGGACCCTCGGCACCGTGCAGACAGCCGAGGACATGGCCGCAGTGGAGATCGCGCTGAGCGACGGCCGCAGCATCCGGCTCGACCAGGTGGCCGCCATCGCCGATACGGTGGCCGAGCCGAGGTCGATCGCGCTCCTGAACGGCCGCCCGGTGGTCGGCTTCGAGATCGTGCGCGCACGCGGCGCCGGCGAAATCGAAGTCGCCGAAGGGGTGCGCGCCGCGCTCGACCGGCTGAAGGAAAGGCACCCGACGATCACCGTCACGGAAGCGTTCAACTTCGTCGATCCCGTGGTCGAGAACTACGACGGCTCGATGTGGCTGCTCTACGAGGGGGCAGCGCTCGCGGTGCTGGTGGTGTTCCTGTTTCTGCGCGACTGGCGGGCGACCTTCGTCTCGGCGGTGGCGCTGCCGCTGTCCGCAATACCGACCTTCGCGGTGATGTCCCTGATGGGGTTCACGATCAACATCGTGACGCTGTTGTCGCTGTCGCTGGTGATCGGCATCCTGGTGGACGACGCCATCGTCGAGGTCGAGAACATCGAGCGCCACCTCCTGATGGGCAAACCGCCCCTCCAGGCAGCGATGGAGGCCGCCAACGAGATCGGGCTCGCGGTGATCGCGACCACCTTCTCGCTGATCGCGGTGTTCCTGCCGACGGCGTTCATGAGCGGCACGATCGGCAAGTTCTTCGTGCAGTTCGGCTGGACGGCGGCAATCGCGGTGTTTTTCTCGCTCGTCGTCGCGCGCATGCTGACGCCGATGATGGCGGCCTACCTGCTGCGCGCGCCGAAGCAGCCTGCCGGGCACGAACCGAGATGGGTGCACGCCTACCTGTCGTGGGCGCGCTGGTGCCTGCGCCACCGCTTCGTGGTGATCGCCGGGGCATCGGCCTTTTTCGTCGGCGGTCTGCTGCTCGCCGCAGCGCTTCCCGGCACGTTCATTCCGCCGGATGACGAGTCGCAAACGCAGGTCACCCTCACGCTGCCGCCGGGCAGCCAGCTGCGCGAAACGCTGGCGCTCGCCGAGCAGGCGCGCGGCCTCCTGCAGCAGAACCATCACGTGAAGAGCGTCTATACGGCGATCGGCGCCGGCAACGCGGGTGCCGACCCGTCCGAACCGGCGGGCGCTTCCGCGGCGAACGTGCGCACGGCCGTCCTGACGATCAACATGACCCACCGCAGCGATCGTCCCGGCGTGAGAAGGCAGAAGATCGAGGAGCAGTTTCGCGCTGCACTCGCCAGTTTGCCCGGCGTGCGCGTGAAGGTCGGCCTGGGCGGTTCGAGCGAGAACTACATGCTGGTGCTCACCGGCGAGGACAGCCGCGTGCTCGCGCAGCACGCTCGACAGGTGGAACGCGAGCTGCGCTCGATCCGCGGCATCGGCGCGGTGACCTCGAGTGCCGGCCTGGTGCGTCCCGAGCTGGTCGTGCGGCCCGATTTCGCGCGTGCGGCCGACTTGGGCGTCACCTCGGCGGCGATCGCTGAAGCGCTGCGCATCGCCACGACGGGCGACTACGACCAGGAACTCGCCAAGCTGAACCTGAGCGAACGCCAGGTGCCGATGGTCGTCAGGCTGTCGGATGCCGCCCGCAACGACCTCGAGACGCTCAAGCGTTTGCCGGTGCCCGGTGCACGCGGACCGGTGCCGCTCGAGAACGTCGCAGTGCTGCAGGTCGGCAGCGGCCCGTCCGAGATCTCGCGTTACGACCGCATGCGCAACGTCATCTTCGAGATCGAGTTGAGCGGCCGTGAACTGAGTGACGTCGAGCAGGCGGCACTCGCGCTGCCCAGCCTGCGCAACCTGCCCCCAGGCGTGGCGCAAACGCCGATGGGCGACGCCGAATCGATGGGGGAGCTGATTTCCGGCTTCGGCCTGGCGATGCTGACCGGCATCCTGTGCATCTACATGGTGCTGGTGCTGCTGCTCAAGGACTTCATGCAGCCGGTCACCATCCTGGCGGCGCTCGTGCTCTCGGTCCCGGGGGCGTTTCTCGCGCTGTTCGTCACCGGGTCCGCGCTGTCGTTGCCACCGATGATCGGGCTGATCATGCTGATGGGCATCGCGACGAAAAACTCGATCCTGCTGGTCGACTACATCGTCATCGCTCGCCGGGATCACGGCCTGGACCGCTGGGACGCGATCGTCGACGCCTGTCGAAAACGCGCGCGTCCGATCGTGATGACGACGATCGCCATGGGCGCAGGCATGATGCCGATCGCTCTCGGCTGGGGCGCCGATCCGAGCTTCCGCGCACCGATGGCCATCGTCGTGATCGGCGGGCTGATCACCTCGACGGTCCTGAGCCTGCTCGTGATCCCGGTGGTGTACAGCTACGTGGACGACGCGGTGCAATGGGGCATCGGGCGCTTCGCAAGGCGCGAGCCGGGCGCTCGCGGGCAGCCTCTGCCGGCCACCGGCCCGGCAGAGGCCGCGTGATCGAAGGGCGCGAACCCCGGCGACCTACTTCGAACGCCCGTCGAAGTGCGTCACCTCGAGGGCCTCCAGGTCGACGCCCTCGAGGCAGCGCACGTTGATCGCGGCCATCGCCTTGCCGTCCGGCGCGGTGCCCTCGCCGTACGGATGGATGCCGCACACCGGGCAGAAGCGGTGCTTGATGACATGCTTGTTGAACATGTAGGTGGCCGCGGCGTCGTCCGGCGTGCGCAGCACCAGCTGCTCGCGCGGCACGAACCACAGCAGCGAGCCCTTGCGCGAACAGATCGAGCAGTTGCAGGCCATGGCGCCGTCGAGTTCGCCCTCGACCTCGAAGGCAACGCGGCCGCAATGGCAGCTGCCGGCGTAGCGCTGATTCATGGGTGTTCTCCCAGGTTGACCGCAACCGCCGGGGCATAGGCGCCCAGTCGGTCCATGCACTCGCTCCAGCCTCCCTCGTGGCCGTCGCGCGACGCCTCGTTCTCGAAGCCCGACTGGCGAAAGGTGAGCAGGGTCTGGCCAGCCCCATGCTCGGCCAGGCTCACCTCGACCAGCGTCACCGGCGCTCCCTCCTCTTCCCACTGGAAGGTGAACGACAGGCGCTCGGGCTCGATGATCTCTTGATAGACGCCACCATGCCAGTACTCCCGGCCCTGCGGCGAACGGATGCAGATGCGATATCGCCCGCCGGGGCGGAAGTCGAGCTCGACGGAAGGCGCGGTGAAATCGCGGCCTTCGTCATCGCGAGGCCCCCACCACCTGGCGAGATGCTCCGGCGAAGCCCATAGCCTGAAGACCAGCTCGCGCGGCGCTTCCAGCACCCTGGTCATCACCAATGCGATGCCGCCGGCCGGCGGCTCAGCGCTTCTTCCTGCTGCCATGTGTGTTCTCCTGCGTGGCCTTGCCCTGCAACTCGTCGAGGTAGCCCGACATGCGGTCGAGACTGCCTTCCCAGAAATCCCGATAGCGCTCGACCCACTGCGCCACCTCCTTCAGCGGCGCAGCGCGCAGCCGGCGCGGGCGCCACTGCGCCTGCCGGCTCTGCTCCACGAGGCCGGCCTGCTCCAGCACCTTGAGGTGCTTCGACACGCTGGGCAGGCGCATCTCGAACGGCGCCGCGAGTTCGTTGACACTGGCCTCGCCCTCGGCCAGGCGCGCCAGGATGGCGCGGCGCGTGGGGTCGGCCAGTGCAGCGAAGGTGAGGCTGAGCCGGTCGGGAACCATGTTTATTTCGCCAAATGGTTAATTAGCCTTTAATCTAAATTCCAACAGACTGGTTGTCAAGCGGCGCGCACCGGCCATCTCGGGCATGCACGACACCGGGATGGCCGCTGCGGGTTTCGCCGCCGATGCGGTGTGCCTGAGCACGGCCGTGGCGCAACTGGCGCACGCTGGGGCTCAGCGTCGCCGCCGAAGGTGTCGAACCGATGCCCGGCGCGACCTGCTGCGCGGCCTGCAGTGCGACGAATTGCAGGGCTTCCTGTTCGCCCGGCCGATGAGTGCCGACGCCATGAGCCGCTGGGCCGATGGCCTGGGGTTGCCGGACCGGGTCCGGTTCAGCGACTCCGCGTTCCTGCCGGCGGCGGCCTGAGCCGCAGCCGGCCTTCGACTGCGGCTATCGCCGGGATAGGAAAGCCTGATCGCCGCCGGCCACCCCGGGCCCGTGGGTTGCCTACTGAATCCCATGTGCGGGCCGCGCGGCCCGCGCGCCGCCCCACTTCTCAGGATTCAGTGCAGGTACCTGCAGGTACCAGGAAGGAGCTTTCGATGTTTGCTCACAACAAGCGACTGCAATACACCGTGCGTGTCAGCGAAACCAACCCGGGTCTGGCCAATCTGCTGCTCGAGCAGTTCGGCGGGCCGCAAGGCGAGCTGGCGGCCGCATGCCGCTACTTCACGCAGGCGCTGGCCGAGGACGACCCCGGCCGCAAGGACATGCTGATGGACATCGCCACCGAGGAGCTGAGCCACCTGGAGGTGATCGGCACCATCGTCGCGATGCTCAACAAGGGTGCCAAGGGCCGCATCGCCGAAGGCGCCGAGCAGGAAGCCGACATGTACCGCTCGATCACCGGCGCCGGCAACGATTCGCACCTCACCCAGGTGCTGTACGGCGGCGGCCCGGCCCTGGTCAATTCTGCCGGCGTCCCGTGGACAGCGGCCTACGTCGACACCATTGGCGATCCCTCGGCCGACCTGCGCTCGAACATCGCCGCCGAAGCGCGCGCCAAGATGATCTACGAGCGGCTGATCAACGCCACCGACGACCCGGGCGTGAAGGAAGCCCTGGGCTTCCTGATGACGCGCGAAATCGCCCACCAGCAGTCGTTCGAGAAGGCCCTGTATTCGATGCAGCCGAATTTCCCGCCCGGCAAGCTGCCCGGCGATCCGCGCTTTGCGAACACCTACTTCAACATGTCGCAGGGCGAAGGCGACACGCGCGGGCCCTGGAACATGGACGAGCATTTCACCTACGTCAGCGAACGCGAGGACCAGCTGGCCGTGGACGGCGGCAGCGGTCTGCCGGAAGTGATGCTCACCGACGAGGAGGCTGCGGTCGTGCAGCAGGCGGCCGCGCGCACCCGCTCGGACCCGAGCGAAGACCCGATGACCGGCGCCGACCTCGGCATGGGCGGCGCCCTTGCGCCCGGTGCAGGCAAGATGGCCAAGCCGTCGACCGGGCGTGGCGGCGCCCGCAAGGCGCATTGACGCACGCCTTCGAGGGGCGGCGCCCACCGGGTGCCGCCCCGGCCCTCGCGCTGGAGTTGCAACGTGAACCACCCTGACTCGGCGTCCGCCCGCCTGGGGCCGTATGCGGCCTTGCTGATGCAGCCACGGCGCATGTTCGGCCTGCTGATCACGCTGAGCGGCTCCCTCGCGGGCCTGTGGTTCCTGTGGGAAGCGCTGGCCCGGGCCGACGTGCGCGTGCTGTACGCCTTGCTCGGTGGCAGCGCGGCGGCGGCGGCGACGGCCCTGGGGACCGTGCCGGTGCTGGTCGCGCGCGGGCTGTCGGAGCGCACGCGCGACGCGATGCTGGGCTTCGGTGCAGGCGTGATGCTCGCCGCCGTGGCCTTCTCGCTGGTGGTGCCTGCGCTCGAAGCGGCCGCGGCCCGCGGTGCCGGCGACTGGGGTGCCAGCGCCACGGTCGGCGCCGGCGTGCTGCTCGGCGCTGCGCTGGTGCTGCTGCTCGACCGCGTGTTGCCGCACGAGCACTTCATCAAGGGACGCGAAGGCCGCAGTGCGCGCAGCGTGCGCCGCACCTGGCTGTTCGTGATGGCCATCATGCTGCACAACCTGCCGGAGGGCCTGGCCATCGGCGTCGCCTTCGCCGGCACCGACCTCACCTCGGCGAGCGCACTCGCCACCGGCATCGCCATCCAGGACATCCCGGAAGGGCTGGTGGTGGCGCTGGCACTCAGCAGCGCGGGCTACGGCCGCGGGTTGGCGGTGGGGCTGGGGGTGCTGTCCGGCGTCATCGAGCCGCTCGGCGCAGTAGCCGGTGCGGTCGTCGTCGCGTTTTCGGCGGCCCTGCTGCCCTGGGGGCTGGCGTTCGCCGCCGGGGCCATGCTGTTCGTCATCAGCCACGAGATCATTCCCGAGTCGCACCGCCAGGGGCACGAAGCCCAGGCCACCGTCGGTCTGATGATCGGCTTCGTGCTGATGATGATGCTGGACACCGCACTGGGCTGACACGCCGCGCGGGGTCGGCACGCCTCGCTACCATGGCGGCCTGCCATGAGCCGAGCCGCCCACCCGCCGCCAGCCGCCCGCTTGCCCCCGCTGCAAGTGAGCATCCTCGTGCTGCCGGAAACCGCACCGATGGCGGTCTACGGGCTGTACGAGGTGCTCGCTTCGGTTGGCCGCGCCTGGCCGCAGCTCACCGGTGAAGCGGTGCAGGTGCGCGGCATCGAGCCACGCATCGTCGCGCGTGGCGCCCGCCCCTTCCGCTCGCTGGTGGGGCTGCCCATCCATCCGCAGGCGTCGGTGGCCACGGCGCCCCTGGCGGACGTCGTCATCGTCTGCGACGTCGAACTGCCCTTGCCCGCCCGGCCGGGCCACCGGTGGTCACGCGAGCTGCGCTGGCTGCGCAGCCAGCATGCCGCCGGCGCGACGGTGTGCTCGACCTGCTCCGGCTCGCTGGTGCTGGCTGAAGCCGGGATGCTCGACGGCCTGGAGGCCGCTTCGCACTGGAGCGCAGCGCAGGTGTTCCGCGACCGCTATCCGGCGGTGCGCTTCGTGGCCAACCGCATCCTGTGCGACAGCAGCCGCGACGGCCGGCTCGTCACCACCGGCGGCGCATCGTCGTGGCACGATCTGGCGCTGTACCTGATCGGCCGCTACTGCGGGCCGGCCGAGGCGGTGCGAGCGGCGAAGATCTTCCTGATCGGCGACCGGCGGCAAGGGCAGTTGCCGTTCGCGGCCATGGCGCGCCCGCGCCAGCATGAAGACGCGGTGATCGCCGAGTGCCAGGCCTGGATCGCCGACCACTACCCGCAGCCGAATCCGGTGACGCGCATGGTGCAGCGCTCGGGCCTGCCGGAACGCACGTTCAAGCGGCGCTTCACGCAGGCCACCGGCTACGCACCGGTCGAGTACGTGCAGACGCTGCGCATCGAAGAAGCCAAACAGCTGCTCGAGTCCACCGGCGACGCGGTGGAAGCCATTGCCGCCGTGGTCGGCTACGAGGACCCGGCCTTCTTCCGCCGACTGTTCAAGCGCCTGGCGGGCGTCACGCCGGCGCAATACCGGCTGCGCTTCCAGTCGATCCGCACGCTGCACGCGCCGGCCACGTCGCCGCCCTGAGCGCCGCCGGCGCCGGTGGCCCGTATGCCCCGGTGCCGGCTCGTTTGCCGCTGGGCCACGCATGCCGCCCGCTCCACCATGGGCTCCATCGCGCCGCGCCTGTCGCGCGGCGCTGCCAAGGAGCCCGCCATGACACCCGTTTCTTCCGCCCGCGGACCGGCCGCCACCTGGACGCTGTACTTCGCGCCGGGAACCTGCAGCCTCGCGCCGCACATCCTGCTGCGCGAAGCCGGCCTGCACGCCGACCTGGTCGAGGTCGACATCGCCAGCCGCCGCACCGCCGCCGGCGACAACTACACGCAGGTCAACCCGCGCGGCTACGTGCCCGCGCTGCGGTGCCCCGACGGCCGGCTGCTGACCGAGAACGTGGCCGTGTGCGACTGGATCGCACAACAGTCACCGCAGCTTGCGCCCGCCACCGCCTGGGAGCGCACCAGCCAACTGGAATGGCTGGCCTTTGCGTCGACCGAGTTGCACAAGCCATTCATACGCTACTTCTTCACGGGCAGCGAGGCGGAACGCAGCGAGCTCGACGCCTCGCTGCGCGAACGCTTCGTGCAGGTGGCCCGCCGGCTGGCCGGCGAGCACCTCGCCGGCGCACGCTACGGCGCGGCCGACGCGTTGATGTACGTGATGCTGCGCTGGGCTCGCAACGCCGGATTGGCGGTGCCCGACACGCTGGCGGCCTACCGCGACCGGATCGAGGCCCGCGCCGCGGTTCAGGCGGCGCTGCAGCACGAAGGGCAGGCATGAACACGGGCGCGCGCGCCTGGCTGGGCCTGGCGGTGATCGCCGTGCCCTGCCTCGCCTACGCGATGGATCTGACCCTCCTGCACCTGGCGCTGCCGACCCTCAGCGCGCAGCTGGATGCCGACGCCATGCAGGCCCTGTGGATCGCAGACATCTACGGTTTCATGGTCGCCGGCCTGCTGTGGACGATGGGCGCGCTCGGCGACCGCTGGGGCCGGCGCCGCGTCCTGTTGCTGGGCGCCGCCCTGTTCGCGCTCGCCAGCCTGCTGGCCGCGCTGGCACGCAGCCCGGCCGAGCTGGTGCTCGCCCGCGCCTTGCAGGGCGTGGCCGGTGCCACCATCGCCCCGTCGACCCTGGCCTTGATCCGCAGCCTGTTCGCCGACCGGCGGCAGCGCGCCACCGCGCTGGGCCTGTGGATCGCCAGTTTCTCTGCAGGCACCGCCGCGGGCCCCGCCGTGGGCGGCTGGCTGCTCGAGCACGGCGGCTGGCAGATGGCCTTTCTCGTCAACCTGCCGGCCATGGGCCTCGTCCTCGTGCTCGGCCCCTGGCTGCTGCCGGAAGCGCGCGACCCCTCGGCGCAGCGTGTCGACCTGGTCGTCTGCGCGTTGTCTCTGCCGGCCGTGCTGGGCAGCGTGCAAGCCTTCAAGTCGCTGGTGAGCGAAGGCCCGGGCTTCCAGGCCGCCTCGATGGCCGCGCTCGCCCTTGCCGCTGCGGCGGGCGCCATGCGGCGCAGCCGCAACTCGCCCGGCCTGCCGGCGGCCGCACGACTGTGGCGGCAGCCGGGCGTGCGGCCGGCGCTCGCGGTCAACCTGCTCGCCACCTTTCTGGCGGCCGGCACCAGCCTGCTGGGTGCGCACTACCTGCAGACCGCAGCCTTCCTCTCCCCCGTGCAGGCAGGCCTGTGGATGCTGCCCGCCGGTGTGGCCACCGCCGTCGGTGCCTTGCTTGCGCCCCTCGCGATGCGCCGCTGGTCCCTGCGGCCGTCGCTGGTGGTCGCGTTCTCGGCAGCGATGGCTGCCAT
Organism: Caldimonas mangrovi; assembly: GCF_023721835.1. Lineage (GTDB taxonomy): Bacteria > Pseudomonadota > Gammaproteobacteria > Burkholderiales > Burkholderiaceae_C > Caldimonas > Caldimonas mangrovi. The sequence continues at coordinate 238,109 of NZ_JAMKFE010000004.1, read as the reverse complement.
GCTGCTGCTCGCCTGGGCAGCAAGCAGCGGCATGACGCCGGCATTCGCGACCGGCATGGTGCTCCTCGCCGTCGCCACCGTCCCGATCGGCGTGGCCAGCACCGAATGGGTGATCGGCCACGCATCGAGCGCCGAGGCCGGCCGCGCTTCGGCACTGTCGGAAACCAGCTTCGAACTCGGCGGTGCGTTCGGCATCGCGGCGCTCGGTTCGGTGGCGGCCGCCCACTACCGCGACGCGATGGAGGGCGCCGGCGGCCTGGCCGCCGACACTTTCGCCGCTGCGGCGGCCGCCGCAGCGCACCTGGAGCCGATGGCCGCCCAGGCGGTGCTGTCGGCCGCCCGGCAAAGCGCTGCCGCGGCCGTTGCCGCCAGCGCAACGGTGGGTGCCGGTGTCGCCGCCGCGGGACTCGTCCTGGTGCTGGCGGCCCTGCGTCGTGGGCAGCCGCGCGGCGCATCTGCAGCCCGAGGCGCGCTCTCCGGATCCCCGCGCTTGAGCCGGCGGTGGCGACATGGCACGATCGCGCGGATGTCCCCCCACCCCCCTGCCGACCCGCACCTGCGCGACCTCGCGCGGCTGCGTCGCGTGCGCGACCGCATCGACCGCGACTACGCACAACCGCTGAACGTCGAAGCCCTTGCCCGCGGCGTGCACATGTCGGCCGGGCACCTCAGCCGCCAGTTCCGGCTCGCGTACGGCGAGTCGCCGTATGCCTACCTGATGACGCGGCGCATCGAACGGGCGATGACGCTGCTGCGCCGGGGCGATCTCAGCGTCACCGAGGTCTGCTTCGCGGTCGGCTGCGGCTCGCTGGGCACCTTCAGCACCCGTTTCACCGAACTGGTCGGCCTGCCGCCCAGCGCCTATCGGCAACAGGGCACGCATGCGATCGCCGGGATCCCGCCCTGCGTGGCGAAGCAGGTGAGCCGACCGATCAGGAATCGAGAAGCGCCGGTCACGCAGTCGCCCCTAGACTCGCGGCCGTAGCAACCAGGCCCCTCATCATGGACATCACCATCCACTCGACCTTTCTGCCGCAGAACGACCCCGATGCTTCGCTGGCCTTCTACCGCGACCAGCTCGGCTTCGAAGTCCGCAATGACGTCGCCTACGGCGGCATGCGCTGGATCACGATGGGCGCCGCCGGCCAGCCCGGCACGTCCCTCGTGCTGTACCCGCCGGTCGCGAGTCCCGGCGTCACCGACGCCGAACGTCGCACCATCGCCGAAATGATGGCCAAGGGCACCTACGCGACGCTCATCCTGGCCACCCCCGACCTCGACGGCGCCTACGCGCGGCTGCAGGCCGGCGGCGCCGAGGTCGTCGAGGAGCCGACCGTCCAGCCCTACGGCGTTCGCGACTGCGCCGTGCGCGACCCCGCCGGCAACATGATCCGCATCCAGGAGCGGCGCTGACACGATGAGCAAGGCCCCGAGCACGAAAACGCCGTCACCTGCGCTGCACAGCGCCGACCGCCACGACCTGATCCGCGTGCAAGGCGCACGCGAGAACAACCTCAAGGACATCAGCCTCCAGATCCCGAAGCGCCGACTGACCGTGTTCACCGGCGTCTCGGGCTCGGGCAAGAGCTCGCTGGTGTTCGGCACCATCGCCGCGGAATCGCAGCGGCTGATCAACGAGACCTACAGCGCCTTCGTGCAGGGCTTCATGCCGACGCTGGCGCGGCCCGAGGTCGACGTGCTCGACGGCCTGACGACCGCGATCATCGTCGACCAGGAACGGCTGGGCGCCAACGCCCGCTCCACGGTCGGCACCGTGACCGACGCCAACGCGATGCTGCGCATCCTGTTCAGCCGGCTCGGCCAACCCCACGTCGGCCCGCCCAGCGCGTTCGCCTTCAATGTGCCGTCGGTGCGGGCCACCGGGGCCATCACCGTCGAGCGCGGCGCCGCCCAGACCGTGAAGCAGACCTTCACCCGCACCGGCGGCATGTGTCCGCGCTGCGAGGGCATGGGCTCGGTCACCGACTTTGACCTGTCGGCGCTGTACGACGACAGCAAGTCGCTCAACGAAGGGGCCCTCACCATCCCCGGCTACAGCATGGACGGCTGGTACGGCCGCATCTTCGGCGGCTGCGGCTTCTTCGACGCCGACAAGCCGATCCGCAAGTTCACCAAGCGGGAGCTGCACGACCTGCTGCACAAGGAGCCGACCAAGATCAAGGTCGACGGCATCAACCTGACGTACGAGGGGCTGATCCCCAAGATCCAGAAGTCGATGCTGTCCAAGGACCCCGAGGCGATGCAGCCGCACATCCGCGCCTTCGTCGAGCGGGCCGTCACCTTCACCACCTGCCCCGACTGCCACGGCACCCGGCTCAGCGAGGCGGCGCGATCGTCGAAGATCAAGGGCCTCAGCATCGCCGACGCCTGCGCCATGCAGATCAGCGACCTGGCCGCCTGGGTGCGCGGCCTCGACCAGCCGTCGGTGGCGCCGCTGCTCGCCGCACTGCAGCACAGCCTCGACTCCTTCGTCGAGATCGGGCTGGGTTATCTCTCGCTCGACCGGCCATCGGGCACGCTGTCGGGCGGCGAGGCACAGCGCACCAAGATGATCCGCCACCTGGGCTCGTCGCTCACCGACGTCACCTACGTCTTCGACGAGCCGACCATCGGCCTGCACCCGCACGACATCCAGCGCATGAACGACCTGCTGCTGCGCCTGCGCGACAAGGGCAACACCGTGCTGGTGGTCGAGCACAAGCCCGAGACGATCTCCATCGCCGACCACGTCGTCGACCTCGGCCCCGGCGCCGGTGCGGCGGGCGGCAGCGTGTGCTTCGAAGGCAGCGTCGAGGGGCTGCGCGCGAGCGGCACCCTCACCGGCCGCCACTTCGACGACCGCGCCGCGCTGAAGAAGACGGTGCGCCAGCCCACCGGCCGGTTGCCGATCCGCGGCGCCAGCGCGCACAACCTGCGCAACGTCGACGTCGACATCCCGCTCGGCGTGCTGGTGGTCGTGACCGGCGTGGCAGGTTCCGGCAAGAGTTCGCTAGTGCACGGTTCCATCCCGGCCAGCGCCGGGGTGGTGGCGATCGACCAGAGCGCCATCCGCGGCTCGCGGCGCAGCAACCCGGCCACCTACACCGGCCTGCTCGACCCGGTCCGTAAAGCGTTCGCCAAGGCCAACGGCGTGAACGCCGCACTGTTCAGCGCCAATTCCGAGGGCGCCTGCCCGCCCTGCAACGGCGCCGGCGTGATCTACACCGACCTCGGGCCCATGGCCAGCGTGGCCACCCCCTGCGAAGAGTGCGAAGGCAAGCGCTTCCAGGCCGCGGTGCTGGAATATCGCCTGGGCGGCCGCAACATCAGCGAGGTGCTGGCGATGTCGGTGGCCGAAGCGCAGGCGTTCTTCGGTGCCGGCGAGGCCCGCACCCCGGCTGCGCACGCCGTCCTGGGCCGGCTGGCCGACGTGGGCCTGGGCTACCTCAGCCTCGGCCAGCCGCTCACGACGCTGTCGGGCGGCGAACGGCAGCGGCTCCGGCTGGCCACGCAGATGGCCGAGAAGGGCGACGTCTACGTCCTCGACGAGCCCACCACCGGCCTGCACCTGGCCGACGTCGAGCAGTTGCTCGGCCTGCTCGACCGGCTGGTCGACGCCGGCAAGTCGGTCATCGTGGTCGAGCACCACCAGGCCGTGATGGCCCACGCCGACTGGATCATCGACCTCGGCCCCGGCGCCGGCCACGACGGCGGCCGTGTCGTCTTCGAGGGCACACCGGCCGAGCTGGTGGCCGCACGCGCCACGCTCACCGGCCAACACCTCGCGGCGTACGTGGGCGCCGCCAAGAAGCGGCGGTGACGGAGGGCACTGCCGACTACGCAGTTGCCTGCCGTTTACGTCTGCTCGCGGCCCTTGCGCGGCTTCCTGCGGTGCATTGCCGCCAGCACGCCCAAACCGGCCAGCATCAAGGCATAGGTCTCAGGCTCCGGCACCGCCACGATGCTGACGTTGTCGAGCAGTGCGATGTAGGTCACCGACTGCGCGCCGTACTGGTTCGAACCGCCGAAGGTGATCAGCTCACCATGGTCGAGCCCGGCGAACCCGAGCGTGTAGACGCCCGGGTCGAGCGACAAGCTGAAACTGCGCGACGTGAAGTCCTGCCCGACGCCGGTTTGCACTTCCGCAATGGTGTTACCGTCCAGCGTCATCGCGTAATGCAGCCCACGCGCTTCGGGACCCGACGCGAAGTACGTCTGGTTGTAGTCGTTGCTCGTCTCCGGCGCGGCATCCAGCCACGAGATCGAATAGAGGCCGGTTTGCGTCACGGTGAACGTCTGCTGCACGCTGGAGACGTTGTACATCGCCAGCACCAGACCCGCCCCGCCATCGATGCTGCCATATGCACCGCTGTCCGCCACGATCGAAAAGTTCTGAGACAGGTCGCCGCCCGCCAGTTGACCGTCTTCGGAGAACGGCGCCACGTCCCAATGACTGGGCATCAGCGGGTTGAAGTTGGGAATGTCGCCCGGGCTGTATTCGTAGGTCTGGCTGAAGTCACCGTTCTGCAGCAGCGACGCCTGGGCCGCAGGTGCGCTGAGCGCGACGGCGATACACAACACAGAGCGAAGATTGCACAAGGACATGCTTGTCTCCCATGGTTTGCACGAGGATGGCTTCGACGCTGCGGGCCACTCTCGGCCACCAGCCCGCACGGCGCAGTCTTCGACCATGCCGCGCCGACGCCTGCGGGTCGCCCCACCAGCGCGCCGAAACTGCCGTTCCGGTTGAACGACGCGGCGGCATCCGGCGGGCAGGCCGCGATGGCTGGGGCCGTGAAGACGCGCAGAAAAATTGCCGACATGGCCTCCGGCCGTGACGCGGGTACCCCCCGCGTCATTACTGTAGGAGCGGGTGTGAGCGAAAGCACCCCCTGGGGTGGACGGTGCACAACGGTGCGGCGATTGCTTGTCGGTTACGTCTGCCACAGCGACCCGACGTACCCGGTGCCTGGCGGCACGACGCCGTGCAGAACTTCGCGGTAGGCCTCGCCGGCCGCATGCGTTCCGTGGTGGTGTCTGACGCTGAGCCGCTCGCCGATCCACGCCGGCGTGTGTCGACTCAGACCAGCAACCCCGTACGTCCATTCACGAAGCCGGCTTCTCCAATGGAACTCCAACCCGTGTTGCCCTTTGTGCTCCACGACGCTTGTCGTCGGTGATCGTCTTCTCGTCGACGTACTTGTCGGGGTTCGTGTACCCCGCGTCCCGCGTCTCGACCTTGTCGTGCACGGCACGGTGGGCCTTGATGCCTTCGATCGGGTGACCGGCTGCACGGCGAGCCGCCGGGTCGACCTTGCTGCGTATTGCGGGTTGTGCTCGTCGCCTTGCGGCACCTTCCTGCCTTCACGGAACGCCACGTTGGACGAGTTCCCGAGGGCGGGCAGCACGGTGGCCTTGAGGAGCGCCGTGCCGCGCTTGTGCGCCTCCTTCAGCACGGCCTGCCGCCGTGTTTCGTAGAAGCTGATGAACCACTTGTCTGCTTTCGCTGCGAGCGTCGCCACGTTGTTGGCCGATCGGAACGTGTTCTGAGTCAACGCAAAGGCGGTCGAATACGAAGCCAGGCGAGCCGCCCGCTCCTGCGGCTGCGGCTGCTGCGGCTTGGGTTGCCATGCCGCCCAGGCGTTGATCGCACCGATCAGTTGGCCCTCGCCGTCGAACGACGGTGCCAACGCGTGCAGTCCACCAGGTATTCCCAGGGCGGCTCCTCGTTCCACTTGAGCGCAAGGCCGGCCGTGAGCCACTGGCAGGCATGCGAGAACTCGCCATGCCCCAGCGCCAACGAATCCTTCCGCAGCACCCCAACCCGATCACGCCACAAACTGGGGGCGGCGTGCCGGCCCCGGGGGTCATGTGCTGGCCACCGACATTTCAGCAGTGCGCCGGCCGGCATGCACCCACCGTTTTCGCGCGCCGTAGGGCGGCCCCTGCTATCGAACGACGTCGATCGTCCCGACCGTTCTTCCGTCGCCGGTCCTGCACAGAATCAAGTACCGGTACAAGGCGGTCCATCCACGGAGGTCGACGGCGATGCAAGGGCCGCCGACCTGCCCTGCACGCAGATAACGGCCGTCCGGGCCGTGCACTGCCTTTCCGTCGCCGAGACAGAACCAGTTCTTCGCATACGCCGACTGCTCCAGGTGCTGTCGCCCCTCGTCATGCGGAACGTCGGGCAGCTGGATCGGGTGCACCCCCACCGGGATGGGCCGCTCGCCGCACGTGACCGCGCGGATCTCACCGGCCGGGTACTGCAGGATCTCGAAGCCCGGGTGGAACCGGAGGTGAGCCGCGCAGCGGTATTCGGGCCGCGCCTTGTGCAGGTGCCCTGCCTTCACCGAAAAGTGAACGCCGGTGCAAGCGCCTTCCAGCGGTGTGAAGTGGTGGCGCCCGGCCTGGGTGTGCGTCAGGTGCACCTGCAGGTATTCGGGCAGGCAGACGACGTCGCCGTCGACTTCCCGGCGGGCTCGCAGCCAACCATCGGGCCCGCCACTGGCGTAGCGCGTTTCGCTCATGTGGGTCTCCTCACCTGTGTCGCCGCGCGCAGCGGCTGTTCGACTTCTTGTGGGTCTCGCCGCGCCGACCACTCCGGTGCGGCTGGGGGCCGTCCTCATGCGGGCGACGGCAATCCTAGTGCGTGGTGTTGCTTCGGACGAACGTGCGCGGCGTAACGAGAAGTCTCGCTGCGGCCGCATGTCGAACGTGCCCCAAACGCACCGTGACGATGCCCCCCACCCCCGCCCCCCGACGTCGAACGGCAAGTTGCGATGGCCCCATTGCCGCACGCACGTTCGTACGCAAGAGGCGTGAAGCTGAACGGGAGCTGACGGCCCCCGTCGATCTGCTACACCAGATGGACCCAAGGCGCGGCACACTACGGCCCGCAGTGCGGCAGCAGACCCTGCCGCACTGACACGCCCCCACCGCCCCTCCACAAGAGCCGGCATGGTTCGCTTGGCGCCCACCTTCGCTGCCGAAGGCCACCTGGATGTACCGCTATGCTGGATGCAAAAACACAGCTGCGCACGAAGATCACGCTGCTGGCCTCGCTGGAGTACGTGGCCACCAGCAGCTTCCTCGCCCTGTACTGCGCGGTCGGGCAGGTCGACCTGTCGCTGGTGTGGAGCTTCGTGTTCATCGGCGTGTGCAACAACGCGCTGTTTCTCGGGTGCATCGTCAGCGGTTTTTCGAAGCGCTTCAAAGACCCGTCGATGACTGCGATCCAGATGATCGCGTCATGCGGGCGAGACATCCTGGGCATGTTTCTCGCGCCGCATCTCTGGTACCTGTTCGCGTTCAATCTGTTCATTGCCCTGCCCTTCGGCAGCCTGCAGTTCGACAAGCGCGCGTTCGCCGTCACATGGCTGTGCCTCAACCTCGCCCTCGGCTTTGCGATGCTGACGCTGCCGTCGCTGGCCTTGCCGCCCTTGCATTCGCTGCAGGACCGGCTGTTGCTGTGGCTGTTTCTGGGCGGCGCGCTGGCGCGGCTGATGCTGTTCAACGCCCGCGTCTCCGACCTGCGCAGCCGGCTGCGCAAGAAGCTGGTGGAGCTGGACACCGCGACCCGGCAACTGGCCGAGGTGGTGGCGCGCAGCGAGCGCGAGCGCATCGCCAGCGAACTGCACGACACGCTGCTGCAGGGCATCTATGGTCTGCTGCTGCGCCTGCAGGCCATGCTGCCGCGCCTGCCTGCCGACTCCCCGCTGCGCGAAGCGCTGGCACTGGCCGCAGAGCGCGCGCAGGTGCTGGTGGACGAAGGGCGCGACCGGGTCACCGGCCTGCGCGACACCGACGTGCCGGCGCCGGAACTGGCCGACGCGCTGCGACGCCTGGCGGCCGAGCTGCCCGTGGACCAGACGCTGCGTGTGGAGGTTTTGGTGCAGGGCGACATTCAAGCCTTGAAGCCGAGCGTCAGCGCCGGTGTCTACGGCATCGCCCGCGAGGCGCTCGTCAACGTGATCCGGCATGCCCATGCGCAACGTGCCCGCCTGCGGCTCGAATGCAGCGAGGCCGGCATGCGCCTGGTCATCGATGACAACGGCGTCGGCATCGACCCCACGGCCGCAACCATGGCCAGTGCGCGCGGCCACTGGGGGCTGACGGGCATGCGCGAACGCGCCGACCGGATCGGCGGCCGGGTGCGCATCGGCCGTGCGGTGAAAGGCGGCACGCGCGTGGAACTGCGAGTGCCGTCCCAGGCGGCCTATGTGGCAGGTGCCCACTGCGTCGACGCCGACCGCGCCGCCATGGAACGGCCCGCATCGTCGCGCCATTGATGCCGCTCCGGCACTCGGCTATTCACGCGAAAGAACACGTTCGGCGCACGCGCCGGACCGAGGGCGAACGTAGGCTGTCCACCGGTACAACCTGCTGTGCCCCGAAGCGGCGCTGCACACCACGTACCCGGCGCTTCGCGCATAGCTGTCGACAGCGGGACCGGCGATGAACGGGAGGCCGACCATGGACACCGCCCCCAGCAGCAGGCAATGCAGTGCAAACCGCTGCACCCTTTCGGATGGGAATCGCCTGCGCACGACCCCATACAAGCACACGAACGCCAGCGGCCCCATCGCGATGCAGGCCCCCAACAGCAAGGGCACATGGTTGTGATAGGTCACGCCCGGGGCGTCTCGCAGAAACCCACCCACAAGATCCACAAGCCCCGCCAAAACCGCCCACTGGACTGCCCCTGGTCTGGTAGACAGCCTGTCCCTATCCTTTGAGCATAGGAGGCAGTCAGTGGGCACAGCGAGGTTTACCCCGGAATTCAAGGAAGAGGCCGTCAAGCAGGTGACCGAGCGAGGGTACTCGGTCGCGGAGGTCGCAGCCCGACTCGGGGTGTCCGCGCACAGCCTGTACAAGTGGGTCAAGGCCGTCGCGCCGGACAGAAGCGAGCAGCAATCCAAGGAATTGCTCGAGGCCAAGAGCGAAATCCTCCGCCTGCGTGCGCAGATGCGTCGTCTGGAGGAGGAACGCGACCTTCTAAAAAAAGCCGCGCGGTACTTTGCCGGGGAGCCCGAGTGAAGTACCGCTTCATGAACGAGCATCGGAGGGAGTTCGCCGTCACGCTCATGTGCCGGGTGCTGAAGGTCAACCGAGCGGGGTTTTATGCGTGGCTGCATCAGCCTGAATCTGAGCGCCATAAGGAGGACCAGCGGCTGCTCGGGGTCATCAGAGACTCGTACGCCGGCAGCCATGGCGTGTACGGGTCGCGGCGGGTTTTCGGAGATCTGCGCGAGGCCGGTGAGACCTGCGGCGTACATCGTGTGGCGCGCATCATGCGGGCCCACAAAATCAAAGCTGTGCGTGGCTACAGGGCACCGCGCCATGCTGCGGAACGGCCCGCGTTGATAGCCCCCAACCACGTGCAACGGCAGTTCACCGTGGACAAACCCAACAAGGTGTGGGTCACCGACATCACGTACATCCGCACCTGGCAAGGCTGGCTGTACTTGGCGGCCGTGGTGGACCTGTACTCGCGCAAGATCGCCCGGATGGTCCATGAAGCCGACGCTCAGCCGCGAGCTGGCCTTGGATGCGTTGCTGATGGCCGTGTGGCGCCGCAAGCCTGCAGACGAGGTCATCGTACATTCGGATCAGGGCAGTCAATTTGGCAGCGACGACTTCAAGCGCTTCTGCCGCGAGCACAACCTGCAGCCCAGCATGAGTCGGCGCGGCAACTGTTGGGACAATGCGGTCGCCGAGTCCTTCTTCAGCAGTCTTAAAAAAGAGCGCATCCGCAAGCGCATCGACAAGACCCGGGAGATGGCCCGAGCCGATGTCTTCGACTACATCGAAGTCTTCTACAACCGTTCCCCCCGCCACAGTCATCTGGGCGGCGTCAGTCCCGAGGCGTTTGAACTCGCCGCGGCGTGAGGACAGGGTTTGTCTAGAAGACTAGGGGCAGTCCAGTACAAGGGTGATGAAGGGTTCAAGAAGGTTCGGGGCCGCCGGGGCATCGTCTTCATCAAGGACTTCTACAACGTGACGGGCGACCACATCGACCTTTGGAACGGCTGGCGGCTGAGTTCGGCGCTGTCTCCGCTCGCCGTCTACTTCAGCATTCGCAGCGACTACACCAAGGGCTCAATCTGGTTCTGGGAGATGGCATGAGCCAGTGGCGGTCGGGCGTATTGCTGGTGCTGGGCGTGGTGGTCGGCGGTGCTCTGTCCCTATGGCTCGGTGGCCTGGTCGCCACTGCACTCGGGCCACACGGCAGCTTCGACAGCCTGCTGCGCACCCATGCACTCACCGCCCTGATTGCGGCAGCCGTGTTGTGCCCTCTTCTCGGCTGGGGCGGCTGGAGGATGGGGCGCAGACTTTCAGGTGCTGGGCGCAGAACCTGAATCGCGGCCGGTTGCGCGCAGGCAGTGGCCTGGCTTGGGCGAGAACGGCCGCCGTCGAGAAGCAGGCCCCGGCGTCATGTCGTTCCAGTTGCCGACCCGGCAAACTCGACCCACGCTCACACTGCCCGGCGCCGCACCCGCATGAGCACAACGCCCAGGCCGGCAAACAACAAGGCCAGCGTCTGCGGTTCCGGCACCGGCGTCAGCAGCAAGGTGGCAGTGTCAAAAGTCAGCGCGTCGAATGCCGAGACGACGATCTGCCCGTGGTCGTTGATGGCTCGCGCCTCGTTGAGCAACCAGTTCGCCCCCGTGCGCGGGTCCAGCCGCGTCTGCAGGTCGATGACGATGCCGTCGCTGTACAAGTAGGCGCTGTAGCTTGATGGCCGGTGGTTTCTGAGGGCGCCAACCACTTCGCCGTGCTCGTTGATGGCGTTCGCACTGGTGGCGACGGCCCCGTCCGCGAAAGAGCTCAGGTCCACCATGCCCGAGTGCTCGTCCCAGACAAAACCGCGAGTATCGAGGAGGTCGTTGTCTGCGTTCGACCACCCCACCACCTGGCCGCGGTTGTTGATGTCCGCGGCCACGCTATTGGAGCCCCCGCTCAAGGTGCCCAGTTCGATCAGCTCACCGTTGCGGTACACGAAGGCCTGCAGCAACGGCAGATCGAATGGGCCCAGCTGCGTGTTGTTGACGGCCATGTCGCCATGGTCGTTGATGGCACTGCCGCTCAAGCAGCACCTGCCGTCGCCAACGACGTGCACATCGCTGCCGTCGTGGATGTACGGGGCCCGGAAGCCGCCATCGAGCGTCACGCCGCCTGTGACATGGCCCTTGGCATTGATGCCCAGGGCAGACGAGCTGGAGGCCCCGGGGATATTCAGCGCGCGCATGCCCGCATGGTTGTGGATGAACGCGTGGGTGCGCCCCGCGCTCAGTTCATAGACACCGACGACCTGACCGCCGTCGTTGATGTCGTAGGCGGTGCTGTGGATGCCGCCCAGCGTGCCGAGGCCACGCATGCCGCCTTGGCTGTCCCAGACGAATGCCTGCCCTTGGGCCGGCCCGTGCAAGGACGCAAGATGACCGATCACCTGCCCCTGATTGTTGAGTCCCAGACCCGTCGCGTTGGCGCCTCGTTCACCAACGAGTGTGGCGACGTATCGGGGCGCAGCGGCCGCGTGCGCCTGCTGCAGCGCGCCGCCGCACAGCGCCAGGCCGATGGTCAGCGACGATAGAACCGTGGCGAAAGTGCGGCGCATAGAACATCCTCGTGACGATGTGGCGGATGCCTAAGACCCTATGCCATCGGCGGCATGCCGGCCCCCCGCATACGCGGGGTGCAGACGCTGCCGGGTGTCGTCAGACCCGCCCACGCGAAAAGCGGCCACCTCGCCTTTGCAGGCCACGGCGATCAACCGGTGCAGCACTACGCCGACGGCGTAGCCCGCGGCTCCAGCAATTCGAGCACCTCAGCCAACCCGGGTGTTGGGTGTTTGGCGTGCCGCTCGCGCACCAGGTCGGCAGCGGTCTTGCCGTCGGCGTCCTTGAGCGTCGCGTCCGCACCGAAGTCGAGCAGCACGCGCACGCCCGCCGCGTCACCATCCAACGCCACCATGCGCAGCGCCGTCCAGCGCTGCCCGTTGCGCTGGTCCCCCGCGTTGATGTTCAGGCCTGCCTTGATGTAGTGGGCCAGCAAGCGGCGGGCGTTTGCCTCTTTCACCTGGTGCACGGCGAACAGCGCGCCGGCGCGCTGGTTCATTTGTCCCAGTTCTTGCGGCGTGGGGTGCTGCGAAAACAGCGCCTGCTCGCAGGCCCAAGCCACGGGTGCATACGCTGTGTCGGCGCACGACTGCAAAAACCACAAGGGCGAGCTGCGCAAATCATGGACAACATAGGCAGCCGCCGCAACGGCCGACACGCCGGCAAGGCCAAGGGTCCATCGCACGGCCTTCTTCACGATCTGCTCCAGAAGAACGGCACGCCAGGGGCACTGTGAGGGGGTCCGACGGCGGTGCGTGCCCCATGGGCGGACCGGCTTCCCTCACTCATCGTGCCGTCCTCAAGGCTTGGCAGCGTCACTTGCGCGTGACTCTTCAACGGGCTGCCGCGGCTTTTCCGCCATCAGCACCTGGAGCACTTGCGCACGTGCGTCGCTCGGTTCCTTCGCGTGCAGTTCGCGCGCAAGGTCGAGCGGTGCCTTGCCGTCAGCGTCTCGCATGGCGGTGTCAGCGCCATGCTCCACCAAGAGTCGAACGGCCATCGGGTTGCCTTGAACCACCATGGCGTGCAGCGCCGTCCACTTCATCGGCAGCCGCTGTACGGTGGCATTGATGTCGATGCCGGCCGCCAGATAGTGAGCGAGCAGCCGCCGTGCGAAGGCCTCGTTGTTCGTCGTCACCGCATACATCGGCCCGCCCTCGGCATTGAAGCGCTGCACTTCGGCGGGGGTGGGGTGATAGCGAAAAAGCGCGCGCTCGCACGCCCAGCCCATGGGTGCAGCGGCCTCTTCGGCACAAGTCTGCAGGATGCGAGGATCGCCGTTCTTCAACTGCATGAACAGGTAGCCGCCGGCCAACAGCAGGGCAACCAGCGCCGTGGTGCCGGCGACCAGGACGACACGCCTGGCTCTCAAATTGCGCCCCATACGTCGTTCAGCCCGCCTGCGGCGACGGTGAAAGGCGCCATGCGTGGAACGTAGGCGGCATTGTTGACCAGCAAGCCTATGTCGGTGCCGAAGTTTCGGGCGACGGTTGAGCGCACTGCCTCTGCCACCCGCGGGTTCTCAAGGTCCTTCTGCGTCGCGTGCCTCCACCAATGCTGAAGGTACCGCCGAGCCAGCTTCATCCCCATCGACTTCAGCCCGGTAAAGCCCGAGCGAGGCTGAAGATACATTTTCATCAACTGCTCCATGAAGCCCAGCGCGTAGCTGGAGTCGACCCCAACGATCAGCAACTGTTGCGCAAAGAGCCTCACGGCGTCGTTGATTTCCAGCTCGCCGAGCTTGCCGGCATATTGGGGCCAGTAGAAGCCAAGAATGGAGCGGGTCTCAGTCTCGTCGAAAAGCAGATCCGCTTGCGAGACATCTGGCGGTGTCATGAGGACGATGGTCATGGTGCGCCTCCCTAGGGCGTGAATGGGCCGCTTGTGCGGTCGAGTAATGCGCGGCCGATTTTATGCACCCTCGGTGCGGCCGTGGCTGCAGGACCTGACAGCCCCATCTGAGGGGTTGTCACGGTGAAGTCAGGGCGCTGCCGCATTGCACCTCGCTACGATGCGCGTTGCGACGAACCCATGGAGACAGGTGTCTTGATGCAGGATCGTTCTCGTGGCCGACGTTGCAACCAAGCGCAGCGCAGTTCAAGCCGCTGGCGGCTGCCTGAAACCTGTAGCAGGCGGGGCCGGTCTTGCCTTCTGCCCGGTCATCGATGGCGGCCATGAATGCCATCGACCATGCAGCGGCGGCCCAGCTTCGGCGGCCCTCGCATCTTGAGCGGGCGGCGCGGCGTCACTACACTCCACGGAGGGCGTTGAGGGAAGACACCATGTCGATCTGGAAACCCGCCGTCTCCGTCTTTCGAGGCGGCACCGAAGAGATCCGCAGGTTGTATGGCAGTCGGGTACGGGCGCGCATTTCCTTGCGCGGTATTGCGGTCTACAACCCGGCGGCGACACGGCCCCAGACCTGCGACATCGAGCAAGGTGCCGTCGGCTTTGTGACCCATCCGCACCCCCATAGATTCGATTTCCTCCTCGCGTTTCCCTCCGACCAGGGGCGACTGCCAAGGGACATCCAGGCGCTCTCGCGCCTGGCTTCGTTCAAGGTGGTGGAAGTCAACGAACCGACGTTCAAGCAACAATTCGAGATCGAGGTGCAGTAGCACCGTTCGCTTCGTCAAAGTGCGCGCGCGACGACGCCGTCGCCCATACCCAGCGAGCTCTTATGCCTCAGTCCATCGAGCTTTTTCGCGTTTGCCTCGGCCGGCTTGCCGCGGCGGTTTGCATGGTGGCTGCGGCGCCCGTCGTGTGGGGGGCGCAATGCGACTGCCAGCAGGTGCTAGGCCAATGCACCGGCGCGGTCGAAGTCACGAAAACTTTCGGCAACGCGCCGAGCTACGGGGCCGAGATCGCTGTCTACAGCTCGGAGAAGGTCTGTTCGAAGGTCGAGTTCTATGTCGATTCCACGCCCTACCAGACGGTGCTGGTGAACAGGAACAAGGACACCGAGAACGTCTTTGGCACCAGTCCCGTCAAGAACGGTTCGGTCCGGTACATCGCATGTTTCGTCTGCAAGAACCTCGAAGGCCCGGGTTCCACGCAAGCCGCAAAGCAGGCCACTGAAACGCCACCCTTCCATGGCAGTTGGAGTGGCTACACCACCAGCCTTTTCGGCCGGCAGGACGGCGGCTTTCAGATCTCGGTCGCCGACGGCAAGATCGGCGGCACCTATCAGCATCCCAAGATGGGCACACTGAACCTTTACGATGCAGCGTACGCGGACGGAGTGCTACGCGTGAAGTGCGATTCGAAGGATGGCCCGGTTCAGTTCGTTCTCACGGTCAACGCCGATGCGATGCGGGGCACCTGGTCGGCAGGAATTTTCAGTGGTCAGGTCGAGATGACGCGGCGGTAGCGCGGGTCGCCGCCTCTCGCTCACGCGAGACACGAGGGCCAGGGCTTGCTGGGCCGGTCCCCGCGGGCGGGTACTGGCTCGACGTGCTTACTTCAGACCATAGGACTGCAAGGGCTCGCATGCTTCCTGCGTCGAACCCGAGTGCACGTATTCGGCCAAGCAGCCGGCGCTGCGCCGGGTTTGCTCGCGCTGCTGGGGTGACAACTCGGGCACGGCCGCGTCGGCGGCCAGCGCCGAGCGGTAGAGCTGCTCCGCCGAAGTCAAATCGCGCTGCTGGTGCTCGGCGTAGCCGTTCTCGCGTGCACGTGCCTCGCCGAGCAGTCGCAAATGCGCCTCGGCATACTCGATGAGCGTGGGAGCCGAAGGCCGGCGGATCGCGCTCTCGCCGAACGACTTGAGCGCCGGGCCCCAACGGCGCTGCTGCTTGCTCTGAATGCCCTGTTGGAACAAGGCCTGAGCGGCCTTCGTGTCCAGGGCATGCTTGTTTGCCGTCAACCACGCCGCCACCCGCTCGGGGTGGTGGAAGTCGCGCTGAGACAGCGGCGCGGCGGCGGCGCCGCATGCAGCGGCCAGCAGCGTTGCGCCGGCGAACCACGCTGTTCGTGCCCTTCGTTTTTTTCGTTGCCGACTTTCTGAAGCGGGAGGCATCGTAGTACTTCCCCAGCACCTGCTCTACCTGCGCGGTCGAGGGTGATGCGGTGTGGCGGTTGGTGAGGCTGTCGGCCATGGAAACGCTCATGGCTGGTGGTTTTGGCGGATGCGGCTTCGGTGATCGAGTTCGTCTGGGTGAAGTTGCGGCCTTGCACCGGGCAAGTGCGGCCCCGCTGTTCTGACCAACAGTTGCGGTACCGGGTTTTCGTCGTCCTGGTTCGTCGTCTCTCGGTCGCCGCCGCGGCCTGGCAAGTCACAGAAGCTCGCGAGGCGCGAGCTTGCGCTCGGCGGCCTGGTAGCTCAGCGGAGGGCGCACGCCCCGCTCAGCGAGGGACGTCACCCGTCTTCGCAACATGCTAAGCAGCCCGTACGCCCGTCCTGGATGACGTCATGGATCGCGTACGTCGCAATTGCACCACCAACAGACCCAGCCCGACGAGCAACAACGCGTAGGTTTCGGGCTCGGGAATGGCTTCCACGTGCCCTCCGGACAGCGTTATGGTGACTGGTCCAGTCGTCGCCGGTCCTATTGTCAGAATGTAGGTGTCGCCGTGCGATTGGCTTGAGCCAACCACTGGATGATCTGCGCCACCCATGTGCAGCGGGTCACCGACGCGAGCAAGATGGCTAAAGCTGCTCGCGGTACCGTCGTGGTCATGAGGTTTTCCGAGGTGCCGCGCTGTGACTTGCACCCGGGGTGCGAGCGGCACAACGGCAGGAAACGCTGACAGCGATGCGTCCCAGAACGTCAGTCCCGAATTCAGGCTGAGATCCATCTCGGTTTCCTGATCCCAGACCCATACAACGCGCAGCTCACTCACAGTGTCCTTGACTATGGTTCCAATAAGGCCCTGCGCGTAGGACGACGCGCAGAGTCCGACGGCTGAGACGATGGCAACAACGGCTTTGCTCAGGTTCATGGAGACCTCCGGAGAACGTGGCTATTGTGAAAGCACGACGGCGTCGGCAACCGACAGGTTTCATGATGCCGCCGCCAGTCGCAACGGTCTCTCTTGAACAGCATTCGAGAGATGGAACAGGGTAGCGATCAAGCGGCGTGCCATACCCCCCTTTTCCGGGGGAGCACCCACCGTTTCATCGAGCTCGTGTGCTACTACGCGCAAGTAGGCAATTCATCGCAAGGTCGCGGGTTGCTTGCCCCCGGGCCGGTTGCCTTCCGGTTGATGCCTTTGATGGCGCGCAGGTTTTTGCGCAGGCCTTGCTTCAAGCCCTCGATGCGTTCGCCCGATTTTTGGCGGTCGAGATACTCACGCTTCGCATAGGGCTCGGACGACTGAACTGGCGTGCTGAATGAAGGCTTCGACTTCCACAGGGCGAGATGAAAAGTCGTCCATGGCCTGGCCCAGATAGGCGGCCTTCGCGTCCGTCAGCAAGCCCTTGTGAGCGAGCGGGACCCGCTCGAGCAGCCAGTCCACTGCGGCATCCTTGGAGGCGATCTCATTCGTAGCGGCCGAGAACCAGATTCGCGCGAGCGCAAGGACGACGTTGCGTTCATCGCCGATCCAGGCGTCGGGCGCCGCCCACTGGGCCACGGTGTCCAGCAGCGCTTGCTTCAGGTCTGCAAGGGGCACTGCGTTGAACAGGGTCGAGGCGTCAGGACCGCGCAGAGCCAAGCTGTGCTTGCGCACCTTGGTCAGCAGGATCGCCAGATCATGATCCTGCATTGGCGGCTCGAAGATGCCGGACTGCAGGTCGTTGCGCAGCCACTCCCCAAATTGAAGCTGTCGTATTGCAGGATAGCGCCAGGGCAAGACGTCCGATTGCGCCACCACAGTCACTTCAAGCGGACGCAAACTCTTATCCTGAACGCTGCCACCCGAGGGGGCAGAAACGTTCAGCAAGGACATCATGAGCTCCTTGCGCTCGATGTCGGACAGACGAGATGAAACAGTCACCAAGATGTCGATGTCGCTGTTGGGCTTGAGTCCGCCCTCGACAGCCGATCCGAAGAGGTGGATGGCGACGAGAGATTTGCTGAGGTGACGGTCCAACTCTTCGAGGGCACGGGTCAACTGAAAGGCGATTCCGGAAGGTCCAGTCGTTCGATCCATCGTGTCATGATATTTTGCTTGGAGCATGCACAACGATCGTTCGTCAGCAGGCCCACCAGCGCCCCGGCCCCGGCGGCCAAAAGAACCCTCGTGGTTCTCAAGTTGCGCCCCCGACGTCGCTCAGCCCACGCTGAGCCACCCCCACCGCTGCCGATACGACGCCGCCTTGCGCTCGAACAGCTCCCGGTGCGGCACCAGCGGGTTCATCGCCAGCACCCCGCCATACAGCAGCTCCAGCCCGTTCGGCGCATACACCTGGCCCGGCCGCACGCCCACGCAGGTGGCCGGCACCAGAAAGCGCCGTATGCCGTCTTCCACGCTGCGCAGCGCGTCATACGGCTGCCCGAAATGCGCTTCGTACCAAAGGTGCACCCGCGCCTGGTTCGACGCTTCCACGGTGATGCCCAGGTCGCCCAGCACCTGCTCCACGCGCGCCTGCACGCGCTGCTCGCCGGCTTCGCTCAAGTCAGCGCCGTCGAAGTAGAACAAGTCGTAGTCCTTGATGTCCTGCTCGGGCGGCCGGCCGGACAGCAGGTTCCAGACGGACTGGAACAGGCAGCCGGCCACCAGCCAGCCGTGGGGCAGTGACAGGTCGTTCCAGCGGTCGAGGATGAGGCGGTTGTAGCGGTTGGCAAGAACGTCGGCCATGAAACGCTCATCGCCGATGGACTCGGCGAACAAGCGTCTCGCCGTATCGTCTTTCACCTCGAAATTTTTGGGATGCATCGGGGAAGTTTGCCACTGTCTCCCCACCATTCCGGCAGACGCCCTCACATGCGAGTGCCGCTTTGTGGGCACCGCCATGGGCCGGCTCAGCCGGCCCGGCGTCTCGCTTTGAGCCCGAGCAACAGCAGGCCCGCCGACATCAGCACGACGGTCTCGGGCTCGGGCACCGGTGTCAGCAGCAAGGTGCGGTAGTCCCAGGACGAGGGGTCATAGGCAGACACCAGGATCTGGCCGCGATCGTTGATGTCGTACGCGTCGTTGAGCACCCACCGGGCACTCACGGTGGGGTCCAGCAGCCCTTGCAGGTCGACCACCTTGCCGTCGCTCAACAAGTAAGCGCCGTCGCGTGCCCCTGAATGGTCGGTCAACCGGCCCACCACATCACCGTGCTCGTTGATCGCCATTGCGCTGCGCGTCAAGACGCCCGCCTCGAACGAGTCGATTCTGTGCATCTGCTGGGATTCGGGGTTCCAGATGAAGCCGAAGAGGTCGCCGTATTCGGCCGTGCCGACGACCTGCCCTCGGTTGTTGATGTCGTACGCCCAACTCATCATCCCGCCCGGCAGTGTGCCCAGATTGGTGAACTGGCCGCCGCGATATGCGAACGCGTTGGGGTAGGACCAGACCGACGCTTGGCTGCTGCCGACGATGTCGCCGAGGTCGTTGATAGCGTTCGCGCGATGGCAGCAATCGGTCCCGTCGACGATCTGCATGGTGCTGCCGTCGTGGACGAACGGCCGCGGGACGCCATCGGCCAGCTCGACTGTTCCCGTCATCTGGCCGCCGGCGTTGATGCCGTTTGCCCAGGAACTCAAAGCGCCCGGCGTGTCGAGGGCTCGCACGGCCCCCTGATCGTAGATGAAAGCGTGGCTGCGGCCATTGGCCAGCTGGTAGCTGCCGACGATCTGGCCGCGGTCGTTGATGTCCCGTGCCATGCTGCTGGTTCCACCCAGGGTGCCGAGGCCGAGCAGGCCGGTTTGACGGCCCCAGACAAAGGCCTGCTGGGCAGATCCTGGCCCTGCTTCGAGCCACCCGGTCACCTGCCCCTCTTCGTTGAGGGCCGACCCGATCGCACGAGGGCCCGATTCTCCGATGACGTCAGCGGTGTATCGCGGTGCCGCGGCGGCGCTCGCCTGCGGCAGCGGGGCGCCGAACAATCCCAAGCCGACAGCGAGGGTGGCCGACGCAAGAACGGGGCGGAAGCGGGACATGAGGTTCTCCTGTAGCGACGGCGCCATGTGCCCAAAGCTATGTCATAGGCGGCGTGCCGTGCCCCCTGGAACGCGGGGGGCACGCGCACTCATTTGTCATCGATTGCAACCTCCCCGTCGACGCCTTCGATCGCCGGAAGCACATTCAGCAAACCTTGCTTCAACGCTTCATAGGCCCACTGTGTTGTCGCGAGGGCTGGCCAGAATGGCGGCCCGGGCTCGAAGCGCGCTCGGCGGCCTCGGTGCCGACGGCGGTTCGCGCGCAGAGACAGGCCTTCGCCTCCCGTGGGCCTGCAGGCCGGGCGGCGCGACACAGTGCCATGGCGTGCGAACTGGCGCGCGAACCCATAGAACACAGGAGAGCCATCGATGTCGAACTCCATCGAAGCGATCGGCGGCCCCGGCGGCGCGAACATGGTGCGTCGCATCACGGACATGCTCGATCTGATGACACAGGCGGTGCAGCCCCCCAGCGGCGGCGCGTCGAACACCGGCAGCGACCTGCTGCAGCCCCTGGCCTCGCTGTTGATGCAGGTGCTCGGCAATGCAGCCAAGCTGCTCGGCGGCGGCCAGGAAGGCACCGCAGGCGCTGGTGCGGCGGGGCCGCAGCAAGACCCGGCAGCCGGCAAGCAGAACCTGGCGTTGCAGGCCGCGCTGCTGCAGATGCTCGGCACGCTGATGAAGACCGTGGCGGACGTTCTGCAGCCCGGCGCCGAGCAGCCGCTCCTGGCCACGCCCACCGCGCAGGGCGTCGGCCAGGGGCTGGGCCAACCTGGAGCGCCCGCCTCCGCAGGGCCGACGCCCCCGTCACCCGGTGCCGAGTCGCCTGGTACGCCGACCACCCCGAGCACTCGCCCTGCCGAAGCCACGCACGCCCCGACGCCTGCGGAGCCTGCCACCTCACCGGCCACACCCGGCGACCAGGCGCCCGCCCAAGCCGGCGCTGCCGGCACCACCCCGCAGTTCTCGATACCGGACGTGGGCAGTGGCGGCGACCTGTCGCCCAGCCAGATCGCAAGCACCTACGGCCGCGAGATCCAGCGCGCATCGGACGCAAGCGGCATCGACCCCTCCATCCTGGCCGGCATGATCTGGCAGGAGTCCAAGGGGCGGCCCGGAACGCCGAACGGCGGTCTGATGCAGGTCGGGCCGCACGAGTTCGAGACGTATGGCGGCGGCGACGTCTCGAACGCGGGCGACAACATCATGGCTGGCGCGATGTACATGAAGGAGCTGAAGGCCCAGTTCGGCAGCACCGAGGCCGCCTTGCGCGCCTACAACTCGGGGCCGAACGGGGTCGACCCGAACGACTTCCGCGCCACGCCGAAGGGCACCGGCGACCCGACCTACGTCGACAAGGTGCTCCAGGCCGCCGAGAAGTCAGGGCTCTGAGCGGCCGTGCCGAGCGCTACGACAGCGCGGGAGCGTCGTGCCTCCCCTCGCGGGCGCACTGCTCCCGCAGCCACTCGGCAAACACCTGCGCGGCAGGCGACCGCGGCGTATCGGGCAGCGACAGCAGCATGTAGCGCGCACGAGCAGGCACCCTGGTCCATTCCACATAAGGTGGCGCACCGTCCCAAGGCGAGGCATCGTTCAGGATGCGGCGGCCATCTGACCGCTGCAGCAGTTCGTCGGGCGGATGCCTGGCGAAGAAGTCCGGGCTGCCGACCGGCAGCAGCCATTCGTCCATCAGTGCCACCGTGTCGAACCCCGGGTAGGCTGCCACGTCGTAGCGGATCGCCAGGTGGGTACGCTCGCGGCGCATGGCCTCGGCCTCCAGGTGGTGGAACTCGGCCTTCACGCGCAGCTGGATGCCCGGATGGACCTGGTTGAAAGCACCCAGCCGCGGCACCAGCCACATCAACGCACCTTCCACCGCTTGCATCTGGCGTCTCCAGCAAGCGCCCGTTTCGCATGCAATCACATGAAGGCCGTGCGCATGCTCGGCCGCGTGCAGCGAAACGCACACGGCATCGCCAGGCGGTCCCCGGCCCGGCAACCGAAAGTGTGCCGCCGCCCGGCGCGGGCGTTCACGCCGACTCGCCGGATCTCTCGTCCGCCAGGGTTGCCACTTCCCAGTCGACCCCTTCAATGGCACGCAGGGTGTCGATCAGGCCTTGCTTCAACGCTTCGATGCGCTCACCCGCCAACCTGCCCTGCACGACCACCCGCACCCCGAGCCCATCGCTTTCGTCGAAGCGCACCACGGCGCCGTCGATGCGCGTTTCGTGGATGCCGAACGCGTCCTCGTCCACGGCCAGTGCTTCGGCATCCGGCCAGGGCTGGTAGAGCCGCTCCAGCAAGGCGGGGTCAGGCACGAAGCCCAGGCCCTCGGTCAGCCGGGCCCGTTCTTCGTTCACCTCCTTCTCCCAGTTGACGGACTGGTACCAGGCCAACTGACGCAGATTCCACAGGTGGTTGCGCTGCCGGTCGGCGCGCGTGAACCAGAACTGGGGCCACTCGCGCAGCGTGCGGCGCTGCCATCGCCACGTCGACACGTCGAGCGCCCACTCGTCGGTGCTGGCCCGCATGGGCTCGTCGGCCCCGGTGTAGACCTCGCCGCCCTGAATCACGACCTGCCCGGTGTCGGGCTCGTACCTCGCGGTGTGGCGCGAGATCCAGCCCGGCCCTTCGCCCTGTGTGCGCAGGCGGCGCACCTCGAACGTCGACAGGTCGAGCTCCAGCACCGGGGTGTCGCCGGGGCGCCGGTCGTCCAAATAGCCCAGGTTGCCGATCAGGACGAGCCGGTCGCCCACCAGCGTGGCCGAGTGGAAGTCGGTGGGCGGGAAGTCCTCACGCGGGTAGCCCAGGATGGTGAGGTTGCCATCCGGGTGCTCGACGATCACGTCGTTGTAGATGTAGAAGTCGGGGTCGTAGTAGTCCTCGTGCTCGCCCGCGACATACACGGTGCGGCCATCGGGCAGCACCGTACGGCTGGTGCCGAAGCGATGGAAGCACCACATCGGCCCGGCGGTGAACGAGCTGGGGCCCTTGAACCGCTCATTGGCGGTGTAGGCGTACAGCCGAGACCGCACCAGCCACGCCCACAAGGGGTTGCTGAAGTCGGTGGGGTGCCGCGTGCCGTAGCGCGGGGCGCGCCAGGCCAGGAATTCCTCGCGCGAAATGTCGGGCGCGGGCAGGTCGAAGTCGGGGTCGTCGTACGGGTTCATGCGTCGGCATCGCGCGGTGCGCGGGTGGGGTCACGGAACCACGCGGGTCGATGGATGGCGGCAGCGGCCTCGCCCTCCGGCTGACGGGACCGCGGCGCCCACCGGTCGGACGCCTCGCGCTGCAGCAACGCGCAGACATGGCCGCCCAGGTCGAGGCCCAGCGAAGTCGCCCTCTTCTTCATAGTAGGCCGAGACGTAGGCGTAGTAGCTTTCGTCGTCGTCGAACACGATGAGGATGCTTTTCTCGTCTTCCGGGAAGACGCACAGTTCGCGCAGCGTGGCAGCCACGCGTCGGCGAGCCTTGCCGATGAACCGGGCCGTCGCGTTGACCACGCTCCGCTCGAGCCCACCATTCATGGGTGGGAGTGTAGGGCGCTGTTGCTCCGTCCTCCACCCTGGTGGATGTGAATGTGGGCATGACGGGTGCACGCATTGCGCCGATCCAGACGCGGAGATCGCGCCGACCACACCCAAATGGATCATCTATGTTGTTGATTTGAAAGAAGTTTCAAAGTAAATTGCAGAAATGCTGATCAACTTTGAAACCATCACCTTGCCTGAAGGCGCCATGCGTCAGTACATCGACGCCCGGCAGGCGTTCACGGCTCTGGAGCAATTGCGCCCACGACAGAACGAGTTTCGCGGCGGCATGGTGTGGCGCACGTCCAAGGGACACCAGTATCTGGTACGTACGAGCCCTGGCGGGGCGCAGAAAGGCCTGGGCCGGCGCAGCCCGGAAACCGAAGCCATCTACGACAAGTTCGTCGGCGGCAAACAACGGGTTGCCGAAATAGCGTCCGGTCTGCGCGACGCAATCAAGCGCCATGAACGGGTCAACCGCGCCTTGTATGTCGGCCGCACACCCCGGATCATTGTCGAATTGTTGGCCGCGGTGGAAGCATCGGGGTTGTCGAGCCAGTTCATCGTCATCGGCACCAACGCGCTCTATGCGTACGAAACGGCCGCGGGCGTGCGTCTCGACCAGACCATCCTCGCCACACAAGACCTCGACCTGCTGTGGGACAACCGCAAGACCCTGAGCCTGGCGGTGCAGGAAGGGCCGCTGGCCGAAGGCATGCTGGGGCTGTTGCGCAAGGTGGACCCGACGTTCGAGCTGCGTCGAGACCAGCTGTACACCGCCGTCAACAGCAAGGGCTACGAGATCGACATCCTGCGCAGGCTCGGGCCCGGAAGCGACGAGCAGCCGCGCCAGTTGAAACCGGGCGCCGACGACTTCTGGGCGGTACAGGCGCGCAACTCCGACTGGCTGCTCAGTGCGCCGAAGTTCAGTGAGGTGATCGTCTCGGAAACAGGCGGCATGGCCCGCATGCACACGGTCGACCCGCGGGCCTTCGCGTTGTTCAAGCTATGGATGGCGCAAGACAAGGAACGCGAGGCGCGCAAGCGCCAGCGGGACGGCATGCAAGCGCGCGCGGTCATCGAGCTGATCGAAGAACGGCTGCCGCAGCTGCGCTTTGAGGACATCCACATGTTCCCGGCCGAGGTGCGCAAACAGGCCGAAGCCGTGACGCAGGACATCGCACGCGAAATGCCGGCCGGCCGGCGCACGCGCACACGCTGATCCGGCCGCGGGCTACCCGCCACCCCGGCGCGTATGCAGGTCGAAATAGCGCATGAACGCGTCACGCTCAGCCGGCGCCACGCCCTCGAAGCAAAAGCTCACGTGCAGCCGCGGAATGCGCACCAGCGCCATCACCCGGGGCGTCAGCACCTGCCACTGCAAGGCGAGCCGCCCCGGCCCCAGCGTCACCTGCGCACGGCCGGTCTCCACTTGCAGCGGTGCACCTCTCACCGCGCCGGGCAGCCATCGCAGCCACTCGGCTTCGGTGCAGCCCATCTCACGCTCGAAAGTGGGCGGGCAGGTGCCCTCGTCCGCCTTGCTCATCCACCGGCTATGGGCGGCCAGATCGCCAGCACGTCGCCTTCCTGCAGCCGGTGCCCGGCGCGCTGCTCGGGCGCGATGTAATGGCCGTTCACCAGCACCAGGTGCACCAGCTGGCGCGGCAGGTTGAAGGGCTCGGTCACCTGCTCGATGGTGGCGCCTTCGGGCACTTCCAGGTCGACCACGTTGCCGATGCGCGAGTGCGCGGGCAGGTAGTCGGTCAACGTGGCGTAGAGCTTGAACGTGATCTTCATGTCCATGGGTCAGGCCACCTTGGCGGCGGACCACCGGTCTTGCGCCTGCGCGCGGGCCAGGTAGGCCTCCATCAGGCGGGTCGGGTCGTGCAGCAGCCGGTCTTTCCAGTCGCCCAGGGGCACGCGGCCCTCCACCAGCCCGCGCATCACGCCCACGTGGTCGGTCCAGCCGATGCTGTTGCAGCCCACCAGCCGGTCGCCGTCGAACTGCAGGCTCAGATGGCGGAAGGCGTTTTCGTCGGTCAGCTCCGCGTGCTGGCCGCCGGGCACGCCCTGCCAGTCGCCGAAGCTGGCGGAAATGAGCCCCAGCGTGTCGAGCACGTTGATCTGGGTCACGCCTTTCAGCACCGCGGGCCGGCCGGCCATGTTCACCGCCGCCACGTAGGCCTGGTCGGCGGCGTTGGGCTGGATGGCGCTGACGATGGTCTTGCCGCTGACCAGGTCGTAGGCCTCGGCACAGTCGCCGGCCGCGTAGATGCCCGGCACGTTGGTCTGCATGTGCTCGTCGGTCAGCACGCCTTGCAGGCACTGCACGCCCGAGTTCTCGAGGAAGCCGATGCTCGGCTTCACGCCGGTGGCGCTGATGACGAGGTCGAAGCTTTCGTGCAGGCCGTTGGACAGGCGCACCGACAGCGGCGTGCCGCTTTCGATGGCTTCCACGCGGGTGCCGGTCAGCACGCGCACGCCCTTGTGCTCGCACCAGCGCTTGATCATGCCGCCGGCGGTGGGGCCCATCATGCGCGGCACCATGCGGTCGCCCATTTCCACCACGGTCAGTTGCACGCCGCGCGCGGCGAGCGCCTCCAGGATGATGCAGCCGATGAAGCCGGCCCCCATCTGCAGCACGCGCGCGCCGGGCGTGGCCAGGCGCTGGATGGCACGGGCGTCTTCGAGCGTCCAGCAGGGGTGCACCTGGGCCAGGTCCATGCCACGGATGGGCGGGCGCACCGGCCGGGAGCCGGTGGCGACCAGCAGCGTGTCGAAGTGGATCGCGGTGTTGTCGTCGAGCACCACGGCCCGCGCGGGCACGTCGACGCGCTTGGCGCGCTGGCGGCGCACGTCGAGGCGCAGGTTGTCGTAGTGCGCCGGGTGCTTGCGCAAATAGGTGCCGCGCTCGTCGATGCGGCCCACCAGCAGGTAGGGGATGGCCATGCGCGAATACGGCGGCTCGGGCTCGTCGCCGATCACGACGATGGCATCGTCGGGCGCGTGCTTGCGCAGCGTCTCGGCGGCGATCACGCCGGCCGGGCCGGCACCCAGGATCACATGTCTCTTCATTGCTGGTCTCCACCGCGCGCTTCAACAACGCGCGGGCACACCGAGGCGCTATCGCCCGAGTGACGCCGCGGATCCGGCTTTGCCGGTCCGCTGGTGTCGCCCCCTGGAGGGGGCGCGCGAAGCGCGTAGGGGGTGGGCCATCACAGCCCGAGGCGGGTGCGGGTCTCGGGCTTGAGCTGGCCGTTGGCGTCCCAGCCGCGCGCTTCGTAGTACTTGGGCAGCATCTCGCCCAGCTTGCTGGTCAGCCCCTTGGCCGGGCCGCTCTTGGCGCCTTCGGTCAACAGGCGCTTGGGCAGCATGTCGTCCTGGGCGGTGAAGCCGGCCTGGTTGTTGAAGTCGCGCTCCATGTTCCAGATGCGTTCACCGATGGTGTTCAGGTTGTCCATCGTGAACTCGGCGCCGCAGGCCGCGGCCACCTGCGGCTGCACGTCGGACAGCGTCCACGCGAAGCTGGTGAAGATGCAGATGCCGGCCGAGTCGAACACGGCGGTGGCGTCCTGGAAGGCCTTCACCAGCTCGGGCTTGCCGTCGGCGGTGAGCGGGTCGGTCTTGACCGGGATGCCCAGCACTTCGGATGCGACGGTGTAGCCGCGCAAATGGCATGCACCGCGGTTGCTGGTGGCATAGGCCAGGCCCATGCCCTGGATGCCGCGCGCGTCGTAGGCCGGGAACTCCTGGCCCTTCACGCTCATCGTCAGGTCGGGGTGGCCGTACTTGGCGGTCAGGCGCTTCGAGCCCTGCCCGATCTCCTTGCCGAAGCCTTCGCCGCGGGCGGTGATCTCCGCAAAGTAGGCCAGCGCCCGAGCCGAGCCGAATGGTGCCTCGATGCCGAGCTGCTCCTTCGTCAGCACGCCCATCTCGTACAGCTCCATCACGGCGCCCACGGTGGCGCCGAACGAGATCGGGTCCATGCCCTCTTCATTGCACAGCAGGTTGGCGTATTGCAGCACTTCCAGGTCGTTGACGCCGTTGGCGGCGCCCAGCGCCCAGGCGGCTTCGTATTCCAAGCCGCCCGAGGCTCCCCAGTACTGCGGCTTGTTCTCGACGCTGAAGTGCTTTTCGTCGATCTTGCTGATGCGCCCGCAGGCGATGGTGCAGCCGAAGCAGGCCTGGTTGGTCACCAGGTGGGGCTTGCCGTCGGTCTTGCGCGGCACGGCCATGGCTTCGGCCGAGATGTCCTTGGCGCCTTCGAACTGGCTGTCGCGGTGGTTGCGCGTCGGCAGCGCGCCCACTTCGTTGATGACGTTCATCAGCACCTGTGTGCCATAGGCCGGCAGGCCCTGGCCGGTGACGGCGTTGTCGGCCAGCACCTTCTTCTTCTCGAAGGTGACCTTCATGAATTCCTTCGGGTCGGCGATGTTGCCCACGCCCTGGGTGCCGCGCACGGCGATGGCCTTGAGGTTCTTGGCACCCATCACCGCGCCCACGCCCGAGCGGCCGGCCGCTCGGTGCAGGTCGTTCACCACGGCGGCGAACAGCACCTGCTGCTCGCCCGCCTTGCCGATGCACGACACGCGCACCAGCGGGTCCTGCAACTCCTTCTTCAGCGTGCCTTCGGTCTCCCACACCGACTTGCCCCACAGGTGCGCGGCGTCGCGCAGTTCCACCTTGTCGTCCTCGATGTACAGGAACACCGGCCGGGGCGACGCGCCCTCGAAGATGACCATGTCCCAGCCGGCCATCTTGAGTTCGGCGCCCCAATACCCGCCGGAGTTGGAGCACGCGATGGCACCGGTCAGCGGGCCCTTGGTCACCACCGTGTAGCGCCCGCCGGTGGACGCCATGGTGCCGGTCAGCGGCCCGGTCGACCAGATGATCTTGTTCTCGGTGGACAGCGGGTCGACCTTCGGGTCGATCTCGCTGGTGAGGTATTTGGTGGCCAGGCCGCGCGAGCCGAGGTAGGCGCGGGCCCATTCCATGTTCAACGGTTCGCTTTTCACCTCGCCGGTGGTGAGGTTCACGCGCAGGATCTTGCCGGCCCAGGACATGGTGCTTCTCCTTGAAGTGCGGTCGCGTCAGGCGGCGGGGTTGGCGGCATGGTTGCCCAGCTTGCCGGCCCAGGCGCGCATGCGGTCCAGCCCGGTCCAGTTGGCGTCCACATACGTGATGGCGGTGGTGGGGCAGGCTTCGACGCAGGCGGGCGCGCCGCCGCACAGGTCGCATTTCTGCACCTTGCCGGTCTCCTGCACGTAGTTCACGGTGCCGAACGGGCAGGCGATGGTGCACACCTTGCAGCCCACGCAGGTGCTGTCGTTGACCACCTTGGCGCCCGTCAAGGCATTGATGGTGATGGCCTCCACCGGGCAGGCGTGCAGGCACCAGGCTTCGTCGCACTGGGTGCAGGTGTAGGGCACCTTGCGGCCGGTGTCATGGAAGTCGAACACTTTGATGCGCGACTTGGCGGTGGCGTAGACACCGTAGTTCTCGTAGCTGCAGGCCATTTCGCACTGCAGGCAGCCGGTGCACTTCTCGGGGTTGATGTGCAGAACCTTTTGCATGGCTGGCCTTTCGGTTGGCTGGTGTGGGGTTCGTGCGTGGCCGGGCAGGACAAGGCCTGCGCGGCGGGCTATGAAATGTTGTTCCTAGGTGCGCGGCCGGGAAACTTAGGCGTAACCCCTAATAAAACGGCCTTGAAAGCGCCGGTTGCGCCAAGCTGGAACACTGTGCGCCAGAACGGCCCAGGGAATGTCCGAGTGGCAGGCTGCATTACTGGCAACACCGGAGCGTCAAAGCGGTGCCCAGGGCGCATCATCGGCGTCCAAGAGCCGCCCCACGCGAGGCGGCCACGCCGGAGACCCCCCGATGGCCCACCCCACGCCCTTGCAGGCTGCCGCCCTGCCGGCCCACACGCCGGCGCACGCGCAGTCCATCTCGCAGTCGCATGCACGTTGCCAGGCCATGGGCGTCGAAGAAAACCGCCTGCCCGACCTGAGCCCGGTCTCGCCCGGCGCCTTGCGAGACATGCGCGAGCGCAACCGGCGCTTGTTCGAGCACGCGGCGCCGGTGATGGAACTGCTGTTCGAGCAGATCGTCTCCACCCGCAGCCTGGTCGTGCTGACCGACACGCACGGCACCATCCTGCACAGCGTGGGCGACGACGGCTTCATGGAACGGGCGCAGCAGATCGCGCTGGCGCCGGGGGTCAACTGGTCGGAAGCGACCAAGGGCACCAACGCCGTGGGCACCGCGCTGTTCGACGAGGCCGCCACACTCGTGCACGGCAGCGAGCACTTCGTGCGCGCCAACCGTTTCCTGACCTGCTCGGCCTCGCCGATCTTCGACCACGCCGGCAAGGTGCTGGGCGTGCTGGACGTGTCAGGCGACCAGCGCTCTTATCACCCGCATACGCTGGCGATGGTGACGATGTCGGCACGCATGATCGAAAACCAGTGGTTCGCCGACAGGTTCCGCCACGGGCTGCGGCTGCACTTCCACCACCGCGTGGAATACCTCGGCACGATGCGCGAAGGCATGGTGGCGCTGTCGCCGGAAGGGCAGATCCTGGGTGCGAATCGCAGTGCGCTCGACCAGTTGCGCATGAGCCCGGCGGCGCTGCGCATGCGCGGGCTGGAGCCGGTGTTCGGCGTGTCGCTGGCCCACATCGTCGACCACTGCCGCCGGCACCACGACACCCCACTGCACCTGCCACCGGCCAATGCCGA
This sequence comes from Caldimonas mangrovi, assembly GCF_023721835.1. GTDB lineage: Bacteria > Pseudomonadota > Gammaproteobacteria > Burkholderiales > Burkholderiaceae_C > Caldimonas > Caldimonas mangrovi. The sequence goes on along the minus strand of NZ_JAMKFE010000004.1, from coordinate 208,191 downwards.
TGCGGCGGGGCCACCGTTGTATGCGCGGGCCTATTTCAACTGGCCGACACTGTGGCCGGCCACGGCGCCGGCCCCCTCGCCGCTGTCAGGCCCTCCCGCCCGGCCCGAAGCCGCGCCGACCGCACGGCTGGAAGACGTGGAACTGGCGACCATCCGCCGGGCGCTCGACGCGGCGAACGGCAATGTCTCCAAAGCGGCCCGTCAGCTCGGCATCGGACGCAACACGCTGTACCGCAAGCTGCGTAACAGCACGCAGGCGCCATAGCACCGGCCGGTCGGCGCTCCAGACCCGGCCACCGGGAATGGGATTTGCTGAGCTGTTGGCACACTGGGCAGGAAGGACGTGCCGGCAGACCGATGACTCAGCATGCGAGCCGTTCACAGGGCCATCGAGGCCGAAACGCCGCCAGCCTCGGCCGCTTGACCGAACGCAACGTCGAAGCGATCGTCGCGCTCGACCAGGCGGCCCGCGCCGGCACCAGCTTTTCGCAGCGCCTGGCGCGCCGCATTGCCACGTTCTGCGGCTCCATGCCTTTCATTTGGCTGCACGCGTTCGCCTTCGCGGCTTGGATCACGCTGAACGTCTGGCCAGGCGCCGATCATCCGGACCCCTACCCGTTCATCTTCCTCACGCTGATGGTGTCGCTCGAGGCCATCTTTCTGTCGACCCTCGTCCTGATCAGCCAGAACGACGATGCACGTGTGGCAGAGCGGCGCAACGCGCTGGACCTGCAGATCAACCTGCTGAGCGAACAGGAAAAACACCAAGATGCTGCAGCTGCTGGCGGCCATCGCACGCAAGCTCGACATCCCCGTCGACGATGACGGCGCGCTGTCGGTGCTGGAGCAGGCCACCCGCCCCGAGAAGCCGGCCGAGCAGATCGACCGGGCCGCCGCGCGCGGGCTCACGTCCGGCCATTCGCGCTCGTAAGCCCTCGCTTTGCACCGCTCAGCGCTCGTCGTTCGCGTTGGGAAAGAACAGCTGCTCGCCGTTGATCTTGTAGTCGGCAATCGTGGCCTGCCCCTTCGGCGAAACGACCCAGTCGGCGAAGGCCTGGGCCAGGTCGCGCTTGACGTGCGGGTGCTTCGCCGGGTTCACGACGATCACGCCGTACTGATTGAACAGGCGCTTGTCGCCTTCGACCAGCACCGCCAGCTGGCCGCGGTTCTTGAACGACAGCCAGGTGCCGCGGTCGGTCAGCACGTAGGCGTCGGTCGACGAAGCGATGTTGAGCGCGGGGCCCATGCCGCAGCCGCACTCCTTGTAGCCGGGCGCCCTGCCCGCCGGCGTGTCGATGCCGGCGGCCTTCCAGTAGCGCAGCTCGGCCGCGTGGGTGCCGCTCTTGTCGCCGCGCGAGACGAAGGCCGCGCTGCCGGCGGCCAGCCTGCCGAGCGCCGCCACGACGTCCCGGCCTCGGACGCCGGCCGGGTCGGACCGCGGGCCGACGATGACGAAGTCGTTGTACATGACCGGCCGGCGCATCAGGCCGTGGCCGTCGCCGACGAACTTCTCCTCGGCCACCCTGTCGTGCACGAACACCACGTCGGCATCGCCGCGGCGGCCCATGTCGAGGGCCTGGCCGGTGCCGAGCGCCACCACGCGGACCTCGATGCCGGTCGCCTGCCTGAAGGCCGGCAACAGATGGCCGAACAGACCCGACTGTTCGGTCGAGGTGGTCGAGGCCATCACGATGTGGCGCTCCTGCGCGCGGACTGCCACGCTCGACGCAGCGAGGACCATGCCGCAGCAGGCCAGCAGCGCCCGGCGGCGCAGGGACGGGGTCAACGCCATGGAAGTTCTCCTCGGAGAAAGAGTTCGGCTTCGCGCGGGAGCTCGCCGTGAAAGAAGCGCCCGGTGTCCACGTCGCACAGCAGGCGGCCTTGTTCGAGATAGATCACGCGGCCCGCCAGGCGCTTGACCTGGCCCAGGTTGTGCGAGCTCATCACCAGGGTCATGCCGGCGTGGGTGAACTCCTCGACCAGCGCCTCGACCTCGCGCTTGGCCGTAGGGTCGAGGCTGGCGGTGGGCTCGTCGAGCAGCAGCACGTCGGGCTGCAGTGCCCAGGCGCGCGCGAGCGCGAGGCGTTGCTGCTGGCCGCCGGACAGCACCCGCCCCGAGCGCCGCGCTTCGCCGTCCAGGCCCACGCGCCGCAGCGCCGCCTCGGCGCGTTCGCGCCGCTCGGCTCGCGCCACGCCGGCGAAGAACAGCGCCAGTTCGACGTTCGCACGCGCCGACAACCGCAGCATGAACGGCCGCTGGAACACCATGGCCAGCTGCAGGCCGGGCGCGACATCGCGGCTGCCCTCGGCCAGCGGCACCAGCCCGTGCAGCGCGCGCAGCAGCGTGCTCTTGCCGCTGCCGTTGGCGCCGACCAGCGCGATACGCTCGCCCGCTTGCACACGCACGTCGGCGCCGCACAGCGCGAGCTTGCGCCCGAAACGCACGCTTGCGCCGCGCAGTTCGATGCAGGGACCGGGTGCCGCCACCGAGTCGGCCCGGTTCGATGCGGCCGCGGGCTTGGAAGCCGGCGCCACGGCATGCGATTCAGCGTGTTTCATGCGTAGGCCTCGTCGGTGCGCGCCCGCCAGCCGCGCAGCACGGCGATCAGCACGTTGAGCACCAGCACGATGGACAGCAGCACCACGCCCAGCGCCAACGCGAGCGGCAGATCACCCTTGCTCGTCTCCAGCGCGATGGCCGTGGTCATCACACGCGTGACGCCATCGATGTTGCCGCCGACGATCATCACCGCGCCCACCTCGGACACCGCCCGGCCGAAGGCCGCGAGCGCGAGCGTCAGCAGCGCCATGCGCTCGTCCCACAGCAGGGTCAGCGCGCAACCGAGGCGCCCCGCGCCGAGCGAGCGCAGCTGTTCGCCGTGGTCGCGCATCGCGTCCTCGATGGCTTGGCGCGACAGCGCGGTGACGATGGGCAGCACCAGCACCGTCTGCGCGATCACCATGGCCGACGGTGTGAACAGGATGCCGAGCGTGCCGAGCGGCCCCGCACGCGACAGCAGCAGATAAATCACCAGCCCGACGACGACGGACGGCAGCGCGAGCAGCGTGTTCAGTACCACCAGCAGCGCGCGCCGGCCGGGAAAGCTGCTGACTGCAATCCAGGCGCCCAGCAGCAGCCCGGCCGATGCACCGATGAGGGTGGCCATGGCGCTGACGCTGAGCGACAGCCCGGCGATCTGCAGCAATTGCGGATCGAGCGTGACGAGCAGGCGCAAGGTGCTGCCGAAGGCTTCGAGGAAGGAATTCATGCGACCCTCAACCGCCGGAAATGCCGGGCGGCCGCGGCTATCCTAGGCGGGCCTTCGTCAACAGGCGATATGAACACGCATGCATAGGATCCAGCTCACCTACTCGCTCGGCCCCGAGAACGCGGCCGCGGGCGACCTGCAGCACCCGCTGCTGCACTTGCTGGAGGCCATCCATCGCAGCGGCTCCATCTCTGCCGCAGCGCGCGAGGTGCACTTGTCGTACCGCCACGTCTGGGGCGAGTTGAAGCGCTGGGAGCAGGAGCTCGGGCAACCGCTGGTGCTGTGGGCCAAGGGCCAGCGCGCGCAGCTCGCACCGTTCGGCGAAAAGCTGCTGTGGGCCGAGCGCCGCGCCCGGGCGCGCCTGGCGCCGCAGGTCGAGGCCCTGCGCAGCGAGCTGGAGCGCGCCTTCGCGGTGGCCTTCGACGCCGACGCCGGCGTGCTGACGGTCTATGCCAGCCATGACGCCGCGTTGCCGAAGCTGCGCGAGATGGCGGCGTCGCAGCACAACCTGCACCTCGACATCCAGTTCACCGGCAGCGTCGATGCCCTGGCGGCCTTGAACGAGGGGCGCTGCCTGATGGCGGGTTTTCATGCGCTGGTCGAGTCGCCGCTGCGCTCGCCGACCGCCCGGGTGTACCGGCCGATGTTCAAGCCCGGCATGCACAAGCTGATCGGTTTTGCCGAGCGCGCGCAGGGCCTGATCGTCGCCGCCGGCAATCCGCTGGGGCTGCAGACGCTGGCCGATCTGGCGCGGCCCGGCCTGCGCTTCGCGAACCGGCCACGCGGCACCGGCACGCGCGTGGTGCTCGAGCAGTTGCTGGCGAGCCAGCGGCTGGTGCCGTCGGCCCTCGCCACCTGGGAGCGCGCCGAGCCTTCGCACGAGGCCGCGGCCGAAGCGGTGGCGAGCGGCAGCGCGGACGCGTCCTTCGGCATCGAGCCGGCCGCGCGGCGGCGCGGGCTGGAGTTCATCGAGCTGGCGCGCGAGCAGTACTTCCTGGCCACGCTGCGCTCGCACCTGGAGCAACCCGAAGTGCTGAAGCTGCGCGCGCTGCTGCGCAGCCAGGCGTGGCAGCAGGTGCTGGCCGCCCTGCCCGGCTATGCACCGGCCCGCAGCGGCGAGGTGCTGTCGCTGCGGCAGGTGCTGCCGTGGTGGAGCTGGCGCAAGCCCAAGGGTTGAGCGCGCGTCAGGCGGCGCCGGCTTCAGGCAGTTTGGCGATCACCTTGATCTCGAACTGGAAGCCGTAGAGCCAGGTCACGCCGATGCCCGTCAGCGTCGGGTGCGGTGCTTCGCCCCAGTATTCGCCCACCACTTTCCAGATCGGTTCGAACTGCGATGCGGGGTCGACGATAAAGACCGTCACGTCGACCACGTCCTTGAAGCTGCAGCCCGCGGCCACCAGGATGGCGTTCAGGTTGTCGAACGCCAGCCGGACCTGCGCCTCCAGCTCGGGCTCCGGCGACCCGTCGGGCCGGCTGCCGACCTGCCCCGAAACGAACAGGAACCCGTTGGAACGGATGGCCGGCGAGTAGCGGTTCTTTTCGTACAAGGCCTGGCGCCCGGCCGGAAAAACGACATCACGTGCAGACATGCATCACCTCTTGCTTGGTATGGATGGATGGGATGACGGCACTCTAGAGGCGGGCTTCGTGCGGATAAACAAGCAGGACGCACAATCACTGTTTGCAGATTCCAAACAATCCTCGAAGCGCCAGGAGCCGACATGGACCGTTTCGATGCGCTGCGGGCCTTCGTCCGCGTGGTGGAGGCGGGCAGCTTCACCAAGGCGGCGCAGACGCTGCACATGAACAAGACCAGCGTGACGCAACTGGTGCAGCAGCTGGAGGCGCGGCTGCGCGTCCAACTGCTGCACCGGACCACTCGCCGGGTGCGGATCACCGCGGACGGTGCCGCCTACTACGAACGCGTGGTGCGCCTGCTGGCCGATCTGGAGGACGCCGACACCAGTTTGTCCAGTGCTTCCGTCTCACCCAGGGGCCGGCTGCGGGTGGACGTGCCGAGCCCGTTCGCACGCATGATCCTGGTGCCCGCCTTGCCGGCCTTTCACGCGCGCTACCCCGAGATCCAGCTCGACATGGGCGTCAGCGACCGCATGGTGGACCTGATCGGCGACAACGTGGACTGCGTGCTGCGCGGCGGCGAGCTGACGGACTCGTCCTTGGTGGCCCGCCGCGTGGGCGAGCTGCAACTCGGCGTCTACGCGGCCCCCGGCTACCTGCAACGCGCCGGCACGCCTGTGCATCCGCGCGAGCTGGAAGACACGCACCATCGCATCGTCGGCTACCTGCGCGCACGCAGCGGCAAGGTGGCGCCCGCCCCCATGTGGCGCAATGGCGAGCACCTCGACGTGCAGGGGCGCTACGTGGTGGCGATGGATGACGGCAACGCCTACCTGGCTGCCGGTCTGGCGGGCATGGGCGTCCTCTGGTTGCCGCACTACATGGCCGCGGCGCACGTGGCACGCGGCGAACTGGTGCCGCTGTTCGGCGACTGGCATCTGGAGCCGATGCCGATGTACGTGGCGTTCCCGCCGAACCGGCACGTCAGCGCCAAGCTGCGGGTGTTCGTCGACTGGGTGGTCGAACTGATGGTGCAGCACGCGCCGATCGCGGCCCGGCCCGATGTCGGTGCGGCCAGCCCAGGGCCTCAGAGCGCGCAGGACCGGAAACCGCTGAAGACGTCGTCGCGCTCGGGCCGATAGAAATTGCGGTACTTCACGTGCTTCATGCGCGGGCGGGTCGCGAACGAGCCGCCGCGCAGCACGCGATGCGTGCCGAACCACGGCTGCGAATAGTCGGCATACGGGTCGGCCTGGAATCCGGCGTAGGGCTCGAAGCGGCTGGCCGTCCATTCCCACACCTCGCCCCAGCGAAAGCCCCGGCTGCCGGCGATGCCGGCGGCCACTTCCCACTCGGCCTCGCTGGGCAGCCGGCGGCCGGCCCAGCGGCACCAGGCCTGGGCCTCGTGCCAGTTCACGTGCATCACCGGCGTGTTGAGCGCCGCGCGCACCAGCGCGTCGCCGCGCTGCACCAGCAGGCCGTGGCGCACCTGCTCGACGTGGCGCGGCGCACGCCGGCCGCTGGCCTGCAGCCAGGCCCAGCCCTCGGCCGACCACCACAAGGCTTCGTCGTAGCCGCCGTCCTCGATGAACTCGATGTACTGCGCCCAGGTGACCGGCTGCGCGTCGATCTCGAACTCGGGCACGCGCTGCTCGTGCGCCCATTTCTCGTTGTCGAACACGAAACCGTTGCCGGGCCGGCTGCCGAGCTGCCAGCGGGTGGCCGGCACACCGACGGCCGGGCGTTGCGCGACCGGAATGGGCCACGGCAGCTCGGGCATCGGCAGCCCCAGCGTCTGCGCCATGTAGGCGAAGGCTTCGGCATGCATGTCCTCGTGGAACAGCGCGAGGCGGAAGAAGTACAGGCCGTCGTCGGTTTCCGGGGCATGCGCCAGCATGTCGAGCGTCGATTCGAGCGTCTCGACGAGATAGGCGAGCGTGCTGTCGGGCTCGGGCAGTTCGAGGTGCCAGCGCTCGTCGTGCGACACGTTGGACGAGTCGTACAGCCGGTCGGCGGACGGTTCGATGGAGCCGAGCCGAGGGCGGGTGCGGTCGGCGGCCGGGCCGAGATGGCGCTCGACGTTGCGGCCGATCCAGTACTCCTGGAACCAGCCGACGTGACCGAGTTCCCACAGCGGCGGGTTGAGCTCGGCCATCAGCGGCACCTGCAAGGATTGCTGGTACATGCTGAAGCGATGCAACGTACAGTTGCGGCTGTCGATCAGGGCCAGCGACAGGAGGTCGCGGCCGCTGCGACGCATGTCTGGCGTATCGATGTCCACCTCTGCTGCACCTTCAGTCGTGATCGTGAGCCCGTCGCTGGCGCAGGCCAACAACGGCAACTGGCGTACAGCCTACCGCTGGTCGCGCTTTCTGGGCGGTCATTGTCGCACCCGCATCGTGACCGAATGGACAGGCGAGCCGTGCGATCTGCTGATCGCGCTGCATGCGCGCCGCTCGGCGGCGTCGCTGGCCCGGCACGCCGCCGAGACACCCGATGCGCCGCGCGTGCTGGTGCTCACGGGCACCGACCTCTACCGCGACCTGCCGTTCGACGAGAGCGCCCGGCGCTCGATCCAGCTCGCGAGCCGGCTGGTGGTGCTGCAGGAGGCCGCCGTCGGGCAGCTTCCCGAAGACCGGCGTCCGCACTGCGTCGTGATCTACCAGTCCGCGCCGCGCCTCGCCCCTGCCCCGACGCCCCGGCAGCGGCTGCGCGTGGTGCAGGTCGGGCACCTGCGCGACGAGAAGGACCCGCTCACTTTCATGCTGGCCGCGCAGCGGCTGGGCGACCGCAGCGACATTCGCTTCGAGCAGATCGGCGAGGCGCTCGACGAGATGCAACGCATCGCGGCACAGGCCTGCGCACAAACGCAGCCGAACTACCGCTGGCTGGGCGGAATGGCCCACCACCTCGTACGCCAGCGCATGCGCCGCGCCCAGGTGCTGGTCAACAGCTCGCGCATGGAAGGCGGCGCCCAGGTGATCGTGGAGGCGGTGCAGTGCGGCACCGCGGTGCTGGCCTCGCGCGTCGACGGCAACGTCGGCATGCTGGGCGCAGGCTACGACGGCTACTTCGAGCTGGGCGACGACGTGGCGCTGGCGCGGCTGATCGAGCGCTGCCGCGACGAGCCGACCTTCCTGGCGCACTTGCGCGGGCAGGGGCAGCAGCGCAGCTCGCTGTTCGAGCCCGACGAGGAACGGCGCCACGTCCTACACTTGGTGCACTCGCTTCTCTCTCCCTTCTCACGATGACTGCCTCCTCCCCCGTTGCCGCCCCCCGCCTCACGTCCTTGTCCCACGGCGGCGGCTGCGGCTGCAAGATCGCTCCCGGCGTGCTGTCGGAGATCCTCAAGGGCACGGCCGGCCTGCCGGTGCCGCCCGCGCTGCTGGTGGGCATCGAGACCGCCGACGATGCGGCCGTCTACCAGCTCAACGACGAACAGGCGCTGATCGCGACGACCGATTTCTTCATGCCCATCGTCGACGACCCGTACGACTTCGGGCGCATTGCCGCCACCAACGCGATCTCCGACGTCTATGCGATGGGCGGCCGGCCGATCATGGCGCTGGCGCTGGTCGGCATGCCGATCAACGTGCTGCCGCTGGACGTGATCGGCCGCATCCTGAAGGGCGGCGAAAGTGTGTGCGGCGAGGCCGGCATCCCGATCGCCGGCGGGCACACCATCGACTCGGTCGAGCCGATCTACGGCCTGGTGGTGATGGGGCTGGTGCACCCCTCGAAGGTGAAACGCAACGCCGATGCCAAACCCGGCGACGTGCTGGTGCTGGGCAAGCCGCTGGGCGTGGGTGTGCTGTCGGCCGCGCTGAAGAAGGAGCGCCTGGGTGACGAGGGCTATCGCCAGATGATCGCCAGCACGACGAAGCTCAACACGCCGGGGCCGGAACTGGCCGAGTTGCCCGGCGTGCATGCGCTGACGGACGTGACGGGCTTCGGTCTCGCGGGCCATGGGCTGGAACTTGCGCGGGGCGCCAAGGCGACGGTGCAGATCGATTGGGCGAGCGTGCCGCTGCTGCCCGGCGTGCGTGAGCTGGCATCGCAGGGTCTGGTCACCGGTGCTTCTGGGCGCAACTGGACGAGCTATGGCGAGCAGGTGCAGTTGCCCGAAGGATTTGCCATGGCCGAACAGGCCCTGTTGACCGATCCGCAGACGAGTGGCGGCCTGCTGGTGTCGTGCGCGCCGGAAGCCGCAGAGCGCGTGCTGCAAGTGTTCCGCCAGCGGGGGTTCGACATGGCGGCGGTCATCGGCTCGGTGGGCGAAGGGCCGGCGCGCCTGGTCGTGCGTTGACGTCCGCGGCCTGGGTGCCTCCGGCGGTGCAGCCGCCGATCGAGTTCACGACCGGGCGGCTGCGCCTGCGACGCTGGCAAGACGAGGACCGCGCTGCGTTTGCCGCCCTGAATGCCGACCCGCACGTGATGGCGTTCTTTCCGTCCACGTTGAGTCGCGAGCAAAGCGATGCTGTCGTGGACCGTCTGCAGGCGCACTTCGCGCGGCACGGCTGGGGCTTCTGGGCCGCCGAGTTGAAGGCGACGGCCCAGTTCATCGGATTCGTCGGGCTGAACGTGCCGGCGGCGCAGCTTCCTTGCTCGCCGTGCGTTGAAATCGGCTGGCGGCTTGCTCGGGCTCACTGGGGCCAGGGGTATGCCACCGAGGCCGCGCGTGCGGCGTTGCGCGTGGGCTTCGACCGATTGGCACTGGACGAGATCGTGTCCTTCACCGCGCTGGCCAACCTGCGCTCGCAGGCGGTGATGGAGCGGCTGGGAATGCGACGCGATGCGCAGACCTTCGAACACCCCGCCGTCCCCGCAGGGCATGCGCTGCGCGAGCATTGCCTGTACCGGCTCCGCCGCGGCTGGCGGCCGGCTCAGCAATAGCTCGGCACGGCGGTCTCCACGAGTTGCCGCATCGCCTCGCGCACCGTCGGGTCCGGGTCGTCCATCAGGGCATCCGCGGCCGACCGCCAGGTCGGGTCGCCGACCATGCGCAGGCACACCACCTTGGTCGAGGGTGACAGGTCTTCGGGCAGCTCGTTCATGTAGCGCAGCGCGTCGAGGTTCTGGCCGCGGCTCATCATGATGAAGGCCGGAATGACTTTGGTCAGCTCGGGAAGCGGCCCCAGGTATTGCAGCCGGTGCCAGTCGGCTTCGGCATCGTCAGCACGGCACTCGGCGCAGGCCTTGAAGATGGACTGGACCAGTTCCCGGGCTTCGGGTGATTCGATGTGGTTCATGCGGGGCCTCAGGTGAAGGCGGTTGCGCACCGGAGCGGCCGGCCGCGGTCGCCGCCGGCCGTGCCCGTCCACGCAGGCGTGTTCAAGCCTGCTGCGGCTTGGGCTGCTGCGGCGGGTTCAGGAGGCTGGAGATGATGGGCTGTGCGCCCGTCTGGAGGATTTGCCCCGCAGGGCTGTTGGCTGCGCCAAGCACGGTGCGGCCGACAGCGCCGAGCGCCGGGAGAACGGCGGGAAGAGCCATCGCGATTCCTTTCTATGCAATGAACTGCTGCGAGAGACGTCTCGCAGTCAGGTCACTGTGCTGAGGAAGGGTGATGACGAAGGGAGGCGGCGCGAAGGCGCTGGGGTCCACGCGAAGCGGGCCGCGCTCATTCTCGCTCGATCATCGCGAATGCCGAGTGGTTGTGCCGAGGGGGTACCGTCCAGCCATCGTCGGCGCAATGCGCCGGCGGCCTGGCGGCCGCGCTCATTCGCGCTCGATGATCGCGAATGCCGAGTGGTTGTGACAGTCGGCTGTAGCACGATCAGGGCCGACTGCCCAGCCACGGCCCGCGCATTCGCGCCGTGCGCATCCCTTCAGGCTGCGCTCATTCGCGCTCGATGATCGCGAATGCCGAGTGGTTGTGCCGGGGGGTACCGTCCAGCCATCGTCGGCGCAATGCGCCGGCGGCCTGGCGGCCGCGCTCATTCGCGCTCGATGATCGCGAATGCCGAGTGGTTGTGAATAGACTCGAAGTTTTCGACTTCGACGCGATAGCGCCCGATGCGCGGCTCGGCGTTCAGCCGCAGCGCCACGTCACGCACCAGATCTTCGACGAACTTCGGGTTCTGGTAGGCACGCTCGGTGATCCACTTCTCGTCGGTGCGCTTGAGCAGCGGCCAGATCTCGCTGGACGCGCTCTCTTCGGCGAAACGCACCAGTTCGTGCCAATCGAGGTTGCCGAGCAGCTCGGCGCGGATGGTCACGTGCGAGCGCTGGTTGTGGGCGCCGAACTCGGAGATCTCCTTCGAGCACGGGCACAGCGACTTGACCGGCACCACCACCTCCGCCCACACCGTGGTCTGGCCGGCCCGGGTCTCGGCCACCCACTTGCCCTGGTAGTCGAGCAGGCTCTGCACGCCGGACACCGGCGCCGTCTTCAGGATGAAGAACGAGAAGCGGGCCTCGATGCGGCCTTCGTTCGCGTTCAGCAGCTTGAGCATGCCGGCGAGGTCGTCGCGCAGGCCGGTGGCCTCGATCGGCTGGGCGTGGTGCTCGTTGAGCCAAGCCACGAAGCGCGACATGTGCGTGCCCTTCTGGTCGGCCGGCAGCGCCACGTCGAGGTTCCACACGGCGACGCTGGGTTGCACCTGGCCGCCGATGCGCAGCTGGATGGGGTAGCGCACGTCCTTGACACCCACGCGCTGGATCGCGAGGCGGCGCTCGTCGCGCGTGCTCTGCACGTCGGGCATGGCCTCGGACGAGGGCATCAGGTTCTTCAGGCTGGTCATGTCGTTCATCGTTGTCCTCAGCGACGGGCCGTGTCAATCGCCCGCGCGACAGTCTGAGGCCTTGGGACTTTCCCTAGGGCTTACAGGGGGATGGCGGCCCTCTCACTGGTTGGCCGCCGGCCGCACCAGCTCGAGCTTGCCGCCGAAGCGCTGCAGCACCGAGCGCTCGATGCCCGCGGCATCCAGGCCCTGCAGAGCCAGCAGCTTGGCCGGGTCGCCATGCTCGATGAATTCGTCCTTCAGGCCCAGCATCAGCACCGGCGTGGTCAGGCCGGCGGCATGCAGGGCCTCGGCGACCGCGCTGCCGGCGCCGCCCATCAGGCAGCCCTCTTCAATGGTCACGAGCGCATCGTGCGTACGGGCCAGCTGCTCGACCAGCGCGGTGTCGAGCGGCTTCACGAAACGCATGTTGGCCACCGTGGCATCCAGCTTCTCGGCGGCCTGCAGCGCGGGATACAGCAGCGTGCCGAAGGCCAGGAAGGCGATGCGCTGGCCGGTGCGGCGCACCTCGCCCTTGCCGAACGGCAAGGCGGCCATCTGCTGCTGCACTTCGACGCCGGCACCGGCGCCGCGGGGGTAGCGCACGGCGGTGGGGTGGTTCTGCTGGAACGCCGTGTACAGCAGCTGCCGGCATTCGTTCTCGTCGGCCGGCGTCAGCACGCCCAGGTTCGGGATGCAGCGCAGGTAGGCGATGTCGAAGGCGCCCATGTGCGTGGCGCCGTCGGCGCCGACGATGCCGGCGCGATCAAGCGCGAAAACCACCGGCAGGTTCTGGATCGCGACGTCGTGGATCAGTTGGTCGTAGGCGCGCTGCAGGAAGGTCGAGTAGATCGCGACCACCGGCTTCAGCCCTTCGCAGGCCATGCCGGCGGCGAAGGTGACGGCATGCTGCTCGGCGATGCCGACGTCGTGGTAGCGCTTCGGGAACCGCTTCTCGAACTCGACCATGCCCGAGCCTTCACGCATGGCGGGCGTGATGCCGACCAGGCGCTCGTCCTGCTCGGCCATGTCGCACAGCCACTGCCCGAACACCTGCGTGAACGTGGGCTTGCCGCCGGCCGCGGCCTTCTTCAACCCCTCCGCGGGATTGAACTTGCCCGGGCCGTGGTAGGCGATGGGGTCGGCCTCGGCCAGCTTGTAGCCGTAGCCCTTCTTCGTGACGATGTGCAGGAACTGCGGCCCCTTCAGGTTGCGCAGGTTCTCGAGCGTGGGGATCAGCGAGTCGAGGTCGTGGCCGTCGATCGGCCCGACGTAGTTGAAGCCGAATTCCTCGAAGATGGTCGCCGGGACGATCATGCCCTTGGCGTGCTCCTCGAAGCGGCGTGCCAGCTCGAACAGCGGCGGCGCGGCCTTCAGCACCTGCTTGGCGCCTTCGCGCGCGACGGCATAGAAACGCCCGGACATCAGGCGTGCGAAATACTTGTTCAGCGCCCCCACCGGCGGCGAGATCGACATGTCGTTGTCGTTCAGCACCACCAGCACGTCGGCCGAGCCCACGGCATGCGGGTCGCCGGCGTTGTTGAGCGCCTCGAAGGCCATGCCGGCGGTCATGGCGCCGTCGCCGATGATGGCGACCGCCTTGCGCTCTTCGCCCTTCTGCTTGGCGGCCAGCGCCATGCCGAGCGCGGCCGAGATCGACGTCGACGAATGCGCGGTGCCGAAGGTGTCGTACTCGCTCTCGTCGCGGCGCGGAAAGCCGCTCATGCCGCCGAGCTGGCGCAGCGAGGGCATGCGCTCGCGCCGGCCGGTGAGCACCTTGTGGGGGTAGGTCTGGTGGCCGACGTCCCACACCAGGCGATCGCACGGCGTCTCGAACACGTAGTGCAGCGCGATCGTCAGCTCCACGGTGCCGAGGTTGGACGACAGGTGCCCGCCGGTCTGCGAGACGCTCTGCAGCACGAAGTCGCGCAGCTCGTCGGCCAGGCGCTTCAGCTCGGTACGTGGCAGGCGGCGCAGGTCGGCGGGCGACTGGATGGTTTCGAGGAGGGGATACTTCATCAGCTTTGCCGATCCACGACTTTGTCTGCGAGCACGGCCAGCAGGCCGGCATCGCGAAGGCCGGCCCTCGCCAGCGCCTCGTGCGCCTGCTCGCGCAGTTGTGCCGCATAGCGACGCGCGGCGTCGAGCCCGAGCACCGACACGTACGTGGGCTTGCCGTTGTCGGCATCCTTACCGGCGGTCTTGCCCAGGGTTTCGGAGGCCTGCGTCACGTCCAGGATGTCGTCGACCACCTGGAAGGCCAGCCCGACGCTCCAGCCGTAGTCCGACAACGCGTCCCAGGCGGTGGCGTCGACAGGGCCGCACGCCGCACCCATCTGCACGCTGGCGCGCAGCAGCGCGCCGGTCTTGCGGCGATGCATGTCGCGCAGTTCGGTTTCGTCGAGCGAACGCCCGACGCTGGCCAGGTCGATCGCCTGGCCGCCGGCCATGCCTTCGTGCCCGGACGCCCGTGCGAGAAGGCGACACAAGATGGCCTGCAGCGCGGGCGGGACCGTCGCCTCGTCGGGCGTCAGCACGTCGAAGGCCAGCGCCTGCATCGCGTCGCCGGTCAGCATCGCGGTGGCCTCGCCGAACTTGACGTGCACGGTCGGCTTGCCGCGGCGCAGCACGTCGTCGTCCATGCAGGGCATGTCGTCGTGGACCAGCGAATAGGCGTGGATCAGCTCCACCGCGCAGGCGGCACGCAGCGCGGCGTCGGCATGGCCGCCGACGGACTCGGCCGCCGCCAGCACCAGCAGCGGGCGCAGGCGCTTGCCGCCGTCGAGCACGCCGTAGCGCATGGCCTCGCCCAGCCCGGCCGGCGCGTCGGCCGGCACCCATTGCGACAGCGCCGCCTCGACCCGTTCGAGCCGTACCTGCGCCCAGCGGTCGAAGCCGGCTGCGACGGGCGAGAGGGCGGCCACCAGGCCGCTCGAAGAAAGGCTCATGCTTGCATCCAGGGTTTCAGCTGGCCGTCTTCCAGCACCTTGACCTGCTGCTCCACGGCCTCGAGCCGGCCGCGGCAGTAGGTGAGCAACTGTGCGCCACGCTGGTAGCTCTGCAGCAGGCGGTCGAGCGGCAACTGGCCCGACTCGAGTTCGGACACCAGCCGCTCGAGTTCGGCCAGTGCGTCTTCATAGCTCGCCGGCTCGGTACCTGTCGGGGGGGGCGGGGTCTTCGGCATGACGTGCAGGTGAAACCACCCATTGTAGTCAGGGGCACCCGCACCAGCGCGGTGCATTCTGGAGCGTCAGGTCGAATTCGCCGGTGTGATGGCCGGTCGCCACCCCCTGCTTCTCCGTGCCGTTTAAAATGTCCGGTTCCCTTCGCAAATCATCGCGGCCTCGCATTCGACAGGAGGTTCCGGCCTTGCCGCGCCTGAAGTGCCTCGACCCGGGGAGATGGGCCCACCGTGGGGGTGGTTGGACATTGGTTTTTGGAGATCCTGGGGATCATGTCAGACCTAAGCATTGCCCTTGAGCAAAGCCACACGCAACTGCCGGTATCGGCATATTTCGACGGCGATCTGTTTCGCCGCGAGATGGAGCTCATCTTCCATGGCGGTCCCCGGTATCTCGGGCACGAACTCGCCGTGCCCGAGGTCGGGGATTACTACGCCCTGCCCCAGGAAGGCGAAGGCCGGGCGCTGGTGCGCACGCCCAACGGCGTCGAGCTGATCTCCAACGTCTGCCGCCACCGGCAGGCGGTGATGCTGCGCGGGCGCGGCAACACGAAGCGCAACATCGTGTGCCCGCTGCACCGCTGGACCTACGGCCTCGACGGGCAATTGCTCGGCGCGCCGCACTTCGCACAGGACCCGTGTCTGAACCTCAACAACTACAAGGTGCAGAGCTGGAACGGGCTGGTGTTCGAGGACAACGGCCGCGACATCGCCACCGACCTGGCTAAGCTGGGCCCGGCAGCGGAACTCGACTTCAGCGGTTATGTGCTGGACAAGGTGGAACTGCACGAGTGCGACTACAACTGGAAGACCTTCATCGAGGTTTACCTGGAGGACTACCACGTCGGCCCCTTCCACCCCGGCCTGGGCAACTTCGTCGCCTGCGACGACTTGCGCTGGGAGTTCGGGCGCGAGTATTCGGTGCAGACCGTCGGTGTGGCCAACGCGCTCGGCAAGCCGGGTTCGGACACCTATCGCAACTGGCATGACGCGGTGCTGCGCTTCAACGGCGGCGTGCCGCCGAAGCATGGGGCGATCTGGCTGACCTACTACCCGAACATCATGGTCGAGTGGTATCCGCACGTGCTGGTGGTCTCGACGCTGTATCCGAAGGGCCCGCAGAAGACGCTCAACGTGGTGGAGTTCTTCTACCCCGAAGAGATCGCCGCCTTCGAGCGCGAGTTCGTCGAAGCCGAGCAGGCCGCCTACATGGAGACCTGCGTCGAGGACGACGAGATCGCGCTGCGCATGGACGGGGGCCGCAAGGCGCTGTTCGAGCGCGGCGACAACGAGGTGGGCCCGTACCAGAGCCCGATGGAAGACGGCATGCAGCACTTCCACGAGTGGTACCGGCAGATGCTGCAATACAGGGGCTGACAGCCCTGCCCGAGACGCCCGGCCCGGCCGGGCGTTTTTCATTCTGCGCAGCGCACGGGGGTGGTCTTATCATCCTCGTCGTGTCGCCCCGACTCGCCTTAGCCTCCTCGTGAACGCCGCGCCCGCTGAACTGCAGCGCCGGTCCCTCAGCCGCACGCTGCCTGCAGCCGTGCTGCTGCTCACCATCGTGCCGCTCGTGATCGCAGGGCTGCTGTCGCTGACCGAGAACTCGCAGCGGCTGAAACGCGAACAGGAACGCCGCACCCGCCAGACGGCCGAGCTGATCGCCGGGCGGGTCCGGCAACTGATGCTGAGCGGCGAACAACTGGCGCGGATGGTCGCCGCGACGCCGGCTACCGTCGAAGTGCTGGCCGGCACCCTGCCGTCCGATGACAGCCTGCGCGCCGAGTTGCGCAGCCTGGTGCGCAGCCATCCCGAGATCGACCGTGTGCAGGTGCTCGACAGACACGGCCGCGCGCTCGTGAGATTTCCCGAACTCAGCACCCGCACGCCGGCCATCGGCTCGCTGCCCGCCACCACCACCTGGGTGGCTCGTCGCGCGCCGGACGGCGGCGCCGACGTGGTGCAGCCGGCGCGCGATGTCAACGGCGGCACGTCGCGCCTGCTGGGCTGGGTCGTCGTCGGACTGCCGCGAGAGGCCATCGCAACCACGATCGCCCTGCCGGCCGACGCCTCCGAAGAAGTACGCGCGCTGCTGCGCGACGACACGCAGGCGCTGGTTGCGTCGGTGGCGCGCTCGCCCGACGTCGGCGCCGCCGTGCCGATCGCGAACCGCAACGGCACGGCCGCCGACGCAGTGGTGGCCGAGGCTCCGGCGCACGCCGGCTGGAGCGTGCGGGTGATCGAGTCGCTGGACGCCTACCGCGCGCTGGTGCGCGAAGCACTGCTGAACTACAGCCTGATCGTGCTCACCGTTTCGTGCCTTGCGGCCGGCATCGCGTGGCGCTTCGCACGCGGGCTGGCGCACGACGTGCGCCACGTCGCACGGTCGGCACGGGCCATCCTGCGCGGCCACTACCTCAACGCGCACGTCGAGCTCGACCGCGACGACGAGCTCGGCCTGCTCGCGCGGTCGTTCAACCACATGAGCTGGGAGCTGGAAAAGCGCGAGCGCGAGCGCGACGTGTTCGGCCGGCTGGTGTCGCCGGAAGTGCGCGACCAATTGCTGCAGGGCGAGCTCATGCTCGGTGGCCACGAGGTCGAGGTGACCGTGCTGCTGAGCGACATCCGCGGCTTCTCGCAGTTGTGCGAAGCGATGAAGCCGCGCGACATCGTGCTGACGCTCAACGAATACTTCACCCGCATGACCGAAGCGGTCCAGCGCTACGGCGGGTACGTCAACAACTTCATGGGAGATGCGATGGTGGTGGTGTTCGGCGCCCCGACGCCCGACGAGCACCGGGTCGAGCGCGCGCTGTATGCAGCGGTCGAGATGCAGCGTGCGCTGGGAGAGTTCAATTGCGAGCGAGCGGCGTATGGTGCGCCGGCGTTGGTCGCCGGCATCGGTCTGGCGAGCGGCACCGCACTGGCCGGCCAGATCGGCTCGCCCGAGCGCTGCATTTACACGGTGATCGGCGATACGGTGAACATCGCGGCAAGGCTCGAAAGCCTGAGCAAGGAGCACCCGGAAGTCGCGCTGCTCGTCAATCGCCAGACCCGCGACCTGCTGCCCGAGGCCCTGGGCACGCTGCTGGCACCGCTCGGGGCACGGCAGGTCAAGGGCCGCGACAGCACGGTCGAGGTGTTCGCGCTGCCGCGCGATGCCGAGCTGCCGCCGCCACCCGCCCACCTGATGCGCATCGAGGAGGATGTGCTGTGAGCCAGGCGCCGGTGTTGATGATGCTCGCGTCCTTCCTGTTCGCGACGATGGGGCTGTGCGTGAAATACGCGTCGGCCTACTACTCGCCGGGCGAGATCGTGTTCTACCGTGGCCTGGTCGGCGCCGTGATGCTGTCGCTCCTCGCATGGCGGCGTGGCGGCACGTTGCGCACCCGCGTGCCGGCGATGCACTTCTGGCGCAGTCTGTCGGGCGTGGCAGCGCTGTGCATGTGGTTCTACGCGATCAGCAACCTGCCGCTCGCCACCGCGATCACGCTCAACTACATGTCGTCGGTATGGATGGCCTTGTTCCTGCTCGGCGGGGCCATCCTGCTCGGCGGTGCGCGCATCGACTCGCGGCTGATCGCGACCGTGCTGACCGGCTTCGCCGGCGTTGCGCTGATCCTGCGGCCGACGATCGACCAGCAGCAGTTGTGGCACGGCCTCGTCGGGCTGCTGTCAGGCATGCTGAGCGCCACCGCCTACCTGCAGGTCACGGCGCTGGGCCGTGCCGGCGAGCCGGAGTACCGCGTGGTGTTCTACTTCTCGCTCGGCGGCGTGGCGGCCGGTGCGCTGACGATGGTCTACACCGGCATCAGCGCGCACAGCGCCACCGGGGTGGCGCTGCTGCTGGCGGTCGGCCTGCTGGCGACCGTCGCCCAGCTGATGATGACGCGCGCTTATGCCACCGGCAAGACGCTCGTCAACGCGAGCCTGCAGTACCTCGGCATCGTCTTCGCCTTCATCTACGGGGTGCTGCTGTTCGATGACCCCGTCACCTGGATGGCGCTTGCAGGCATGCTGTTGATCGTCGTGGCCGGTGTTGCGGCCACGTTCCTGCGGGCCAAGGCCGCGCCGGCCACGTCCGCTACCAACACCACCGAGACATGAACACGACACCGCTGATTTCCGCCGAAGAACTGCTCGCCCAGGTGCGCGGCCCGCAGCCGCCCGTGCTGTGGGACGTCGGCTTCGACCTGGCCGACCCCTCGGCCGGCGAGGCGGCCTACCGCGCCGGCCACCTGCCGGGCGCGCACTATGTGCACCTCGACCGCGACCTCTCGGCCCCCAAGACCGGCCGCAACGGCCGCCACCCGCTGCCGCCGCGCGAGGCCTTCGCCGCCACCGCCACGCGCTTCGGCGTGACGCCGCAACGCCATGTGGTGGTGTACGACCGCCAGGGCAGCATGTACTGCGTGCGAGCCTGGTGGATGCTGAAGTGGCTGGGACACGACGCGGTGTCGGTGCTCGACGGCGGCGTCGCCGCCTGGCTGGCGGCCGGCGGCACGCTGAGCACCGACGGGCCGACACCGGTGCACGCGTCCACGTATCCCCTGAGCGAGCCACTGGTGGCCAGCATTGACGCCGCCGGGCTGCAGGCTCGCCTCGGTTCGCCGGCACTGCGCGTGCTCGACGCCCGCGCCCCCGAACGCTACCGTGGCGACACCGAACCGCTGGACCCGGTCGCAGGCCACATTCCCGGTGCAGCGAACCGCTTCTTCAAGGACAACCTCACGCCCGAGGGCCGCTTCAAGCCGGCGGCCGAACTGCGCCGCGAGTTCGAAGCGCGGCTGGCCGGGCTGCCGCCCGGGCAGGTGGTGCACCAATGCGGCTCGGGCGTCACCGCCTGCCACAACCTGCTCGCGATGGAGCTGGCCGGGCTCGGCGGCTCGGCGCTGTACCCCGGCTCGTGGAGCGAATGGTGCGCCGACCCGTCACGGCCGGTCGAGCGGGGTTGAGGGCAGCGCCTGGCGTGGCGCCGCCGGTGGGGACATCCGCGATTCCACGTGTGTGCTGCGGGGAGATGCGCTTGCGCGGCACGCTTGAGATGGGTCAACATGGTCGGGCTCGATGAGGGCACGATGCAGTGCAACGCCACCCGGATTCCAAACCACGGAGGTCTCCATGTACAAGCGCATCCTCGTTCCCACCGACGGCTCGGACATCACTCAGCGGGCCATATCCACGGCCGTGTCACTGGCGAAATTGACCGGTGCCGAGGTCTACACGATCAGCGTCAAAGACCCTTATCCGTACAGCGCGATCTCCGAGATGCAGCCGACGCTGCCGCAAGAGTTCCTCGACGCGCAGGAGCGCATGGCGAGCAAGAACGTCACCCAGGTGCGTGAAGCCTGTGCCGCCGCCGGCATTCCCTGCACCGGACACACCGTCGAGTCGGTCAGTGTCTGGGAGGCCGTGGTCGACCACGCCAAGCACAACCACTGCGACCTCATTGTGATGGCCTCGCACGGCCGCCGCGGCGTGCAGGCGCTGCTGCTCGGCAGCGAGACCAACCGCGTGCTCACCCACAGCGCCATTCCGGTTCTGGTGGTCAGGTAGGACCACCCCTACGCGCCGCGCGCGCCCCTCAAGGGGCAACACCAGCGGCCCGGCAGAGCCGGCTCCGCGGTGTTCGCTGGGCCGGCACGGGCCGTGCGCGGCAATCGTGCCTGCGCTCGGCCTGTGCGGAGCGCCTGAATGACTTCAATGCGAAAGGTAGTGGAGCTTGTGCCGCTGCCTGCTTCAAGCCAGAGGTGACGAGCGGCTGACGCCCTTTCCACGATGCTCGGCACCCCGCGTACGGCTTATGCCGGCCCAGCGAACACCGCGGAGCCGGCTCTGCCGGGCCGCTGGTGTTGCCCCCTGGGGGGCGCGCGCAGCGCGTAGGGGGGGACCCGTCAATGCCCGTGGAACTGCCCGACGATGAAGGTGATGAAGGCGAGGCCCGCGCCCAGCCACATCAGCTGGGACGCGGTTTCCTTGAGCGACAGGCGCCGCTGCAGCTGCGGGATCAGGTCGGCCACCGCCACGTAGATGAAGCTCGACGACGCGATCACGAGCAGGTAGGGGAACAGGTCTTCCCAGGGGCCGACGACGAAGTAGCCGAGCACGCCGCCGAGCACCGCGGCCAGCCCCGACAGCGCGTTGTAGGCCAAGGCCTTCGCGCGTGAGAAGCCGGCGTTGAGCAGCACGATGAAATCGCCCACCTCCTGCGGGATCTCGTGAGCGATCACGGCCAGGGCCGTGACGACCCCCAGGCGCGGTTCGGCCAGAAAGGCGGCGGCGATGATGATGCCGTCGCAGAAGTTGTGGATGCTGTCGCCCACCAGCACGCTCCAGCCGCCGCGCCCGGCCTGGTCGTGGTCGAAGCCGTGGTGGTGGTGGTCGCCGTCGCCTTCGTGGTGATGCCCGTGGCGGTACAGCTCGGCCTTCTCGAGCAGGAAGAAGAACAGCAGCCCGGCCAGCAACGTGAGGAACAGTTCATGCGCCCCGGCCGAGCTTTCGAAGGCCTCGGGCAGCACGTGCAGCAGGGCTGTGCCGAGCAGCACGCCGGCCGACAGGCTGACGAGGTGCCGCACCAGCTTGCTCAACACGGTAAGCGTCAGGCTCGCTGCGATCAGCACCGAGAGCACACCCCCCAACAGTGTGGCGAGGACGATATAGGTCAGCGTCATGTCGAACCAAAAAAAGAGCCGCAAGAACGAGGACCCCCAGGCCGGGCTGCGCCCTGCCCGCCCCCAGCGGGGTCAAGGAAACCTGGGGCGGCCCTGCTTTTCCTTGGGAGCGCGGCTCTTCACCGTGAAGTCAGGCGACACCGTGCTTCTTGAACCAGGCCGTGCAGCGCTTCCATCCGTCTTCGGCGGCTTCCTTTCGGTAGCTGGGCCGGTAGTCGGCGTGGAAGGCATGCGGCGCGTCAGGAAAGACCACGAACTCGGACTGCTTGGCAGCCGCGCTTCCTGCGGCCAATGCGGCCTTCATCTTATCAACGGTGTCAAGCGGAATGCCGGCATCCTGCCCGCCATACAGGCCCAGCACCGGCGCCTTCAACTCCTTGGCAAGATCGACGGGGTGCCTGGGGGTCAGCTCGGTATTGTTGCCGACCAGGCGGCCGTACCACGCGACGCCGGCCTTGACCGGCCCATGCGCGGCATAGAGCCAGGTGATGCGTCCGCCCCAGCAGAAGCCGGTGATGCCCAAGCGGCCGGTGTCGCCGCCATTGGCCTTGGCCCACGCCACCGCGGCGTCGAGATCGCCCATCACCTGGGCGTCCGGCACCTTGGAAATGACCTCCGCCTGCAGCTTGGCGATCTCGCCGTAGGACTGGGCGTCGCCCTGGCGCACGAACAGCTCGGGCGCAATCGCCAGGTAGCCCAGCTTGGCGAAGCGCCGCGCGACGTCGGCGATGTGCTCGTGCACGCCGAAGATCTCGGAGATCACCAGCACCACCGGCAGGTTCGTCTTGCCGGCAGGCTGCGCGCGATACGCCGGCATCTTGAAGCCGCCGACCGGCACCGTCACCTCGCCGACCGTCAGCCCTTCGCTGTCGGTCTTGAGGGTCTGCGCCGTCACCGGCAGCACGGCGGCGGCAAAACCGCTGCCCACGGCCGTTTTCACGAAGCTGCGACGAGAGAAGTCGCGGGTCGGCGTGAGGCTGTCCAAATCTTCCGTTTGCATCGTCAGATCTCCATCGGTGAAGAGCGCGGTCCAGCTGACGCCGCCCCAGCATCGGACCCGACCGCTTGGATCCGACGAGGCAACTACCGGGCAACGGCAGGAAGAGCCAAAGCCGCGCAGCGTACACGACCGACGCCGATCTTGCAGCGGGCTCTCGGCGTACCACCTGCAGCGTCACGAAATGCAGGGACAATGCGCGCCATGAGTTGGCACAGAACCGATCCGCAGACCACCGACACGCCCGCCCTGCTCGCTGCCGTGGACATGGGCTCGAACAGCTTCCGGCTGGAAATCGGCCAGGTGCAGCGCGGCCGCTATCGCCGGCTCGACTACCTGAAGGAGACCGTGCGGCTGGGCGGCGGGCTGGATGCGCACGGCATGCTGACCGAAGAGGCGACCCTGCGCGGCCTGGCCTGCCTGGCGCGCTTTGCCGAGCGACTGCATGGTTTCGGCCCGCACCAGGTGCGCGCGGTGGCGACCCAGACGCTGCGTGAAGCCAAGAACCGCGACGTGTTCCTGGCGCGCGCACAGGCTGTGCTGGGGCACCCGATCGAAGTGATCTCGGGCCGTGAGGAGGCCCGTCTGATCTATGCCGGTGTCGCCCGGTTGCTGCCGTCGAGTGCCGGCCGCCGGCTGGTGGTCGACATCGGCGGTCGCTCGACCGAGATGATCCTGGGCGAAGGTCGCACGCCGCTGGTGGCCGAGTCCTTTCAGGTCGGCAGCGTCAGCCTGTCGTTGCGCTATTTCGACAAGGGCCGCTTCACCGAAGCAGGCTTTCGTGCCGCGCAGATCGCGGCCGGGGCCGAGCTCGAAGAAGCGCTGGAGGTGTTCGCGCCGGGACAATGGCGCGAAGCGCTGGGCTCCTCCGGCACAGCGGGTGCGGTGTCGCAACTGCTGGCGGCCAGCGGCATCACGGACGGCACCATCACGCCCGATGGGCTGCGCTGGTGCATCGAGCAGTGCCTGAGCGCGGGCCGCGCCGAATCGCTGGCGTTGCCCGGCCTGAAGGACGACCGGCGCGCAGTCCTCGGCGGCGGCTTGTCCATCCTTTACACGCTGGCCATGCACTTCGGCATCGATGCGCTGCAGCCGGCACGCGGCGCATTGCGCCAGGGCGTGATCTTCGATCTGCACGAGCGCGCGCACGCCGCGCTCGACGCGGTGCATGCGCACGACATGCGCGACGACTCGGTGCAGCAGCTGCAGGACCGCTTTCATGTCGACACCGCACAGGCCGATCGCGTGCAGCAGGTGGCGCGCACGCTGTATGCGAGCGTCGAGCCGAAGGCGAAGCTGGACGCCCAGCGCGAGCTGCAATGGGCGGCGGCGCTGCACGAGCTGGGCATGATGGTCTCGCACCACGACCACCACCGCCACAGCGCCTACCTGCTCAGCCACGTCGACGCGGCCGGCTTCTCGCAGTCGCAGCAGCGGCGGCTGGCGGCGCTGGTGCTGGGCCACCGGGGCGGCTTGCGCAAGCTCGACGAGAGCCTGCGCGACGACAGTTCGGCATGGCAGGTGCTGTGTCTGCGCCTGGCGGTGCTGTTGTGCCACGCCCGGCGCATGCCCGAACTCGGCGCGCTCAAGCTGCAACGGCGTGGCAGCGCCGCCCAGCTGAGCTGGCCCGCGGACTGGGCCGAAGCGCACCCGCGCACGCTCTACCTGCTGCAGGAAGAACGTGCCGTGTGGGACCGCAGCGGGCCGTTGAAGCTGGTGTTGCCGGAGTGAACCGCGGGCGCAGGCGTTACAGGCAGTCGGGCGACTGCACCGCCTGCAGCACCACCTGGTCCTCGCCTTCGCGCACGCGCTGGCGCAGCCACCACACCGCCCCCTTCTTGATCGCCCACGGCTGAGGCTCGCAGGACAGCAGTTGCGACGCCACCATGCCGAGGGTCGGCTGGTGGCCGATGATCAGCACCGGCTCGCTGCCGTCGGGCCAGCGGGCGGCCTGCAAGATGGCATCGACCTCGGCTCCCGGGGCCAGCGTCGCCACCGTCTTGAACGGCCGGCCGAGAGCCTGTGCGGTCTGCTGCGTGCGCACCGCAGGGCTCACCAGCACGCGCGTGGACTGCGCCAGCCGCTGGTTGAGCCACTCGGCCATGCGGGTGGCCTGGCGCTCGCCCTTCGCGGTGAGGGCGCGTTGCAGGTCCTCCTCGGGCGTGTCCTTCTCAGGGCGCAGCATCTGCGCTTCCGCATGGCGCCAGAGGATCAGGTCCATCACACCACCGGCGGCGCACTGTAAACCGCCATCAGCGCCTGCTGCGCGCTGTGCCCGTCGATGTCGAGCCGCTCGTAGTGCCCGTCGGCCTGCAGCGTCCAGGCGTCCTTGGCGTCGTGCAGGTAGGGCACCAGGCACTCGTCGATGATGCGCTGGCGCAGCGCGACTTCACGCACCGGCCACGCCACCTCGATGCGGCGGAACATGTTGCGGCTCATCCAGTCGGCACTGGACAGGTAGAGCGCTTCGTCGGCCCCGTCCTCGCCCCAGCGGAAATACAGCACCCGCGTGTGTTCCAGGAAACGGCCGACCACCGAGCGCACGCGCACGCGCTCGGTCCAGCCGGCAACACCCGGCGGCAACATGCAGGCGCCACGCACGATCAGGTCGATCTGCGCACCGGCCTGCGCCGCCCGCACCAGCGCATCGATCAGCGGCACGTCGGTGAGCGCGTTGATCTTCACGACGATGCGCGCCGGCTTGCCTGCAGCAGCAGCCTCGCCGACCTGCTCGATGTGCCGCACCATCTGCTTGTGCAGCGAAAACGGCGCCATCAGCAGCTGCCGCGGCGTGCGCAGCTTGGTCAGGCTGGCCAGCTGCTGGAACACCGTGTCGGCATCGGCGGTGATCTCGGCATCGGCGGTCAGGTATCCGACGTCGGTATACAGCCTCGCCGTGCGCGGGTTGTAGTTGCCGGTCGACAGGTGCGCGTAGCGGCGCAGCACCGGGCCGCGCGTGCCCTCTTCGCGCCGCGTGATCAACAGCAGCTTGGCGTGCGTCTTGAGGCCGACGATACCGTAGACCACTTGTGCACCGACCGCCTCGAGCTGTTCGGCCCAATTGATGTTGGCCTCCTCGTCGAAGCGCGCTTTCAGTTCGACGACGGCCATCACTTCCTTGCCGCGACGCGCCGCCTCGAGCAGCAGGTCCATCAGCACCGACTCGGCGCCGGTGCGGTAGATGGTCTGCTTGATCGCGAGCACGTCGGGGTCGTAGACCGCCTCGCGCAGCATCTGCACGACCGGCTCGAAGCTCTCGAACGGGTGGTGCAGCAGCACATCGCCGTGCTGCAACTGTTCGAAGATCGGCACCGACCGCTGCAGCGCCGCGGGCCAGGCCGGCTCGTACGGCGCGAAGCGCAGCAGCGGCGCGTCGGCCTGGTCGATCAGCTGGTTCAGCCGCACCAGGTTGACCGGCCCGGCGACGCGGTACAGCGCCGCCTCCGGCAGGCCGAAATGGTGCAGCAGGTAAGCCGACAGCTCCGGCGGGCAGCTGTTGACCACCTCGAGGCGGATCGCCTGGCCGAAGTGCCGGGTGCTCAACGACGTGCGCAGAGCCTGGCGCAGGTTGGTGACGTCCTGCTCGTCGACCGCGAGGTCGGAGTCGCGCGTGACCCGGAACTGCGAGAACGCCTCGACCGATCGGCCGGGAAACAGCTCTTCGAGGTGCGCACGGATCACGCTGGACAACAGCACGAAGGCCTGCTGGCCGGGGGCGGCGAGCTTGTCCGGCAGCCGGATCACGCGCGCCAGCACGCGCGGCACCTTGACGATCGCGATCGAGTTCTCGCGGCCGAAGGCATCCTTGCCGCCGAGCTTGACGATGAAGTTGAGCGACTTGTTCGCGACCTGCGGAAAGGGGTGGGCCGGGTCGAGCCCCAGCGGCACCAGCAGCGGCCGCACCTGGCGCTGGAAGAACTGGTCGACCCAGCGACGCTGCTCTTCGTTGCGCTCGGCGTGATTGAGGATCACGATGCCTTCGCGCTGCAGTGCAGGCATCACCTCGTCGTTGAACAGCGCGTACTGCCGGTCGATCAGGTCGTGCGCGGCCGCCGCCACTTCGGCGAGGTCGCGCGCCGAGACGCCGGCGCCGGGCTGGCGCGACGCCTCGATGTAGTCGCCGAAGCGCACCTCGAAGAATTCATCGAGGTTGGACGAGACGATGCAGACGTATCGCAATCGCTCGAGGAGCGGCACGTCGGCCCGCTGGGCCTGGGCCAGCACGCGGTAGTTGAACTCGAGTATGGCGCGCTCGCGGTTGAGCAGCGTCAACCGGGCGCCTTGTTCCGACCCCTCAGTATTCATGAAATTCAGTATATGACCGGCGTATGACGGTTCTAAGACAGTGCGTAGCAAGCTGTTTGCCTTTTCAAGGGCCGGCGACGGCCCTGCCCGTCCTGGGAAAGGCCTCCTGCGCGGCCGGTACCAGGCAGGACAGGAACTGGTCGCATACCGCGGCCCAGTCGAAACTCGCCGCACGCGCCCGAGCGCGGTCGGACGCGATGCCCAGGGCGTCGATCGCCGCAGCACGCAGGTCTTCGCACAGCACCCCGCCGTCGGAGTCCGCGACCACGTCCAACGGGCCGGCCACCGGGAAGGCGGCCACCGGCGTGCCGCAGGCCATCGCTTCGAGCATCACCAGCCCGAAGGTTTCGGAGCGGCTCGGGAACACGAAGGCGTCGGCCGCGCTGTAGATGAACGGCAGTTCGCTGCGCGGCACGACCCCGCGCCAATGCACGCCCGGGTAGGCACGCTGCAGCTTGTCGAGCACGGGCCCGACGCCATAGACCACCTTGGAGCCCGGCAGGTCGAGCGCCAGGAAGGCTTCGAGGTTCTTTTCGTACGAGACCCGGCCGACATACAGGAACACCGGCCGCGGCAGGCCCAGGTCGGCGCCCTCGACCGGACGAAACAGGCTCAGGTCGACGCCGTGCGACCACTGCTTCAGCGAGACGAAACCGTGCTGCTGCAGCAAGGCATGCATGCCGGCGGTCGGCACCATCACGCCGGACGACGGCGCGTGGAAGCGGCGGAACCAGGCGTAGCCCCAGCGGTTGGGAATGTGCAGCGCCTGGGTCAGGATGTCGGGAAAGCGCGTGTGGAAGGCCGTGGTGAACGCGAGCCCGCGCCTCAGGCAGTAGCGCCGTGCTGCACTGCCCAGCGGGCCTTCGGTCGCGATATGGATCGCATCGGCCTGCGCGGCATCGAGCTGGCGCGCGACCTGCGCACCCGGCCGCCACGCCAGCTCGATCTCGCGGTAGCCGGGGCATGGAAAGGTGCGGAACTGCGACGGCTCGATCACCTCGACCCGATGGCCGCGAGCCTCGATGCCCTGCTGCAGTTCGACCAGGGTCGTCACGACGCCGTTGACCTGCGGCCGCCAGGCGTCGGTGACGAGCGCGAGCTTCATGCCTCGACTCCCCTCTGCACCGGTTCCGCCGCCGCGGGCCGACCTTCGCATTGCCAGGTCGACCAGTCGATGATCTCGAGACGGCCGTCGTGGTGCTCGACGAGCGCCGTGAGGCTCTCGACCCAGTCGCCGTCGTTGGCGTAGAGGATGCCGTCGATGTCGCGCAGCTCGGCGTGGTGGATGTGCCCGCAGACCACGCCCTGCACCCCGCGGCGCCGCGCCTCGCGTGCCACCGCGACCTCGAAATCGCTGACGTAGCTGACGGCGCGCTTGACCTTGAGCTTCAGGTACTTCGACAGCGACCAGTACGGCAGCCCCATGCGGGCGCGCAGCGAGTTGAACCAGCGATTGAGCTTGAGCGTGAACTCGTACAGCGAATCACCGACATGCGCCAGCCACCGGGCACACTGGATCACGCCGTCGAACAGGTCGCCGTGCGTGACCCACAGCCGCCGGCCGTCGGCCGTCACGTGGATGCAGTCCTCGACCACATCGATGCCGCCGAAGTTGTGTTGCACGTACTTGCGGGCGAACTCGTCGTGGTTGCCCGGGACGAACACCACGCGCGTGCCCTTGCGGGCCTTGCGCAGCAGCTTCTGCACGACGTCGTTGTGGGCTTGCGGCCAGTACCACGAGCGGCGCAATTGCCAGCCGTCGATGATGTCGCCGACCAGGAACAGGTGCTCGCAGTCGACGGCCTTCAGGAAGTCCATCAGCGGGCGCGCCTGGCAGCCGGGCGTGCCGAGGTGGATGTCGGAGATGAAGACGCTGCGCACTTGCAGCCTCGGGGGCTCCGGCGTCTCGGCCGGTTCGTCGATCGGCCCCAGCGGCAGCGCGGCGGCCGCGGCGCCGCCCGGCGGCTGGAACAGTTGCGAGTCTCGATGCCAGGGGATCCAACGCATGGACCCTCATGGTGGCGGCGGGCCGTGACGCCGCCGCGTCAGCCGGATGACGCTTTGGTGAAAAGCCACGCGGCCGGTGCAGGCGCGGTGCGTGCCCTACAGACCCTCGGTGGTCAGCGCCTCCCGGACGGCCGCCACCTGGCGGCGCGACACCGCAAGCCATTCGCCGATGCCTTCGACACGCACCGCCCAGCCTTCCTTGCCGGCGTCTTCGTCGTCACCTGCCACCATGCGCCGTTCGAGCGCCCGTATCGCGCGCCGCGCGACCAGCGCGTTGCGGTGGATGCGCAGAAAGCGCGGGCCCAGCCGCTCTTCCAGCTCGGACAACGAGTCGTCCAGCACGTAGGTGTGGTGCACGGTGCGCAGCGTGACGTACTTCAGCTCGGCCTTTAGATACAGCACCTCGGACAGCGGCACCCGCGTGACCCGCCCGCGGTCGTTGACGACCAGCACCGGCTCGTCGGACTCGGGGGCGGCGGCGCGGGTCTTGAGCCGCTCGGCCGCGCGTGCGAGTGCGGCCTGAAGCCGCTCGCGCCGTACCGGCTTGGTGAGGTAGTCCACGGCGTCGAGTTCGAAGGCGGTGACGGCGTGCTCGGCATGCGCGGTGACGAACACCACCGCGGGCGGGTCGGCCTGGCTGCGCAGTTGCTGCGCGAGCTGGGTGCCGTCGGCTCCCGGCATCTGCACGTCGAGCAGCACCACGTCGCAGCGGTGCTGCGCGAGCCAGCTCAAGGCCTGCACCGCACTGCCCGCTTCGCCGGCCACCTCGGCCGTCGGCGACTGGCATTCGCCGAGCAGGCTGCGCAGCCGCAGCCGCGCCAGTTCTTCATCGTCGACGATCAGCACCCTCAGCATCTGCGTCTACCCCTCCGCTTGTTCGGTTCACTCCACCGGCACGGCGATCTGCACGCGCCAGGTGTCACGCTCGGGCCCGGCAGCGAAATGCACGGTGACGTCGTGCATCAGCCGCAGCCGCTCCTTCACGTTGCGCAGCGCGATGCCGTGGCCGGCCGTGCTCGGGCCCGGCGCGCTGGGCATGGAATTGGTCACCGAGACGATCGCCTGCCCGCGGCGCAGCGTCGTGCGCACCCGCACCCAGCCTCCCTCGGGCGACGGCTCGACGCCGTGGCGCACCGCATTCTCCACCAGCGGCTGCAGCAGCAGCGGCGGCACGCGCGCCTTGCCGGCCGTGGCGTCGAGTTCCCAGATCACCTGCAGCCGGGTGCCGAAGCGGATCTGCTCGATCGCCAGGTAGCGCTGCGCGAGGTCGACCTCCTCGGCCAGCGTGACCGAACTGCCCGACTCGATGAGCGCCACGCGGAACAGCTCGGACAGGTCTTCGAGCACGCTTTCGGCGCGCGCCGGGTCGATGCGCACCAGGGCGATCGCCGTGTTGAGCGTGTTGAACAGGAAGTGCGGCCGGATGCGCGACTGCAGCTCGTTGAGGCGGGCCTGCGTGACGGCCGGCAGCTCGCTGCGCGACCGCAGCCTCAGCGCATAGAACAACGCCGCAGCGAGGCCGGCGCCGGCCAGCATCGGCGCGATCTGTGTCACCTGCTGCGTCAGTGGCAGCTCGAGCAGGCCGACCTGCCACCAGCCATAGGCGGCGCACAGCGCCCCCAGGCCGGCCGCCACCAGCCACTGCAGCGGCTCCGACAGGCGCGCGAGCGGCTTCTTGAGCGCACAGGCGACCACCAGCCAGGCCAGCGTGGCCGGCAGCGCGACGCCCGCGCCATAGGCGAAGCCGAGCAGCCAGCCGCCGAGGTCGGCGACGACAAAACTGATCGCCACCGCGACCACCGCATGCACGAACAGCACCGCCCGCAGCACGACGCCCACCTGGCAGGCGTCGAACGGCGACAGCGCGGCGGCCGCCTGGCTCGCCGCGGCCGCGCCGCCGACATGGTCGAAGATCGTGGTGGCGCCGAACTGGCTGGTCGGCTGGGTCGGCCGCGCCTTGCGGGCGGGCGTGCCGGGGGTGGGCAAGCGGGAGTCTCCTAGAATCTGGGCACTTTCGCGCCGCGTGGCGCCCAAGTGCAGTCCGCCGATTCTCCAAGACAGCCCCAGCCTGCGGCAAGCCTCATGCGCCGCGCCTGTCGGGCGCCACACCGCCGCTCATCATGTCCGCCAACCAACTCGACAAGAAATCCGAAGCCTGGTCCGCCCTGTTCTCCGAGCCGATGAGCGAGCTGGTCAAACGCTATACCGCGAGCGTGTTCTTCGACCAGCGCCTGTGGCGCGCCGACATCGACGGCTCGCTCGCGCACGCCGAGATGCTGGCCGCGCAAGGGGTGATTTCCGCCGACGACCATACAGCCATCCAGCGCGGCCTGGCTCAGATCGCCCAGGAGATCGAGTCCGGCGCGTTCGAGTGGAAGCTCGATCTGGAGGACGTGCACCTGAACATCGAGGCCCGCCTGACGCAGTTGATCGGCGACGCCGGCAAGCGGCTGCACACCGGCCGCTCGCGCAACGACCAGGTCGCCACCGACGTGCGGCTGTGGCTGCGCGGCGAGATCGACCTGATCGACGGCCTGCTCGGCGACCTGCAAGGCGCGTTGCTCGGGCTCGCCGACCAGAACGCCGAGGTGATCCTGCCCGGCTTCACGCACCTGCAGGTGGCGCAGCCGGTCAGCTTCGGCCACCACATGCTGGCCTACGTGGAAATGTTCGCGCGCGACGCCGAACGCATGGGCGACGTGCGCCGCCGGGTCAATCGCCTGCCGCTCGGTGCAGCCGCACTGGCCGGCACCAGCTACCCGCTGGACCGCGAACGCGTCGCGAAGACGCTGGCCATGGACGGCGTGTGCCAGAACTCGCTGGACGCAGTGAGCGACCGCGACTTCGCGATCGAGTTCACCGCCGCCGCGTCGCTGGCGATGGTGCACGTGTCGCGCCTGTCCGAGGAGCTGGTGCTGTGGATGAGCCAGAGCTTCGGCTTCATCGACATCGCCGACCGCTTCTGCACCGGCTCGTCCATCATGCCGCAGAAGAAGAACCCCGACGTGCCCGAACTGGCGCGCGGCAAGACCGGTCGCGTGGTGGGCCACCTGATGGGCCTGATCACGCTGATGAAGGGCCAGCCGCTGGCCTACAACAAGGACAACCAGGAAGACAAGGAGCCGCTCTTCGACACCGTCGACACGCTGAAGGACACGCTGCGCATCTTCGCCGAGATGGTGGGCGGCATCACCGTGAAGCCGGAAGCGATGGAGCGCGCGGCGCTGAAGGGCTATGCCACCGCCACCGACCTGGCCGACTACATGGTCAAGAAGGGCCTGCCCTTCCGCGACGCGCACGAGGTGGTCGCGCACGCGGTGAAGACGGCGTTGCAGCAGGGCGTCGACTTGTCCGAGCTGCCGATCGAGACGTTGCGCGGCTTCTCGCCGCTGGTGGGCAACGACGTCTACGAGGTGCTGTCGCTGCGCGGCTCGCTGAACGCGCGCAACATCCTCGGCGGCACCGCGCCGGCCCAGGTGCGGGCGCAGATCGCCCGGCACCGGGCGCGCCTGGCGACCTGAGCACGCCTCGCCCGGGCCGTGCCGGGCGGCCAGGCGTCTTGCACCAGCGCAAGGCGGCGATGACGCTGAGCGGGTCGTCGGGACCTGCGGAACCCGGAGCTGATCACGGGGTGCGCAGCAGCCGTTGCTCGTGAGCGGCGCGCGTCTCAGGCGTGGGCGTGAGCCCGCAGCTCGTGTCGAGCGCTGCGCAGCACCCGCAGGCCGCCCGAGACACCCAGCGCGGCGATGATGCCGGCCACGACGAGGTCGGGCCAGGCCGCGCCGGTGCCGAACACCCCGAGCGCCGCCAGCACGATGGCGATATTTGCCAGCGCGTCGTTGCGGGAGCACAGCCAGACCGATTCGGCATT
The DNA here is from genome assembly GCF_023721835.1 of Caldimonas mangrovi. GTDB lineage: Bacteria > Pseudomonadota > Gammaproteobacteria > Burkholderiales > Burkholderiaceae_C > Caldimonas > Caldimonas mangrovi. The sequence goes on along the minus strand of NZ_JAMKFE010000004.1, from coordinate 175,593 downwards.
CGCGTCGCCCTTGCGGAACCGGTACAACATGACGGCCACGCCGAGGTTGGCGACCAGCGCCAGCAGGCCGATGCTGCCCATGGTCGGCGCGTGGGGCGAGGAACCCTGCCACGCCAGCCAGCCGGCATGGACGAGCACGCCCAGGCCGTACAGCGCCATGGCCCAGCCCTTCAGCCACGCGACCCGCGAGCCCCACACAGCGGCAAGGCCGATGACGGCGAGCGACAGGCCGTAGTTGACGGCGTCGGCGGCAAAGTCGACGGCGTCGGCCAGCAGCGCGGCCGACTCGGCCGACAGGCCGCCGGTCACCTCGACGAGGAACATCCCGGCGTTGACGACGAGGGCCACCCACAACGCGCGGCGCCAGCGAGGGTCGCGCGCCTGGGAGGTGTCGGCGTTGCAGCCATGGTCATGACAATGTGCGGACATGGGTCACCTTTTTCGAAGTAGATTCGATTGAAAACCCTGTAGCCGCTCCAGAGTCAAGCATGAAAATCGGTGACCTTGCCACCGCCAGCGACACGCCGGTGGAAACCATCCGCTACTACGAACGTGCCGGCCTGCTGCCCGAGCCGCCGCGCACCGAGTCGAACTACCGCCGCTACGACGACGCGCACGTCGGCCGGCTGCGCTTCATCCGCCACTGCCGGGCGCTCGACCTGTCGCTCGACGAGATCCGCACGCTGCTGGCCCTGCGAGACCGTCCGCAGGACGACTGCGGCGAAGCGAATGCGGTCATCGACGAGCACCTCGACCACGTCGCGCAACGCATCCGCGAGCTGAAGCAGCTGCAGGCGCAATTGCGCGAGTTGCGAGTGGCCTGCACGCAGCCGGGAGCGGGCCGCGATTGCGGCATCCTCGAGCGGCTGGAGCAGCAAGACCCGGCGCCAGCCGTGGCGCCGGCCGGCGGCGCCACCGACCACATCGGGCGCGTGCACCGGCGCTGAAACCTCGAAGAAAAAAGGGCGGCCCCGCAGGGCCGCCGCGTTTCTCCCCGAGCAGGGTGCGTGCGTCAGTCGTCGAAGCGGATGACGCTGGCGTCGAGTTGGGCGCCGCTGTCGGTCAAGCCGCCCTCGACCTCGACACGCGCGCCGGTCTGCAGGTTCAACAGCGTGCCGCCCTCCAGCGTGGCACCCGCGAATTCGACCGTGACGCCCTGGACGACGAAGGTCTGCGCCAGCAGGTTGATCGATTCGATCAAGCCGCTGACTTCGAACTTGTCCTCGTCATCGTCGTCGTCCTCGAACTCGACCTTGCGTGCCACCAGCACACCGTCGAGGATCTCGCCCTCGACCTCGACGCGCACGCCGTCGACCACCCCGGCGCTGCTGCCGTCCTCGAAATCGACGCCGGCACCGGACGCATCGACCGGCAGGCCGTCGACCTGGAACTCCGCCAGCGAGGCGAACCCGCTGACGTAGCCCTCGACTTCGGCGGCCTCCACGTCCTCCACCTCGCGCCGCGAGTCGCGCAGTTCAGTGGCGACCCAGGCACCCGACTGCTGGGTCGTCTGCAGCAGCGCCCGCACCAGCAGGCCGTTCTCGAGTGGCGGCCGATCGCCGGACGCCACGGCGGCGTACGAAATGGTCGCGCCGCCGATCGTGAAGGTCTGCGCGCCGGTGTTGAGGTTCGCGACCCGCCCTTGCAGACGGTAGCCGTTCAAGTGGTCCTCGAACTCGACGCGGCTGGCCGCATAGGCGCCCGTCCCGGCGTCCAGGAAACCGGAGACCTCGACCAGATCGCCGACGTCGAGCCCCGCGCGCCCGCCGGTGAAGCCCTCGAATACCGTGATGGCGCTGAGCGACACCGTCTGGCCGAGCACCGTCATCGAATCGGCACCGAGCGCGGTCACGGGGCCGCGGATCTGGCTGGCGAAGCGCAACTCGCTCGCAGTGCTGCGCGGCACGCCGCTCGCGTCGACCGAGATCGGGCCGCCGACCACGTCGACGACGGTGCCCAGGCGCAGGTAGGCGCTGTTGACGGTGTTGCCGTCTTCGTCGCGCACGGTGGCTGACGCGTGGTCGTAGTGCACGCCGTTGACGACCACGGAGCCGTAGCCTTCGACACGGCCCGAGGCGTAGACACCGGCGCGCTGCTCGCCCCCGCCTCCGCCCCCGTCGTCATCGTCACCACCACCGCCCCCACCGCCGCAGGCGACCAGGGCCAGCGCAGACGCGAAGGCCAGCGCCGCGGTGCGCGCGCGGCGGTTGAGCACGCTGAAAGGCTGCAACATCTTGTACTCCTTGATATGTCGAATCTGTCAATGGGCGGACCATGGCGTCGGGTCCGCGGACTGCCGCTACGCCGCAGGCGGAGCGAGAAGGCCCAGATCAATCAGCGTGCCCGCCCGGCCCGGCGGCTGCCGACCAGGACGGACAACGCGGCGGCCCCCGGATGCCCGGGCTGGGGCGGGCCGGCTACCGGCAGGAAGGTGATCGCCCACGTCCGCCGTGGCAGCCGGCACCGCACGCAGCTGTACCGGTTGGTAACGGCATGGCTCGTTGCAACAGCGCGAAAAGAAAAAAGGCAGCGGGGCACCGCTGCCTGGTGGTCGCCCGGGCGGATCGATCAGCGCACGTTCACGCGAAACGTCAGCTCGGCAAGGGGCGCCGGCGCCCCGGATTGCGCCCGGTACGCCAGACGCAGCGTATAGGTCCCGGGCTGTGCGGGCTGATAGCGAAAGAGGTCGTAGCCGGTGCCGTTGGCGTCGGGGACGTGCACCGGCTCTCCCGTCGGCGCAAGTTGCGGCGGCGGGCCGTCGATCACCGCCCACCCGTAGCCCGCACTCGGTTGGCTGGCGAGCATCAGGACCACCTGTTGCCCGCTCGGCACGTCGACCGGCTGGGCAGCGTCGCCTTGCGTCAGCACGATGGCCGACGTCGGCAGGTTGTCAGGCACCCGCAGCAGACTGCGCGGCATGTGGGCCGGCAGGTCGCCCAGGTTGGCATCGAGCGCGCGCAGCACCCGCGGGCCGATCTGGCGAAAGCTGCGCCCGCGGCCGGGCTGCCCGGCGTCGAGCTGGATCACGAGGGCTTGCTGGTCCTGCGGCACGCCACGCCCGGAGCTCCAGGGCCCCGAACTGGTGAAGCTGCGGTCGCCATCGCGCGTGCCGAGGTAGGTCTGGATCAGCTCGTAGCCTGCCGGCGCGCCGCCCGGCTCGGTGTAGAGCAGCAGGTCGGCGCGCACGCCGCGGCAGTCGGCACACGGCAGGACACCGATGTAGCGGGCCGCGACCACGCGGTTGCCGGCCGGCTTGGCCTCCTGCCCGGGCGTGCTGCCGCACGCTGCAAGCACCACCGCCGCTGCCAGGATCCAGTACCGTCGCGTCCACATGCCGAGTCGCCCTCCGTTGTGACCATGGGAAAGGCTGCAACCGTAGCGGCAAAGCGGCCGGCGTGCAAACCCGCGCTCGGGTGGCGCAGGCTCAATCGCCCAGCGGCGAGACGCGGAATTCCTTGACGATTTCCAACGTGTCGAGCATGTCGGCCAGCGCGCTGGCGTTGGCCGCACTGCCGGTGCGCACCACCATGCGGTACTCGAAGAAACCGGCATCGGAGTCGAGCCGGTAGTTCAGGTTGGCGATGGTGAAGCCGTAGCGCTTGAGCAGGCGTCGCAGCTCGGTCTCGTCCATCTTCGCATGGCGGTCGAAGCGCACCGCGAAGTGCGCGTAGAACTGTGAAGGCATGCGGCTTTCGACCCAGCGGAACAGCGACAGCGTGCCCAGCGTCAGCACCGTCGCCAGCAGCGCCGGGAAGAAGAAGCCGATGCCCACCAGCACGCCGATCGCGGCGGTGGTCCAGATCGATGCGGCGGTCGTCAGGCCCCGCACCGACAGTCCCTCCTTCATGATGGTGCCGGCCCCCAGGAAGCCGATGCCGGTCATGATGCCCTGGGTCATGCGCGTCGGGTCGAGCGTGATGCGCCCCCCGGTCAGCTCCGGGAACCAGCGCGTCTCGTAGACGGTGATGAGCATCAGCAGCGCCGTCGACATGCACACCAGCGCGTGGGTGCGAAAACCGGCCGGGCGGCCGTGGTAGCTGCGCTCCAGCCCGATCGCGGCGCCGATCAGCAGCGCGGCGACCAGGCGCTGCGTCATGTCCAGATAGGCCGGGTCGGCCAGCAGCGTGCGTACGTCCATCTGCACGGCAGCCGTCGCCCGAGCGGGTGGACAGCCGCGTCTCCTTGTCTGTTCGTGAGGCGCCCGAAGGACGCTTGTGTCCCGATTCAAGCACGACCCGTACCGGGCGGCGAGGGCCGGCCCATTCTGCCCGTGATTTCGGTCACAGGCGGCCTGCGGCAGTTCTTACCGCCGCCTTTCCGTCACAGCGTCCCACGGCTGGCCGGGCGCCACCGCCGGCGCAGGCAGACCCAAGGCCGAGCGCAGGCCGGCCGCGTCGAAGGGCGCATGGACCTTGGCGTCGTTGTCGAAATAGCAGTACACGTCGCGCGAAGCGCGCGGGCGCGGCGCCCGTTCGGGGTCGATCAACCTGGCGTCGGCGGGCTGGTCGCCGCGGGCCCAGCGTTCCATGCGTTCTGCCCAGCGCGACAGCGCCTCGGGCGAGTAGCCGCTCGCATAGAGCTCCTGATCGCCATGCAGGCGCATGTAGACGAAATCGCCGGTGACGTCCTCGCGCCACGGCCACTTGCCAGCGGTGTCGGCCACGACCAGCGCCACCTTGTGACGACGCAGCAGCTTCACGAAGGCCGGGTCGAGGAAGCTGTCGTGGCGAACCTCGACCGCGTGGCGCAACGGCCGCTCGGCATCGATCGCCAGACAGGCGCGGCCCTTCATGCGCTCGTCGCGGCGGCGTGCCAGCGCCAGTGCCTGCCCCGTGTTTTGGGGCAGTAGGCGCAAAAAGGCATCGAAGGTCTGCGGCTCGAAGCGGAAGCTGGGCGGGAACTGCCACAGCAGCGGCCCGAGCTTGTCGCGCAGCTTGAACAGGCCCGAGGCGAAGAAATTCGCCAGGGCCTGCTCGGCGCCCTTCAATCGGAGCACGTGCGTGACATAGCGCGGTCCCTTGACCGCGAACACGAAGCCCGGCGGCGTCTCGTCGTGCCACTGTTCATAGTGTTGCGGACGCTGCAGCGAATAGAAGCTGCCGTTGAGTTCGATGCTGTGCGCAGTGCGGGACGCGTACGCCAGTTCCAGCCGCTGCGGCAGCCCTTTCGGATAGAAGACACCCCGCCACGGAGCGTAGCGCCAGCCCGAGATACCGATGTAAATTTTCCCCATGTGGCGGCAGAAGCTGCAAGCAGCGTGCGCGCCGCGGTGTGCACGGCGCCCGCTGCGCCGAAGTGCGGCCGCCGCGCCCCGCTGTTCCGGCGATCGCGGCGAGGTGTGGTTCCTAGACTCGGGATTCGCAATCCCGCGCCCACGCACACCCCGACCGCGATGACACATTCCTCCGCTGCCACCCTGAGCGTCGACTGGGAGTCCGGCGAAGGCCGGCTGGACATCGGCACGTTGCTGGCGCAGGCCCACCCTCGCCTGCGCCGCGACGTGCTCGCGGACTGGAAGGACGAGATCGAACGCCTGCTCGCCGAGGCTCAGACCGCCCTGCAACCCGACCAGCACGACGTCGAGCTGGTGCAGCAGCGTCAGCGCAACCTGCGACGTCGGCTGGTCTGCGAAAAGCTGGAGGAGCAGTCGATCCGGATGGCAGAGCCGCTGGTCAACGGCGACGTGCTGCTGCACTTGTCGGATGGCCAGGCAGTGGTGTTGTACGCATATGACGAGGACGTGAAACTCGAAGCGGTCGATGCACAACGCGCGCGCGCCCATGCAGCCGAGGCCGGCACCGGCGACTACTACGTGCGAGAGGATCTGCCGGAAGCGCCGGCCGTCGACGCGTATACACCGGTCTCGCTGGCCAGCTGACAGCGCGTCCGGCCGGGCGGGTACGGCACTTGCCCCTTGCTTGGCGCGCCGCCTGGGCGCTGCAGCCGGGAGCCGGAGTGGACTCAGAACAAGTGATGGAGCGCTTCTTTCGCATCGAGCGCTACCTGGACTGGGCGGCGCTGCTCGGCCGCAGCGCCCTCCGGGTGCCGCCGGCGCTGCGGCAATGCCTGGACGAACTGGAGCAACGCTCGGACGAGCTGAAGCACCTGGTCGCCCCGTCCTACGACCCGGCGGCCCTGACGGCCTGGGTCGACGCCCTGAAGCAGCTCGGAGACCGGGCCGCCGAAGCCAGCGAAGCCGCACAAGACCTCGACCGCGATCTGCGCAACGCGATCGAAGTGGCGCAGAACGAGATCGCGCACCTGCGGCGACAGCTGCACTGACGGCGCCGCGTCACCGCTGGATGCCGGGCTCCCGGCAAGCCGTTTCCACCAGGCCCCGGACCTCGGCCAGCCATCGGCTGCGCTGCTCGGCACTGCTGTCGCTGACCGGCCCGTACATCCGCCGCACCACGTTCGACACGCCGCACAGGCCGAAGACGCAACGCTTCCACAGGGCCTCCAGCGGATCGCCGAACACCTCGGCCTCGCGGGCGGCCGGTGTGTTGGAGGTGTTGAAGACCAGCGCGCAAGCCGCGCGCAGCCTGCCCTCCGGCACGCCGTCATAGCCCACCCCCGGCGGGTAGTCGTAGGCGGTGCCGAGCCGGAACACGCGGTCGATCCAGCCCTTCAGGATCGCGGGCGGCTGGCCCCACCAGTTGGGGTGGAACACCAGGATCAGGTCCGCCTGCGCGAGTTCGCGGCAGTGCTGCTCCACCAGCGGATCGGCGGACGAGGTGTTCTCGCTTTCGCCGTGCGCTTGCACCGGGTTGAACCGCTCGGCATACAGGTCGTGCACGACCACGTCGCAGCCCTGTGCGGCCAGCACCTCCTGTGCGCCAGCCGCCATCGCATGGCTGAAGCTGCGGGTTCCCGGGTTGGCGATGATCAGCAAGGAACGCATGAAGACCTACAGGCAGGCGAAGCATGCATTGTGCTGGTACGCACCGGACCGTGCTACACGATCAGCCAGCATGCCGCTCGACCACGCGCACCACGGTGTTCCAGCTGCGGGTGGTTGCCGGCAGCCCGAGCCGCTTCTCGAGCAAGGCGTTCGGGCTGCCGGGCGTGTTGCCGACCTTGCGGCTCACGCTCAGCACCTCGGTGCCGGTATGGCGCAACAGCTGCAGGTCACGGCGCGGCGATTCGAACGGCAACCCTTCGAGCGGCTCGCTGTGCGGGTGCAGGAAAGTCACGCAGCACTCGTAGACATCGCTCCGGTCGATGCCCCCGAACGGGTCGGCGGCCACCAGCGAGGCCAGCTCGTCGACCCGCCGCAGGAAAGCCGGCTCGCGCAGGCCGCAGGCTTGCCGCAGCAGCGCGCACGCACGCGACAGCAGCACGCGGGGCCGCCCGCCCGGCGCAGGCGCGAACACCATCGTTCCGTTGGTCAGGAACGACTGCGCCGACGTTGCACCCGCCGTCAGGAAGGCGGCTTCGAACTCCGTGCGTGTGGGGCAGTGCGGGCGCCCAAGGTTGAGGTTGCGAAAAAAAGCGACGTATTTCAAGACGGATCGAGGCCCGACAGGCGGCCCGGGTGCAGCAAGGCCCGCGAGCTTACCCGCAAAGAGCGGCGCGCTCCGGTACGCTTGCGGCTTCGATGTCTTCCGGCCCATGCCGTACCGGCCCTTTTCGATGTCCCGCCTGATCGCCCACCTCGACATGGACGCGTTCTATGCGTCGGTCGAGCTGCTTCGCTACCCGGAGCTGAAAGGTCTGCCGGTGGTGATCGGCGGCGGGCGCCGGCACCAGCCCGCGCTGCGCGACGACGGCACGCGCGAGTTCTCGACGCTGCGCAGCTATGTCGGCCGCGGCGTCATCACCACCGCCACCTACGAGGCCCGCGCACGGGGCGTGCATTCCGGCATGGGGCTGATGAAGGCCGCCGCCCTGGCGCCCGACGCGGTGTTGCTGCCGACCGATTTCGACGAGTACCGGCGCTATTCGCGGCTGTTCAAGGCGGCCGTCGCCGAGATCGCGCCGCACATCGAGGACCGCGGCATCGACGAGATCTACATCGACCTGAGCGACATGCCCGGCGCGCAGGAGGCCATCGGCCACGATGCGATGGGCGGCGTGCGAGCCCTGGCACAGGCGATCAAGGACAACGTGCGGCGCGCGACCGGCCTGAGCTGCTCGATCGGCGTCACGCCGAACAAGTTGTTGTCCAAGCTGTGCTCCGACCTGGAAAAGCCGGACGGGCTGACCTTGCTGGCCGAAGGCGACCTCGAAGCCCGCCTCTGGCCGCTGCCGGCCAAGCGCATCAACGGCATCGGCCCGAAGGCCAACGCGAAGCTGGAACTCTTCGGCATCCGCACCATCGGCGAGCTGGCCGCGGCCGACCCGCAATGGCTGATCTCCCAGTTCGGCGAGAGCTACGGCGCCTGGCTGCACGATGCGGCCCACGGGCACGACACGCGGCCGGTGGTCACCTACAGCGAGCCGAAGTCGCTGAGCCGCGAAACCACCTTCGAGCGCGACCTGCATGCCCGCCAAGACCGCGAGCGGCTGGGCGACATCTTCACCCGGCTGTGCGAACAGGTGGCCGCCGACCTGGCGCGCAAGGGCTACGTCGGCAAGACCATCGGGCTGAAGCTGCGCTACGACAACTTCAAGACCGTGACGCGCGACCATACCCTGCCCCACTACACCGACGACGCGAAGGTGATTCGCCATGCGGCCGGCCAATGCCTGAAGCGGGTGCCGCTGGAGCGGCGGCTGCGGCTGCTCGGCGTGCGGGTGGGCAGCTTGTGCAAGGCCTCGGAGGTGCCGGCGGCCGGGCTTCAGACTGGGCCGGCGACGAGCGAGAAGGCGACGCCGTATACGCTGCCGCTGTTCTGAAGCCCCTACCATAGCGCCATGTCCACCCCGCCCGACCTGCGCCTGCCCTCGCTCGAGGGCCTGCGTGCCTTCGAGGCCGCCGCGCGGCTGGGCACCTTCGAGCGGGCGGCGGAGGAACTGAATGTCACCGCCAGCGCCGTCAGCAAGCGCGTCGGCACGGTGGAGGAACTGCTCAACACCCAGTTGCTGGCGCGCAGCGGCAAGAGCCTCGCGCTGACCGCCGCGGGCAAGGAGTACCTGGCTCAGGTGCGCGCCGCGCTCGGGCTGCTGGCCGCCGTGCCGCTGCACCAGCGCGCCGCACAGCGGGTGCAGCGGCTGCGGGTGTGCAGCCCGCCGACCTTCGCGCGTCAGATCCTGGTGCCGCACCTGGAGGGCTTCACCGCCGCCCACCCCGACGTGGAGCTCGAAGTGGTGCTGAGCATTCCCTATCTCGACGCCGCACCGGCCGACGCCGACGTGGAGGTGCGCAACGGCGACCCGTTGGCCGTCGGCGCACGGCCGCTGATGCACGACGTGGTGGTGCCGGTCGCTGCGCCTGCGCTGCTGCAGCGCCTGCCGCCCATGCGCACACCGGCCGATCTCGCGCACGCGCCGTTGCTGCGCACCCCGCTGGAGCCGTGGGCACCGTGGTTCCGCGCGGCCGGGCTGGACGAGCCGGAACCGTCGCAAGGCCCCAAGCTGGTCGACCTGGGCCTGTTGCTCGAAGCCGCGGTCAGCGGCCAGGGTATCGCCCTGGCCCGGCCCAGCCTGGCGCGGCACTGGTTGCGCACCGGCACGCTGGTGCCGGTGTTCCGGCTGACCGCCCCACCCGTGCACCAGTACTACCTGCTGCCGCACGCGGCGCAGGGTGCGGCGCCGGCCTTCGCTGCGTGGCTGCAGCAGGTGTGCGCCCGGGTGGCCGCCGAAGGGGCGGAACTTCTTTCGCGCGGGACCTGAGAAACTTTCCGGGCGCACGGCCTGCGCCTTTCCTAGCATGGCGGCCACGGCTTGAGCCGATGGAGACGACCATGAACCCCCCCGTGACCTGCATCGAAGACCTGCGCCTGATGGCGAAGCGGCGTGTGCCGCGAGCCATCTTCGAGTACGTCGATCGCGGCTCGTACGACGAAGTGACGCTGCGCGCGAACAAGAACGACCTCGACGGGATCGCCCTGCGGCAGCGCGTGGCGATCGACGTCGAGCACCGCTCCACCGCCACCACGCTGCTCGGCGAGGCGGCGACGATGCCGGTGGCGATCGCGCCGACCGGCCTGACCGGACTGAACTGGGGCAACGGTGAAATGCTGGCCGCGCGCGCCGCGCAGCGCTACGGCGTGCCCTTCACGTTGAGCACCATGTCGATCTGCTCGATCGAGGACGTGGCCGGCTTCGTCGACCAGCCGTTCTGGTTCCAGCTGTACGTGATGCGTGACCGCGGCTTTGCAGCCTCGCTGATCGAGCGCGCCAAGGCCGCGAAGTGCTCGGCGCTGGTGCTGACGCTGGACCTGCAGATCCAGGGCCAGCGCCACCGCGACATCAAGAACGGGCTGGCGGTACCGCCCAGGCTGACGCTGGGGAACGCGCTCGACGTGGCCACCAAGCCAGCCTGGGCGCTGCGCGTGCTGGCCGGCAAGCGCAAGAGCTTCGGCAACCTCGACGGCTACGTCAAAGGCGCCGACACGCTGGCCACGCTGAGCCAGTGGATCGCCGGGCAGTTCGACCCGACCCTGAGCTGGGCCGACGTGGAATGGGTGCGCAAGCTGTGGGGCGGCAAGCTGATCCTGAAGGGCATCCTGGATGTCGAGGACGCCAAGATCGCTGCAAGCACCGGCTGCGACGCCATCGTCGTCAGCAACCACGGCGGGCGCCAGCTGGATGGCGCGGTCTCCAGCATCCGCGCGCTGCCCGAGATCGCGCAGGCCGTGGGCGACCGCACCGAGGTGCTGTTCGACGGCGGCGTGCGCTCGGGCCAGGACGTGCTGAAGGCCGTGGCGCTGGGTGCGCGCGGCTGCATGATCGGCCGCGCCTTTCTCTATGGGCTGGGTGCGATGGGCGAAGCCGGTGTGACCAGCGCGCTGGAGATCATCCGCCGCGAACTCGACGTCAGCATGGCGCTGACCGGCACGCGCGACGTGCAGGGCGTCGGCCCGCAGATCGTGCATCTGCCGCCCGGGCATGCGCTGGCACCGCTCGCCGTGACATCGACGCAGCCGCCCTCGCTGAAGGCGGCCTGACGACCGCTGCCGCCTGGGCGGCGGCGGGCGCTATTCCAGTTCCTCGATCGCCGCCTGCACCATCGCCTTGACCAGCGGCTCTTCGATCGGATGCCGGTAGCGGCACTTCAGATGCCGCACGCCCTTGCCGGTGCCCTCGAGCTGCGGGAACTGCGGCGCGATGCCCGCGCCCTGGAAGAACTGCAGGTTCGCATGCGTCTTGTGGGTGACGATGGCGAACGCATTGGTGCCGTGCCACGTGAACACGAGGTTGCCCCATTTCACGGTCTGCTCCAGCGCAGGGGCGGCGTCGAGCACCGCATGCTGCAGCGCCTGTGCGGTGACCCGCTCGTCGGGCAGCAGGTTGTCGAAGTAGGCCGCGACCAGGGCGGCGGGGCGGACGTTGGTTCGCATCGTGAAGCGGGTCCCTCTATCGGTGTCGTTCAGACCGGCCGCATCCCGCTGGCGGCCGGTTCTCGTCAAAGTTGCCTGGCGTCGAAGGTGTTGCACTGCTGCAGGTCGCCGCCTGCCAGGCCGCGCCGGAACCAGCCGACGCGCTGCGCACTGGTGCCGTGCGTGAAGCTCTCGGGCACCACCTCGTTGCCGGAGCGGCGCTGCAGCGTGTCGTCGCCGATCTGCGACGCGGCGTTGAGCGCCTCGTCCACGTCGCCTTGCTCCAGCACTTGGCGCGCCTTGTCTGCATGGTGGGCCCAAACGCCTGAAAAACAATCGGCCTGCAGCTCGAGCCGCACGCTGAGCGCGTTGTATTCGGCCTCGCTGACGCGCCCGCGCATCGCCTCGACCTTGCCGGTGATGCCGAGCTGGTGCTGCACGTGGTGGCCGACCTCGTGCGCGATGACGTAGGCCTGCGCGAAATCGCCCGGCGCACCGAGGCGGTGCTTCAAGGTCTCGTAGAACGACAGGTCGATGTAGACGCGCTCGTCGGCAGGGCAGTAGAACGGGCCCATCGCAGATTGCCCCTGCCCGCAAGCAGTGGGCGTCGCCCCGCGAAAGAGCACCAGCTTCGGTTCGCGGTACTGAACGCCGCTGCGCGCGAACACTTCTTTCCAGACGTCTTCGGTGTCGGCCAGCACGACCGAGACGAAGCGCGCCATCGTGTCGTCGGCCGGCGGGCGCTGTGCGGGCACCTGTTGCACCGCCCCCTCGCCGCCCTCGAGCACGCCCAGCAGCGTCAGCGGGTTGATGCCGAAGATCCAGCCGGCCAGCACGGCAACGACGACGGTGCCGAGGCCGATACCACGGCCACCGACGCGCATGCCGCTGCCGGACGCGCGGCGGTCTTCGACATTGCTGCTCTCTCGCTGGCCTTGCCACTTCATGATGATCGTCCTGGTGCCTGGCGGTGGGGAATATGCCGAGCAATCGTAGCGTGCGCCGGCGCACCGTGAAACTCCGACAGGCATCCTGCGGCGTGCAAAAACTACTTCGATACCGCGTCACCGATGCAGCAAGCATCGATCCAGCCCGCGTCGGGGCTGGCTGCGGCGGCGGCATACGGGTTGCTGGATCTGCTTCCATGGGCTCGCCCCAGGCGAAGGCCGGCCCCCAACCCACGAGGACTCCCATGGCCAACATCGATTTCTTCAGCGCGAAGGGCTGCCCGCTCGCCCAGCAGCGCTTCACCTGGAAGGACCTGAACCCCAAGCCGATCAGCAAGCTCGATGACGATGCGTTTACGCGGGTGCGCATCATCCTGATGAACGGACTCGAGATCGACGCGCTGCGGCTGAAGCACCTGATCGCGCGCTTCAATGGCGATCTGCGCGTGCCGTTGGCCGAGGTGCGGCGCATCGAGCATCACCAGGCGACGACGATCAACTGGATGATCGGCGCCGACCACTCGCCGATCGAGACCACGATCGCCTACGAGCAGGTCGCGATCGAGGTGACCGCCGCCGTGGCGCAGAACGAGCCCGACCCCTATCTCGCGCAGGCCTACCGTTTCGGTCTGCTGGAAGATTTCGATCACCTGTACCGCTACTCGGCGCTGCTCGACCGGCTCGAAGGCAAGGACGCAAACAACATCCTGCAGGGCTACACCGACATCGTGCCGGGCCGCCCGACGATGCTGGAGCATCGCGCGCCGATCGACGACGTGCGCGCGCCCTATGACCGCACGGCGGCCGCGACGCTGAGCAAGATCCACGCGGCCATGATCACCGCGGCCGAATACCAGACGCACGACTACTACATGAACATCGGCCCGTTGTTCGCCGACCCGGTCGCGCGCGAGCTGTACGCCGAGATCGCCTCCATCGAGGAGCAGCACGTCACGCAGTACGGATCGCTGGAGGACCCGAACGAGAGCTTCCTGGAGAAATGGCTCATTCATGAAGCGACCGAGGTCTATGCCTATCACTCGTGCGTCGAGCAAGAGAGCCATCCGCGCATCAAGGCGATCTGGGAGCGCTTCCTCGACTACGAGCTGGGCCATCTGAACCTCGTGAGCCGGCTGTTCAAGGACATCGAACGCCGCGACCCGGCCGAGGTGCTGACCGCGGTGTCCCCGATGCTGCCGTTCAAGAGCCAGCGCCCGTTCGTGCGCGACGTGCTCGAGAAGGAGGTCGGCTACCGCGCGGTGGGCACGCAATTCACGACCGACGGCAGCGAGAGCGAAGCCACGCTGGCCTATCGGCAGGCGATGAACGCGAAAGGCTCGCCGTCGCAGGCCGTCTCGGCCGGCTACCGGTGGGCGCCCGGCACCGAGCTGAGCCGCAAGGTCGCCAACTACTGACACGAGGAGCACCAGATGCAGAACGCCACCCACATGGGGATGAACCGCACCGGCGCGAAGATGTCCCCCATCGACGTCAGCCGCATGCAGGAAGCGGCGATGAACGCGCCCGAGACCCAACTCGAAGGGGCCAGCGCCGCGACGATGCGTGGCGAGGCGATCGCCGAGGCCGACCGCGTCGGCTCGGTGCCGCTCCCCGGCACGGTACGCGGCGTCGTCGCGACCGGAATATCCAAGCTCAAGGGCGAGAAGCCGGAAGTGCTGATCGACAAGCTGGGCGAGCGCCTGGCCTTCGAGCGCAGCGGCACGCGGCTGTACGAGGCGCTGATTGCCAAGTGCGAGCAGCCGCCCGACGAAGGCATGGTGCCGCCGCTGGTCGAGCTGCGCCGCATCCACGACGAGGAGGCGCAGCACTTCCGCCTGCTGACCGAGGTGCTCGAGTCGCTGGGGGCCGACCCGACCGCACAGACGCCGAGCGCCGACGTGTCGGCCGTGATGACGCAAGGCATTCTGCAGGTGGTCACCGACCCGCGCACGACCATCCCGCAGTGCCTGAACGCGATCCTGGTGGCCGAACTGACCGACAACGCGAGCTGGGAACTGCTGGTGCAGCTGGCCGACGACGGCGGACATGACGCGCTGGCCGAGCGCCTGCGCGGAGCGTTGGCCGAAGAGGCGCAACACCTGTTGAGCGTGAAGCAGTGGCTGGCGGCGGCACTGGCGAGCGAGGCGACGTAGGCGGGCGGGTGCGCCGGTACGGGCCGGCGGCCCGCCGTTCAGCTGCCGCCCCAGCCGGCGCAGGCCGCCGCGGCCCAGCGCCCGCCGATGGCGAGCACGCCGTCGCGATAGCCGCTGTCGACCGCACGACCGGGTGGCAGCGCCAGCACCCAGACGGTGCCCGCCGGGTCGACCCAGGCGATGCGCGCGTCCACCGCGTGCACGGCGGCCAGGGCCTGCGCCGGCCGCGTGCCGGGCGCCAGCAATAGCGTCAGACGATCTTCCGCACCGGGTGGCGGACGCGTCGCCCAGCCCGCTGCCGCGACCGTCACGGCGCCGAGCAGCACCGCCAGCCTGCCGGCCTTCCGCTCACGCCGCCCGGGGCCGCGTCCCAAGCGCCAGGCCGCGAGCAACGGCACCAGGCCGAAGGCTGCGAGCCAGCCCAGGTCCCACAGCAGCGGCTGCGCGGTGTCCATGCGGATGCGGTGCAAGCCGAGCCACCAGTGGCTGAGCACGGCATCGAGCAGATGCCAGGCGCCGAAACCGGTCAGCGCGGCGGCCAGCAGCCGCCGCTGCGAGCCCGGCCCCTGCAAGCACCGACGCGCGTGCACCAGCAGCCCCAGGCCGACCGCCGCAACGACGTACATGAAGAGGTGGAAGAGGCCGTCGGCCAGCACCTGCGTGCGCAGGTCCTGCCATCCCGGGCCGTCGAGCCCGCTGAGCAGGTGATGCCACTGCAGCACCTGGTGCAGCAGGATGCCGTCGAAGAAGCCGCTGAGCGCAAAGCCGATCAGCGCGCCGGCCCACAGCAGCCGGAGATCGCTGCGGCGGGGGCCGTTCAGCGGCGGGGGAGCGGTTCGCATACCGGCGCTCGGGCAAACCGCACGCCCGGTATGCGCAGGTCAGGGCGGCAAGCGTCAGTGCGTGCGCCGACGCAGGTGCTCCAGCGGCAGCAGGTCGTCGACGGGCCGAGACAGCGCCGCGCTCGGCTGCAATATCTCGATCAGCGGCGCGCGCTGCGCCCGCACGGCGGGTTCGCGCAGCGCCGCAAAGGCGGAGCCGGCAAATTCGGAAGGCACATCGTCCAGATACTCGATCACTTCAGGCAGCAGCATCATCTCGTTCCCCGTGTCTTTGCGCTGCCATGGCAGCCATGACGCAACGATAGGGGATGCTGCGGCGGCCGATCGGCCGATAAAGGCGGCTGCCGCGGCGCAGTTCGGCTCGACGCTCAATGCACGACGGCGAGGTCGAGGCAGCGGGACTGCAGGTCTTCGGCGCGCTGACGCAGCGGCTCGCAGCGGCTGGCCAGCGCCGAGGCGATGCAGCCGTCGGCATAGGCGGCATCGCGCTGGAGCCGCGTCAGGTCGACCCACCAGCCTTGGCCCGCCATCAGCCACTTGAAATCGACCAGCAGCAGGAAATCGACGGGCTGCTCCTGCATCCAGGTCGATGGAACGCATCGGGTGTTCATGCTTGCCTCCACTCGGTCCGACTCGACGTGACCATGCAGGCAACAGTAGACGAAGCGCCGCAGCACCGCCTCCCTAGAAGGGGTGGTGAGGCCCCCTCGTCTTCGGGGGGGTGGACAGGTTTTCGCAGCGTGGGCTTCGGCGCGGCCCACGCGCTCAGGTCTTGGGCAGCGTCACGCCGTGCTGGCCCTGGTACTTGCCGCCACGGTCCTTGTAGCTGGTCTCGCAGACCTCGTCGCTCTCGAAGAACAGCACCTGCGCACAGCCCTCGCCCGCGTAGATCTTCGCCGGCAGCGGCGTGGTGTTGCTGAACTCGAGCGTCACATAACCTTCCCACTCGGGCTCGAAGGGCGTGACGTTGACGATGATGCCGCAGCGTGCATAGGTGCTTTTGCCCAGGCAGATCGTCAGCACGTTGCGCGGAATGCGGAAATATTCGACGGTGCGCGCCAGCGCGAAGCTGTTGGGTGGAATGATGCAGACGTCGGACTCGATGTCGACGAAGCTCTTCTCGTCGAAGTTCTTCGGGTCGACCACCGTGCTGAAGATGTTGGTGAACACCTTGAACTCCCGCGCGCAGCGGATGTCGTACCCGTAGCTGCTGGTGCCGTAGCTGACGATCTTGTGGCCGTCAGCGGCATGGCGGACCTGGCCGGGCTCGAAGGGCTCGATCATGCCGTGCGCTTCGGCCATGCGCCGGATCCATTTGTCGCTCTTGATGCTCATGCGGTTCCCCGGAAGTCCGCGCATTGTAGGGAAGCACCGGCAGCGCCCCCTTGCGCCCGGTCGCTGCGCCGAAGCCCCGGGTAAACCTGGGTACGAAAGCTGCAACAAATGTCGGGATTTTGACGCTCCGGCATCGCCGAAAAGTCCTAGCATTGCGTCATACGCCTGTCGCAAAGGAGCAGGAGACCTCTCATGCGCACCGCCCTCGACCTTCTCACCCAGTACGCCGAATACCACCGCGATCGGCGCAACATCGCCACCCACTTCGTCGGCGTGCCGATGATCGTGTTCGCCGTCGGTGTGCTGCTGGCGCGGCCGTCGCTCGCCGTCGGCGACATGGTGCTCACCCCGGCCTGGATGGCGTTCACGCTGGCCGCGCTGTGGTACCTGACGCGCCACTTGACGCTCGGACTCGCGGTGAGCCTGGCGGTCGGCGTGCTGATCGCGCTGGGCCACGAGGTGGCACAGCGCAGCACGGTGGTCTGGCTCACCACCGGCATCGGCTTTTTCCTGATCGGCTGGATCACCCAGTTCGTCGGCCACTACTACGAAGGACGCAAGCCGGCTTTCGTCGACGACA
This sequence comes from Caldimonas mangrovi, assembly GCF_023721835.1. Taxonomy (GTDB): domain Bacteria; phylum Pseudomonadota; class Gammaproteobacteria; order Burkholderiales; family Burkholderiaceae_C; genus Caldimonas; species Caldimonas mangrovi. The sequence goes on along the minus strand of NZ_JAMKFE010000004.1, from coordinate 158,313 downwards.
TCGTCGGCCTGCTGGTCGGGCCGATGTTCGTGGTGGCCGAGGCGATGTTCGCCATGGGCTGGAACCGTGAAATGCTGCACGAGATCGAAAAGCGCGCCGGGCCCACCATCCTGCGCGACCTGGCCAACGCGCGGCCCTGAGCCGCAGCTTTCCTGCCTCAACCGGCCGCCACGGCCGGGGGGGCGAGGTCGGGCTGCGCGGCGAAGCGGTCGCGCCCGGTGTAGAGCAGAAAGTGACGGTTGGTGCAGCGCGCGAACAGCGCCATGCCCAGGCGTTCGGCCAGGCGGTGGCCCATCTCGGTGATGCCCGAGCGCGAAACCACCACCGCCACCCCCATCTGCGCAGCCTTGATGACCATTTCGCTGGTCAGCCGGCCGGTGGTGTAGAGCGTCTTGCCGTCGCCGTCGACACCTTCGAGCCACATCCAGCCGGCGATCGCGTCGAGCGCGTTATGGCGGCCGACGTCCTCGGTGAACAGCAGCAGCTGCGGTCCCTGGAACAGCGCGCAACCGTGCACCGAACCGGCCGACTTGTAGACCGTCTCGTGTCGGCGCATCGCGTCGAGCAGGCCGTACAGCTCGGCTTGCGTGATCCGCGTGTCGCCAAGGCACAGCGAGTCGACCTCGTCCATCAGCCCGCCGAACACGGTGCCCTGCCCGCAGCCGGTCGTGACGATGCGGCGCGAGGTGCGCGCCTCGATGTCGCCGACGCCGCCGCGGGTCGTGATCGCGCACGCGTTGACGTCCCAGTCGACCTGCACGCTGTCGATCTGCCCGAGATCGTCCACCAGGCGCTGGTTGCGCAGGTAGCCGAGCGCCAGCAGCTCGGGCTGCCCGCCCATGGTCATCAGCGTGACCAGCTCGCGCTTGTCGAGGTAGAGCGTCAGGTCGCGCTCGGCCGGCATCTGCACCTCGCGCTCACGGCCGTATTCGTCGACGACGCTCGCGCCGTGGGTGAAACGTGCCGACGCGGCGCTCAGACGTGGGCGCTCGGGGCTGGGGACGAGATCTTCAGGCAGGGCAGACATGCGAGGCAGGCGGTGGGTCAGCATACCCGCAATGGCGCTGGCGCGGTCGCCCCGGTCGGCGACCTCACTTGCCGGGCGCCGGAGCCTGTGGGACCGGGCTGTTGTGGGGCTTCGCGGCCGTCTGCGCCGGCGAATGGGCACCGGCCTGCTCCAGCGGCGGTGTCGGCGCGGCATAGGGCCCGGGGTCGGCGCAGGCCGCGGTCTGCAACGGCGCAGGCGCGTCCTTGCCCTGCGTCCGGGCTTCGCGGCGGTAGTGTTCGGCGGCCCGGTCCTGCGCCAGACACAGCTTGTAGCCGTCGATCTTGGCGGTGTGGTCGGCCTTGGCCTTGGCCTGCGCCGCCTGGGCTTGCGCCTCGGGCGACGGTGGCGGAAGTTTGGCGGCGGCGATACCGGCCGCCAGGATCAGCGCCGCAGGCAATGCGGCAAGCACGGTTCGCTGCATCTCGATCCTCTCCTCAGGCAGACGGGGTGACGGGTCGCGCGGCCCCAGCCGCGGGCTGCGAGCGCTGCGCAGGGATCTTGCCGGCGCGGATGTCGTCGTACCAGAGCTCGTGGTGCTCGCGGGCCCAGGCCTCGTCGACATAGCCGGTCTTCATCGCGCGGTAGGCGCCTTTCATGCCGATCGTGCCCATGTAGATGTGGCCGAGGAACATGGCCATCATCAGCACCGCGGCCGTCGCGTGGACCATGTGGGCGACCTGCATCTGGCCGCGCGTGTCGCCCCAGCCCGGCACCAGCTTGTCGAGCACCAGGCCCGAGCCGACGACGACCAGGCCGAGCGCCAGCACGCCGGCCCAGAACACCAGCTTTTCGCCGGCATTGAAACGATGCGACGGCACGTGCGTGCCCGAAGCCAGCCCGCCGCCCTTGGCGAGCCACGTCAGGTCGTCGCGGCTGGGCAGGTTGTCCTTGATGAACGTCAGGATCACCACCAGCAGCGACACCGCGAACACCGGCCCGGCGAAGTTGTGCAGGTTCTTCAGCGCATAGGCCAGCCAGCCGAACACCGTGCCGCCGAGGATGGGCAGCAGGAAAAACTTGCCGAAGGCCATCACGATGCCGGAGATCGCCAGCACCGAGAACGCGATCGCGTTGGTCCAGTGGGCGGCACGCTCGAAGTAGGTGAAGCGCTCGATCAGGCGACCGGTGGGCGGCTCGTGCACGTCCATGGCGCCCTTGCGCCAGTAGAACAGGCCGATGGCCACGGCGACGATCAGTATCAGAGCGCCGCCGTACGGGATGATCCAGTCGTTGCGCACCTGGCGCCAGGCCTCGCCCGCCGTGGTGCGCAGCGAGCCGGGGTACTGCACGGTCTGCTGGATCAGCACGCCTGCCTCGCGCGCAGGCAGGCTGCTGTAGCCGGCCTGATCGCCGGAGTTGCGCACGGCGCGCCAGAACGGCGCGTTGTTGCCGGGCTGGGTGCGCGCGCGCTCGGCGTTGGTGTCGTCCGGCTTGGGCTCGGCCGGCGCGACCGAGCCCTGCGGTGCAGCGCCGGCCGGCACCGCTTGCGCGAACGCCCACGCCGGCAGGCACAGCGCCGCGGCAAGCATCACTCGGGGAATCAGGCGTTGCATGGCGTCTCCTGCCGCGGGTGGGCCGTCAGCGCACCCGCGCGTATTCGTTCTGCCCCTGCGTGCGGGCGCGGATTTGCTGCTCCCAGCTCTTCTCGTCGCCGCGCTGCCAGCCACCGGTCACGTAGGGGTTGTCGGTGCCCTGCCAGGCCGGCGTGTCGGCCTGCTTGCGCGCGGCGTCGGCGGTCTGTGGCCGCTCGGTGCAGCCACTCAGCGCGAGCGCGGCGAACGCGACTCCGACGACCCAGCGCGCCGGCCTCATGACTTGCCCCCTTCGGCCGCGGCCGCCGGCTGCGGCACGGCCCCGCCCTGGGCGGGTTTGCCGTAGGCCGTGCCCCAGCCCCACACCTCACTGCCCTTGCCTCGGGTCAGCACGCGGGTGCGGAAGATGTCGGCCACCACGTCGCCGTCGCCGCCGAGCAGCGCCTTGGTCGAGCACATCTCGGCGCAAGCCGGCAGCTTGCCTTCGGCCAGGCGGTTGCGGCCGTACTTCTCGTATTCCGCTTCGCTGCCGCTGGCTTCCGGGCCGCCGGCACAGAAGGTGCACTTGTCCATCTTGCCGCGCAGGCCGAACGTGCCGTTGGTCGGAAACTGCGGCGCGCCGAACGGGCAGGCGTACGAGCAGTAGCCGCAGCCGATGCAGATGTCCTTGTCGTGCAGCACCACGCCCTCGTCGGTGCGGTAGAAGCAGTCGACCGGGCACACCGCCATGCAGGGTGCGTCGGAACAGTGCATGCAGGCGACCGAGATGCTCTTCTCGCCCGGCACGCCGTCGTTCATCGTGACCACGCGGCGGCGGTTGACGCCCCAGGGCACGTCGTGTTCGGCCTTGCAGGCCGTGACGCAGCCGTTGCACTCGATGCAGCGCTCGGCGTCGCAGATGAATTTCATTCGGGCCATGTGTCTCTCCTGCTTCAGGCCGTGGCCTTCTCGATCTGGCACACCGTGGTCTTGGTCTCTTGCATCATCGTGACGCTGTCGTAGCCGTAGGTGGTCGCGGTGTTGACGGCTTCACCGCGCACCACCGGCGCCGCGCCCTGCGGGTAGTACTGCAGCAGGTCGTTGCCCTGCCAGCGCCCCGAGAAGTGGAACGGCAGGAACACGGTGTTGCGGTCGACCCGCTCCGTCACCAGCGCCTTGACGCGCAAGCGCGCGCCGGTGGGCGTCTTCACCCACACCGCCTCGCCGTCGCGGATGCCGCGATCGTTGGCGGCGGCCGGATTGATCTCGACGAACATCTCCTGCTGCAATTCGGCCAGCCAGGGATTGGAGCGCGTCTCCTCGCCGCCGCCCTCGTACTCGACCAGGCGCCCGGAGGTCATGACCAGCGGGTAGGTCTTGCCGATGTCCTTGTTCTGCTCCTGCAGCGTCTTGTAGAGCGTCGGCAGCCGCCAGAAGGCCTTCTTGTCGTCGTGCGTGGGGTACTTGGCCACCATGTCGGCACGCGGCGAATAGATCGGTTCGCGGTGCTGCGGAATCGGGTCGGGGAAGTTCCACACCACCGCTCGCGCCTTGGCATTGCCGAACGGGTGGCAGCCGTGGTTCTTCATCGTCACCCGGATGATCCCGCCCGACGGGTCGGTCTTCCAGTTCTTGCCCTCGGCCGCCTTCTGCTCGGCCTCGGTCAGCTCGCCCCACCAGCCCAGCTTCTTCAGCAGCACGTGGTCGAACTCGGGGTAGCCGGTGGTGATGTCGGCGCCCTTCGAATGCGAGCCGTCGGCCGCCAGCAGCGACACGCCGTCGCGCTCGACACCGAAGTTGGCGCGGAAGTTGCCGCCGCCGTCCATCACGTGGCGCGAGGTGTCGTAGAGGTTGGGCGACCCCGGGTGCTTGAGTTCCGGCGTGCCGAAACACGGCCAGGGCAGGCCGAAGTAGTCGCCGTCGAGCGAGTAGCCTGTGTCCTTGTCGACGCCACCCCGGGCGCGCAGGCTCTTGACGTCGAAGACGTGCATGTTGCGCATGTGGGCTTTCAGCCGCTCCGGGCTCTGGCCGGTGTAGCCGATGGTCCAGACGCTGCGGTTGATCTCGCGCAGGATCGACTCGGGCTCGGGCTCGAGCAGGCCGGCCTTGGCCGGCACCATCTTGTAGTTCTTGACCAGCTCCTTGCCGAAGCCCAGCTTGTCGGCGAGCTGGTACATGATCATGTGGTCGCTGCGCGACTCCCACAGCGGCTCGATGACCTGCTCGCGCCACTGCAGCGAGCGGTTCGAGGCGGTGCACGAGCCCGAGGTCTCGAACTGCGTGCACGCCGGCAGCAGGTAGACCGCGCGGTTGGGGTTCAGGTCTTCGGCCTTGCCGGGCATCGCCGCCATCGCCGCCGTGGCCGACGGGAAGGGATCGACGACGACCAGCAGGTCCAGCTTGTCCATCGCCGTCTTCATCTCGAGGCCGCGGCTTTGCGAGTTCGGCGCATGGCCCCAGAAGAACAGCGCCTTCAGGTTCGAGTCCTGGTCGATCAGCTCGTTCTTCTCGAGCACGCCGTCGACCCAGCGCGAGACGGTCATGCCGGACTTGCCCATCATGCCCGGCGCGTATTGCTGCTTGATCCAGTCGAAGTCGACGTTCCAGACCTTGGCGAAGTGCTTCCAGGAGCCCTCGGCCAGCCCGTAGTAGCCGGGCAGCGAATCGGGGTTGGGGCCGACGTCGGTGGCGCCCTGCACGTTGTCGTGGCCGCGGAAGATGTTGGCGCCGCCGCCCGACACGCCGATGTTGCCGAGCGCCAGCTGCAGGATGCAGGATGCGCGCACCATCGCGTTGCCGATCGAGTGCTGCGTCTGGCCCATGCACCAGACGATGGTGCTCGGCCGGTTCTTGGCCATCGTCTCGGCCACCTTCAGGCAGGTGGCCTCGTCGACGCCGCAGACCTCCAGCACCTTGTCGGGGGTCCACTTGGCCAGCACGTCCTCGCGCACCTTGTCCATGCCGTAGACGCGGTCCTCGATGTACTTCTTGTCTTCCCAGCCGTTCTTGAAGATGTGATGCAGCACGCCGAACAGGAAGGGGATGTCGGTGCCCGAGCGGATGCGCACGTAGTCGTCGGCCTTGGCCGCCGTGCGCGTGAAGCGCGGGTCGACGACGATCATCTTGCAGCCCGTTTCCTTGGCGTGCAGCATGTGCAGCATGGACACCGGGTGCGCCTCGGCGGCATTGGAGCCGATGTACAGCGCCGCCTTCGAGTTCTGCATGTCGTTGTACGAGTTGGTCATCGCGCCGTAACCCCACGTGTTCGCGACGCCGGCGACCGTGGTGGAGTGGCAGATGCGGGCCTGGTGGTCGCAGTTGTTGCTGCCCCACAGGCTCATCCACTTGCGCAGCAGGTACGACTGCTCGTTGTTGTGCTTCGACGAGCCGACCACGAACAGCGCGTCGGGGCCGCTGGTCTTCTTCAGGTCCAGCAGCCGGGCGCTGATCTCGTCGAGGGCCTGGTCCCAGCTGATGCGCTGGTACTTGCCGTCGACCAGCTTCATCGGGTACTTCAGGCGGTATTCGCCGTGGCCGTGCTCGCGCACCGCCGCGCCCTTCGCACAGTGCGCGCCGAGGTTGATCGGCGAGTCGAACACCGGCTCCTGCCGCACCCAGACGCCGTTTTCGACCACGGCGTCGATTGCGCAGCCCACCGAGCAGTGGCCGCACACGGTGCGCTTGACCTCGACCTTGGCCGCGGTGCCGTCGGCGGCCTTCGGCGCGTCGGCCGCGCGGGCCTTGCGCACCAGCGTCAATTGCGACGCGGCGAGCCCTGCGCCGACACCGATGCCGGAGCGGCGCAGGAAGGCGCGCCGGTCCATCGTCGGCACGGTGCGCGACAGGCCGCGCGCCAGGCTGGACACGAGGGTGGAGCCACGGGCGGCGTCGGCCGGCCCGGTCGATTTGCGGGTGAGCAGCATGATGTCTCCTGGCGGCTGCTGGGGACGGCGTCGGGCGAAGGCGCGCGCCTTCAGACGCGCGCTGTCTGGTAGTAGCGCTGTACGTGTTCGGTGAGCTGGTAGCCCTTGCGGCCGGGGTCGGCAGGCTCGGGCGGGGCTGCCACGGCTTCGGGTTCGGGCGCCTGCGGCACGAGAGCCGCTACGGCGGCCACGGCGGTTGCCGCTCCCGCACCGGCGAACAGGCGCCGCCGGGAAATCTGCGCATCTGGCTGGCTCATGGTCTTCTCCTGGACCTGCTTCGCTGTGGCGCGGCGTGCGACTCGTGGAGGGCGAAGCTGAATCATCCTATCGGCCTTGGCACCCGATTGCACGCCGCCGCGTACGCAGTTCGCGCGCAGCCAGGCAGAAACCACTGCTGCATCGCAGCATTGATGCTTCTCGCTGCCGCCGCTGTTCGAGCCGAAGCGGGTTCCGTGCCAGGCACCGTCGCCGTCGCTGCCGCAACGGGCGCTCCTCGGGTCGCCGGCCGCGTCCCTGCGCGGCCCCCACCCTGCTCCCGTCCCGTATGCGACAAATTGTCGCGGCTTGGTGGCGACAACTTGTCGGCTGCACCGCAGCATGGGTGCCTATGCAATTCGTTGCATACCCTACTGGATCACTTAGCTTTTTCGTCATCGGCAGGGCTCTTGAAACGCAGGCGGCAGCTCCTATCTCGCTTGTCAGATGCCGGCGCGCCGTGTCACGCCGGACCCGGCATCGAAACTGTCGAATGGAGGAACCGTCATGTATGAATCGATGCTCAGCTTCCCGGGCAGCCTGTTCGGAGAATTCGACCGTCTGCGCCGGGAGATGAACGACATCTTCGGCACGGCCGGCCTGCCGGCCAGCATCCGCTCGGTGGCGCCGGGCTCCTACCCCGCGCTGAACATCGGCAACACGCCGACCAGTGTCGAGGTCTACGCCTTCGCGCCCGGGCTCGACGCGTCGAAGATCGAGGTCTCGCTCGATCGCGGCGTGCTGACGCTCGCCGGCGAACGCTCGCCGGACCTGCCGCAGCCGGAAGGCAAGGCCACGGTCTACACCCGCGAACGCGTGGGTGGCAAGTTCAAGCGCGCGATCAGTCTGCCGCAGGACATCGACCCCTCGCGGGTCAGTGCCACATATCGTGACGGCGTGCTGCGCGTCAGTGTCGCGCGCCGCGAATCGGCTCAACCCCGGCGCATCGCGGTGCAGTGAGACGCGCCGACCAGATTCAGGAGAAATGCATCATGAATGACCGCCAACTCGCCAAACCGGGCGACACCGAAGTGCGCGCCATGGTGCCGCGCGTCGACGTGCTGGAGGACGATACCGGCATCACCCTGCTGGCCGACCTGCCCGGCGTGCCGAAGGAGCAGCTGGAACTGAAGGTCGAAGGCGACACCCTGCACATCGAAGGCGGCATGGCCCCGCAGCTGCCCGAAGGGCTGGAACCCGTGTACGCCGAAGTGCGCGTACCGCGCTATCGCCGCTCGTTCACGCTCAGCCGCGAGCTGGACGGGGCGCGCATCGAGGCCAACCTGAAGAACGGTGTGCTGGAGCTGCGCATCCCCAAGCAGGAACACGCGCAACCGCGCCGCATCGAGGTACAGGTCCACTAGGGCCTGTGTAGGGCTACCATCGCGGTCGCGGGCCCTTGACGCCCAGCGACCGCCGTGACCCTCCTCGCCCCCTCCACCGACCGCGCCGCCGACGCCTGGCGGCACAGCAGCGTGCTCGTCGTCGACGACGAACAGGGCATGCGCAACTTCCTCGAGAAGACGCTGGCACCCCGCTGCGGCGAGGTGCACGGCGCCGACAGCGCGGAAAGCGCCGAGGCACTGGCGCGCACGCACCGCTATGACCTGGTGATCCTGGACATCGCGCTGCCGGGCAAGAACGGGATTGCGCTGCTGCGCGAATTGCGCGAGCACGGCTACTCGGGCGAAGTGATCCTGATCACGGCGTTCGCCGACCTGGACACGGCGATCGAAGCGCTGCGTGCCGGCGCGTCGGACTTCATCCTCAAGCCTTTTCGCGTGACGCAGCTGCTGAACTCGGTGCAGCAGTGCCTCGAACGTTCGCGGCTGGCGCGCGAGAACTACGTGCTGCGGCGCACCATCTCGCAGCGCACACCGCCGTTCGCGGGGCTGGTGGGCCAGTCGACCCAGATGGTGGACTTGCAGCGCTCGCTGCTGCGCGTCGCGCAGGTCACCAGCACGGTGTTGTTGAGCGGCGAGTCGGGCACCGGCAAGGAACTCGCGGCGCTGGCACTGCACCGTCACAGCCCGCGCGCGAACGGCCCCTTCGTGCCGGTCAACTGCGCGGTGATGTCGCCCGAGCTGATCGAGAGCGAACTCTTCGGCCACGCCAAGGGCGCCTTCACCGGTGCGACGAAAAGCCGCGACGGGCTGTTCTATTACGCGCAGGGCGGCACGCTGTTCCTCGACGAGATCGGCGAGCTGCCGCTGACACTGCAGGCGACGCTGCTGCGCGTGCTCGACGACCGGCGCATCCGCCCGGTGGGCAGCGAGCAGCAGGTGCCGGTGGACGTGCGCATCATCGCTGCGACCAACCGCTCGCTTGCCGCGGAAGTCGCCGCCGGCCGCTTCCGCGCCGACCTGTACTACCGGCTGCAAGTGGTCGAGATCGCACTGCCGTCGCTGCGCGAGCACAAGCAGGACATCCCGGCGCTGGTGGAGCACTTCATCACCACGCTGGCGCCGCAGCTCGGCGTCGAGCCGATCGAGGTCACGTCCGAGGAACTGGACTACCTGCAGCAATATCACTGGCCCGGCAACGTGCGCGAGCTGCGCAACCTGATCGAGCGTTCGCTGATCCTCGGCTCGCTCAACGTCTCGGCGCTGTACCAGGGTCTGCCGCCGGCACCGCCGGCTGCCGGCAAAGCCACCGACCTGCACACGCTGGAAAAGCAGCACATCCTCTCGGTGCTGGAGTCGGTGCAGGGCGACAAAACGCGCGCCGCCCGGCTGCTCGGCATCTCGCGGCGCACGCTGGAGCGGCGCTGCGCGGAATGGTCGCTGTCGTGAGACGTCGCGTGTGGTGAAGTTCGAGCGCCTGCCCATTCGCGCCAAGCTGCTGTGGATGGTGCTGCTGCCGCTGGCGGTGGTGCTACCGCTGCTCGGCGTGATCCTGCTGTGGTGGAGCGATACCGCGATCGACCGCCTGCTGATCACCAAGGTGCGCAGCGATCTCGCTGTCGCACAAGGCTATTTCGAGCGTGTGCTCGGCGAGGTGGGCGCCGGCACCGACGCCGTGGCGCAATCGCACCCCTTGCACCTCACGCTGGCGCAAGGCACCTCACCGCAAATGCAGGCGCTGCTGCAGCGCTTCCAGCAACGGGCAGCGCTGGACTTCCTGAACGTCTACGACGCGTCCGGCCGGCTGGTCGCGGCAAGTTGGGGGGCGCCGGCCTCCACGGTGCAGGCACTCGATCGCGCTCCGGTGTCCGACGGGCCGCCGCAGGCCAGCGTCGAGTTGCTGGGCTTCGAGGAAGTCCGCCGCATCGCCCCACCGCTGGCCGAGCGGCTGGGCATTCCACTGGTGCCGACCGAAGGCGCGGCTCCGACCGACCGGCGCACCGAGGATCGCGCCCTGCTGGTGCTGGCGACGGCACCGGTGCTCGCCCCGGACGGCCGCCTGCTGGCGCAGGTGCGCGGTGGCGTGCTGCTGAACCGCAACCTCGGTTTCATCGACCACATCAACGAGATCGTCTACCCGGAAGGCTCGCTGCCCTTCGGCAGCCAGGGCACGGCCACGCTGTTCCTCGAGGACGTGCGCATCACCACCAACGTGCGCCTGTTCGGCAAGGAGCGCGCGATCGGCACGCGCGTCTCGCAGGCCGTGCGCGACGCCGTGCTCGGCCGCGGCAGCACCTGGCTCGACCGCGCTTTTGTCGTCAACGACTGGTACGTGTCCGCCTATCAGCCACTGCAGGACCGCCAGGGTCGGCGCGTCGGCATGCTCTATGTCGGCTACCTGGAACGGCCGTTCACGCTGGTCAAGTACGCCGCGCTGGCCAGCATCGGCGTGATCTTCTTCGGTGTCATGGTCGGCGCTGCCTGGGTGTCGCTGCGGCTGGCTCGCGGCATCTTCCAGCCGATCGAGCAGATGGCGCGCACGATGAGCGCGGTCGAGGCCGGCCATCCGCGAGCGCGCGTCGGCCCGGTCGCGTCGCACGACGAGATCGGCCGGCTGGCCGGCCACCTCGACCACCTGCTCGACGTCGTCGACGACAAGACCCGTGCGCTGCAGCGCTGGGGCGAAGAACTCGACCGCAAGGTGGCGGAGCGCACCCGCGACCTCGAACTGGCACAGCAGCAGCTGGTGAAAAGCGAGAAGCTCGCCGCGATCGGACAGTTGACGGCCAGCGTCGCGCACGAGGTGAACAACCCGATCGCGGTGATCCAGGGCAATCTCGACCTCGTGCGCGAGCTGCTCGGCCCGCATGCGCAGCGCGTGGCCCCCGAGCTGAAGCTGATGGACGAGCAGATCGAACGCATGCGCCTGATCGTCACGCAGCTGCTGCAGTTCGCCCGCCCCACCGAATACGCAGGCTATGTCGAGGCGGTCGACGTGCACGAAGCGCTGGAAGCCAGCCTGGTGCTGGCCAGCCACCTGCTCGCGAAGACGAAGATTCAGGTCGAACGCGATTTGCAGGCCACGCGGCCGGTGGGAATCAACCGGCAGGAACTGCAGCAGGTGCTGATCAACCTGATCGTCAATGCCGTGCAGGCCATGCCCGAGGGCGGCGTGCTGCGCCTGTCGGCGCGCGACTGGAGCGACGTCGGCGTGGTCGTCGAGGTGGCCGACACCGGGCCGGGGCTGAGCGAGGAGCTGCTCGCGGAGCTGTTCCAGCCGTTCGTCACACGCAAGAAGGACGGCACCGGCCTGGGCCTGTGGATCAGCCGCTCCATCGTGGAGCGGTATGGAGGCGACCTGAAAGGAACGAATCGGCCGGAAGGGGGAGCGCTGTTTTCAGTCTGGGTTCGAGGGGAGCCGTTCGACGGTGCGGCTTGAGGGACCGCCACGTCTTGCCGCAGCCCCCCGCGGCCGGCTCGCCGCGAACGGCGCCCGGTTCATGTCTCCTCCACCCAGGGCTGGAACCAGCTGTAGGGGATGTCGAGATTGCGCTCCGGTCCTGCCGGCGGTGTGACCGCCTTCAACGCCAGCGGCCCGAGCGCCAGGCTTTCGATGGCCGCAGGTCCCTCGTAGAGCGGCAGGGTGTTGCCGTCGCCGTCCTTCAAAGTGAGCGTATAGCGCGGGAATTCGTCGTGGTGGCACGTCACCTTCGCCGTCCAGGTGCCGATGCTGCTGGGTTGGATGCGCACGGTGAAGTCGAAGTTGATCTCGGAGCCCATCCATTGATCGAGCGGTTCATACAGCGAGTCTCTCCACCAGTCGAACCAGCCTTGCACGGCGGCGCCGAGGCCGCCGACGACATCGTCCACGCCGAGCTTTTCTGCCAGCACGGTCAGGACGCCCTGTTCGGCACTCGCCCGCTCCGCAATGTCGGCCAGGGTGTCCTGCGCCTGCCCGAGAAGGTCGTATGCCACGCCGACCCAGCTCATCGGCAACTTGGGCGAGCCCGTGAGCGAGACGACGTACGCGCCTTCCGCATCGATTTCGGCATGCCCGGCGAGTCGAGAGTTGTCGAACATCGTCTTGATGTTGGTGGGGCTCATGCCTGCCGCAGCCCACCAAGGCATCTCCGCGTTGCGCTCGACATGCGTGAGCGCGCCATACCGGACCTCGGTGGAATTGGGCAGCACGCTGTAGTTGAGCTGGCCGTTCTCGACCAGCACACCCACCTCGATCGAAAGCCAATGGTCGCCGATGATGGCGGGCAGCATCGCTGCCTGCAGCAACCGGATCAGTGCTCCCATCTTCTCAATGAGGAAGTCGAGCGTTTCCTGGCTGATCAGGCCCTCGGCGCCGAGCAGATCGATCAACGCCGACAAACCCTCGTAGATCAGCACGATCTCGCCCAGCCCGGGAACGGTGAGCGTCGCGAGATAGGTCAGCGCTTCGGTCAGCCCGGCTGTGTCCTCCGCGTCGAAGCCGACCTGCTCCTGCCAGCCAAGCATGATCTCCAAGGGCGTGGCGAGCAGAGTCGGCAGGTCCTGCGGGATCGCATTCCTGGCTGCGAAAGCCGGTGCCATCAGCACGCACGGATAAGGTACGGTGAGGTCGAGCACGAAATGCCGCTGCGGGGGGGCATCCTCCTCGTCCTCCTCGGGCTGCGGGACGGGCGCGGGTTCCGGTGCAGGCGGGGGGACGGGGGTCGGCTGCGGATCGGGTGGGGGCGCCGGCGTGGGCGTGGGCGCTGGCGGGTTGCCGGGCCCAGGCGACGGTGCGGGAGACGGTGCGGGAGACGAGGACGGCGCGGGTGCGGGCGCCTGCGGCTTCAGCAGGCCGGCGTTCATCAAGGCGCCGGTCATCGACGCCGAGGAAGCGACGTCGGCCGCCGTGGCGAACGCCTGCTGTGCAGCATTGAGCGCTGCCTGGTGCGCCGCGAGGGAGGCCGCGGTGGCAGCGTTCAGCGCGCCGATGTTCTCACCGCCGAAGCTCATGTCGCGAAAGATGTTGGCAGCCTGCAGCAGGCCCAGCGTGGCGCCGATGCCGGTCGGGTCTGGCATCGGGTTGGGTTGAACCAGATTGACGATCGGCGCGTCGAGCTGCCCGGGGGTGGGCGCGGACGTCGAGGTGTGCTGCCCGGCCTGCAGCGCCGCGATGGCGGGAGGAAGGAGCGGAATCGGCGATTCCTGCCAGTTCCAGAACCGCGTCAGGTCCAGCTTCTCCGCCGCATTGGAACGGCCGAGCACGGCTTCGGCGAACACACCGCCCGTGGGCAGCGGCACCAGGTCGTCGCGCTGGCTGTCGGGCCCGGTCAGGCCCCACTCGTCCAGTTCCTTCAGCCACGCGGCCTTGCCCGCGTTGTCGAGCAGCATCCTGAACACGGCGTGCGTGCCGGTCACTGCCAACAGACGCGGGTCGACTGTCGACAGCAGCGGGCGGCCCTGGTAGCGATACTGCGCGAGCAATGCGGAAAGCGTGGTCGTGTCCACGCGCTCCCAGATGCGGGCGGTGTACCAGGCCGCTTCGGCGATCAGGTGGGCACGCGCGAGGGCCAGATCGGTGGCGCTGACGTCCCCGCCCACGACCACCAGCGCCACCAGTTGAAGATGTTCCAGGTTGGGCTGCGCGCCGGCGGTCGGCATGGTGATGCGATAGCGCTCGGTGATGCTGCCTGCGGCGATGCCGAGTTCGAGCTGCACCTCGCTGGCGCCGAGTTCGGGAGGGATGAGTACGACCAACGACTCCACGTCCAGCACCGGCCGGTCCAGCGAAGTGCCGGCCAGGCTCACGGCCATGCCGTCGCTGAATGTCACGGTCACCGGGATACTGGTATCGCCCGCCTTGGCGGAGACCGTCTTGAACAGCGCGGTCGGCGTCACGCGCAGGGGGCCGGGAATCTCGGCCGCTGCAGTCGGATTGAACGAGTCCCACGAGGTGGGCGTGCCATTCACTTCCACGCCCGTCCAGCTGCCCGTGTCCAACCTGCGGGTTCTGTCGGCGGGCGCGAGTCCGGACGGGCCCTGAGGCGCGGAGGCCAGGCTCGGCAAGCGCTCGTAGCGAGCGCCGTTCACCGGTGCGACCAACGAGGTTCGTACCGGCATGCGGAGCATCTTGGCAAGGTGCGGGTCGCGGGCCACCTGCCGCAGGATCGGCGCGAACCGTTCGATCATCGCGTCATCTGAAAAATCGAGCGGCGTGATGGGCACGAACGCGCACTTCTCGGCACGGGCCACGCGCAGCGACACGCGATAGACCTGCACCACTTCGTAGTACAGAACGGACAGCGCGTGCATGTGGTTGTAGTTGGCGACCACGCGGGTCTGCAAGGTCTCACTGGTCGACTCGCGCACCTCCTGCACCACCGATGCCCGCCGGCTGCGCGCCGATGTGGCGTGCTGTTGCGTCGACTCGGTGATGTTCTGCGCGTACTCGGCAAACGTCTCCCGCGTGCCGGCCGTGTAAGTCACGGTGGTCGATTCCCCCGACGTGTTCGACGCCCCCGCTCCTGCACCAAAGCCGAGCGCCGCTGTGATGGAGGCCAGAACGGGCGTGTCGGGAATGGGAATCAACGCGCCCAGCCCCCCGGCGCCGCCGCCGGTGACCGCAGCGCCGGCCGTCGTCGAATGGGTGGAGGTGTTCGAGAACCCGTTCTGCACCTCGCTGGTCACGCCATGCGTCACCTCTGACAGGGCCCGTTTCTGCTCGGTGGAGGCCGACAGGGATTCGAGCTGATCGATGGATTCCGCCGTCGACGCCGACAGGGTGCGCGTCCAGTCCACGACGGCGATCATGGTGGCCTCGCCGGGAGCCAGCGCCAGCGAGTGCAGCAGGTTGCCCAGCACCAGCCCCTGGCCGAACCACACCTGCTCCCAGGTGACGTAGGCGCCGTAGCCGAAACCGCTTGCGGCGTCCGAGGTCACCAGGCTGAGGTCCAGACCGCCTGCCTTTTCGAGCGGGATGCCGTCCTCGGCATCGGCCAGCTTGCGCAGCAGGATGCTGCGGTAGTACGCTCGGTCGGTCGGGTACTGCCCATTGGCGGGCAGCAGGTCGGCCGGTGTCGACCCGTCATCGGGTTGAGGCGGTGCCTCCAGCCCGGCCGCCAGCTGCACGATCTCCTTGGCGTTGCGGTAGGGCTGCCAACCGGCCAGTTCGCCGATGGTATGCAGATCGAACTGCTGTGCCAGTTGAGACTCGACCTGCGGCCCCACTGCGCTGAGCAACGCCGTCCGCTGCAGCGGCCATTGCTCGACCGGCAACTGCGTCCCGCTTCCCTGTACGAGATCGCTGCCGACGCGGCCCAGGCGATGGAAAGGGTGCGAGGTGTCCTGCGCGGCACGCACCAGTTCCTCCGCGGCCATGAAGGCCGAGGCATGCGCAAGGTCGAAAATGCTGACGATGCCCAGGCGACGCAGCAGGCCGGCCCCCGGCAGGTCGATGCCGACGAAGGCCGTGACCGGTACGGACAGAAGGTCTTGGTACTCGGTTCGCTGCCACGCAGTGTGCAAGGCGGATCTCGGGTCGATCATGGCGTGTTCTCCCTGTGTTGCGAATCACGATGCAGGCGATCGCGACGCGGCCGCCATGCCGTGCCAGTGTGTGAAGCGCCACACCGGTTGACCATCGCATGGACGTGCGACCCCCAAACGGGGGAAGTGCGCCGCAAGATCGCCGCAGCGCCTGGAACATCCATCGGCCGCTGACTACACTGCCTGTCACTGCGGGCATTCATCACGACGCCGATGCAAGACATCCTGCTGGTCGAGGACGACGTGGCAACGCGCTCGCGGTTGCAGCATCTGCTGTCCGGCCGGCCGGGTGCCCGCGTCGCAGCCGCATGCTCGACGCTGAGTGACGCGCTCGACTGGCTCGCGTCGCACCGGCCCGACGTCGTGCTTGTCGACCTGGGCCTGCCCGACGGCTCCGGCCTGGACGTGATCCGCTTTGCAGCGGCCCGCCACCCCGGCTGCGACATCCTGGTGATCACCGTGTTCGGCGACGCCGCGCACGTGGTGGCCGCGATCGAGGCGGGAGCGACCGGCTACCTGCTGAAAGACTCGAGTCTCGACCACATCAACGAGCATCTACGGTACTTGCGTCTGGGCGGATCGCCGCTGTCGCCCCGCGTGGCCCGACTGCTCATTCGACGCCGGTCGGTCGCGGCGCCGCACGGCGAGCCGACGCCGCCGCCCGAGAGCCAACCGCTGTCCGACCGCGAACTGGAGGTGCTGACGGGCATTGCCAAGGGCTTCAGTTATTCGGAAGTGGCCGAGGCGCTGGTCATCTCCGCCAACACCGTGCGTACGCATGTGCGCCGCATCTACGAGAAGCTCGCGGTGAACTCGGGCAGCGAAGCCGTCTACGAGTACAACCGGTGGCGCGCGGCGCGCGGGCATCCCCCGCTGTGCTGAAGCCGAGGGGCGAAGCAGGCGCCAGGGCGCCTGCAGCAACGAACTGGCTCGCAGTCTTGCTTCTGCCGCCGCTGTGCGCCTGTCAGCCGCCGCCGGCGCCCGGCGGCCTGCGGCTCATCGAGGCGCAATCGCAGGAGAGCGGCAAGACGAACGGCGCCGCTCCATCCGCTGCGGCGACCTGGCGCGCGACGACACTGCCCGACAACTGGGACGGGCAGCGCCCCGGATACGAAGGTCACGTACGCTACCGGCTCACCTTCGACACATCGAGCCTGGCGGCGGGCCGGCTGGGGGTGTACCTGCCCGCGGTCGGAATGAACGCCTACCCGCTGGTCAACGGCGTGTCGCTCGGTGCGGTGGGGCGAATGCAGCCGCCCGTCACTCGCCATTTCTACACGCCGCTGCTGTGGGAGCTTCCACGAGGGCTGTTGAAGCCGGGGAACAACGAATTGACGGTGGTGGTGGCAGGCCACCCCGGATACCGGTGCGGCCTTGCCCCCGTGGAAATCGGCCCCTATGACTCCCTGTACCGTGCCTGGCAGATACGCGGCTGGCTGCAGAACACCGGCACCCTCGTGACGTCCACTCTCATCGGTGCACTCGGCGTGTACGTCTTGCTGCTGTGGCTGCGTGAAAGGAACAACCGCGTGTTCGGCTGGTTTGGTCTGGCTGCGGTCGTGTGGGGGGTGCGCAACCTCAACTACGTGATCACCGATCCGCCGTTGCCGTCGCTGCTATGGAGCCAGCTCACCGTGGCCGGCGCAGCGGTGTTCCAGGGGCTGTTTGCGCTGTTCACGCTGCACTACTGCGAGTCGGTCGATCCCGACGATCGCGCGCCCCGCTGGCTGGCACCGGCCCTGCTCGCGTACATGGCCGCCGCGCTCGTATGGTTCGTTGCCGCACCCGGTTTTGCCCAGTCGCGTGCGGGCTTCGTGCCTTTTGCCGTACTGGGCCTGGCCATCACGGCATGGAGCCAATGGCGGCTGGTGCGGCTGGCCGTCCGGCAGCGCCGAGCGGAAGTCGTCGCCATCGCAATGAGCGGCCTCCTCTACCTTGCGCTGGTGCTGCACGATTTCGCGATTGCGCGCGACATTCACAGTGTGGGCGAGGTCTTCCTCCGGCAATACGCATCGCTGCCGCTGTTCCTGTCGATCGGCTGGATGCTCACGCGCCGCTATCTCGATGCGCTCGAGGAGGCGCGCTCGGCATCTGCGCTGCTGCAGTCTCGGGTCGAAGAGCAGCGCAAGCTGCTGGAGCGCAACTTCCAGCAACTGCGCGCCGCCGAGCGCGAGCAGGCTCAGGCGGCCGAGCGTGACCGAGTGATGCGCGAACTGCACGACGGACTCGGCCTGCATCTCATCACGGCGTACGAGCAGTGCCAGCGCGCCGAGGTCGACCGGTCGAACATTGCCGAATCCCTGCAGGACTGCCTGACCGACTTGCGCGTGGCGATCGACTCGCTTGCGCCTGAAGAACGGGACCCGCTCGCCGTGCTGGGCAGCCTGCGCTTTCGCATGGCCCCCAGACTGGAGGCCTTCGGCATGCAGCTGCACTGGGAGGTGGACGGCGACGTCCCTGAACTGCCCGACCTGGATGCGGCACGGGCACTGCACCTGTTGCGACTGGTCCAGGAGGCCCTGACCAACGCATTGAGGCACAGCGGCGCAAAAACCGTGACGCTACGCGTGGAGGGGCAGACGGCGTCGGTGACAGTCATCGTGCGTGACGATGGGCGCGGCTTCGACCCCGGTCGGCCCGGCGGTCGCGGCCTTGCTCACATGCGGCAGCGTGCACGGCAGATCGGCGGGCAATTGAGCGTGAGGACGGGGCCTGAAGGCTCGGAAGTGAGACTCGAGATTCCTGTGTCGTGAGGCCGGCGTCGCGCGTGCATCTCCGCCCCGCCGGCCCGCACGGCCCGCCTATCCCGCCACCGTGGCGAGCACCGCCACCCAATCTCTGACAAACCGCTCGATCCCGAATCGCTCGTGCGCCACTCGCTGGCCCTCTTTGCCCCATGCCTGTGCCAGCGAAGGCTGCGCGATCAGCTGCTGCATCGCGTCGACCAGCACCGGTACACGCGTGTCCACAAACCCGCTCCCGCCGTTGCGTATGACGGTGACCAGCTCCGTGGTGGCCAGCCCCACCACCGGCACCCCGGCCATCATCGCCTCGATGATGGACAGCCCCAGGCTCGTGTACCGGATCGGATTGAAGAAGAACCGGTATTGAGAAACCACCTCGGCCAGGCGGTGGTTCTCCACCTCTCCCAGGCCGCCGGCATCCGCCAGCTCGAGCGACCCCATGCCGACCAGGCTCAGCGGCACCGCTTCGCGCGCCTGCAGGTAAACGTCCAGCCCCAGGCGCCGGCCGCGCCGCTTCAGGTTGTTGACGACGACGATGCCCTCGGCCTTGTCGCCGCGGTAGCTTGCAGGCGCCATCGGCTTCACGCCGTGCTCGACCACGCACGTCGGCGTCACGCCGCTGTCCCACATCAACGCGTTGAAGTGCGTGCAATGCACCAGCATCACGCCGCGGTCCTGCACCCAGTGTTTCGTGTTGGTCGGGTGCTCCTGCGGCGGGTCGTGCTCGAGGTACACGCGCGGCAGCGACAACTGCGCGGGACTCAGCAGCTCGTGCTGCTCGCGCTCCCAGGCATCGCGCGACTGGAACAGGATCACGTCGAACGCCATGTCGCGGATCTGCTCGACGTGCGCCTCGAACACGTTGTCGCCCCACGGCAGCGTGCCGCTGCGGCCGGTGTGGTGCGGCGAGCGTTCGGTGTCGGTGACGAGGTAGAAGTCGTGCGGCACCTGGGTCAGGTAGTACAGGTAGTTGCCGTGCACGTGCCAGGTCAGGATCTTCAGGCGCCTAGGCGGCATGGATGTTCTCTCCGAGTGAATCGAGCGCCGCCTCGACGACGGCGTCGGTGGACACCCCCAGGGCGCATTCGTGCGCCGACGGGCACAGATCGTGCGCACAGGGCCGGCACGGCACGTCGTGCCACAGCACGCGGTGGCGCCGCGCATCCAGCGGGCGCCACCGGGCGACGTCGCCACCGGAGCTGACCACCACGCTGGGCGTCCGCAGCGCAGCGGCCACGTGCGAGATACCGGTGTCGTTGCAGACGACCAGTTGAGCGCCCTCCACCAGCGCACCGAGCTCGAACAGGCTGGTGCACCCCGCCAGGTTGACGGCCGGCACACGCATGCGGCTGCGCAGTTCACGCACCAATGCGCGTTCCGCCGCCGTGCCGGTCAGCACCACGGTGCAGCCCAGCCGACCCAGCACATCGGCCACCTGCGCGAACCGTTCCAGCGGCCAGCGTCGGGAGCGCAACTGCGAGCCGGCGTGCACGACGACGTAGCGGCATTCCGGGTCGAACCCATGCCGGCGCAGTGCGCGGCGGTCGGTGTCGTGCACGGGGAATTCGAGCGAGGTGCCGCACTGCGGCAGGCCGAGCGCGTCGGTCAGGGACAGCAGGCGTTCGATCTCGTGGCCCTGCGTGGGCCACGGAACGAAGCTGTCGGGATCGGGGCAGTAGGCGCCGGGTACGAAGTAGCCCGCCGTGCGCCGGCCGCCGAAGCACATGACAAGCGGGTTGGCGATGGCGCCGCTGCCATGCATCTGCAGCACCAGATCGAAGCGCTCGCGCTGCACCCGCTCGAAAAATCCGGGCAGCGCGCAGAGGTCGCACGGCCGCTCCGGCAGACCGGGATAACCGGGGAAGGCGATGAAGTCGTCCAGGCAGTCCAGGCGCTGCGCCAGCTCAGCCGCCCACGGCAGGCCGATCAGCGTGATGCGCGCCGACGGGTATGCGGCTTTCAACGCGCGCCACGCCGGCACGGCGCACAGCACGTCCCCGAGCACCAGCGCGCGAAACACCGCGATGCGCTGGACGCTTTCGCGCACCGGCATGACGGCGGCCCCTTCAGAACGCTCCGCGGTACAGCGCGCAGTGGCGGCACACCGCAGGGGGGACGGGGCTCTCGAGCTGCGCGCGGAAATGCTGCGCCGCCTCGCCGTGCCAACGCGCCAGCACGCCGTCGTCTTCCACGTTGCCGAAGTTCGCCCGGTCGGGCGTGCCGGCCATGCAGCACGGCAGCATGTCGCCGCCGGCAGTGAGATAGAGCTGCTCCCAGGGCCACATGCAGCGAGGCGGCTGCGGGTTGGGCGACAGGCGCGGCAGGTGCAGCGTGACGCCCAGGGCGGCGGCCAGACGCGAGGCATGCGCGAAAACGGCGCGCGCATGCACCAGATCGGCCGGCGCCAGCTCGGCCTGGCGCACGTGGTCGCGGATCGGGATGTAGCGCGCCGGCAGGTCGGCCTGTTCGAGGTCGCTCGACAGGCGCTGCACCTGCACCGTGTGCACGCCGGAGCGCTGCGCAAGGCGCAGCACCGGCGCGAGCTGGTCGAGCGTGCGGCGCATCAGGACCATCACGAGCCTCACCTCCGGGCCGGCGCCGTGGGCCCGGGCCCGTGCCGCCGACAGCCGGCTCAGGTTGCGCACGACCTTGTCGTAAGAGGCCTGCACGCGGATCGACTCGTACACGTCACGGTCGGCCGCATCGATCGATATCGACAGTGCGTGCAGGCCGCTGTCGACGCAGCGCTGCGCGCGTTCCGGGGTCAGCAGCGTCAGGTTGGTGTTGGCCGACACCTGGATGCCCCGTGCACTGGCCCATGCGACCATTTCGAAGAACTGCGGGTTGAGCAGCGGCTCGCCGAGCCCCTGCAGGTGCAGCTCCTCGAGTCCCGGCAACTGCTCGACCCAGTGCTGGAACCGCTCCAGCGTCAGGTGGCGCGGCGCATCGGCGCGGTGGTTGACGGTGCACATCGGGCACGCCAGGTTGCAGATGCCGGTCGGCTCGATCTGCGCAAAGCGCGGCAGCGATGGTTGCCGGCGCGCCGGCACCGGGTCGGCAACGGGCACACCGGTCGTCATAGGCACCTCAGAGGAACGGTACGCGAAAGCGCAAGGCCCCCGCGATGCGCCAGAACACCGAAAGGAACGGAATCGCGGCCGAAGTGACCAGCATCTCCGCCACATGCCGCGGGGCATGCGAGGTGCCGTTCAGCCGCTGCCAGGCGAAGGCGCCGATGAAGCCCATCGCCACCAACGCGAGCAGCATCGCCCAGCCCGACGATCCGCCGAGCGCGCAGACGAGTGCACCGACCGTGGATGCCACGATCACGTAGTAGCGCCATGGCGGCAGCCGGCGGATCACTTCGCGGTACTGCTCGGGGTGCTTCTTGTAGAGCAAGGCGTCGAAGTACATGTTGGCCTGCTGCTTGAGGCTCACGCCCCACGGCGCGTCCCGCACGGGGTGGACGACCACCGCCGCGGCGACATGCGCGACCGTGCCGAACCGTCGCATCAGCGCGAAGTACAGGTCGGCGTCTTCGCGCCAGGCCCGCTTGAAGCGCTCGTCGAAGCCGCCGACCGCCTCCAGTGCGTCGCGCCGCACGAAACAGTTCGCGGTGACGAACTCCGCTCGCTCGAGGCCCTGGGTGTTCTTCTCGTGGTCGGTCGGCACCGACGGGGTCGGCACGACGATGCGGCCCCAGACGGCCGCGCGGTCGATGCTCATCGCGAGCACACCGTAGCGCAGCCAGTCGGCGTCGGGAATGGTGTCGTCGTCGGTGAACGCGACCACCGGCGCCTGCGCAGCGCGCCAGCCGCGGTTGCGCGCTGCCGCCGGCCCGCGCGTGCCCTCGGGCCGCAGGTAACGCACCTCCGGGTTGCCGCGGGTCTGCTCGGCGACCCGCGCGACGACCTCCTCGGTGTCCTCGCTCTGCCCGTCGTCGACCACAATGATCTCGTACCACGTCGGGTCGAGGCGCTGCTCCACCAGCGCGTCGAGACAGCGTCGCAGCAACTCGGGTCGCTGGTAGGTCGGGATCACGACCGACACGCGCAGACCGACCCCCACCGCCTCGCGCGGCGCCCCTTCGTCATAGGTCAGTGCAGGCGCGGACACGGCGGGCTCGGCCTCGGGCCGCTCGTAGCGCTCACGCGCGGCGGGCGTCAGGAACTGGTCGAAGGCGATGCCGTCTGCCGCCTCCAGCGGTCCGCTGTGCGAGTAGTTCATGTTCTTTTCTCCAGCAGAAAGGACCCGATCACCAGCGCGTCCAGCGGCGTGCTGTAGAACGCATTGATGGCATCGCGCGGCGTGCACACCACCGGTTCGCCGCGCACGTTGAACGACGTGTTGACCAGCACCGGCACGCCGGTCAGCGCACCGAAGGCCTTCAGCAGGTCGTGGTAGGGGGGGTTGGTGTCGCGCCGCACGGTCTGCACGCGAGCCGTCCGGTCGGCATGGCACACGGCCGGGATGCGCGGCGCCTGCTCGGGCTTCACGCCGTAGACGAACAGCATGAAGGGTGCTTCGCCGCCGTTCGCATCCGCCGGGGTGAACCAGTCGGCGAAGTCGTCCTGCGCAACGACGGGCGCCACCGGCCGGAAATCCTCCCGATCCTTGAGTTCGTTCAGCCGGGCCTGCATCGACGGGTCGATCGGCGACGCCAGGATGGAGCGAGCGCCGAGCGCGCGCGGCCCATACTCCATGCGGCCCTGGAACCAGCCGATGATGCGGCCGTCGGCCAGCAGCCTGGCCGTCTCGCTCGGCACGTCGGCCAGGCGCCGGTACGGCAGCTTGGCCCAGCGCAGCAGCGCCTCGACGGTGTCGTCGGCGTAACCGGGACCCCAGTACGCGTGCTGCATCGTCCAGCGCCGCGGCGCCGGTGCGCCGAGGGAAGCACTGCGCTCTCGCCAGTCGGTCCACAGCGCGGCGCCGAGCGCCGTGCCGGCATCTCCCGCGGCCGGCTGCACCCAAACCTCGTCGAAGATGCCGGCGTCGCGCAGCTTCGCGTTCATCACGCAGTTCAGTGCAACGCCACCGGCCATCGCAAGCCGGCGTTCGCCGCTGCACTCGCGCAGCCACCCTGCCAGCTTCAACACGGTCTCTTCGAGTACGGCCTGCAATGACGCGGTCAGGTCGAAGTGATGCTGCTCCAGCGGCGCGCCGCGCTCCCGCGCAGGCCCGAACAAGGCCACCGGGTCGAAGGCGGCGATCTCGTAGCGGCCTTCGGCACCGATACGCACGATGTGGCGGAATGCGTCGAGCCAGCGCGGACGGCCCAGCGCGGCCAGCGCCATCACCTTGTATTCGTCGCTCGAATGCAGGAAGCCCAGGTGGCTGGTGATACGCTCGTACAGCATGCCCAGCGAATGCGGCATGGTCACCTCGCCGAGCGACTCGTAGCGGCCCTCGTGGAAGCGGCCATAGGTGGTGGTGGCATCCTCGCCGCGGCCGTCCAGCGTCATCACCGCACAGCGGTCGAACGGCGCGGCGAGAAAGGCACTGGCTTGGTGCGACACGTGATGGTCGACGAAATGCCAGCGGAACGGGCCGTCGTGCCGCACGCCGGCGAAGCGCTTCTTCAGGTGGTGCGGCGCGCCGTCGGCCAACTGGCGCGGCGCATTGACGATGTAGCTCGCAAACAGCGGGTCCCACGCGCTTTCCCAATCGCCTGCGTCTACGGCAGCCGAGGGCTGCATCGGCAGGCTCACGCGGTCACCCCGTATGCGGTCGCGGATGAAGCGCTGCGGGTCGTAGCTGTAGGCGACGTGATCGACCTCGGCCAGGTTCACACCGGCCTCGGCGAGGCAGTAGTCGATCGCGTGGTACGGCAGCTCCCAGGCGCTGAAAGGCACCGGGCGCTTGCCGTGCTTGATGTGGGTGAAACGTTCCTCCTCGGCGGCCGCGATCAGCTCGCCGTCGCGCACCAGCGCAGCGGCACTGTCGTGAAAAGCGGCGTTGATGCCCAGCGTGATCATGCGTAAACGGCCTCCGTCGATGGGGATCGGCCTGCTGCGTGCGTCTCGCGGCGCTCGGCCAGCAGTTCGGCGGCGGCCGCGACGACCGCCCGCGGCTCGACCTTGCTCAGGCAGTCGTGGTGCCCCTGCGGGCAGACGCTCTTCAGGCAGTTGCGGCACGGCACGTCATGGTTCAGCACGCGGTGCGCCACGCGCCACGGCGTGTGCTGCGGGTTGGTCAGTGCGTAGAGATCGACCACCGGGGTACCGAGCGCAGCGGCCAGATGCACCGGGCCGCTGTTGTTCGAGACCAGCAGTTGCGCACGCTCGAGCACCGCCGCGAACTCGCCGAGCGACAGCCGGCCTGCCAGGGATACCGAGCGCTGCCGCATCGCGGCCTGTGCCTCCTGCACCAGCGGTTCCTCGTCGCGCCCGCCGGTGAACAGCACGGTACAGCCGCTGTCGCGTGCGATGGCGTCGGCAGCGACGCCGAAGCGCTGCGCCGGGTAGCGCCGCGAGGCCGCCGTTGCGCCGGGGTGCACGACGATGAAGCGCTCGCCCGGCGCAATGCCGGCACGAGGCAACAGCGCCTGCACCGCAGCGCGGTCGGCCTCCTCGCAGTTGAAGCGCAGGCGGTCGTCGCGGGTGCGCAGGCCGACGCTGCCCACCAGCGCGAGCTGCCGCTGCACCTCATGCCGGATCCCCTGCCCCGGCTCCGGGTCGGGCACCCAGTGGGTCAGCAGGTCGTACGGGTTCTCGCGGCTGTGCGCCAGCCGCAGCGGGATACCGGCGAGGCGGCACAGCATGGCCGCCGGCAGCGCGCTTTGCGTGTAGACGGTGAAGATCACGGCGGCGTCGAAGTCGCGCCGCGCCAGACGTTCCACCATCTCGAGGTCGTCGTCGACCGCTCGGGGGGCACGGCCCTTGACCCACGGCGCGTCGTAGACGATGGTCTCGTCGATGTCGCTCAGATGCCGGGCCACCGCGCCGCCGCTGGACGAGCACAGCAGTGCGATATGCGCTTCGGGCAGGCTCTCGCGCACCGCGCCGAGCGCCGGTGTCGTCATCACGACGTCGCCGAGGTTGTCCAGCCGTACCGCCAGCACGCGGCGCACGTCGCGCCAACCTTCTGCAAGAGGCATGGCGGTCTCAGGCGATCGGCTGCACGGCGACGGTTTCGCGGCCATGCGCCGGCAAGGTCGTGCGACCGTCCGCTGCAACGATGTGGCGTGCGGCGCCGAGCAGGTCGGTCGCGGTGTGGTGCGGCGCGCGCAGCTCCGACGTGCGCCAGACCGTCTCGTTGCCGACGTCGAGCATCACGGTGCGGCAACCGGCTCGCCGCCCTGCCTCGATGTCGTCGAGGATGTCGCCGATCATCCACGAGCGCGACAGATCCAAACTCAGTTCGTCGGCAGCGCGGTGCAGCAGCCCCGGTGCCGGTTTGCGGCACGCACAAGCCGGGCGTGACGGGTCCAGGCTGGGTGCGTGGGTGCAGGCATAGAAGCCGTCGAGCGGAATGCCGTGCGCGGCCAGCCGCTCGGTCAGCGCCTCCTGCAGCCGCGTCAGCGCTGGCTCGTCGAACAGCCCCAGCCCGACGCCCGGCTGGTTGGTGATCATCACCAGCCGATAGCCGGCGTCGGCCAGCCGCTGCAGGCCCTCGACGGCAAACGGCGTGAAGCGCAGCCTGGCCGGATCGACGTTGTAGGGCACGTTCTCGACGACGGTGCCGTCCTTGTCGAGGAAGACTGCGGGCGCATGGCCCGCCTCGCTGTGATTCAGGGCCATGAAGTCTCCATCACCGGCAGCACCATCATTTCGGGGATCACCGAGTCACGCGGCATCGTCAGCAGGAAACGCACCGCCTGCGCCACGTTGGCGGGCTCCTGCAGCGTGCTCTGGTCGATGCCTTCGAAACGGTCGAGCAGGAAAGGTGTGCGCATGCCACCGGCCACGAGCGTCGAGACGCGCACCCGGTGCGGCCGCAGTTCTGCATGCAGCGCGTGAGACAGGCCCACCAGGCCCCACTTGCTGGCGTGGTAGGCGCTGGCGTTGGGCCACGCGCGCTTGGCCGCGGTGGAAGCGACGTTGACGATCTGGCCGCCTCGCCCGCCATCGCCCTGGCGCAGCGCGTCGAGCGCGCACTTGCTCATCACGAAGGGACCGCGCAGGTTGGTCGCGATCACGCGGTCCCATTCGTCGAACGACAGATCGTCGATCGACTTGGTCACGTCGGTGCCGGCGTTGTTGATCAGGATGTCGAGCGAGCCGAAATGGCCCACCGTCTTCACGACGGCTTCGCTCGCCGCCTTCGGGTCGGCGACGTCGAGTACCAGCGGCAAGGCATGGCCGCCGGATGCGTCGATCTCGCCGGCCATCTTGTCGGCCGCCGCCCCCTTCAGGTCGGCGACGACCACGCGCACGCCGGACGCGGCGAGCGTGCGCGCGATCGCAGCACCCAGCCCCTGGCCGGCACCGGTGACCAAGGCCACCTGGTTCTCCAGCGAGGTCATCTCGGGAGCTTGGGGTGTCGTCATGCAGGTCTCTCCTTGTGATTTCAGGTTGTTGCGGTCTGGATGGCCGTGAGCCGCATCGCCGGCCGGCGTCGCATCGGCACGACGGTGGCCGAAGGCGCCGGCATCGTCACGCCGTGCAGCGCCGCGAGCGCTGCCGCGATCTGCGTCGCGACCCGGTCCCAGGTGAACATCGAGCGTGCACGCCGGATGCCGGCGCGCCCCAGGGCACGCGCGAGCGCCGGATTGGCCTGCAGCGCGGCCAGCCGTTCGGCCAGCGCCTGGGGGTCGTGCGGCGGCACCAGGTAGCCGGTGACGCCCTGCATCACCGTGTACTGGATGCCGCCGACCTCGCTGCCCACCACCGGTGCGCCGCAGGCCATCGCCTCCAGCGGCGTGATGCCGAACGGCTCGTACCACGGGGTGGTGACGAACACGTCGGCGGCACAGTAGTAGCGGCGCAGTTCGTGGCGTTGCCGACGGCCGGTGAAAGTGATGCGCGGCTCGACGCCGACGTCGCGCGCGACACCGCGCAGTCGGCCGATCTCGGGGGTGACGCGCTCGTCCGGCTCGTCCGATTCGCCGCCGACAACCAGCAGCCGTGCCGGCAGGTCGCGCGGCAGGTGGGCCATCGCGCGGATCACGTTGTCGATGCCCTTGCGCGGCACCAGGCGACCCAGCTGCAGCACGACAAATTCGTCCGGGTCGAGCCCCAGCTCGCGCCGCGCCGCGAGCCGGTCCATCGGGGCGAACTCGTCGGGGTCGAAGCCGCAGGGCACCATCACGGTCTTGCCGGGGTCGGCACCATACAGCCGGATCAGGTCGGTGCGATCCTGCGGGCATTCGGCGATGATGCAGTCGGCCTCTTCGACCAGCGTGCGCTCGATGTCGATGCGTTCGTCCGGGAACGCGTCGGCCGAGCGCTGGTGCTCGCGGCGCACCAGGCCGAGTGCATGGAAGGTGATCGCGAACGGCAGCCCGAGGGTCTGCTTCAGGTGCAACGCCACCCAGCCGGACATGAAGAAGTTCGCGTGCACGACGTCGTAACCGCCGACGTTGCGGCACAGCACCTCGCAGGCATGCGCGAACTCCGGCATGTGCTGCAGCAGTTGCTCCTTCGGCACGAAACGCGCGGGGCCGGCGTCGATGTGTATCACGCGCAGACCCGGGCGCAGATAGACGACGGTCGGCAGTTTCGTGTCGTCACGCCGTGTGAAGACATCGACCTCGTGGCCCGCATGCGCCAGGCACTGGGCGACGTGCATCACGTAGATGTTCTGCCCGCCCGCGTCGATGCCCCCCAAGGTTGCGAGCGGCGAGGCGTGCTCGCTGATCAGGGCAATCTTCATCGGGGACCTCCGTGGGCTGCGACTCATGGTGATGCGGGTGTCGAAGTGGTGACCGGTTTCTGGCAATCGGCGTGCCGCACCCCCCTTCGATCGAGGGCTGGACTTCAAGCGTTTTGCATGTAAGTTCCGCGGCCGCCGGGCGGTAAATCTTCCAGAAGCCCCCCTGCGCCGACGCGCCGCACGCGTCCGGACAAACAAGGCGGCCGCACCCCTGGTGGCAGGAATGCGGCCGCGACGGCCTTGCAGCCGGCAGGACTCAGAACGACGACGGCGCGCCGTTGCCGGTCAGCGGCGAACGCGACGTGGTCGGCGACGCGGTACCGATACCGGGGTTGCGGCCAGCGCCCGGCGTCGACAGGTCAGACGACGCCTCGTTGCTCCAGCGGTCGAGGTATTCCGGGCCCACCGCCGAGCGGCGTACGCGCTGGCGAGCCCGGTAGGCCGCGATGCTGGCACCGGCCAGCAGGCCGGCGCCCAATGCCATCCACAAGCTCCTGTTGCTCATGGCTTCACTCCCAGTACGGGCGGGTCTTGTAGTGCTGATGCACGCTCTGGTGCCAGCCCATGTCGGCGTCGCTCGGCCAGTGGTCCTTGTCGAACCCCGGCGCGTTCTCGAACATCGACTTGTCGGCGTCGAGCACGAAGCATTTGCGCTCGGTGTCGAGCGTCAGCGCGCTCCACGGGACGGCGAACAGCTTGTCGCCCATGCCGAGAAAACCGCCCGACGACATCACCGCATAGGCAATGCGCCCGCGCGGCACGTCGAGCATGATGTCGGTGACCTTGCCGAGGGTGTCTCCCTGGCGGTTCACGACCTTGTCGCCATCCAGCGTGTCAGCCGTCATCAGCCGGGGACCGGGACCGCTGGCGTTGATGTCGATGCGGGCGCCTTCGCCCGGAGAGATGTTCGCCATCATTGACTCCTTTCAGTTGACTTCAATGAGATAGAACTGGCGGCAGCGCGCGACCGTGAAGGTCACGCACCGCTGGCCAGCCGTCGGGCGCGAACCTGTTCCGAGGGCCATCGCCGCGCAGCGAGGCGGGCTGCGCGACCGGCTCCTGCGCCCGCCCTGCCGCCGCGTGCGCAGGCGAGTTGCGCATGGCGATCATGATTGCGATCGCCGCCATCCACAGCAGAAGAAAACGCAAGCCCATCGGCACACTCGCAAAGAAAAGGTTGCTATCGGGTACACGGCAAGCCCCATGCCCATACGGCCCCGATTCGTGCCGATGCGCGCAGGCCTGTGGAAAGGCCGGCGGGATGCCAGAGTCTGTATGCAACGGTTACATCCGAAGTGCCGTGCGGCGGCAGACTCGATGCCGGCGGAGCTTGATGCGGCAGGCACCGCCGCTACGTTCATCAGCCGCCGATCCGACTCCGTCCGAACTTCATGTCCGACCCGACCCGCAGCCGCCTGGGGCTTGCCAGCCGTCTTCGCAGCCTGTCGCCGCACCCGCGCGGCTGGCTGAAATGGCCGGCCTCGTCGCTGCGCGCCTATTTCGTGATCGTGATCCTCGTGGCGACCGTGCCGCAGGCGGCTTTCGTCTCCTACCTGATCTACCAGGAGACCCTGGCTGCGCGCACGCAGATCGAAGACGGGCTGCGCCGCACCGCCAGCACCTTCGCGCTGGCCGTCGAACGCGAAATCGTCTCGTCGATCGACGCGCTGGCCATCCTGGCGCAGCTCGACTCGCTGCAGACCGGTAACGTGCAGCGCTTCTATCGCACGCTGACGCAGCGGCCGACCATGCGCAACACATGGCGCAGCGCCTATCTCGTGGCCGACGACGGCCAGATGCTCTTCTCGACCGATCGACCGTTCGGCTCGTCGCTCGGCAACGTCGACGGCGCCCCCGAGTTCGAACGTATCAAGCGCACCCAGCGCCCGGTCGTCACCGATCTGGTGCTCGGGCACGACACCGGTGAACTCGTCACCGGCATCCAGGTGCCGGTGGTGGTCAAGGGCGAGTTGAAGTACGTGCTGGGCGCCCGCATCACGACCGCGGAGTGGCAGGCGTTGATGGGCCAGGCCAGCGTGCCCAAGGGCGGCTTCCTGTCGCTGTTCGACGCGAACTCGCGCATCATCGCGCACAGCCTCAACGCCGAGGCCTCGGCCGACGCGCTGGTCCCTTCGACACCGGGTGCCGATGGCGGCCCGTTGCACGACGCGGCGATGGTCGGCAGCACCACCTATGCGGCCTGGCACAAGGTGCCGCCGGCCGGCTGGGGCGTCGGAGTCGGCATTGCCGCCGAACCCCTGAACCGCGCCCAGCTGTCGGCCGTGGCGGCGGCGATGGGTGCCGGCTTGCTCTCGCTGTCGCTGGGGCTGCTGCTGGCCCTGGTGGTTGCCCGCCAGGTGACCGACCCGCTGCTGCTGCTGGCCAAGGACGGCCCCAAGTCGACACGCCGCCCGATCGTCGTGCGCGAGATCGCCGCGTTGCGCGACGCCCTCGTCTCGGCCGCCGACCAGCGCGAGGTGGTGCGTGCACGGCTGCAGGCCAAGGCAGACGAATTCGAAACGCTGTTCACCACCAGCCCGATCGGCTTGGCGATCGCCCAGGACCCGGAATGCCGCGTTTTGCTGATGAACCCGGCGCTCGCCGCCATGCTGGATGCCACTGCCGGGCGCAACGACATGGCGCGGCCGGCGCCGCCGGCCGGGGACTCGCCGCGGGTGTTCCGGCGCGGGCGCGAATTGCCGGTCGAGCAGTTGCCGATCCAGCAGGCCTGCCGCGAGGCGGTGGAGCTGCGCGACGTCGAACTCGACGTCGTGCATGCCGATGGCCGCACCATCAACGCGCTCGCCTACGCGGTGCCGCTGCTCGACGCCCAGGGCCGGCCGCGCGGCGCCATCGCCGCCTTTGCAGACATCACCGAGCGCAAGCGCGCCGAGGAACGGCTGATCGCGGCCGAACGGCAGTTGCGCGAAAGCCAGAACCTGGTCGAGCTGGCGCAGGAGGCCGGCCACGTCGGCTTCTTCGACTACCACTTTGCCGAAGACATGGCCATCTGGACCTCGGGCCTCGCCAAGCTGTTCGGTGTGCGACTCGATGAGATCGACCCGCGCTGGCAAGGCTGGGCCCGCCGGGTGGTCCCGGAAGACGCGCAGGCCGTGCGCGAGGCGGTCGATGCCGCCATCGCGCAGCACGCCGCGCAGACGATCTTCGAGTTCCGCGCCATACGGGCCGACGGGCAGATCCGCTGGCTCGCCAGCCGGGTGCTGCTGTCGTACGACGAGCAGCGCAGCGCGACGCGCATGATCGGTGTTGCCGTCGACGTGACCGACCAGAAGCTCGCCGAGCAGGCTCGCGCCGAACTGATCGCGCGCGAGCAGGCGGCCCGGCGCGATGCCGAGAACGCCAACCGCGCCAAGGACGAGTTCCTGGCCATGCTCGGCCACGAGCTGCGCAACCCGCTGGGAGCGATTGCAGCCGCCGTCGAGGTGCTGAACCGCGTCGGTGCGCAGAACGACACCGCGCAGAGCGCACGGCGCATCATCGGACGCCAGACCAGCCACCTGGCACGGCTGATGAACGACCTGCTCGACATGGCACGCGCGACCGCCGGCAAGATCACCCTGGCTCGCCAGGGCATGAACCTGGCGCAGCTGGTGCAGCGCCCGCTCGGCGCCCTCGACGTGTCCGGGGCGCTGAAGCAGCACACTGTCACGGTGGACCTGCAGGAAGTGTGGGTCGAGGTCGACGCGATGCGCATCGAACAGGTCGTGACCAACCTGCTGACCAACGCGGCGAAATACACGCCGGCGGGCGGCACGATCGCCGTACGCGTCGGGGTCGACGGCGACGAGGCGGTGCTGGAAGTGCGGGATACCGGCGTCGGCATTCCGCCGACCCTGCTGCCGCGCGTGTTCGACCTGTTCGTGCAGGGCGAACGCACGCTCGACCGCCGCCAGGGCGGTCTCGGCATCGGGCTGACGCTGGTGCGGCGGCTGGTCGAGCTGCACGGCGGCAGAGTGCAGGCGCAAAGCCCGGGGCCGAACCTCGGCAGCACCTTCACGGTGAGACTGAAGCGCGCCGCGCCCCCGTCCATGGCGCCGAACGCCACGGGTGCCGCCAGCACCGCCGCCAAGCACGTGGTCGTGGTGGAAGACAACGAGGACGCGCTCGCCGCGATCGAAAAGCTGCTGACATTGGCGGGGCATCGCGTCACGATCGCCAGCGACGGCGCAACCGGCCTGCAGAGGGTGATGGACGCATCACCCGATCTCGCATTGATTGACATCGGTCTGCCCGGTCTCAACGGCTACGAGGTGGCGCAGCGCCTGCGTGCTGCAGGTCGCAGCACGCGGCTGGTGGCGCTGTCAGGCTACGGGCAGCCGCAGGACATCGAACGGGCGCTGGCCGCCGGCTTCGATGCCCACATGGTGAAGCCGGTCGACGTCATGCAGTTGCAGGGCTTCCTGGCGCAGACCTGAGCCGTGCGGGCGCCGTGGCGAGATCGCCGAGCTGCGTCCGCGTGCAAGCGGCAACGGCCCGTGCAGCAGCCTGCATCGAACTCAGGGACGCCGATCCGCTGCGTCGTCCGGATCCTCGGCGGAGCCCTCGTCCTCGTCGACGACGAGGTTCTCCCCGGAGATGCCGTCGAACTCTTCTTCCGACATCGCTTCGAGTTGCGTCGCGTCGAGCGGGTCGAGTCTCTCGACGCGATCGGGCGAGATGTCGCCCGCCTCCTCGAAGCCGGCGTCCCGGTCGGCCAGCGCGCGCTCGCCGGTGCCGGTCGAATCGCTCTGCGCGTCGAGCTCCGGGTCGCCATAGTCCGCGCCGGCCCCCAGGCTGCGGTCGATGTCCGACGTGGTGCCTTCATCCAGTCCCTGGGCCTGCGCATCGGCAAGGCCGGGGCCGCCCATGATGTCGCTGCCGCTGTCGGAGGTGTCGCTCGGACCGAGCAGGCCCGCGCGGCTGCCTTCGTCGCGTTGCGGCATCCGGCGGCCGCCCGCCACGCTACTTTGTGCCATGTCGATACTCCTTCACTGGCTTGAACATGTGTCCGTACCGTCCAGCAAGCGAGGTGCCACAGGGAGCGCGGCGCGAGTCAATGGTAGGTCGCCGAGGCGTCCTCACCGCGAGATGCGGTGGCTACCGACGCCACCGGCCGGGCCAGGGCCGCCTCACCGGTGGTGTGAGCCGTGCGCATCAGCTTTTCGACCGGATAGCCTTCCCGGCGGGCCCGGTCGACCAAGGCGGCATACACGTCCTCGTCGATGCCTTGCACGCGCGACAGCACCCATAGCTCGTCGCGGTCGGGCGTGCCGACCAGCGCGGTGGTGTAGTCGTTGTCGACTTCCAGCACCCAATAGTCAGCCCACGCCCCAGGCCACCAGTGCAGCCATTTGGGGGCAAAGCAGACTTCCAGCCGCCCCGGCGACATCTCGTCTGCAATGCGGGCCAGGCCCTCGACTTCCTGCACCTCGCCGTCGCCGCGCACGCAACGGTTCACCACGCGCAAGCCGCCCTCGGGCAACCGCTCGTACAGCGCGTGCACGTCGCTGGCGCACTGGCTCTCGTGCCGGGTCGGCAGGCGGGCCACCTCGTACCACAGCCCGGCATAGCGGGCCAGGTCGACCGGCGCCACGGCCAGCCCCGCCGGTTCCGTGTGTGGAAACGGCAGGCCCAGCCGTGCCAGAAAGGAAGACCCCTTGCGACCGATCAGCGGCGTCACGAGGGATGCGGCCAGCGGCAGCAGCGCCGGCGTCAGCAGCGGGCGCAGCCAGCCGTAGCTGCGGCCGCCACCGTGGGCCGCCGCACGCCGGCGCTTGCGCCCGAGCCGGCGCAGCAGCAGCCCGCTGACCAGCGTGGTCGCCCCGCCGATCAGCACCGTGCGCAGCCGCTGCCCGCCCGCGACGCGCAGCTGCCGGCAACTCGCCAACGTGCGCGCGTCCTGGCGCTGCACGCGGGCCTCGGCCTCGCGGATGCGCTGCTCGATCTGGGTCAGCATCGAATTCAGCATGGTGCTCTCTTTCAGGACACGTGGGACCGCTGCGTGATCGACTGCAGCTGCCGGACGGTGGCAGGGAAGCCCAGCCGGGGCACGAGGCCGCGCATCGACCAGGCCAGGGCAGCAGCGGCAACGAGATTCAGCACGATCAGGACGGCCACCGCGACCGACCAGTGCATGCCCCCGTGCAGCACCAGCCAGGCGCCGATGCCGCCCACCAGCGCCAGCCAGGCGGTCACAGCAAGCACGGCCGCCATCACCGCATAGAGCACCAGCTGCACCAGCGTCAGGCCGGTGCGCTGGGTCTCCAGCGAGAAAAGTTGGGCGCGCTCCTGCAGGCTGGCGCGGAACTCGCTCCACGCCGAATTCGCCGCTTCCGAGAGCGACTCCGATGGCGTACCGGCGGATGCGGCTGCCGCCGCGGCGGCAACCGTCTCGCTCGCGGCAGCGGCGGGTTCGGCGGGCATGGTCGCGGCCATGATCAGCGGTTCGACGAGGTCATCTTGGCGATCAGCATGCCGGCGGCGGCGGCGATCGCCAGCGCGGTGAACGGATGCTCGCGCACGTAGCCGCGGGCCGATTCCAGCCACTGCTCCTCCATCGCGCCG
Organism: Caldimonas mangrovi; assembly: GCF_023721835.1. Taxonomy (GTDB): domain Bacteria; phylum Pseudomonadota; class Gammaproteobacteria; order Burkholderiales; family Burkholderiaceae_C; genus Caldimonas; species Caldimonas mangrovi. Next base: position 123,588 of record NZ_JAMKFE010000004.1, on the reverse strand, counting down.
AACTGGTCGGCCTTGGCATGCAGCTGCTCCTTGTAGCTGCTGGCGCTGCCGCGCACCTTCTCCATCGCCGGGCCGGCCTTCGCAGCCACGCGATCGATCGCCTCGTGCGCGCTCTGGGCCACGCGGTCGACGACGTTGGCGCTCGAACCGAGGCCGTTGCTGGAAGCGGTCGTGGTGCCTGTGCCGCTCATGGTTCCGGTGGTCGTTCCAGGCTGGTTTTCCATGATGGTGGGACTCCTGTTGTGCGGTTGCCCCGTGCCCGAAGGCTGGAAAGGGACAAGACCCGCTGGGTTAGTAGGAATTGCAGAGTGATTTGCACCGGGCCCCGTGCTTCATGAGCGAGGCAGCGCGCGGCTTCCATGCCGGGACACCGGCAACCGCGCACGCCCCGCCCTGACGTATCGCTCGGAGCTGTTCACGGCACGTCTACCGTACGCTGCCGCGCCGCAGCAGGTTGACGATGGCAAGCAGCACGATAGCGCCCACCAGCGACACCAGCAAGGCGCCGATGCTGAAAGCGTCCTCGTTGATGCTGGGGACCCCGACCAGCGGCGAGATCAGCCAGCCCCCCAGCGCGGCGCCGACGATGCCGACCACGACGTTGAGGATGACGCCCTGCTGGGCGTCGGTACGCATGATCATGCTGGCGATCCAGCCGACCACGCCGCCAACGACTAACCAAACGATGAAGTTGATCACGGGCATGCTCCTGTCAAGTTGGTGGGACAAATACGCGTGTGCAGCACTCTTGCGCCCGGCTCGCGCCGGCGGCACTGCTCACGACGGGTATCCAGCAACCGGCGTGCCGTTCGACGTCGTCGCGGGGTGCGAGCGGCCGCCGTGCACACTGGAATTCAGGATTTGCAGCACACCGCATGACCGTCCGCCGGGCTGGCCGACACCCCTCGAGTCCTGGCCGCACGCCAGGCTGCGGCCCGGCGCGTCGCTGGGCACGCAGCTTGCGTCTCGACAGCAAGCCCCCTCCAGGAGAAGTCTTCCATGTCCACGCCCAGCCGCCATGAAGATCCGCGCTCGCCGCCCGGCCGGTCGAGCGCTCTCGATCTCGTTGTCGGCGCCGCAGCGGCAGTCCCCCGGCAGGCGCCTTGCACTTGCGCCGCGGCGCTCGCCGGTTGCTGTGCCGGGTCCGAGGACGACGTCGCGCACCAGCAGCGGCAGCCACAGCCAGAGCCATGGCAGCGGTCGGCCCGGTACCGGTAGTGCGAGGAGCCTCGCAGCCACTGCCCGGTGTGACGGCCCTGCCCTGTCTGGCCCATTGAAAGCGGAGCATGCAGACGCATTCGCCTGCGAGTTCGACGGCGCCGTTTCTCGCCGATGCCGGCGTTTCGCTCGGTGAGCTGACCTTCGTCGCCGTCGAGTCGAGCGCCGACGGGCGTCCGTGGGTGGCCAGCGCCGCTGGCGCACTGAACGAGCTGTTGGGCAAGGAACCGACCGAGGTGCTCGGGCAACCGCTGAACAACCTGCTGGAGGGCGTCGATGAGCTGCTGGACGCCGCCGGCTCGACGGCCGATGCCTCGCACACCTCGATCGCCCGACTCAAGACCGGTTCACATGCACAAGGGTACGTGCGCGCCCAGCCGCTGCATGCGATCGCGAACACGGCCTGGCTGGTCAGCTTCCATACATTGCGTCCGTCGGCGGACGACGCGCAGCAGCGCTTGCCGGCGCTCGCAGGATTGCCCTTTGCGGGCCTTGCCCATGCAGTGCCCGCACTGCTGTTCGCCGCATCGCCCGACGGCGCCTCGGTGTACGTCAACCGCCACTGGTTCGACTACACCGGCTTGCCGACGCACCGCTCGCTGGCCGACGAGTGGCTCGCACTGATCCACCCGGACGACCATTCGTCGCTGATGCGGAGCTGGCACCATGCCGCCGCGCAGGGTGGCCGCTTCGAAGCCGAGTTTCGGCTGCGCAACGCCGACGGAGAGTTCCGCTGGCACCTGTGCCGCGCACGCCTGATCACCGACCACCTGGGTGAACCACTGCTGTGGGCCGGCATGGCGACCGAGATCGAGCACCAGAAGCGCGTCGAGGATGCGCTCGATCAACGCGAGCGCGAGTTCCGCACGCTGGTCGAGAACGCGCCGGACATCATCACGCGCCTCGATCGCGAGCTGCACCACGTCTACGCCAACCGCGCCACCGAGAACGCCTTCGGCGTGCCTCCCGCGCGCCTGATCGGCCGCACGCCGGAGCAAGCGGGGCTGCCGCGCGTCGTGGCCGACCATTGGCGCGCGGCAGCCGTCGCCGCCCTGGCCAGCGCCGAAGAGCAGGAGTGCGAGTTCAGCGTGAGCCAGCATCCTGGGCGTGCCGGGCCGGTCAGCCACTACATCTGCCGGCTGATCCCCGAGCGCAGTCGCGACGGCGAGGTGGAGACCGTGCTGTGCATCGGCTATGACATCACGCAGCGCCGCCGCGCGATGGCCGCGCTGGAAGAGAGCGAACTGCGCTTCCGGCAGTTCGCCGAAAGCACGGAGGACGTGTTCTGGCTGGCCGACGTGGCCACCGAGGAACTGCTTTACGTGAGCCCGGCCTTCGAGCGCGTATGGGGCATGGGCTGCCAGTCGCTGTACAGCGACCCGGCACGCTGGAACGAGGCCCTGCTGCCGCGCGACCGAGAGGAACTCCCCGAGCCCTTCTTCGGTGGCATCGGAGGGGGGACCAAGCCGCCGCCGGTGCGCGAGTACCGCATCCGCCAGCCGGGCGGGCAGGTGCGATGGATCCGCGACCGCCGCTTCCACCTGCGCGACGACGCCGGCCGGGTGGTGCGCGTTGGCGGCGTTGCCGAAGACATTACCGAACGCAAGGAGCGCGAGCTCGAGCGCGATGAGATGCTGGAGCGGGAACGTGCGCTGCGCGAGCAGGCCGAGGCGCTGACGTCGGCAAAGGACGAGTTTCTCGCGGTGGTTTCCCACGAGCTGCGCTCTCCGCTCAATGCCATTCGCGGTTGGGCTCATGTGCTGCGTCAGACAGGTCAGTATTCGGCGGCGCAGTTGCGTGCGCTCGACGCGATCGACCGCAACACGCAGACGCAGGCGCGCATGGTGGACGACCTGCTCGACATGCAGCGTGCCCTGCGCGGCAAGCTGCAGCTCGAAGCTCGTCGCACCGCGCTGGCGCCGATGCTGGAGCAGGCGGTCGACACCTTCCGGCCGAACGCCGAGGCCAAACGCATCGCGCTGGAGCTGCGGCACGACCCGGGCATCGACATGGTGTGTGTCGACGTCGACCGGCTGCGGCAAGCGCTGGTGAACCTCATCTCGAACGCCGTGAAGTTCACGCCGGAGGACGGCCGCATCGACGTGTCGAGCCGACTGCGGCCGCATGCGCTGGAGATCGAGGTGCGCGACTCGGGGATAGGCATCGAAGACACGGTGCTGCCGCAGTTGTTCGAGCGTTTCCGCCAAGCCGACGGCTCAAGCACGCGTCGCGCTGGCGGGCTGGGGCTGGGCCTGTCGCTGGCACGCCAGCTGATCGAGCTGCACGGCGGTCGGTTGAGCGCGCACAGCGAGGGCGTCGGGCGGGGAACGTCCTTCGTGATCGAGTTGCCGCGCCGCCTGGCCGAAGAGGCTCCATTGCCGGATGCAGCCGTGAACGGCGACACCCCGGCACTGGCCGGCAAGCGCCTGGTGGTGATCGAGGACGACGCCGACGGGCGCGAGATCCTCGGTTTCATCCTGAGCGACCAGAACGCACAGCTTTCCGCTTTCGACCGGGCCCCGGCGGCGTTTGAACATTTGTGCTCGCTGCAACCTGGACAGCGGCCCGATGCCGTGATCTCGGACATCGCGATGCCGGAGGAGGACGGCTACAGCTTCATGCGCCGCTGGCGCCGCTATGAGGCGGAGCACGGACTGCCGCGTGTGCCGGCGCTCGCATTGACGGCGTTCTCGAGCGCGTCGGAACGTGCCAAGGCGCTGAAGGCCGGTTTTGACGGGCACCTCGGCAAACCGATCGACTCGCCCGCATTGATTGACACGCTGTTGCAACTGCTGCGGCGGACTCAGGCAGCATAGTCGGCACGGTTCGCGCCTCGTGCCCGACCGCGCTGCAGGCCGATGCCCACACTTGGGGAAGGGCGTCACATCCTGCAAAACATACCGTCATAACTAGCAGGGTGCATTCTTCATCGAAATCATTGAAATGCCGGGCCCAAGTCCCATAATTGCCGCTCGTCGGGCGCAAACCGTGTGTGGCCTGCCAGGGCCGCGGCACTCGCGCCAGGCCGACGAGCGGGACCCGCGGCCGCAGGCGTACAGGATGTGCGACGGATCGGCGGGCAGGATGCATCAGAAGACTCCCAACCAACATGGGGGCCACCGAGGGACAGGGTCGTACCGGCGTTGCCGCGAACCGAGGTTGCCTTGGCATTCCCGCTTTCGGCATGCCGGATGCTTTTCAGCAGGCCGCCGCAGGGGCTTCACTGCGGCAGCTTGCGTCCACACGCGGATGCGAAGCCAGGCATCGTCCGCGTCATACGGAGGAAGAAGATGGGGCACGCACTCATCGTCGAAGACGATGCAGACTCGGCCGAAATGATGGCGGCACTGATCGCCAGTGAAGGGTTCACGGCGGCGACTGCGAACAGTCTGCGTGACGCACGCCGACAACTGGCGCTGCAGGAGCCGGACATCGTTCTGCTCGATCTGATGCTGCCGGACGGCAGCGGCATGGAGCTGTTCAACGAGCCGGAGACCCTGGCCAACACCGAGGTCGTGCTGATTACCGGGCACGCCAGTCTCGACACCTCCATCCAGGCGTTGCGCCTGGGCGCCGCCGACTACCTGATCAAGCCGGTCAACATCAAGCAGTTGCAAGGCATTTTGTCGCGCGTGATGCGTCCCTCGACGCTGAAAGCCGAGCTCGCCGACATGCGTGCCGAGTTCGAGCGCAGCGGCCGCTTCGGCATGCTGTGGGGCCGCTCGGGGGCGATGCAGCGCGTCTACGAGCAGGTCGCGCGGGTCTCGAGCACGGCAGTCACCGTGCTGATCACCGGCGAGAGCGGCACCGGCAAGGAAGTGGTCGCGCAGACCATCCACGAACTGAGCCGGCGACGCAAGAAGCCGTTCCTTGCGGTGAACTGCGGCGCCATTTCGCCGCAACTCATCGAAAGCGAGATCTTCGGCCACGAGAAAGGCGCGTTCACGGGCGCCGACCGCATGCACCAGGGCTTCTTCGAGCGGGCGCACGGCGGCACCTTGTTCCTCGACGAAATCACGGAGATGCCGCTCGAGCTGCAGGTAAAGCTGCTGCGTGTGCTCGAGACCGGCACCTTCATGCGCGTCGGCTCGACGCAATCGCAGGAAGCCGATGTCCGCGTGATCGCGGCGACCAACCGCGTGCCCGAACAAGCGGTGCAATCCGGCAAGCTGCGTGAGGACCTGCTGTACCGTCTCAACGTGTTCCCGATCAACCTGCCCCCGCTGCGCGATCGCACCGACGACGTGCCGCTGCTGGCCGAGCATTTCCTGCAGGACATCTGTCGGCGTGAAGGCGAGAACAAGCGCTTCGGCCAGCAGGCGCTGGACAAGATGCGCAGCTACCGCTGGCCCGGCAACGTGCGCGAGCTGCGCAACGTGGTGCAGCGCGCCTACGTGATGGAAGAAGGCCACACCATCGACGACGAGTGGCTGGTGTTCGACACGCCGGCGGTGCAGGAGCAGCGCGGCCCCTACATCACCGTGAGAGTCGGCACGCCGCTGGCCGACGTCGAGCGCTCGCTGATCCTTGCGACGCTGCAGCATTTCGGCAGCCACAAGGAGAAGACCGCGGCCGCGCTGGGCGTGAGCCTGAAGACGCTGTACAACCGGCTGAAGGAATATTCGCAGGAACCCGGCGGTACCGGCGGCGAGTCCTGAGCGCCAGGCCCCGCGGCCGAGCAAAGGGGCAGGCTTCGCAGCCTGCCCTTTCATTTTTTAGCTGTCGAGCGCGACGTTGACGAGCGTCGGCTGCAGCACGCGCACCACGTCCTTCGGGTCCATCGCGATGAGGAAGCCGCGCCGCCCCCCGTTGATGTAGATGCCGGGCAACGCCGCGATGCCCGCTTCCATGTAAACAGGCATCGACTTGCGAGTGCCGAACGGCGAGGTGCCCCCGACCAGATAGCCGGTGTGGCGCTGCGCCACCTCCGGTTGGCAGGGTTGCACCGTCTTGAGCTTCGCCTCGCGGGCGAGCTGCTTGGTCGAGACGCTGCGGTCGCCATGCATCAGCACGATCAGCGGCTGGCGGCGCTCGTCTTCCATCACCAGCGTCTTGATCACGCAGTGCTCGTCGACGCCCAGCTCGCGCGCCGACACGCGCGTGCCGCCGTGCTCCTCGTACTCGTACAGGTGCGGCTCGAAGGCGACGCCGTGCCGGCGCAGGAAGGCGGTCGCGGGCGTCTCGCTCGCGTGGTCTTTGCGTGCCATGCTGCCCTTCGACCCTTTACTGCGCCGGGTCGCGCATCTCCCAGCGGATGCGGTCGATCTGGGCAAGCAGCTCCTCGCTCAGCGTGGTGCCCCAGGCGTCGAGGTTCTCGTCGAGCTGGGCGCGGTTCGTCACGCCGATGATGGTGCTCGCGACCTGCCACTTGGTGTAGCAGAAGGCCAGTGCCAGGCGCGTGGGCGACAGACCGTGCTCGCGCGCCAGTTCGTTGTAGCGACGCGCAGCCGCCAGCGCCTCGGGCCGGCCCCAGCGCTGCTTGCGCATCGACTCGAACAACGCCATCCGGCCGGCCGGCTCGCCTTGCGACGCAATGCCGGACGTGTCGTATTTGCCGGTCAGCAGACCGAAACCGAGCGGCGAGTAGGCGAGCAACGACACGCTGTAGCGGTACATCGTCTCGTCGAGGCCGTTCTCGAGGCTGCGGTTGATCAGGCAGTACGGGTTCTGCACGCTGGCGATGCGGGGCAGGCCGTGCTGCTCGGCCACCCGCACGAACTCGGCCACGCCGTACGGAGTTTCGTTCGACAGGCCGATCGCCCGTACCTTGCCGTCACGCACCAGGCGGCCTAGCGCGTCGAGCTGCTCATGGATCGAGTTGACCGGCTTGTCGCGTTGCGGGTCGAAGTACAGGCTGCCGAACATCGGCACGTGGCGCACCGGCCAGTGGATCTGGTAGAGGTCGATACGGTCGGTCTTCAACCGCTTCAGGCTGTCTTCGCAGGCAGCGATGATGTCGGCCCCAGTCAGATCGGGGCTGGCATTGCGGATCCAGTCGTAGCCGCGCACCGGGCCGGCGACCTTGGAGGCCAGGACGACGCGCTCGCGCATGCCGGGGCGCGACGCGAGCCAGCGGCCGATGATGCTCTCGGTGTGGCTGTAGGTCTGTGCCCGCGGCGGCACCGGATACATCTCGGCGGTGTCGAGGAAGTCGACGCCGCGCGCCACGGCGTGGTCCATCAGGGCGTGCGCGTCGGCTTCGCCGACCTGTTCGCCGAAGGTCATCGTGCCCAGGCAGATCTTCGCGACCTTCAGGCCGCTTTGGCCCAGCGGGGTGTACTCCATTGCTCGTGCGTCCTCGTGCGGAATGAGAAGAAAGGCATCCAGTGTGCCGCAAGCGACGTGACCGTGCATATATGAACGACCTGGGTGCAGCCCGACAATTCTCGCTTTACTTTGTGTTTTTATCGTTTTACGATAAATAACTGTCACCTTCCCCCCATTGGAGTCGCCATGCCGTCCCTTCCTGTCCCGTTGGCGCGCGTGCGCCGGCTTTCACGCTGGATGCGCGGCCTTGCAGCCTTCGGCATCGCCACGCTGGGCGTCACGCCCTTCCTGCTGTGGGCCTCGCCCGAATGGATCCGCTTGCTCGCCAACGGTTATGGCCACTTCGCGCAGCACCCGATCACGATCAATCCTGTCGTGCAGGTGCTCGGCGCGCTGGCGATGCTGCCGCCGAGCGCGATCGGCATCTATGCGCTGGCGCAGGTCTGGCAGCTGTTCGGCGAGTACGCGCGCGGCGAAGTGTTCGGCGCGCGTGCCTGCCGCCGCCTGCGCCGCATGGCACTCGCATTGATCGCGGTCGCTGTCGCTCAGCCGCTGTCGCGCACGCTGACCGTGCTCGCGCTCACGCTGTACAACCCACCCGGCCAGAAGGTGCTGGCCATCGGCATTTCATGGCACGACTACACCTTTTTGCTGGTCGGCGGGGTGCTGCTCGCCGTCGCGTGGGTGATGGTCGAAGCGACGCGCCTGGCACAGGAACACGCGGAGTTCGTCTGATGCCCATCGTCGTCAACCTCGATCTGATGCTCGCCAGGCGCAAGATGCGCTCGCGCGAGCTGGCCGAGCGCATCGGCATCACCGAGCAGAACGTGTCGCTACTGAAGTCCGGCAAGGTGCGGGGCGTGCGCTTCGACACGCTGGAAGCGATCTGCGACGTGCTGCAGTGCCAACCCGGCGACCTGCTGGAATATCGCCCCGACGACGGCTCGCGGGCCTGACCGGTTGAACACCGCCGTCCTGCGGCCGGGTTTCGGCCGCCCCCCGTGGCTGCACGCCGGCTTTCTGCTGTCGCTGCTGGTGCACCTGGCCTTGCTGCTGTGGCTGGCAGGCTGGAAGGTGACGTCACCCGAGCCGGGCACGACGATACCCCGTCCTCTCGAAGTGAGGTGGCTGCCACCCGCCGAGCCGGCCGCCGCACGGCCACCGAAGATCGCTTCGAGGCCCGCCCGTACCCGGGCGAGAGAACGCATTGCGGTGGCGCCGCCGCAAGCCGCGACGACGGCGACGGTGAACGACACGACGGTGCCGCCCTCACCCGCACCACCCTCGGCCGCACCGCCCGCTGCGGCAGCGCCCTGGTCGCTCGATCTCCGTGTCCCGCCCGTCCCCGCGGCGCCGTCGCCGGCCGGGCAGGCGATGGCGGATCCGCGCGCGAACGTTCGAAGCGCCCCGGTCGACGCCATGGCTCGCCGGCTCACCGGGACCACGCACCGCACCGAACAACGCATGGCTCGAGGGTGGGTCGTGCGCGAAGGCACGCGTTGCTGGGAAGTGCGACCGGCACGCGCGAACGATCTGCATCCGTTCGATGCGACGATGCAGCCCATCCCCCATGGGGTGCGCTCTTGCGAAGACGATTGACGCACCGATGCAGCGCCGCTCGGCTCGCCGCCATGGCGGTGTGCCTCGGAGCGCGACCAACCTCAGCGCTTCGCTGCCGCCCGTTCTTCCTCGCGCAGCCTGAGCACCCGGCGCTGCACCTTGCCGGTGGTCGTCATCGGCAACGCGTCGATGAACTCGATCTCCTTCGGATACTCGTACGGGGCGAGCTTGCCCTTGACATGCTGCTGCAGGGCGTGCACCAACGCATCGTCGCCGGCGTGGCCGCAAGCGAGCACCACATAGGCCTTCACGACCGCGCCACGCTCGGCGTCGGGCTTGGGCACGACCGCCGCATTGGCCACCGCCGGATGCTTGACCAGGCAGTTCTCGATCTCGCTCGGCCCGATGCGGTAGCCCGCGGCCTTGAACACGTCGTCGCTGCGGCCCTGGTACCAGAGGTAGCCATCCTCGTCCATCACCGCGGTGTCGCCGGTGCGGCACCAGGAATTGTCGGGATCGCCGGTGAACTTGGCACGCGTGGCGCCGTCGTTGCGCCAATAGCCGAGGAAAAACACCGGGTCGGGGTCGCCGTGGATGTCGCAGCGGTGTACGGCCACGTCCCCCGGCGTGCCGGGCGGGCATGGATGCCCCTGATCATCGATCACCGCGACGCGATGACCCGGATAGGGCCGGCCCATGCTGCCGGGCCGAGCGGGCCAGCAGGCGCTGCCGTTGCCGACGATGTAGTTCATCTCGGTCTGCCCGAACATCTCGTTGATCGTGATGCCGAGTTGCTGCTGGCCGTACGCGAACACCGCGTCGCCGACCGCCTCGCCGGCGCTCATGATCGCCTGCAGCGCCAGGTCGTACTGCCGGCGCGGCTCGGGCACCGCCTTCATCATCGCCTTCAGCGCCGTCGGGAACAAAAAGGTGTGCGTGACGCGGTAGCGCTGCATCAGCTCGTAGGCTTTTTCGGCGCTGAAGCGGCCCTGGTAGGCGACGATGGTGCGGCCGAAGTACAGCGTGGGCAGCAAGGCGTCCATGAGGCCGCCCGTCCAGGCCCAGTCTGCCGGCGACCAGAAGATCTGGTCGCCGGCAGACTGGGCCGGGGGCCCCTCGTTGACGCCCCCCATCCCCCGCTCCCCCTTCCCCGAGGGAAGGGGGCCGGATGACGGGGGCGGAAAGCCGAACCAGTTCTGGCTGGCGGTGAAGCCGGGCAGATTGCCGATCAGCGCGCGGTGGGGGATCAGCGCGCCCTTCGGCGGGCCGGTGGTGCCGCTGGTGTAGATCAGCACGGCCGGGTCATCGGCCTTGGTGGCGCGGCCGACGTAGACCGAGGTTTCGCGCACCAGCATGGCGTCCCAGTCCATGTCGCCGCGGCCGGTGGCAGCGCCGGCGGCGATCACGTGCTGCAGCGCCGGGCAGCCCGTGCGGGCCGCGCACAGGTTCTCGATCGACGACTCGTCAGCGATCGCGACGCGGGCCTCGCTGTCCTGCAGCCGGTATTCGAGCGCGTCGGGCCCGAACAGCATCGACAGCGGCATGGCCACGGCGCCCAGTTGGTAGGCGGCGATGTGCGCAATCGCCGTCTCGAGACGCTGCGGCATGACGATCGCGATCCGGTCGCCGGGCCCCACGCCCAGGCGCTCCAGCGCATGCGACAGACGGTTCGCCCGTGCCTGCAGTTCGCCATAGGTCAGCTGCGTCCGATGGCCGTCTTCGTGCTCGTACAGGATCGCGACCCGTTCGGGCGCCTCGCGAGCCCATCGCGAGCAGCACAGCTCGCCGATGTTGAGGACCGGCGGGACCTGCCAGCGGAAGTCGCGGTAAAGCGCGTCGTAGAGATCGTTGTTGTCCTGGACCATCGCTGTCTCCTGAGGGCGCAGCTTAGCGAGCCGTCACCCGGCGGACTATCAGGGCTTGCAGGGGAGGCGCGCCGCAACGCCGGGCGGGCAGCATGCCACGCCGCCGGTTCAGCCCCGACGCGCCAGATGCAGCAGCGCGTCGTCGGTCACCCGGCAGAGGCGCCAATCCGGCATCACGGTGGCGCCCATCGCCTCGTAGAAGCGGATCGCCGGTTCGTTCCAGTCCAGCACGCTCCATTCGAAACGCCCGCAGCCGCGCTCGACGGCCAGGGCCGCCAGGTGTTTCAGCAGGAGCTTGCCGACGCCGGCGCCGCGGTGCGCCGGCAGCACGAACAGGTCTTCCAGGTACAGCCCCGGCTTGCACAGGAAGGTCGAGAAGTTGGTGAAGAACAGCGCAAACCCGACCGCGCACCGGTCGGCGCCCTCGCCGAGTTCAGCCACCACCGCCTCGGCGGGCGGACGGGCGCCGAACAACTGCGCTTGCAGCTTCTCGGGCGTGATCTGCAGCAGATGAGTCAGCTTTTCGTACTCGGCCAGGGCGGTGATGAGGCCGACCAGGGCGGGTACGTCGGTCGGGTCGGCGGGACGGATATGCAAGCTCATGCGCGGCATTATGGAAGGGTGTCCGGCCGGCCGCGGCCGAAGCGTGGAAAATCGCGCTCTTGGTTTCCACGGAAGTGGTGATGACCCACGACAAGCAATTCGACCTCTACAAGCGCGTCCTGGCCCGCTCGCGGCCCTATTGGCGCACCTTCGCGCTCGGCATCGCAGCGATGGTGCTGTATGCCGCCACGGAAACCGCACTGCCCGCGTTGTTGAAGGTCATGCTCGACGGCAGCTTCGTGGACAAGGACCCGCGTGTGATTCACCTGACGCCGGTGGCCATCGTGGTGCTGTTTCTCGTGCGCGGGGCCTCGGACTTCGTGCACACGACCGCGCTGAACAAGGTCGCCACCGGTGTGGTGCTCGACCTGCGTCGCGCGCTGTTCGACAAGCTGCTGCAACTGCCGACCAGCTACTACGACAACGAACCGAGCGCCCGGGTGATGTCGAAGCTGTCCCACAACGCGCAGCAGATCAGCCCCATCATCACCAGCGCGCTCATCACGATCGTCAAAGACAGCCTGACGGTGATGGGGCTGCTCGGCTACATGCTGTATCTGAACTGGCGGCTTTCCCTGCTCTTCTTCACGGTGCTGCCGGTCATTGCCTTGGTGATTCGTTCGGTGAGCCGGCGGCTGCGGCGCTTGAGCGGCGCGCAGCAGACGAGCATGGGCAACATGAACCACGTCATCAAGGAGGTGATCGGCGGCCACCGGGAGATCAAGATCTTCGGCGGCGAGGCCTATGAATCGCGGCGCTTTTCCGACGTGGCAGGCGGCCTGAGGCGCTACGCGATGAAGGTCGCCGCGACGTCGGCCGCCAACGGCCCGATCGTGCAGGGCATCGCCGTGCTGGCACTCGCGGCGATCATCTACTACGCCGCGCTGCAGTCACAAAGCAATGCGTTGACGGTCGGCGGCTTCGTCTCGTTCTTCGGTGCGATGGCGCTGCTGCTGGCGCCGTTGAAGCGTCTGTCGAACGTCAACGAGCCGCTGCAGCGCGGGCTGGCCGCAGCCAGCAGCGTGTTCGAGGTGCTCGACGCCCCGAGCGAGCCCGATGACGGCACGCGCGAACTGGAACACGTCGACGGGCGGCTCCAGTTCGTCGATGTCGGCTTCCGCTACCCGTCGACCGAGCGCGACGCGCTGAGCAGCGTCGACCTCGACATCCGGCCCGGGGAAACCGTCGCACTGGTCGGCGCCTCGGGCAGCGGCAAATCGACCCTGGTCTCGCTGATTCCCCGCTTCTACCCGCCGACGACGGGGACCATCCTGCTCGACGGCGTCGACACGCGGGAACTGAAGCTGGCGAACCTGCGCACCCACCTGGCGCTGGTGACGCAGCATGTGGTGCTGTTCAACGACACGGTGGCCGCCAACATCGCGTACGGTGGCCATGGCGACGTCGACGAAGCGGACATCATCCGGGCGGCCGAGGCGGCGCATGCGATGGATTTCATCCGCGCGCTGCCGCAAGGCCTGCGCACGCAGATCGGCGAGAACGGCGCCAGGCTGTCGGGCGGCCAGCGCCAGCGCATCTCCATCGCTCGGGCGCTGCTGAAGGATGCGCCGATCCTGCTGCTCGACGAAGCCACTTCGGCGCTGGACACCGAATCGGAACGCGCCGTGCAGGCTGCGATCGACAATCTGAAGCGGGGCCGTACGACCATCATCATCGCCCACCGGCTGTCGACCATCGTCAATGCCGACCGCATCGTCGTGCTGGACCAAGGCAGAATTGCCGAGGCCGGCACGCACCAGACACTGCTTCAACAGGGCGGCATCTATGCACGGCTGCACCGGCTGCAGTTCTCCAACGTGGAATGACCACCCCATGCGCATCCCCGACTACTCGACGCTCCGCCTGCTGGTCGCCGGCGACGTGATGCTCGACCGTTACTGGACCGGCAGCACGACCCGCATCTCGCCGGAAGCGCCCGTCCCGGTGGTCAACATCCGCCATGTCGAGCATCGCGCCGGCGGCGCCGCCAACGTGGCGCTGGGCCTGCGTGCACTGGGCGCCTCGGTCGAACTGATGGGCCGCGTCGGCGCCGACGACGGGGCGCGCACGCTCGCGCAGCTGCTCGACCACGCCGGCGTGCAGTGCCGCTTCGAGGAAGACGCCTCGCGCCCCACCATCGTCAAGCTGCGTGTGCTGAGCCATCACCAGCAAATGATCCGGCTCGACTTCGAGGACACGCCCGACGCCTCGGCCAGCCTGCCGGTACAGCGCTTCGAGCCCCTGCTCGGCGGCATGGACGCGGTGGTGCTGTCCGACTACGGCAAGGGTGCGCTGTTCAACGTGCCGGCGCTGATCGCATGCTGCCGCCGCGCCGGCCGGCCGGTCCTGGTCGACCCGAAGCAGGCGGACTTCGCCGTCTACCGCGGCGCGACCGCCATCACACCGAACCGCCATGAATTCGAACGCGCGGCCGGCGTCTGCCGCACCGAGCGGGAACTGGTGGACAAGGGCCAGGCTCTGCTCGAGCAGATGGAATGGCAGGCGCTGCTGATCACGCGCGGCGAAGAAGGCATGACCTTGCTCGAGCGCGGCGCATCCGCGGCGCACCACATTCCCGCCCGCGCACGCGAGGTCTACGACGTGACGGGCGCGGGCGACACCGTGATCGCCGTGCTGGCCGCCTGCATCGCCGCGGGGCTCGGGTGGCAGGCAGCAGCGGAGCTGGCCAACCTGGGTGCAGCGGTGGCCGTCGGCAAGGTCGGCACGGCCGCCGTGACACTCGCCGAACTGGCGCAGGCCGCCCGCGAGGCCGATGCCGCGTCGTCGGCGGGCCGAGCCTGAACCGATGGTGACGTCCATCCACGTGCTCGGCAGCCGCGAGCTGGGCGGCGCCGACCGCTTTTTCATCCGGCTGGTCGAGGCGCTGACGCGCGCCGGTCACCCGACACTCGCCGTCACCCGGCCGGGCAGCCCGGTTGCGCGCGAAATGCGGCCCGAGGTCGAGCAGCTGCACCTGCCGCTGGCCGCCAAGTGGGACCTGTATTCGCGCTGGCGTCTGACGCGGCTGATCGCCGAGCGCCGGCCGGACGTCGTGCAGACCTACATGGGCCGTGCCACACGCCTGACGCGCCTGCCGCGCCACAGCCCCGCGCTGCACGTGGCACGTCTGGGCGGCTTCTACAAGATCCGCGGCTACTACGAACACGCCCACGCCTGGGTCGGCAACACGCAGGCCATCTGCGACTACCTGAAAGCACAGGGCCTGCCGTCGGAACGCATCTTCCACATCGGCAACTTCGTGCCGCAGCCGCGCGACGTGAGCGCCGATGAACGCCGGGCGCTGCGGCAACAGCTCGGCCTGTCCGACGAGGCATTGGTCGTCTTCGCGCTCGGCCGGCTGATCGAGAAGAAGGGCTTCGCCGACCTGCTGCGCGCGTGGGCCGCCACGCCGGCCGATGCGGCCGGACCGCCCGCCGTCCTGGTGATCGCGGGCGACGGTCCGGACCGGCAGGCGCTGGAGTCGTTGAGCGGCGAGCTGGGCTTGCGCGAGCGGGTGCGCTGGGCCGGCTGGCAGAACGACCCGACGCCGTTCTACGCGCTGGCCGACCTGTTCGTCTGCCCGTCGCGCCACGAGCCGCTCGGCAACGTCATCCTGGAAGCCTGGCAGCACCGCCTGCCGGTGCTCAGCACGCGCAACGAGGGTGCCACCGAGCTGGTCGACGAAGGCGTCAACGGGCTGCTGGCACCGCTGTCGGACCCGGCGGGCCTGGCGCAAGCCCTGAGCGCGATGCTGGCGCTGCCGTCCGCAGAGCGCCGGCGCCTGGCCGATGCCGGCCACCGCACGGTGCAGGCCGAACACCACGAGAGCGCCGTCGTGAACGCCTACCTGGCCTTGTACGAACGGCTGGCCGCCGAACGCCGGTCGGGCCGATGAATCGCATCCTTGTCATCCGGCTGTCGGCGCTGGGCGACGTCGTCATGGCCTCCGGCCTGATCCCGGCGCTGCGGCAGCTGCACCCGCAAGCGCACCTGGCCTGGCTGGTGGAGCCGGCGGCCGCACCGCTGCTGCGGCACAACCCTCGCCTCGACGAAGTCATCGTATGGCCGCGCGGCGAATGGCAGGCCTTGTGGCGCCAGCGACGCCTGCCCGAGTTGTGGCGCCGCGCGCGCGACTTCCGGCGCGAGCTCAAGTCGCGCCGGTTCGACCTCGTCATCGACGCACAAGGGCTGTTGAAGAGCGCGGTGTGGGCTCGGCTGACGGGCGCACCGCGTCGCATCAGCCTGATCGGGCATGAAGGCAGCCACCGGCTGATGACCGAACGGGCGGTGCCGCCGCCCAATCCCACCAAGCCGATCGGCAACGAATACCGTTTCCTCGCGAAATACCTGGGAGCACCCGCTTCGTCGTTCCAGCTCGACCTTGCGCTCGGCGCAGCGGCGCGGGACACGGCCGCCGGCAGGCTGCAGGCAGCCGGCGCCGTGGGCCGGTTTGCTGCGCTGTGCCCCTTCACGACACGGCCGCAAAAACACTGGTTCGAAGACCGCTGGGCCGCGCTGGCGCTACGGCTGAAGCAGGCCGGCCTGGTGCCGGTGCTGCTCGGCGGCCCGTCGGACGCCGAGGCGGCTGCACGCATCACGGCGGCTGCGCCAGGCGCCGTGAACCTCGCCGGCGCCTTGAAGCTCGACGAAACGGCCGCCGCCATCGCGCGCTGCAGCGTGCTGATCGGTGTGGACACCGGGCTGACCCACATGGGCACTGCGCTGAAGGTACCGACCGTCGCGCTGTTCGGTTCGACCCGGCCCTACCTCGACGCACGCACGCCCACGACGCGCATCATGTACGAACGACTCGACTGCTCGCCCTGCCACCGGCATCCGACCTGCGACGACCGCTTCGATTGCATGCGGCTGCACAGCGTCGACGCCGTGTACGCCCAGGCGCTGGGACTGCTGGAGGCCCAGCCATGAAGGTCCTGCACGTCGAGGCGGGCATGCACCTGTATGGCGGCGCGCTGCAGGTGGTCTTCCTGCTGCAGGGACTGCACGGGGCCGGCGACCAGCACCTGCTCGCGTGCCCGACGGGCAGTGCGATCGCCGATGCCGCACGGCCGTATGCCACCGCGGTGCACGAGATGCCGATGAAGGGTGATGCCGACGTCGGGCTGGTCGGCCGGCTGCGCAAGCTGATCCGGCAGGAGCGCCCGGACGTCGTGCACCTGCACAGCCGCCGCGGCAGCGACCTGTGGGGCGGCCTGGCGGCGCGGCTGGAAGGTGTGCCCGCCGTGCTGAGCCGGCGCGTCGACAACCCCGAGTCGCGCGCCTGGGTGGCCCTCAAGTATCGGCTGTACCGACGCGTGATCGCGATCTCGAACGGCATCCGCGACGTGCTGCTCGACGAAGGCGTACCGGCCGACAAGGTCGTCTGCGTGCACAGCTCGGTCGATACCGAACGCTACCGGCCCGGCGGCGGCGACCGGCCCTGGTTCTTGTCGGAGTTCGGGCTGGAGCCCGGCCAACCGGTGCTGGCGATGGTGGCGCAGTTCATCGCGCGCAAGGGCCACCGTACGCTGATCGACGCGATGCCGGCGGTGCTGCAGGCTCATCCCCGCGCGCGCGTGCTGCTGTTCGGCCAGGGCCCGGAGCAACCGGCGATCGACGAACTGATCCGCGCCCGGGGGCTGCAGGGCAGTGTCGTGCTCGCAGGCTTTCGCAACGATCTGCAGCGGGTGCTGCCCTGCCTCGACGTGGTGGTCCACCCCGCTACGATGGAGGGCCTGGGCGTCGCGCTGCTGCAGGCCGCGGCCTGCGGCGTGCCGATGGTGGCAGCGCGCGCCGGTGGCATTCCCGAGATCGTGGTCGACGGCCGCACCGGCATCCTGATCGAGCCCGGCGATGCGCCGGCCCTGGCGCGTGGCATCGTCACCCTGCTCGACGCACCGGCACTGCGGGCCGAGTACGGCGGCGCCGGCCGTGCGCTGGCGCTGAACGAATTCTCGGTGGAGGCGATGGTGCGCGGCAACCGGGCGGTCTACCAGCAGGCCGTGGCCGGCCTCGGCAGGTGAGCCGACCACGAAGATGAGCATCGTCGCCGTCTACTTCGTCGCGTCACCGCTGCAGTACCTCGCGGCCCAGCAAATCGCCGCGCACTTCGAACCCGGCGCCCGGCAGGTATTGATCTGGTACAAGCGCAGCCTCGCAGCCATCGTCAGACCGGCACGCTGGGACGCCTGCGCCTACATGCCCTGGCCCCGGTGGGACCCGCTGCCCGGCTGGTTCGGACGTCACCGCCGGCTGCGCCAGAACGTGCGCCTGGTGGCCGAACTGGCGGGACGCTGCGACGAGCTGCACCTGCACAGCGCCGTGTTCGACACCGAGGCCATCAACTACTTCCTGCGTGCCTTGCCCCGTGCCTGCGGTGCGCGCACGTTGAGCGCGCGCATCCTGCCGGACGGCGTGATCAGCATCCGCAGGTACCCGTTGACACCGGCCAAGCGGCTGGCCCAGCACCTGCGCAAGCTGCGCCGCCTGGCCGCTCCCGAACTCGACTACACGACCTTCGCCGGCGACCGCATCGGCTCGGACGCCTCGTTCTGCGACCGCATCTACGTGTTGCCCGGCCTGCCGCACGAGTATCCCGCCGCCAAGGCCGTCACGCTGCCGCCGCTGGCCGCCGTGGCAGCATCGCCGGTACGGGGCGCGCCGAGGCGCGCGCTGGTGATCGGGCAGCCCCTCACCGGTTTTGGCCTGATGGACTCGGCAGGCATGCTCTCCGCGAGCGAAGAGATCGAGCAGTGGCTGCGCAGCCGGAACATCGACCAGGTGCTCTACAAGGGCCACCCCAAGGATGCGCAGCGCGAACTCTGGCGCCCGGGCTACGAGGTGCTCGACCTCGACGAACCGCTCGAATCCTGGCTGGCACACGAGCATTTCGATGCAGTGGCAGGCGTGCGCTCGTCGGCCCTGCTGTTCGCCAAACAGATCTACGGCGCCGACACCGAAGTGGCCGCGTTCGGATGGGATCGCATACGCTTCAAGTCGGACGCAGAGAAGCGCGATATCAGCGCCGTCTTCCAGGCCTGCGGCGTGGCCTTGCTGTAAGACGAACCGGGCACAATCGCGCATTTCAGATCCGAATTCCATGAAGATACTCGTCACCGGCGCGGCCGGCTTCATCGGCATGCACGTGTGTCAGCGCCTGTTGGCGAGAGGTGACGAGGTCACCGGCGTGGACGACCTGAACGACTACTATTCGCCGCAGCTCAAGGCCGACCGACTGGCGCAGCTGCAGCCGCAGCCGGGCTTCCGGTTCCAGCGGCTCGACGTCGCTGACACGAAAGCCATGCAGGCGCTGTTCGCAGAAGGGGGCTTCGAGAAGGTCGTCCACCTGGCGGCCCAGGCAGGCGTGCGCCACTCGATCCACCACCCGATGGCTTACGGCCACAGCAATCTGGTGGGATACCTGAACGTGCTCGAAGCGTGCCGGCATGCGACGGTGCAGCACCTGGTCTACGCCAGCAGCTCCAGCGTGTACGGCGGCAACACCAAGATGCCCTTCTCCGAGGACGACCCGGTGGACCGGCCGGTCAGCCTGTACGCTGCCACCAAGCGTGCCAACGAGCTGATGACCCACTCTTACAGCCACCTGTACGGCTTGCACGCCACCGGCCTGCGCTTCTTCACGGTCTACGGCCCCTGGGGCCGGCCCGACATGGCCTACTTCTCTTTCACCAAGGCGGTCCTCGAGGACCGCCCGATCGACGTGTTCAACCATGGCCGGATGGCGCGCGACTTCACCTACATCGACGATGTCGTCGAAGGTATCGTACGGGTCCTCGACCGAACGCCAGACGCCGGCGAAGGGCCCCCCTGCCGTGTCCTGAATATCGGCAATCACCAGCCCGAGCAGTTGCTGGACTTCATCGCCTGCATCGAATCGGCCACCGGCCGGCGAGCCCGCCTCAACCTGCTGCCGATGCAGGACGGCGACGTGCCGGCCACCTATGCCGACGTCGAGCGCCTCGAGCGCTGGGTCGGTTTTCGGCCGACGACGAGGCTGCAGGACGGCATCCGGCGGTTCGTCGACTGGTATGTCGGGTACTACGGCGCTCCAGCCGCCTGATCCCGTCCGCCGACTCGACATCCATGGGACTCGCGGTACTTGTCGGCAACGCCCCTCCACGCGAGGATCTGCGCCGCATCATCGACGGCGCCGACTTCGTCGCGCGCATCAACACCTGCGCAGCGCTTGGGGCAGAGTACGGCCGGCGCACCGACCGGGTGTACCTGTGCAACACCGGCGGTGTCGCCCGGCGATTCATCGGCTCGGAAGAGCTGCACCGCACGATCGCCGGCAGCGGCGCGCGCGACGTGGTGTTCAGCTACCCGCGCGTTCCGCTGCGGCGCCTGCTGCACTGCATCCTCCGCGGCAAGCGGGGCACCGGCGTGGACCGCACGCAAGCGTTGACGCAGGTGCTGTCCCACCACGGCCTGCGTTGCTCGCCGATGCCGCAGGAGGTGTTCGACGAGGTGGTCGCATTCGTGAAGGCGCAGCCGGGCTTCGACGGCTACCCCCGCAGGATGCCGTTGTGGACACCCAGCTCGGGGGGCGTTGCGCTCGCGCACCTGGCCCGGGACCCCGTCCTGGCCAGGCACTCGATTGCACTCGCCGGCTTCGGCTTCCAGGGCTGGGAAGGCCATCCGTGGTTCGCCGAGCGAGCGTACGCCGAACAGTTGCAGCAAGCCGGCCGGTTGTCCTTCCTGGACCGTTGAGCGAGGACCGTCACAAGAGATGAAGCGCTATACCCTCGTCAACGACACCACGCCCGACCTGCATATCGGCAGCGACGCGGTCGTCCGCACCATCCGCCAAGCCGCGAAGGTGCACGGCTACACCGAGGCGGCGGCGCACCGCGTCAGCACCGAAATCACCGGCAAGGACTACCACCGGCTGCTCTCGGGCTCCGAACTGATCGTCATCAATGGTGAAGGAACCCTGCACGGCGACAGCCGGGGGTGCAAGAACATCGCGCATTTCGCCGCGGTCGCGAAGTCGGAAGGCAAGCGCGTCGCGCTCATCAACAGCTGCTACAGCGACAACTCGCAGATCACAGCCGACCTGCTCATGCGCTGCGACCTGCTGGCGTTTCGCGAGTCGCACGCTGCGAGTTCCTTCTGCGCACAGCAACCCGACGCACAACCCTTGGTCGTCGGCGACCTCAGCCTGCAATCCTTTCCCCGCGCTGCCCGGTCCAGCAGCGGCGCCCGCATCGCCGTGACGGACTCGGTGCTCGACGACGCGACCCGCGCCCTGCTGCAGATCGGCCAGCACTTCGGCGCCGACTATGCCTGCGTGAAGGATTTCAAGCTGCTGTCCAGCAAGAACGTGCCGCTGCGCAGCGCGTGGCAGGTGTTCGCGCAAGGCGCGCGAAGGCTGCGGCCGCACCCCTCCTTGCTGCTCAACGTGTTGCGCCACCAGTCGCGCGCGACCTTTCATGCCAGCGCACAGCGCGCCGCGCTTCTGATCACGGGACGCTTCCATGCGGTGATGTACTGCCTGTGCAACCAGATGCCGTTTCTCTACATCGCATCGAACACCGCGAAGATCGATCACGTGCTGCGCGACGCCGGCCTCGACATCGCCCGTCGCAAGATCAGCGGGCTGGATGACGTGCGACGGCTCGGCGCGCAGCCCGCAGAACTGGTGCGCGCGGCGGCGTTCACACCGGCCGAAGAGCAGGGCCTGCGCCTGTACCTGCAGCAGCAGCAGGCAGCTGCGGACGCGCTGCTGCGCACTGTTTTCGCGTGAGCGCGCCAGCCAAGCGAACCGCCCCATGAGAAACCCGTTTGTCCTGCACAAGAAGAACCGGCTGCTGTCACGGCTCGAGACCCTCAAGCTCTACTATCGCAACCGCTCCTCGCAAGACCCGGTGACCGATCCTGCCGGGCCCGTGGTGTCGCTGACGACCTTCGGGCCTCGCATACCCATCGTCTACATCGCCATCGAATCGATCGGCCGGGGAACGCTGAAGCCCTCCCGCCTGATCCTGTGGCTCGACGAGGCCGAACGGGTTCGCGACCTTCCCGACACCCTGCGGCGCCTCGCGGCGCGCGGCCTGGACATACGGTATTGCGAAGATCTCGGCCCGCACAAGAAGTACTTTCCGTACGTGCAGTCCCAGCCGCATTTCGACCTTCCCCTGGTCACGGCCGACGACGACGTCATCTACCCGAAATACTGGCTGCAGGAACTGATGCAGGCCTACGCCGCCTATCCGGACTGCATCAACTGCCTGCGCGCCAAGCACGTCCGGCTGGACGGTGAGGGACTCGTCCCGTATGACAACTGGCGCTCATGCACCGACACGCGACCGAGCCACCTGCATTTCGCCACGGGCGTTTCGGGCGTCGTCTACCCGCCTGCGTTCCAGCAAGTGCTCAAGGACGCCGGCGACGGTTTTCGCAGCGTCTGCCCGCGGGCGGACGACATCTGGCTGCATGCTCAGGCGCTGCGGCATGGCTTCCGGGTTCGACAGGCCCGGCCTCGTGCCGTGCATTTCGTCGAGGTGCGGGGCACGCAGAAGAGCTCGCTGAACCGCAGCAACGTGCAAGGCGGCGGCAACGACCGCCAGCTGCGCGCGATGTACGACGCCAGCGACCTGGAGCGCCTGCGGCAGGAACTCGCGCAGTAGACTGACCGCGCCATCTTCTTCGAGCATGCACCTGGCATCCCCTCTCAAGCCGTGAGCACCCTTCCCATCGTCTGCCTCGCCCTGGGCGATTTCTACGGCCTGGGCGATCAGTACGTCGGCCGCATGTACGACATGCTCGCGCGTCATTGCGACCGGCCGTTCCGTTTGGTGTGCTACACCGACCGCCCGCGCAAGCTCCCGGCCGGCGTCGAAAGCGTCGACTGTTCCGGCTGGCGTGAACTCGATCGACCCGGCATGCGGGCCACGACGCGCAAGCTCGGGCTGTTCAACCCCGCCTACGTGCCGTTTGCCGAATTCCTCTACCTCGATCTCACCCTGGTGATCCGCGGCAGCATGCAACCGCTGCTGGACGTCGCTTTCGGCAGTGAAAAAGACTTGGTCATCGTCGACGACTGGCATCACGAGGGCTACAACTCCAGCGTCATGCGCATCCGGCCCGAGCCGCTGCGCTTCATCTACGATGCCTTCGTGGCCGGAGAGAGCTATGCGCAGAAGGTTGCGGGCGACCAGGACTTCATCCGTGCTGTGGTTGAAAAGCACTCGGCGCAGCAGCGCGTCGAGTTGTTCCCCCCGGGCCTGGTGGTCAGCTACAAAAATGCGGTGCGCACCGGCCGGCGCAACCCGGTCACAGCGCGCGCCATGGTCGACGGCGCCGTCATCGTGAAGTTCCATGGCCGGCCCCGCATGCACGAAGTTTTCGATCCGTTCCACCACTTCTGGCGCATCCGCCTGCGCGACCTTGTGCATGGCCGATTGCGCTCGCCGGTTCCCACCGCTGAACTCAAACGCGAGTGGCTAGGAACGGACGCGTCATAGCGCCGTGTGCAGCCGCTGCGGAGCCTTCGAGCGACCCGTCGCCTCGGCGTCAGCACGGGAGCGGCATTTCCGACACACTCTGTCCGCATGACGACCGACACGCCCTTCTACACCGAGCACCGCGCCAGATCTTCCCTCTCGCTGCCCGTCCGTGGCCTGCGCTACCACGTACACCGCTGGGGCCACCCGTCCGTCGCAACCCCAGAACGTCCGACGCTGGTGATGCTGCACGGCTGGATGGACGTCGGCGCGTCGTTCCAGTTCGTGGTGGACGCGTTCGCCGCCGAGCGGTACGTGATTGCGCCCGACTGGCGCGGTTTCGGGCTCACCGAAACCCCGAACACCGACACCTACTGGTTCCCCGACTACCTCGCCGACCTGGACGCCCTGCTCGACCAGCTGGTGCCCGGCCAGCCGATCGACCTGCTGGGCCACAGCATGGGCGGCAACGTCGCGATGCTGTATGCAGGCGTGCGCCCCGAACGGGTACGACGTCTGGTCAACCTCGAAGGCTTCGGCCTGCCCGACAGCCGGCCGTCGCAGGCGCCGAAGCGTTACGGACAGTGGCTCGACGACCTGAAGACCGCGCAGCAGCTGCGCAGCTACGACTCGCTCGACGCGGTGGCCGAGCGCCTGCGCAAGAACAACCCTCTGCTGCGCGCAGATCGCGCAGCCTGGCTGGCGGCGCACTGGTCGCGTCAGGACGAGCACGGCCGCTGGGTCATCCTCGGCGACCCGGCGCACAAGCGCGCCAACCCGGTGCTCTACCGCAAGGAAGAGGTGCTGGCCTGCTGGGAGCGCATCACCGCACCGGTGCTGTGGGTCGAGGGCGACCGCACCGACGTCACGAAATGGTGGGGCGATCGCTACCCGCGCGCTGACTTCGAAGCCCGTCTCGCTGTGGTGCCGAAGCTGGAACGCCACGTGCTGAGTCCTGCGGGGCACATGCTGCACCACGACCAGCCGGAGGCACTGGCCGAACGCATCGAGGCGTTCCTGAAAGCGACCTAGCGCCGGCGGGTTCTGCGTGCATGAGAAAATCGCCGGTTTCGCAAAGGACAAGACCATGGACGCAGAACGCATCAATGCCCTCGGGGCGGAACTCGAAGACCTGACCCGCCGGACCGCCGAACTACGGAGGTATCTTTGACTGGGAGACCAAATCCCACCGCCTGAGCGAGGTCAACGCGGCGCTGGAAGACCCCACCGTCTGGAACGACCCGAAACATGCCCAGGAACTGGGCCGTGAGAAGAAAACGCTCGAAGGCGTGGTGCTGACGATCAGCCGCCTCGCCTCGGAACTGTCGGACAACACCGAGCTGTACGAGCTGTCGCGCGAGGACGCCGACCACGACGGCCTGGCCCACATCGAGGCCGAGGTGCGCGAGCTGACCGAAGAGGTGGAACAGCTGGAGTTCCGCCGGATGTTCAGCAACCCGGCCGACCCGAACAACTGCTTCATCGACATCCAGGCCGGCGCGGGCGGTACCGAGGCCTGCGACTGGGCCAGCATGCTGCTGCGCCAGTACCTGCGCTACTGCGAGCGCAAGGGCTTCAAGACCGAGGTCATGGAAGAGTCCGAAGGCGACGTCGCTGGCATCAAGAGCGCGACCATCAAGGTCGAGGGCGAATACGCGTTCGGCTACCTGCGCAGCGAAACCGGCGTGCACCGGCTGGTGCGCAAGAGCCCGTTCGACTCTTCCGGCGGGCGTCATACCTCGTTCGCCAGCGTGTTCGTCTACCCCGAGGTGGACGATTCGATCGAGATCGAGATCAATCCGGCCGACGTGCGCACCGACACCTTCCGCGCTTCGGGCGCGGGCGGCCAGCACATCAACAAGACCGACTCGGCGGTGCGTCTCACGCACATGCCGACCGGCATCGTGGTGCAGTGCCAGAACGACCGCTCGCAGCACCGCAACCGCGACGAGGCCTGGCAGATGCTGCGATCGCGCCTGTTCGAGCACGAGATGCGCAAGCGCATGGCCGAGCAGCAGAAGCTGGAGGACTCCAAGACCGACGTCGGCTGGGGCCACCAGATCCGTTCCTACGTGCTGGACCAGAGCCGCATCAAGGACCTGCGCACCAACGTCGAGATCTCCAACACCCAGAAGGTGCTGGACGGTGACCTGGACGCGTTCATCGAAGCCAGCCTGAAGCAAGGCATTTGAAGCCAGGGGTCTCAGCGAGAGCAACCAGCCACGCCATGATCAAGATCCAGGCCGAAGATTTTCTCCTCCGACTGATCCCATCCGTTCGTCGGGTCGAAGGACAGGGTGGGCCCTATCTGGACTCGATCGAACTCGGTGTGGAGATACGGGTTCCCGGTTTTGAAGGCACGACGCAGTGGCAGGTCACGTCTGCGGAACTGGACCGGCACGTTCGAAGTTCAAGCGAACCCACCGGAAGGCGCGACACTGCGGGGCTCGTTCGGGCTGGACCAAACGTTTCTTCCAGGCATTTCGAAGCAGATCGATACTCTGTTGGAGTTCAGCTGACATCGAGTCTTTCCAGGGCGGACCGCATGGCCACATGCTGAACCGCCCTCAACCCAAAAGAATGTAGCGAGACCCACCATGCGTGAAGGCACTGCCACCGTCATCCGGCGCGAAGACTACGCCGCGCCGGCCTACTGGATCCGCTCGGTCGAACTCACCTTCGATCTCGACCCGGTCAAGACTCTCGTCACCAACCGCATGCAGGTCGAGCGCAATCCGCACGCGACCACGCAGACGTTGAGGCTGGACGGTGAAGACCTGAACCTGTTGCGGGTGCTGGTCAACGGCGAGTCGGTGTCGTTCCGCGTCGAGAACCAGCAGCTGGTGCTCGAGAACCTGCCTGCGGAGTCGTTCACGCTCGAGCTGCGCAACACCTGCTCGCCCGAGAAGAACACCCAGCTGTCGGGGCTGTACACCTCCAGCGGCGGTTTCTTCACCCAGTGCGAAGCACAGGGCTTCCGGCGCATCACCTACTTCCTCGACCGGCCCGACGTGATGGCCGTCTACACCGTGACGCTGAAGGCCGACCGCGCCAAGTACCCGGTGCTGCTGTCCAACGGCAACCTGGTCGAGCAGGGCCCGCTGGACAACGGCAAGCACTACGCGAAGTGGCACGACCCCTTCCCCAAGCCCAGCTACCTGTTCGCGCTGGTGGCGGCGAAACTGGTGTGCCGCGAGCAGAAGATCCGCGCCGCGTCCGGACGCGAGCACCTGCTGCAGGTCTATGTACGCGCCGGCGACCTCGACAAGACCGAGCACGCCATGCATTCACTGATCGCGTCGGTCGCCTGGGACGAACGTCGCTTCGGGCTGTCGCTCGACCTCGACCGCTTCATGATCGTCGCGGTCAGCGACTTCAACATGGGCGCGATGGAGAACAAGGGGTTGAACATCTTCAACACCAAGTACGTCCTCGCCAACCCCGCCACGGCCACCGACGTCGACCATGCCGGCATCGAGAGCGTGGTCGGCCATGAGTACTTCCACAACTGGACCGGCAACCGCGTCACCTGCCGCGACTGGTTCCAGCTCAGCCTGAAGGAAGGCCTGACGGTCTTCCGCGACCAGGAGTTCAGCCAGGACCTGGCCGGCACGCCGAGCGCGCGCGCCGTCAAGCGCATCGACGACGTACGCACGCTGCGCCAGCACCAGTTCCCGGAAGACGCCGGCCCGATGGCCCACCCGGTGCGCCCGGACAGCTATCTCGCGATCGACAACTTCTACACCGCCACGGTCTACGACAAGGGCGCCGAAGTGGTGCGCATGATGCAGACGCTGGTCGGCCGCGACGGCTTCGCGCGGGGCATGACGCTGTACTTCGAACGCCACGACGGCCAGGCCGTCACCTGCGACGACTTCGCGCAGGCCATTGCCGACGCCAACCCCGGCAGCGCATTGGCGCACAAGCTGGAGCAGTTCAAGCGCTGGTACAGCCAGGCCGGCACGCCGCGCGTCGCAGCCCGCGGCCTGTACAACGCCGAGATGCGCACCTACACGCTCGAGCTGAGCCAGCACTGCCCGCCCACGCCGGGCCAGTCCGAGAAGCAGCCTTTCGTGATCCCGGTCGCCCTGGGGCTGGTCGGCCGCAACGCGCAGCCCCTGCCGCTGCAACTCGTCGGCGAGAACGCCCCGGCCGGCACCGAGCGCGTGCTGGTGCTGAGCGAAGCGGCGCAACGCTTCGAATTCACCGGCATCGAGGTCGAGCCGGTGCCGTCGTTGCTGCGCGGCTTCTCGGCCCCGGTGATCCTCGAAGACACGCTGTCGGACGCCGACCTGCTGACGCTGCTGGCGCACGACGCCGACCCGTTCAACCGCTGGGAGGCCGGCCAGCGCCTGGCGCTGAACCGACTGCTCGCGGCGATCAAGGGCGACGGCGTGTTGCAGCTCGACGGGGCCTACGTCGACGCGATGCGCGCGGTGATCCGCCACCCGGCGCTGGACGCCGCCTTCAAGGAACTGGTGCTGACGCTGCCCGGCGAAAGCTACATTGCCGAACAGCTGGAAGAGGTCGACCCGCAGCGCATCCACGCGGTGCGCGAGTCGATGCGCCTGCAGCTCGCGCATGCGCTGCATGCCGAGTGGGAGTGGGCCTACGAGGTGCACCAGGACCAAGGCGGCTATTCGCCCGACCCGGTCTCGACCGGTCGCCGTGCGCTCGTCAGCCTGTCGCTCGCCTACCTGTGCCTGGCTGCGGCCGAGAAGCAGGTGCCGCTGTGGCCCGGCAAGGCCTACCAGCGCTTCAAGGACGCCGGCAACATGACCGACCGGCTCGGCGCGTTGAGCGCGCTGGTCGGCGCCCACAGCGAGCTGGCCGCTCCGGCACTGGAGCGCTTCCACGCGATGTTCAGGGACGAGGCGCTGGTGGTCGACAAGTGGTTCGCGCTGCAGGCCACCGCACCCGAGAAAGGCGGCCGCGTGTTCGCGCGCGTGAAGACGCTGATGTCGCACCCCGACTTCTCGCTGCGCAACCCGAACCGGGCCCGCAGCCTCGTCACTGCGCTGTGCTTCTCCAACCCGGCGGCCTTCCACCGCACCGACGCCGCCGGCTACGTGTTCTGGGCCGAGCGGGTGCTGGAACTCGACGCGATCAACCCACAGCTCGCCGCCCGCCTGGCGCGCGCGATGGACCGCTGGAAGCAGCTCGCCGAGCCCTACCGCAGCGCCGCACGCGAAGCGATCGCCCGCGTGGCCGCCAAGGGCGAACTGAGCGACGACGTGCGCGAGATCGTCACGCGCGCGCTGGCCGATTGATTCATCACTACATAGGGAGTCCGCAATGGGCAAACGAGTCAGCCTGACGCAATACCTCGTCGAGCAGCAACGCATGCACGGGCACATCCCCGGGCAGCTGCGCCTGCTGATCGAGGTGGTGGCGCGTGCGTGCAAACGCATCGCGATCAGCGTCAACAAGGGCGCCTTGGGCGACGTGCTCGGCAGCGCCGGCACCGAGAACGTGCAGGGCGAGGTGCAGAAGAAGCTGGACGTCATCTGCAACGAAGTGCTCATCGAGGCCAATGAATGGGGCGGCCACCTCGCGGCGATGGCCTCCGAGGAGATGGACGGCATCTACCTGGTGCCCAACCGCTTCCCGCAGGGCGAGTACCTGCTGCTGTTCGACCCGCTCGACGGCTCCAGCAACATCGACGTCAACGTCAGCATCGGCACCATCTTCTCGGTGTTGAAGAAGCCCGAAGGGCACACCGGCGTCAGCGAGGGCGACTTCCTGCAGCCCGGCCACCAGCAGGCCGCGGCCGGCTACTGCATCTACGGTCCGCAGACCACGCTGGTGCTGACCGTGGGCGATGGCGTCGCCATGTTCACGCTCGACCGCGAGCAGGGGTCCTGGGTGTTGACGCAGGACGGCGTCAAGATCCCGGAGGACACCAAGGAGTTCGCGATCAACATGAGCAACATGCGCCACTGGGCACCGCCGGTGAAGCGCTACATCGACGAATGCCTGGCCGGCAAGGAAGGGCCTCGGGGCAAGGACTTCAACATGCGCTGGGTCGCCTCGATGGTGGCCGACGTGCACCGCATCCTCACCCGCGGCGGCATCTTCATGTACCCGTGGGACAAGCGCGAGCCCGAGAAGCCCGGCAAGCTGCGCCTGATGTACGAGGCCAACCCGATGGGCTTCATCGTCGAGCAGGCCGGCGGCGCCGCGACCAACGGCCTGCAACGTGTGCTCGACCTCCAGCCGGGCAAGCTGCACGAGCGCGTCAGCGTGATCCTCGGCTCGAAGAACGAGGTCGAGCGGGTCACCTCGTACCACGTGGACGCGGCCGGCTGACGGGCTTCCATCCCGGTCGCAAAATTTGCTAGAATCGCGGTCTCTTTGCCGGTGTAGCTCAGTTGGTAGAGCAGCGCATTCGTAATGCGAAGGTCACCAGTTCGATTCCGGTCACCGGCACCAAGAGATGAAAGTGCAAGGGTCTGACGGCAACGTCAGGCCCTTTTTCATGGGGCCACGCATTGCCTTGAATGGCCTGGCCGATGCGCGCTGTCCGGACCGGTCGCGACGGCTTTCCTGCCGGGCGGGTTGGTCGGAAATGGCCCGCTCACCTGGCCGCGGTCGCAGCACGAACCGTGTGCCGGCGGGCCCCTGCATTGCTGCGCGACGGGAACGACCTGCCCCTTGCAGCACTGGAGCACACACGATGAAACGACTGATCGCCGCCGTGAGCCTGCTCGGCCTGTGCGCCGCCACGCTGGCCCAGAACCGATCCGCCTCGGCACCGCCACCGGACGTACAGACGCTCTACGAAACGTTGATGGATGCCACCATCCACAACAAGGTGGAGCGCTTTCACGACGCCTGCGACGAGAGTGTGCGTGCCGCCGTGACGCCGGAAGCGCTGGGCCGCGTCAGCGGCTCCGTACAGCCGGTGCTCGCGCCGGGCTACGACACGGACTACCTCGGCAATTACCGCAAGACAGGGCTCGACGTCCATCTGTACCGCGTCGACCCGAGCGCGGGCGAGGACGACCTGCTGGTGATGCTGGCGGTGCGAGACGGCAAATGCGCCGGCTTCCTGATGCGGTAGTCCATCGCGTGGGTGACGCGGGACCCCGTGAGACGGCGAACCCGGACCCTGTAGAAATTGCCGCAACAGCATTGCGCGCTCCCGTCACGACGACGGGGCCGGGGCCGAGCGTGGCAGCGCGAAGTGAAAGGTGGCGCCCTCGCCCGGCTTCGCTTGGGCCCACACGCGACCGCGATGGCGCTGCACGATGCGTTTCACGGAAGCGAGACCGATGCCGACGCCTTCGAACTCCGAGGCCGAGTGCATGCGAAAGAAGGCATTGAACAGCCGTTCGGCACGCTGGGGATCGAAGCCGACCCCGTTGTCCCGTACTGCATAAACGAGTTCGTCGCCCTGCGACGCACCCTCGACGTGTATGCGCGCCGGCTGCCGTGTCTGCGAATATTTCAGCGCGTTGGACAGCAGGTTGACCCACACCTGCCGCAGCAAGCGTTCGTCACCCTCGACCGGCGGCAGTTCGTCGATCTGCCATCGCACCGAGCCCTCCGGGCGTCGCCCCGCCAGCTCGTCCATCGTCTCGCGTGCCAGCTTCGTCATGTCGACCCGGGTGAACTGAGGCTCGGCCGCGCCGAGCCGCGCGAAGCGCAGGAAGTCGCCGATCAGCTCCCGCATGCGCACCGTCTCGGTGCGCATGGCAGTGAGGTACCCGGTTTCCTTCGGCTGCAACTGGCCACCGGCCGATGCCTGCAGCAACTCGACGAAACCCTCGACGTGCGCAAGCGGCGCACGCAGGTCGTGCGACACTGCCGCGCAGAAGGCGTCGAGTTCGGCGTTCGCCAAGGCCAGCTCCTCGTTGCGCCGCGCCAGCAGTGCGTTCACGGCCGACAGCTCGGCGGCCGCCCGCTCGCGCTCCTGCACCTCGTCCTTCAACCGCGAGCGCGCACGCTCCAGCTCGATGAAAACCTCGACCTTGGCGCGCAGGATGGCCGGCACGACCGGCTTGGTCAGATAGTCGACCGCCCCGGCGGAATAGCCCTCGAACATCATCTCGGTGCTCTTCTCGAGCCCGGTCAGGAAGATGATCGGCGTGGTCTGCGAGCGGCGGCGCGAGCGGATCAACGTCGCGGTCTCGATCCCGCTCATGTCGGGCATGCGCACGTCGAGCAGGATCACCGCGAAGTCGTCGTCCAGCACGCGCTTGAGCGCCTCGTGGCCCGACTCGGCGCGCACCAGGCGCTCGCCCAGCGGCTCGAGGACCGCCTCGAGCGCGATCAGGTTGGCTGGTTCGTCGTCGACGAGCAGCAGGCTCACGGTATGGCGGTCGTCCATGGTCGCCGCGCCTTCAACGCACCCGCCGGTAGAGCGGTTCGGCCGGATCCAGACGCTCGTAGTCCGGCCGGTGAAGCGCCTGCATCAGCGACTCGCTGTTGCCCAGCCCCAGAAAGCCGAGCGGCACCAGGCTGTCGTGGATGACTTCCAGCGCACGACGCTGCGCTGCTTCGTCGAGGTACATGAGCACGTTGCGACAGGAAATCAGGTGGAACTCGTTGAACGAGGCGTCCGTCACGAGGTTGTGTACCGCGAAGCTGGCTGTGCTCAACAACCCGGGCCGCAACCTCATGTATCGACCCTCGATCTCAAAGTACTCCCGCAGGCTGCGCTGCCCCCCCGCGAGCCGGTAGCCCGCTTCGTAGTCCTCCAGCAGGGAGGCATCGAGCGTGCCTGCACGTGCGAAATCGAGCACGCCGTCGCTCAGATCGGTGCCGTACAGCGCACAGCGATCGCCGAGCCCCGCCTCGTCGAGCAGGATCAGGTAGGAGTACAACTCCTGCCCGGTCGAGCAGCCGGCGATCCACAGGCGCGGATACGGGTAGGTCTGCAGCGACGGCAGCACCCGCTCCTTGATCAGCCGGAAGAAGGCCGGGTCGCG
This sequence comes from Caldimonas mangrovi, assembly GCF_023721835.1. GTDB lineage: Bacteria > Pseudomonadota > Gammaproteobacteria > Burkholderiales > Burkholderiaceae_C > Caldimonas > Caldimonas mangrovi. The sequence goes on along the minus strand of NZ_JAMKFE010000004.1, from coordinate 91,677 downwards.
GAACATCGACGTGACGTGCAGCGTGAGCGCCGCACGCAGGCGCAGCAGGCAGTCCGCATCGCGGCGTGCACAGTCGAGCAGCCCGTGCAGCGAGCCTGCGTTCTCGGCCTCGACGCATCGCAGCACCCGTCGCAGCATTGACGGATGCTTGTACTGACGGAAGTCCTCGCCGGTGCGCTCATAGACCAGTTCGAGCAGCGCCGAAAGTTCCGCGCGCGTCTCGTCGAGCGAGCTCATGTATTCCTGCGTCATCGCGCTGCCGCCGTGGTCAGCCACACCCGCAGCATCGCGCGCAGGCGGTCCATGTCGACCGGTTTCGTCAGGTAGTCGGATGCCCCGGCGTCCAGGCAGCGCTGCCGGTCGCCGGGCATTGCCTTCGCGGTGATGGCGATCACCGGCGTGCCCTGGTAGCCCGGCATCCTGCGCAGGCGGCGCATCGCCTCGAAGCCGTCCATCTCCGGCATCATCACATCCATCAGCACGGCGTCGAGATCGGCTTCCCGTCCCGCGGTATCCAGCGCGGCCGCTCCGCTGTCGGCATGCAGCACGTGCACGCCATAAGCTTCCAGCGCCGCGGTGATCGCAAAAATGTTGCGCACGTCGTCGTCGACCACCAGCACCCGGCGCCCGCCGAGCACCGGGTCTTCCTCATGGCCGCGTTCGATCATGCGCTGCTTGCGCTCCGGCAGGCGCGACTGCTGGCGGTTCAAGAGCAGCGCCGTCTCGCTGAGCAGCCGTTCCGGCGAACTGGCCCCCTTGACGATGATCGCATCGGACACCGCCTTCAACCCCGCCTCCTCGGCACGCGTCAGGTCGCGGGCGGTATAGACCACCACCGGCGGGCAGCGTGCGCCGAAGCGCTCGTGCATCGCCCGCAGCAATTCGGCTCCTTCCATGTCGGGCAGGCCGAGATCGACGACGACGCTGTCGTACACGGTCCCGGCCATCTCGTCGAGGGCCGCGTGGCCGGAGCCGACGCCGGTGGCCTTGACGTCGCCGTTGCCGATCAGGTCCAGGATCGCCGCACGCTGTGCATCGTCGTCCTCGACCACGAGCAGCCGGCGGAAAGGCCGCGCCAGCCGTTCCAGGTGCGAGCCCAGCACCTCCTCGATCGCCTGCGGCGTCAGCCCGCTGCTCGGCATCGTGGAAGCCGCACCCAGCCGCAGCGCGCGTTCGCGCGCGCCGTGCTCGCAGACCAGCAGCACCGGCACATGACGCGTCGCAGGGTTCTGCTTCAGCAGGCCCAGCGCCACCCAGCCCTGGTCGTCCTCCATCGCGGCCTCGAGCACGACGAGCATCGGGTTCAGACGCTGGCACAACGGCGCGATCTTGCCGAGCTCGGACACCGCCACGACGTCGAAGCCGCGCGGGCGTGCCGTTGTCGTCACGTGGTGGACCACGGTGCCGTCGCGGTGCGCGACCACCACACTGCGCGCCGAAGCCGCGACGGGTGCCGGTGCCAGCGCCGGCGCGGGTGCTGCAGGCACGGCGGCCGCCGTTGCCGGCCGCGGCGCCAACGCTTGCGCCGGCTGCACCTGTTGCGGCAGATACAGCGTGAAGGTGCTGCCCTCGCCCGGCCTGCTCGTGACCTCGATCACCCCCCCCATCAATTGCGCCAGCCGCTGACTGATCGCCAGACCCAGCCCGGTGCCGCCGAACTTGCGCGCAGTGCCGCGGTCACCTTGATGGAACGACTCGAAGATGCGCGCCTGCTGCTCCGGCGGGATACCGACGCCCGTGTCCGAGACGGCAATCGACAGCCATGCGCGCTCTGACGCGTCCTGCAGACCACGCGGTGCCGCGGCGGCGTCGATCGACAGCACGACGCGGCCGCGCTCAGTGAACTTGAAGGCGTTGGACAACAGGTTCTTGACGATCTGCCACAGGCGCCGCGTGTCGGCGTGCAGATGCTCCGGCAGGCCAGGGCCGGTGCGCAGCTCGAAGCCGAGCCCCTTGGCGTCGGCCATCGCCCGGAAACTGCTGTCGGCCGAGCGCATCAGCTCACCCAACGGCATGTCTTCCCACTCGATCTCGACGGTGCCCGACTCGATCTTCGCCAGGTCGAGGATGTCGCTGATCAGCGCCAGCAGGTCTTGGCCGGCATCGTGTATCGTGCGCGCGTACTGCACCTGCTTGTCGGTCAAGGTTCGCTCGCGATTCTCGGCCAGCAGCTGCGACAGGATCAGCAGGCTGTTGAGCGGCGTGCGCAACTCGTGCGACATGTTGGCGAGAAACTCCGACTTGTAGGCCGATGCCGCTTCCAGTTGGCGCGTGCGCTCCTCCAGCACCGTGCCGGTCTGACGCAGCTCGGCGTTGACCTGTTCGTACTCGTCGTTGGCCTGTCGCAATTCGTCCTGCTGCTCGCGCAACAGCTGCCCCGACTGCCGCAGCTGCTCGGCCTGTGTCTCCAGTTCTTCGTAGCTCTGCGACAGCTCGTCCTGCTTGCGCTGCAGGTCCATCGCCAGCCGGCGTGATTCTTCCAGTGCGGACTCGAGTTCCTGCCGTGCCTCGACGCCGTTCAAGGCCACCGCCAGGCTGCCCATCAGCCGCTCCAGGAACTCACACTCCCGCGCATTCGGCGGCTGCAGGAACGCCAGTTCGAGCACTGCGCGGACCTCGCCCTCGAACGAGGCGGGCAGCACCAGGATTTCACTCGGCACCGACTCGCCCAGCGCCGATGCGACGCGCACGTGCCCCCGTGGCAGCGGGCACAACCGCAGCGTACGGGCCTCCAGTGCCGCTTGCCCGACGGCCCCCTCGCCGAGGGCGACGCGCTCGGGCGCCCGGTCTGCCGCGAAGCTGCCGCAGCGCACCAGGCTGTCGACGCCCTCGGACCGTGCACGGCGGTACAGCACCGCATGCGGCATCTGGATGCACCGGGCCAACTCGGACAGCACCTCGCGGCAGAACGGCTCCAGCCGCCGGTTTGCCTGGTAGATCGGCGGAAAGCGGGCCAGGCTGGTCTTGATCCAATCTTCGTCGGAGAGTTTCAGCTCGCGCTCCTGCACCTGCTCGGTCATCCGGTTGAACACTTCCGCCACCTGGCCGAACTCGCTGGCGTCTTTCGGCACGCGGTGGCGATAGTCGCCGGCACCGACACGCTGGGCGCCGAGCTTGAGCTGCTCCAACGGGCGCAAGATGCTGCGCGCCGTCAACACGAAGCCCATCAGCACGACAAAAAAGGTCAGCAGCGAGACCCCGGTGATGAGCGTTTCCGTCGCCTGGCCCGTTCGGCGCGCCTGCTCGCGGCGCTGCTCCAGCAGGCCGCGCTCCGTCTTCTGCAGCTCGGCGAGCAGTTCGCGGCTGCGCTGCGCGTAGCGCTTGCTGCTTCCCAGCAACTGCGCGCTGTGTTCGGTGGACGGGCCGTCGCGGCGGCGGTGGTCGATCAGTGACTCCAGCGCCTGCAGCCTGCGCGAGATCAAGGGCTCGAGTTCGGCCAGCGTGGCCTGCTGCTGCGGGTTGTCTCGCGTCAGGTTGCGCAGCGCGGCCAGATCCTGGTACAGGCGCCCGGCAGCCGCCTCGTAGCGCTCCAGGAAGTCCACATCCTCGGTCAGCCGAAAACCTCGATTGGTGCTCTCGGCTTCCGCGAGCCCGGTGGCCGTCCGCTCCAGGCGCTGCAGCACCTCGACCGTGTGCGTGACCGATCGCCCGTCGGCGTCGACGGCCTCGAGGCTGCCGAGCGCCACCACGCCGACGACGGCAAGCGCCGCCAGCGCCGGCGCCAGCCCAAGCGCCAGCCTCGAACGGATCGACAATCGCATGCAAGCTCCTCCCGTGCGTCGGATGCCGCGGCGCAGGCCTGCCGCGGGCAACCAGGCCCTGCAACGAGGGCCGGCAAGCCCTGTTCCCGCGGGGCACCCAGGCTGGATAGACTTCGGGGCGCCAACCGAAACCTCCGCCATGCCCTGTCACATCGATCCGTACGCCGGCTCCGCGCCCTCCCCGGCGTCAGCGCCGCGCCGCCCATGCTGAGCGCCCTCGAATGGGAAGCGCTGGGCCTGAGCCTGCAGGTGGCGCTCTGGGCCACCCTGTTGAGCCTGCCGCCGGCCGTCGGTGTCGCCTGGCTGCTGTCGCGCACGGCCGTGCCCGGCAAGGCCCTGCTGGAGGCGCTGGTCCATGCGCCGCTGGTGCTGCCACCGGTGGTGGTCGGCTACCTGCTGTTGATCACGTTGGGCACCCGGGCACCGCTCGGGCGCTGGCTGAAGGAACACCTCGACGTGCAGCTGATCTTCACCCTGCAAGGCGCGGTGGTGGCCGCCGCCGTGATGTCGTTTCCGCTCATGGTGCGCGCCATCCGGCTGTCGCTCGAAGCGGTGGACCGCGGGCTCGAAGTGGCAGCCCGCACACTGGGCGCGAGCCGTTGGGATGCGTTCGCGACCGTCACGCTGCCGCTGATGCTGCCGGGCATCCTGTCGGGCTGCATGATGGCGTTTGCCGCCAGCCTCGGCGAATTCGGCGCGACGATCACCTTTGCGTCCAACATCGAAGGCGAGACGCGCACCCTACCGCTCGCGATCTACACCGCCACCCAGACTCCGGACGGCGACGCGCTCGCGCTGCGGCTGGTCGCGTTGTCGATGGTGCTGGCGCTCGGCGCACTGGTGACCTCGGGGCTGCTGGAACGCCGCACGCGCCGCTGGCTGGGGCGCACATGATCGAACTCGATTTTCGCCGCCGGCTCGGGCCCTTGCTGCTGCAGGTACAGGTGAGTGTGCCCTCGCAGGGCATTACCGCGGTCTTCGGCCGCAGCGGCTCCGGCAAGACCAGCCTGATCAACGCCGTGGCCGGGTTGCTGCGGCCCGACGAAGGCCGAATTCGTGTCGAGCAGCGCGTTTTCTTCGACGCCGCCGCACGTGTCGACATCCCGATGGAGCAGCGCGGTATCGGCTATGTGTTCCAGGATGCGCGGCTGTTCCCGCACCTCAGCGTGGCAGGCAACCTGCGCTATGGACTGAAGCGCAGCGGGCGCACGGCAGCCATCGGGTTCGATGCGGTCGTCGAGGTGCTCGGCATCGCCCCCTTGCTGCACCGCCGCCCGCATGCGCTTTCTGGTGGCGAGCGCCAGCGCGTGGCGCTCGGCCGCGCGCTGCTGCGTCAGCCGACGCTGCTGCTGATGGACGAACCGCTGGCGGCGCTCGATGCACCGCGCAAGACCGAAGTGCTGCCCTACATCGAACGGCTGTGCCACGAGTTCCATCTGCCGGCGCTGTACGTCAGCCACTCGGTCGACGAGATCACGCGGCTGGCCCAGCACCTCGTGATCGTCAGCGAAGGCCGCACCGTCGCCTGCGGTGAACTCACCGAAGTGATGTCCGAGCCCGAACATGCGCCGCTGATCGGGCGTTTCGAAGCAGGCGTCGTGATCGATTGCCGTGTGGCGCGGCACGACGTGCACTATCAGCTCTCGACGCTCGCGTTTGCCGACGGCGAACTGCGTGTGCCGCTGGTCGACCTGCCCGAGGGCACGTCCGTGCGTGCGCGCCTGCGGGCACGCGACGTCGCGCTTTCGCTTTCGACGCCCACCGACCTGAGCCTCAGCAACCGGCTGCACGGCGCGGTGGTTTCGATGACGCCCCGCGAAGGACCGTACGTTGATGTCGCGATCGGCCTCGGCTCGACCGTCGTGCGCGCGCTGGTCACGCGGGAATCCTGTGACCGGCTCGGGCTCGCGGTGGGACAGCCCGCGTGGGCCATGGTCAAGTCGGTCGCCCTCGACAGCCGCAGCGTGGGTTTCGCCCGCCGTCCGCGGCCGGCCGACGGCTCGGCCGCATAGCGCTGCGGCTCTACGCGGTCGGCTCTTCGACCGGCGGCGGCGCGGGCGTCGCGAGCAGCTTGTCGACCCGTTTGCCGTCGAGGTCGACGACCTCGAAGCGCCACCCTTCCCACTCGACCGCGTCGGCCGTTTTCGGCAGGTGTCCCAGCAGCAGCATCACCATGCCTGCCAGCGTGTTGTAGCGGCCGCGATCTTCCTCGGGCAGCGTCTTCAGCAGCAGGCGGTCCTTCAGCTCGTGGACCGGGATCAGGCCGTCGATCAGCCACGAGCCGTCTTCGCGGCGCACCATCCAGGCATCCTCGGGCGCGGCGGTCGTGAATTCGCCGGTAATGGCCTCCAGCACGTCCTGCAGCGTGATCATCCCCTGGATCTCGCCGTATTCGTCGACGACGAACACCATCTGCATGTCGGACGCACGAAAGCTCTCGAGCAGCTCCATCCCGGTCAGCGTCTCGGGCACGAAGACCGGAGATTGCAGCCCTTCGGTGAGCTGCAGGCTGCGGCCCTGCGACAGCTGCTGCAGCAGCTGTCGCGCGGTGATCACGCCGATCACGTCGTCCAGGCCCCCGCGGCACACCGGGTAGCGCGAGTGCTCCGTCTCGGCGATCACGGCCAGCGCCGCCGGCGCCGGCTCGGACGCGTCGAGCCAGGCGATGTCGCCGCGCGGGATCATCATCGAGGTGATCTGCCGTTCGTCGAGCCGGAACACATTGCGCACCATCTGGTGCTCGTGCGCCTCGATCACGCCGGCGTCGAGCCCTTCCTCCAGGCTGGCGGCGATCTCTTCCTCGGTCACCATGCGCACCGGCATGTCCTTGATGCCGAGCAGGCGCAGCACGGCGTGGGTCGCCGCCGTCAGCACCACGACGAAAGGCTTGACCGCATACGACAGCCAGTTCATCGGCTGCGCAACGATGCGCGCGACGGTTTCGGGGTACATCTGCCCCAGCCGCTTGGGCACCAGTTCGCCGAAGATGATGGTCAGGAAGGTGATGCTGACGACGACAAGCGCGGTGGCCGCAATGCCGGAAGCCGCCTCGGACAGCCGTGACGCCTGACTCAACCACACGGCCAGCGGCTCGGCGAATGCGCCTTCGCCGACGATGCCGTTGAGCACGCCGATCGAGGTGATGCCGATCTGCACCACCGACAGGAATTTCGTCGGGTTCTCGTGCAGGTCCATGGCGGCCTGCGCACCCGACTCGCCGCTCTCGACCATCACCTGCAGGCGTATCTTGCGTGCCGCCGTCAGCGCCATCTCGGACATGGCGAACAGGCCGTTGAGCAGGATGAGAAAAATCAGTAACGCAGCGTCCATCCGCGGCCGAAGAAGAGAACTCCGGTAAAGGGCCAAAACCCGGGCAGCGTAGCAGAATCGCATGATGATCTACCTCATCGGCGATTTGCAGGGCTGCTGCGATGCACTGGAGCGCTTGCTCGCGACCCTCGATTTCAGCCCTTCGCGCGACCGGCTCTATCTGCTGGGCGACCTGGTCAACCGGGGGCCGCGCTCGAAGGACGTGCTGCACACCTTGCAGCGTTGCGGAGACGCCGCCGCCTGCCTGCTCGGCAACCACGACCTGCACCTGCTCGCGATGGCGCACGGCGCCAGCCCGGTGCGCCGCGGCGACACCGTGCAGGACATCCTGGACGCCCCCGACCGCGACGACATGCTGCAGTGGCTGCGGCACCAGCGCCTGGCGCTGCAGGAGCACGGCTGGCTGATGGTGCACGCCGGCGTGGCGCCGCAGTGGGACGCCGCGCTGACGCTGAAGCTCGCGGGCGAAGTCGAGGCCGAGCTGCGGGGCGCGCAGGCCGGCGAGTTCCTGCGCGTGATGTACGGCAACGAGCCGGCCCGCTGGACCGATGCGCTGCAGGGCCACGACCGCCTGCGCAATGCCGTCAACACGCTGACGCGGTTGCGTTTTTGCAGCGTCGACGGACACATGGAGTTCGCCGCGAAAGAGTCCGCCGAGCAGGCGCCCACCGGCTACCTGCCCTGGTTCGAGGTGCCGGGCCGCAAGACCGAGGGCGTGCCGATCGCGTTCGGGCACTGGTCGACACTCGGGCTCGTCAACCGGCCCGACCTGCTCGCGCTCGACACCGGCTGCGTGTGGGGCGGACAGCTCACCGCGGCACGCGTCGACGGCGGGCGGCGCGAGATCATCCAGGTGCCCTGCGAGCAAGCCCGGAAGCCCGGGTGACGGGGTCGCCCGAGTAGAATCGGCGCTCTTCGACCGGAGGCGTGCCCGAGTGGTTCAAGGCACGGGTCTTGGTCAACGCCTCCATATGGAGGCAGAGGCGTTGGGCGGAGTTCATATCGCGCAAGCGATGTGAACGCAGACCAAAACCAGCGCCGCCATCGAAGAGTTGAGTGCTGGAGGTGTGGCCGAGTGGTTTAAGGCACTGGTCTTGAAAACCAGCGAAGGGGCAACCCTTCCGTGAGTTCGAATCTCACCGCCTCCGCCAGCCCTTCGCTCTCACCCACGTCGCGCGAACGCCCACACCATCACCGGATATTCCGGCTCGTTGCGCATGTCGCGGTAGAAGCCGTAGTCACGCACCGGCCCGCCTGCGTGCGCCCGTACGCACGCACGGTTGCCCCAGCTGTGCACGCTGACCTCGTTGTCGCCGAAACCGCCGTCGAGCAACAGTTGACGCAGCCCTGCCTCGGTCCAGCGGTGATAGTCGTGCGGGCGCGCATGCACGCGGAACAGGAACGGCGTCGCGATCAGCGCGTGGCCGCCGGGCGCCAGCATTTCGCGCACGTTGCGCACCGCCCGCACCGGAGCCGGCACGTGTTCCAGCACCTGGTCAGCAATGACGATGTCGAAACGCCGTGGCAGCACGTCGCGGCAGATGTCGAATCCAGGGTAGTCGACCGTCGTGTAGCTGGCCGCGGGCAGCTGCTTCCATGTCCGGTTCCATCCAGGGGAGATCTCCAGCACGTCACCGATGGGGCCACGCGACTGCAGGAACCCGTTGAAAGAATCGATCTGGCGAACGCGCAGCCAGTTGCGTTCGTCGTAGCCGACACGCGCCAGCCACCGTTTGATGCGTCGCAATCCCCGCATGTATGCCCTCGCTCGCGAAACCTGTCAGGCCGCGAACGATAGCAGCAGGGTTTACCCCAAATACATCATGGTTGTAAGCGCACACATACGTGAACGGGCTTGACCATCAGGAGGAAGACCGGCGCGCTTCCAGGCGCGCCGACGGCTTGACCGGCGCTCGGCGCAAAGCATCGCCTGCGCGGGGCTCTCTGACCCACGCGACGGCCGGCTCGGCCCATTGCGCAAATCCCCGCTCGATCGAACGCAGCAGGCGCTTCGCTGTCGATGGCGCCGCCGCGGACGCCGCACGGCTTTCGATGTAACGCCACCAAGCCGTCCGCAACGCCTCACGGACATCCTGGCTGGCGCCCCGGCCGACGAAGTGCAACTGCCATTGCGACAGCGCGTCGCCCAGTTCACAGGTGGCATCGTCGGTCCCGGTCCAGCGGACCAAGTCGCGAAAGGCGGTGCTGCCGCCGGGCTGCGCCATCAGCCAGTTGCGAAAGCTCGGGGGAATACTCATACGACGTCTCCTGCCTGCATTCGGACGCATCTTATTCGTATGGGATTTTTTTACATGCAACCAAATGAAACCAATTCCTCTCGCAGCAGCGCCGAGGGGCACCGCAGTTGCTGGGAACTTCGCATCGACCACGACAGCAGGAGAAAAACGCCATGTCCGCCATCGGAGCCACGGTGTGGGCCATTGCCGAGGGGTACATCCCCGGGCACAGCACCGGCGACGGCCCGGCCCTCGAAAGCCACGAAACCGCCTGCCTGTTGAACACCGGGGACACGCCGGCCCAGGTGCGCATCACGCTGTATTTCAAGGACCGGGCGCCTGCCGGACCGTACCGCGTCGCCGTCAAGCCGAGGCGCACGCTGCACTTGCGGTTCAACGACTTGAAAGACCCGGAGCCGGTACCGCGTGACACCGACTATGCCAGCGTCATCGAATCCGACGTGCCCATCGTCGTGCAACACACGCGGCTGGACTCGCGCCAGCCTGCGCTGGCGCTGCTGAGCACGGTGGCATTCCCGGCCGCACCGTGATTCACGCGACGCAGGTGCGGTTCTTTCCGGTGCGCTTGGCCTCGTAGAGCGCCTCGTCGGCGCGATCGAGAGTTTCCTCGAGCCGCTCCCCGGGGCGATACAGCGTGACGCCGGCCGAGAACGTCACGAACACTTGCTGCTCCTCGTGCATGAAGAAGCTCGCGGTCAGGGTGCGCTGCAGCCGCGTCAGCACGACGCAGGCTTCGTCGGTGGTGGTCTCGGGCAGCAGCACGACGAACTCCTCGCCACCGTACCGGGCCACCGTGTCCATCGGCCGCAACGCCTGCTTGACGTTGTTGGCGAGGAACTTCAGCGCCTGGTCGCCGGTCTGGTGGCCGAGCGTGTCGTTGAGTTTCTTGAAGTTGTCGATGTCGAGCAGGCCCACGGCCAGCTCGCGGCCGCTGCGCTGCGTGCGTGCGTGCTCGGTGTCGAAGGCCTGGATCAGGCCGCGCCGGTTCGCGATCTCGGTGAGCTGATCGGTCGACACTTCGGTCGACAGCCGCTGCAGCTCGGTCTCGAGTTCGCGCACGCGCTCGTGCAGGTGGTCGGCTTCGGCGTGCTCGGCCTGCAGGCGCTGCTGCGTCTGCCCGACCTTGTGCTGCACCGACTTGGTCTCCTCGACCAGTTCCTTGACCATGCCGGCCAGGCTTTCCAGGGAGTCGGCCTGCTCGATCGCGACTGCGTAGCGCCCCATGTTGTCCTGGAAGCGATCGGTGTGCACGCCCAGCTCGCCGATCTCCTGCAGCATCGCGTTGATCGCCTGCTTGAGCAGGTCACGGGCATGGTTGCGCTGGGTCTTCAGCTCGTGCTGCTGCGTGCGCGTCGAATGCAGCATGTGGCTGACGGAACGCACGGTGCGGGCGGTCAGCCCTTCCTGCAGCTTGCTGCGCATCGCCTCGCACTGGCCTTGCACCCAGGAGCTGTCTTCCGACAGGTCGGCCAGGCCGGCGGTGAGCTCCTCGCACAGCAGCCGCAGCTGTTCGGTCAGGTGCTGGCGGTGTTCCAGCAGACGCTGTGCGTCGCCGGCCCAGCCGCGCCAGTCTTCGGCCAGGTCGTCGTCGGCATCGGTGGCAAGCGGCAGCCGCAGTTCGGCCAGGCGCGAACCGAGCCGGGCACACCGGGGGTCGTCGGCCGGTAACGCGGGTTCGATCGCGTCGGCCAGGTCGCCGACCACCGCCTGCCAGGCCGGTGCAAGCAGCGGTTCGTCGATGCCGGGCAACAACGTCACCGGGGGGGCGACGGTGGCGACCGGCCCGAGTTCGGCCGGCGCCGTGGCGGGCCCGGCGGCGGACAACACGTCGGCGAGCAGCGGGTCGGCCTGGGTGGCGGCGTCGGCCAGCGTGTCGCTGTCCCAGCTGGCGGCCAGCTGCGTCAACCGCTGCTGCAAGCGTTGCGGGTCGCTGCGGCTGCCGGCAAGCACACGCTGGAGGCTGTCTTTCTTGCGGCCGCTGGTCCACTGGCGGCCGCCACGCTCGATGCCCTTGACCAGCCGGCCGATCAACGCAGCCCAGGCTTGTGCCTGCGCGGCGGCAGCGTCGCCGTCGGCAGCACCCGCCAGCAGGCGGTCGGCCTGCTCCCAACGACCTTGCTGGATGGCTTCGAGCAGGCCCGGCGCCGCGGCGCCGACCTGGCCGCCGCCCAGCCGCTCGAGCAGGCGCTGGGCGGCGGCCGGCAGCGGCGCGTCGCCATCGGGCGGCTCGCCCGCCTCGGCGCGGTAGGCGCGGCGATAGTTCTCGGGCGTCGGTTCCAGACGCTCCTGGGCCAGCCGGCGCAGCGCGGCCTTGGCGAGTTGAGCGGGCGCGGTGGCCGGGCCGGCGAGCGGCGCAGGCTGGGTCGCGCGGCTGGCGGAACCGGGCGTGGACTCCATGTCGGTCTGTGTTCTTCAGTGCACGGGTTTGCCGCGTGTCGGCAGGTCAAGGCGCGCGATCGCGCCGTCTGACGTGCCGTCGCGAGAGGAACTGGCGACGGCAGGGCTCCACGGTGCCTTGCGGGGCAGCACCGTCTCGCGGATCCACTGTTCCAGTGCCGCAGCAGGCAGCGGCTTGCTGAACAGAAAGCCCTGCATGATGCCGCAGCCGAGGCGGTTGAGCACTTCCATCTGCAGCGCCGTCTCGACACCTTCGGCGATCACGCGGATGCCGAGCGAACGGGCCAGCGCGATGATGGCGGTGACGACCGCGGTGCTCTCGGGACGGTGGCCCAGTTCGCGCACGAAGGAACGGTCGATCTTCAGCTCGCTGATCGGCAGCGTCGTCAGGTAGGCCAGCGACGAATAGCCGGTGCCGAAGTCGTCGATCGAGATCTCGACACCCAGGCTGTTGAGTCGCTTGAGCGCCGGGATCACGTTCTGCAGGTCCTTCATCAACCCCGTCTCGGTGATCTCGAGTTCGAGGCAGCGCGGGTCGACCTGCTGCTCGGTCAGCGCACTCTGGATCTTTTCCATCAGGTCGCTGCGCTGGAACATGCGGCTGGGCATGTTGACGGCGATCGACGCGTCGAAGCCGAAGGAGTTTTGCCACGCACGGGCCTGGCGCATCGCCTCGCGAATGGCCCAGTGGCTCATCGGTATGATGAGACCGGTCTCCTCGGCCAGCGGGATGAACTCGCCCGGCGGCACGATCTGGCCGCCGCGCTGCCAGCGCATCAGCGCCTCGGCGCCCATGAAACGGCCGGAGCGCACGTCGATCTTCGGCTGGTAGTACAGCACCAGTTCCTCGCGCTCCAGCGCCTTGTGCAACGCGGTCTCGAGTTCCAGCTTCTCGCGGCCCTTGCCGGCAAGCTGCGGCGTGTACACCGAAGCGGCGTTACGTCCCTGTGCCTTGACCGAGTACATCGCGACGTCGGAATTGCGCAACAGGTCGGCCACGGTCGTGCCGTCGCGCGGGTACAGCGCGATGCCGACGCTCGCGGTCACGAAACACTCCTGCCCGCCCACCAGCACCGGTTCGCGCAGCGATTCGAGGATGCGCATCGCGACGCGTTCGGCATCCCGCTCGTCGCCCACCTCGGACAGCAGCGCAACGAACTCGTCGCCGCCGAGCCGGCCGACCGCCTCCAGCGTGCGGTGCGCGCGCGAACCGGGGGTATCGACCGTGGCGTCGATGACCTGGTCGGAATGGCGCACGCAACCGCGCAGCCGACGCGCCACCTCGACCAGCAGCTCGTCGCCGGCGGCGTGCCCGAGCGTGTCGTTGATGATCTTGAAACGGTCCAGGTCGATCAGCAGCAGGCTCACCTGGTGCCCCATGTGGCGGGCATGGTCGATCGCGCGCTCGGCGCGCCAGATCAGCTGGCGCCGGTTCGGCAGGCCGGTCAGCGAGTCGAAGTTGGCCAGGTGCTTGATCTTGTCTTCCGCGATGCGGCGGTCGGTCACGTCCTGCACGACGCCGTTGTAACCGTACACCGCGCCGTGCTCGTCGAACTCCGGCTCGGCCTCGAGATGCAGCACGCGTTGTCGACCATCGAGCAGCCGCACCGGTACGTCGGTGCACAGCACGGTGTAGTGCGTCAACACTTCGCGCAGGATGGCGAAGAAGCCATTGCGTTCGTCGCGAGGGATCATGCGCAGCGCGCCGCGCATCGTCAGGTGGTCGCTGGGGCTGAGCCCGAGCACGCGCAGGCCTTCGACCGAGAACAGCAGCTCGCCACGGCCCGGGCGCCAGTCGAAGCTGCCCATGCGGGCCAGGTCCTGGGCGCGCGCGAGCTGCGCCTTGCTGCGCTCGAGCTCCAGCCGGGTGCGCGACGATCGCAGCAGGTAGCGCAGGCGTCCGGCCAGCAGGCTCCACTGGTTCGACTTGACGAAAAAGTCGGTCGCGCCGGCCTCGTAGGCGCGGTTGATCGAGGCCTCGTCATCGAGGCCGGTCAGCATCAGCACCGGGATCGACTGGAAACCGGGCATCGCGCGCAGTTCGCGGCAGCAGGAAAAGCCGTCCAGCCCCGGCATGATCGCGTCGAGCACGACGACGTCGGGCGACCAGTCGGCCAGCAGCGCGAGCGCGCGCTCGCCGCTGGCGGCTTCGGTGATCGCGAAGCCGCGCTCGCGCAGCGCGATCGAGGTCAGCAGCAGATTCACCTCGTCGTCGTCCACCAGCAGCACGGTCGGCTGCTCGAGGTCGGCGTCGTCGGTGAGGGAAGGAGTCATCTGTCGGATCCCAGCAGGATGCGCAAGCTTTCCAGCACCCGGTCGGTTTCCTGCCGGATCGCGTGGATGCGTTGTTCGAAGGGCCCGGATTGCCCCGAACGGATCATCGATTCGATTTCGGCGCATTGCACCGACAACTTGAGCGCCCCGACGCTCGCGCAGGACGATTTGAGCGTGTGCGCCGTCAGCCGGATTGTGGCCAGATCATTGATTTCGTGCGCTTCCTCCATTTGGGGGACAAGGCGCAGCAAGGACGTGTGAAAAGTCCGGAAAAGCCGACTCAGCAGCTGGTTCTCACCCTGCGGGTCGAGTTCGCGCAGCCGGGCGACCGCTTCGGCATCGAAAACCAGCGGGTCGGGTTGGATCATGTTCGGCTCCCCATCGTCGGTCTGTACGGCTTCCACGCCTGCCCGGGCCTTGATCGGTGAAGCATTTGGCGCGCCTGCTTCACGGGGCTCCCCGGCGCTCGTGCGTAGCCAGTGGGTCAGCACCGCCAGCAGCTGATTCTGGCGGAATGGCTTGGACAGATAGTCATTGAAGCCGTGCGCCAGAAAACGCTCCTCGTCGCCGCCGAGGGCATTCGCGGTGACGGCGAGTACCGGCGTATCGGGCGGCGTCAGGAAGGCAAAGCGGCCGCCCGGGCCGCGACGGAACCAGCGCAGGGTTTCGACCCCGTCCATGCCGGGCATCTGGATGTCCATCAGCACCAGGTCAAAGCGATGTTCGCATAACGCGCGCAACCCCTCCACCCCCGACTGCGCCAGATGCGTCCGGCAGCCGAGCCGGCGCAGCATCTGATGGATGACTTCCTGGTTGACCGGGTTGTCCTCGACGACCAGCACATGCCGGTCGAGCCGCGGCAGAGGCTGCTCGCGCTCGCGCACGGGCAGCGCCGACAAGCCCAGGATGGCCTGGCGGAGCTCCACCTTGCGCACCGGTTTTGCGACGAAACGGTGGAAGCCCGCCTCGTGCGCGACGCGCACGTCGTCCGGGCTGGACACCGACGACAGCAGCATCAGCTTCAGGTGCCGCCAATGCGGCGAATCGCGCAACGCCCGGGCGAACTGCACGCCGTTCATGCGCGGCATCGACATGTCGACCAGCGCCAGATCGAAACCGCCCCCGGCCTCGCGTTCGCGCTCCAGGACTTCCAGCGCTTCGACGCCGTCGCGCGCCAGCGCCACCCGCATGCCCCAGGCGCCGAGCATGTTCTCCAGCACGGTGCGGTTGGTGTCGTGATCCTCGACCACGAGCACCCGCAGTGCGGGCATTTCCAAGGCCTCGGTCGGCGCCAGGCCGGCGCCGTCGGCGGTCAGCCCGAGCGGCAGGCTGAAACTGAACTGCGAGCCGAGCCCCGGCATGCTGCTGGCCCGGATGTCGCCCCCCATCATCTCGACCAGCTGCTTCGAGATCGCCAGCCCGAGCCCGGTGCCGCCGTAGCGCCGCGCCATGCCGCCGTGCGCTTGCGTGAACGCGTGGAACAGGCGCGGCAACAGTTCCGGCGCGATGCCGATGCCAGTGTCGCGCACCGTGAACTCGAGCAGCACCTGGCCGTCGGCCGCCACCCTGTCGGGTACACGCTGCACGTCGACCACGACCTCGCCGCGCTCGGTGAACTTGATCGCGTTGGCCACCAGGTTGGTGAGCACCTGGCGCAGCCGCAACGGGTCGCCGTGCAACACACCCGGCAGACCGGGCTGCTCGCGGAAACTCAGCTCCAGCGACTTTTCGTGCGCGCGCGGCGCCATCAGCTCCAGCGTGTCCTCGACCACCGCACGCAGAACGAAATCAGCCGGTGCGAGCTCCAGCTTGCCGGCCTCGATCTTGGAGAAGTCGAGGATGTCGTTGATGATTTCCAGCAGGCTCTCGCCGGAGCGGTACACCGCGTGCGCGAAGCGTCGTTGTTTCTCGCTCAGCGAGGTTCCGAGCAGCAGCTCGGTCATGCCCAGGATCCCGTTCATCGGGGTTCGGATCTCGTGGCTCATGTTGGCCAGGAACTGGCTCTTGGCCTGGCTGGCAGCCTCGGCGGCGTCACGCGCGCGCTGCAGCTCCTGCTCGCGTTCGTGTTCCTCGGTGATATCGGTGCACAGGCCGTAGACACGGACTTCGCCGTTCGGCAGACGGCGGGCGCGCGTGCGCGTGTGCAGCCAGCGCAGGCCGCGCGCCGGGTGGTGCAGCCGGTGCACGAAGTCCACCGGCAGCAGCTGGCGCTCGCGCATGGCGCGCTCGTCGAGCAGATGACGGTCCTCGGGCGGGATGTTGTCGAGGTAACCGACCGGGTTGCGCGCGTGCTCGTCGGGCGTCACGCCCCAGAAGTCGTACAGCCGGTTGCTGACATACAGGAAGTGGGAGCGGTCGGGGTTGCTGATGAAAAGATGGTCGTCGACGGCGTCGGCGAACTCGCGGAAACGGGCCTCTGACTCCACCAGCGCGCCTTCCGCGCGGCGGCGCTCGGTCAGGTCCCGGGCGATGATGATCACCGCCCGAGGCGTGCCATCGGTGTGACGCAAGGCGATGTAGCGCGCGTTCAGGTGCCGGTCGCCGCGCCGGTGCGAGCGCCAGAGGAACTCGTCTTCGATCGGCTCGCCGCCGTCCAGCGCATTGCGCACCGAAGGCAGGATCAACGCGGTCAGCTGGCGACCGAGCGCCTCTTCGGCGCGCAGGCCGATCATCTCCTCTCGACGGATGCCGAATTCCCGTTCTGCATGACGGTTGACCGCCATCAGCCGCAGCTCGGTCGGCTCCATCACGTACAGGCTGACCGGCAGGTGCTCGATCAGCTCATTGAGATGGGTGCGCTCGCCCTCCAGCTGATCGGCGCGCTGCTGCCGCTCGGTTACGTCGGTCAGCACGCCGAGAAACAGGAAGCGCGCGCCCTGCTCGTCGAGCACGTGCGTGACATCGATCTCGCCCCAGTAGGGCTCGCTGCCGCCGTCGGCAAAGCGCCGGCGGCCCGCGTACTCCAGCTTGAAGTCCTCGCGCTTGGCGATGGCCTCGCTGAGCGCGTGGCCGGCGCGCGGGTCGGTCATCAGGGTCCAGCATTCGCGCCCGATCACTTCCTCGGGCGCCCAGCCGGTGATGCGTGTGTAGGCTTCGTTGACCCACTCGATGCGCCCGCTGCGGTCGGCGATGATCACGCCGCTCGACACGCGAGCAGCGACCATCGCGAGCCGGCGCGAGCGCTCCTGGCTCAGTTCCATGCCCGAACGCGCGACATCACGCCGCGCCAGCAATGACAGTTGCGCCATCGCGACACCGAGCAGATGCTGCACATGCTCGTGCGCCGGCGAGACCTGCGGGTCGTACCACTCGACCACCGCGACCGGCGCATCGTCGGACCACACCGGCACGGCGACGGCACGGCGGGCGCCGGCCGGTCGCAGGCGGTGTCCGCCGACGCCGGCATTCGCGAGGTCGGCGCAGATCGTCACGGCATGGCTGGCGATCGCGGTGCCGGTCAGCCCATCGCTGCCGTGCGCGGTGCCGAGCAGACTGAGGTCGACATGGTTCTCGCGTCCGCCGCCCCGTTCGTCCCAGGGGAATACCAGCCCTGTCTCGCCGTTCCAGTCGTCGACACGCAGCACGGCAAAGGCGTGTGCCCCCAGGTGACGACCGATCGCACGGCTGACGCCCTCCATCGCCGTGCCGAGCGTGCCGGCCCCGTTGACGGCGGCAATGATCGCCTCCAGTGTGTCGAAGCGCTGCGACAGCCCCTGTGTCGGCGCATGCATCTCGTCGCGCAGGGCCGGCAGGAAGGACGACAGCGCTGAGTCACCGGCAGACCGGCGCACCGGGGCGCGCCAGGCCCAGCCCAGCGCCGCAGCGGCAAGCGCCAGCGAGCCGGCGATGGCCAGCGGGCCCTGGCCCAGCAGCGCCGTCAGCCAGCCGGTCAGCCCGAGCGCGCCGGCCGCCATCAGGCGCAAAGTGGGTGTTTGGTTCCTCGGCATCTGATTCCCCAGGCCTGGTTTCTACCGGCCCGCCCGGTGTCCCACGCCCGCGGGGTCCTACTCCATCTGCGTTTTCGGTATGCCCTGCCCCGGACTTGAGGCATCTTGCTCGAAGCGGGCGCGGTTCAGCATGTCTGGCTGGCGCGAACTGTGCGATCCGTCAGGAATAAATGCGAGAGCCGCTACTTACAATCGGCCCGATGGATCGCGCCCCCGCCTCTGACGAGATTTCCCAAGGCAAGCGCTTGCTCCTCGCCGCGGGACTGGGGGCTGGGCTGACCCTGGCCTGGGTCGGCTTGAGCCTGGCCGGCGCCGCATGGCTGGCCCAGTCCTGGGCCGACGGCCTGCGCGCGCTGGTCGAGTCCGGCCTGCTGCTGCTCGTATTCGTGCTCGGACTGGTGCTGATGCTCGGGCTGGCATGGTGGTTCGGCCGCCGCCTCGATACGCTCGCTTCGCTCGGACGGCTGGCACAGGCGCAGCAGCGCAGCCTGCTGCAGTTGCTGCCCGACTGGTACTGGGAGACCGACGCACGCCACCGGTTGACGCTGCTGCGCCCTCCCCCGGGCGCAGATTCGCGCGACTGGCAGGTCGAACCTCGCCTCGGCCGCACGCTGTGGGACGACTTCGACAGCGACGTCCAGCTGTGGCAGGCGCATCGCCAGATACTGGACGCCCAACGCGGCTTCGAAGCACTGCCCGCACATCGCCGTGAACCCGATGGCCGCAACAGCCTTTGGCTGCTGCGGGGCGTACCGCGCTTCGATGCAGACGGCCGCTTCGCCGGCTACCAGGGCACCGCGCGCGATGTCTCCAGCCGCGCGGAGCTGCAGTTCGAGCGCCAGATCGGGCTGCAGCTGCTCGATGCGGTGCCGAGCGCGGTGGTGCTGGCAGAGTCGGCGTCAGGCGAACAGCCGCTGCGCTACGTGATCCGCCACTGCAACGACCTGGCTGCGCGCCGCATCGGCGAATCGGCCGCCAAGCTGCTCGGCCGGGACATGCTCGGCGAGCTGAAACGCGTGGCGGAATGGCCGCTCGCGCCGGTGTGCGAGCGGCTCGGCGCCGAACCGCCCGAGCGTGACGCCCCGCCGAGCGCCCCCACGCCGTGGCAGGCGCATGTGGACACCTTCACCTTCGAGCATGGCGGTACGCGCCGGCATGCGCTGCTGGCGATCTTCACGCCGTCGACGGTGCAGGCCGACGAGGCCGCGCAGCTGGAGCGGCAGGCGGCCGAGCGTGAACTGGAGTCGTTCAGCTACACCGTCTCGCATGACCTGCGCGCTCCGATCCGGGTGGTCGAAGGCTTCACGAAGATCCTGAAGGAAGACTACGGCCGCGCACTCGACCGCATCGGCAACGACCACCTCGACCGCGTGCTCGGTGCTGCCGCGCGCATGAACGGCATGATCGACGCGCTGCTGGCGCTGTCGCAGTTGTCTGCCAAGCCGGTGCAGCAGCAGCCGGTCAACCTGACCCAGCTGGCCACCTACGTCATCGACGACCTGAAGCGTCAATCGCCGGAGCGGCTGGTCGACGTGCGCATCGAACAGGGCATGAGCGCGCAGGGGGACCCGACGCTGCTGCGCGTCGCGCTGGAGAACCTGCTCGGCAACGCCTGGAAGTACAGCGGCAAGCGCGACCGCGCGGTGATCGAGTTCGACTGCGAGAACCAGGGCGGGCGTTTCGTCTACCGTGTGCGCGACAACGGTGCGGGCTTCGACATGCGCTTCGCCGACCGCCTGTTCGGCGTGTTCCAGCGCTTGCACAGTGCCAATGACTTCCACGGCACGGGAGTCGGGCTTGCCAGCGTGCAGCGCATCGTGCGCCGGCACGGCGGGCAGATCTGGGCCGAGTCCGAGGTCGGCGAGGGAGCCACCTTCTACTTCACGCTGAGCGAGCCGAAACGCTCGAAGTAGCGCCGCGCGTTATCCGATTCAGCCGTCGCCGGGAGCACTGAGGGTTTCGAGCGCGGTCACGAATCGCCGGCTCTGTTCATCGAGCGAAACCTTCTCCTGCGCGGCCTGGCGGCGCAGGCGATCGAGCGCCTGCCCGCGGGTCAGCGAGAAGCGGTGCATGGCGATGCCGACCGCGATCGCGACGACCTGCTCCAGCACTTCGTTGCCGGTGGCGGGAGCGGCAGCGGCAGGCTCTGGCTGCGCGCGGCTGGCGAAGGCCGCCTCGACGGCCGGCACGATCTGGCGGATGTCCAGCGGCTTCACGAGATAGGCCACCGCGCCGAGTTCCTTGACCTTGTCAAGCGTCTGGTCGTCGGAGAAGGCCGACAGGAACATGAACGGGATCTGGAGGTACTGCCGCAGATAGGCCGCGACGTCGAAGCCGCTCTTGCCTTCCATGCGGATGTCGAGCAGCGCGAGCGCCGGGCGGTGTTCGCGCGCGAGCAGGATCGCATCATCGCCGTTGTCGGCGTCGATGATGTCGTAGCCTGCCTGCGACAGGCCGTGCGTCAGGGTGGCCAGGACCAGCCGGTCGTCGTCCACCACCAGGATCTTGCCTTTGCCGGACACGATGCTCACTCACGATAGCGGCGCAGCGCCGATGGGCGATTGTGGCGCAAAAAAGAACCACCCCTGCGCGCTACGCAGGCCTTGCAGGCCACGCCGGACCGGGAGGTCCGGCCCTTCGCCAGGCGCGATCAGTCCGCAGGGACTGTTCGCGTCCGGGCTCAGCCCCTCGAGGCGCGGCACTGGCGGACCGGCGAAGCCGGATCCGCGGTGCCTGTGCGAACAACACGCGAAGGGTGTACGCCTTCCTATAGCGCAGTGAGGCGTGTGACGCCGGGCGGGGTCAGCCGCACCACGGCACGCACGCGGTCGGCGTCGTTGTCGAGCGTCAGCCGCGCACTGCGGCGCGGCAGCAGCGCACGGATCAGGCCGAGGCCCGACACCCCGCCGGGAAACTGGGCGAGCGTGAAGCCTGGCGGCAACTGTCCCGGATTCGAGACTTCGATCTCCACCGCGTCGTCCTCGCACTGCAGCCGGCAGCCCACGTCGCCGGAAGCACTGTGCTTGATCGCGTTGGTCAGCAGTTCATTGAGCGTCAGCGCGATGGGGATGGATTCGGCCTCCGGCAGCGCCCATTCCTGGACATGCTCGCCCTCGATGGTCAGCGCGATGGAGCGGTCGAAGGTCTTCTGCACCGAGCCGGTGATCGCCTCGACGACCCGCTTGAGCCGCAGAGGACCCACCGCGCCCACCTGCAGCCCGTACACATGTGCGATCGCCTGCACCTGGCCTGCAACCTCGCTGATCGGCCCGGCCATCTCCGGCTTGCGGCCGGCGATCTGCTGCAGCAGCCCGGCAACGCCCTGCAGGTTGTTCTTGATGCGGTGGTGCACTTCCTTGACGAGCAGCTCGCGCTGCGAGATGGCTGCCTCCAGCCGGGCTTCCTGCGCCGCACGCTGCTCGGTGACGTTGGCCGCCACCAGCAGCAGTTGGTCGGGCGGCTGCCCGGAGCGCGACAGCGGCAGATAGCGCGCGTCCCACACCGTCGGCTGGCCGTCGATCGTCACGCGGTACTCGCGCTGCGTCACGCCTTCGACCGCCAGGGCCGCCTCCATGTCGCCACGGTACATCTCGGCTTCCTGAGCCGGGTACATGTCCTCGGGCGCACAGCCGACCAGTTCGCCGGCCTCGCGGCCGCTCAGCGCCGCCGCGATCGGGTTGATCTGCAGGATGCGCAGCGTGCGCGCGTCGCGCAGAGCGATGGCCAGCGGTGCGAGATCGATCAGCCGACGCAGCGAGGCCTGCGCGTCGGCGATGCGCTGCTCGGCCTGGCGGCGGCTGTCGATGTCGAGCAGCGCATAGGTGATCTCGCGCCCGCGCGGACCGACGCCGGTGACCACGGCATTGCCGACCACCCAGAAATTGCGGCCGTCGCGCGCCATCACCTGGCATTCGAAGGTCTGCGTCTGGCCATGCTCCAGGTGTTCGACGGCCAGGCGCTGGAACGGATGCGACGGGTCGCTCGAGGCGACCACGTTGATGGGCCGGCCGGCGAAGTCGGCGAGGTCGCCGCCGAACATGCGCCGCGCCGAGCGGTTCATCCATTCGATGCCATGCGCACCGACCGTCACGATGCCAACCAGCACCGAGTCGAGGATGGCACGTGTACGCTCGGCCTGCGTCGCCAGCGCCTGCTCGGCAAGACGCCGTGCATCGACGTTGACGTAGGACGCGATCACGCCGCCTTCGGGGTCGCCCTCGTGCACCAGACGCTTGTGCACCTGCACCCAGCACTGCGTGCCGTCCTTGCGTCGCAGCAGGCGTTCCCCGGTCCAGCGGCCTGTCTCGAGCAACGCCTCGGTGTGTTCGGCACGCAAGCGCTGGTAGTCGTTGTCGTCGGTGAAGAGCGCACGCTCTTCCAGCGTCTCCAGCTCGCCCGCGCCGTAGCCGCTCAGCAGGCAGAAGCCTTCACTCGCGCGTTGCACGCGCCCGTCGCGCAGGAAGGCGATGCCGACGTCGGACAGGCTGAACATCAACTCGCGGTCGCGCGCCAGCGCCTCCAGTTCGGCCTGCTGCATCTTCAGCCGGGTCACGTCGGCCAGCACCACGATCGACTCGATCTCGGACCCGCCCGCCTCCATGCGCCGCATCGACAGCGCGCACCAGCGCAACGGCTGCCCGGGCAGGCTGATCTCGATTTCGGTCTCGTACAGCGTCGTGCCGGCCAGCACCTGCATGGCCTCGTCGACCAGGCGCTGGGCGTCGACACTGGCCGGCAGCAGATCGCCGAAGCGGCGGTCGAGCGCCGCGTCGGGCTCCAGGCCCAGCATGCGTTCGAACTGGCGGTTGTAGCGCAGCAGCGTCTCGCCGCGCAGGTAGGCGATGCCGGTGGTCGTGCTTTCGAGGATGGTGGTCAGCTCGCGCAGCAGGCGCTCGCTTCGCTGCTGCATCAGATGCTGCTCGGTGACGTCGAGCGTCACCACCGAGGTGCTGCGCTTGCCCGAGTTGAGCATGCGCGGCTCGACCCGCGTCTGCAGCCAGCGCGTACCGAGCTCGGGGTGCTGGATCGCGTACCGGGCGTCGACCCGCTCGCCCTGGCGCACCGCCTGCTGCACGCGATCGAAGTCGGGCAGCGTGTCGCTGCGCACCAGGTCGCGGCTGATCGCCTTCAGCTCGCTCGACACCAGCCCATCGCCGGCGCCGCGTGCGGTCCTGCGGTCGAACTGGAAGCGGCCGGTGTGTTCGTTGAAGGTCGCCAGGCCCGCCTGCGCGGTCTCGGCCAGTGCACCGAGCTGCGACTGCGCCATGTCGAGCCGGTCTTCCGCAGTACGGTCCTCGATCACCACCATGTAGCGGCGATGGCCATGGCGTTCCTCGAGGCAGCGTACGACGGCGTGCAGCGCGCGGTCCTCGTCCTCATGGTCGACCCAGCCGTGGCGGTGCAACGGCTCGCTGTCGGGGTGCAGCGCCGCGAGCGGCCCGCCGGCATACCAGCCCAGCAACTCCTGCAGGCTCACGTGGGCCTTCGCCAGCGAGAACGGGACGCGGCCGATCAATTGCTGCAGCGCCGGATTGGAGCGCACCACCAGGCCGTCCTCGTCGAACAGCATCATGCCGACCGGCGTCAGGTCGAACCACTGATCGAGTTCGTGCACCGAGCGGTCGGCGCGCTCGCGCGCCTGATGTTCGGCAGTGCAGTCGTGCAGCACCGTCAGCGACATCGCCTGCCCGTCGCTGCCGTAGACGCGACGGTGCGCGGCGCGGTACCAGCGCGTCTGCCCGCCGGCGTCGAGAAAACGGCGCTCGGTCATCGGCGAGCTTTCCGCGCGCTCGAGATCGAGTTCGAGCTGCCGGCGCACGCTCTCGTGCTGCTCGCGGTCGTCCGGATGGAACAGCACCATCGGGTCGAGCCCGATCAGGTCCGAGCGGGCATATCCGCTGTAGTCGAGGAAGGCCTGGTTGACGTCGACGACCCGGTACTGCGCGTCCTGCAACACCACCGGGAACGGCGAGTACCAGAACATGCGCCGCAGCTCGCGCAGCGCAATGTCATCCGCGCGCTCGGGCGGCTCAGCCTCGGCATGGTCCGCGCGACGCGGCGCCGGGGCCGGCGTGCCGCCGGCGCGTTCGAACCGCAGCGTCCACTGACCCGGCGGCTCGCCGGCAAGGCACAGCCGTACCGGCACGCCGGAAGGCAGCATGACGCGCGGCCCGGTGACCGCCGCGAGTGCGAAGCCCGGCTCGCGGGCAGCCAGGCGCAGGTGACTGAGTACCCACTGCACCGCTGTGAGGCCGAGCGGCGCGACCAGCGACGACACGCTGGTGTTGGCGGGAATGTTCAGCAGCGCACGCAGGCTCGCGTTGGCCCGGACCACGGCGCCGGAAGGCGTCAGTGCCAGCATGGGCACCGCGGCACGCTCGAAGGCCTCGTCCCGATCGGCGGGGGAGTGGCTTTCGTGCTGCGCGCTCATCGACGGTCCCGGCGTTCAGAACGCCACGAAGCGGCGCCGCCCCGTGCATGCGGGCCGGCAAGAATCGATGCTGGGATGAAGACTGCGCTGCCGTCGTGCCGGGAGCATCTCCCGGTCCGGCTGCATGTCCGGCTCAAGGCCGTGAGGAAGACTGCGCATCGGGCCACCGTCGGCTGAAACAGGCCCAAGTGTAGAGGCAGTGGGCGCCGAAGCCTGCTCCGGCACCCACGGCGTGGCGTCTCACTCGAGTTGCGCGGCCATCGTCAGCGTGCCGAGCACCGCCCGGTTGACCTCGAGCAGGCTCATCAGCAGCGTTTCGGCGTACTCGTTGATGACCGGGGCGGTCTCGGTCTCGACGGCCTTGGTCAGTTCGAGATAGGGATGGTAGGGGCCGGCACTCTCCACCAGGGCCTGGTAGACGCGTTCGGGCACCGGGATGGTCTTGAGCAGCTCGTCGAAAGGCTTGTTGAACAGCCGGTCGAGCAGCGAGAACACGCCGCAGATGAAGACCTCGCCGCGCATTTCCTCATCGCCCGAGTTCGCGACCAGTTGTTCCATGAACAGCCCGCGCCGCACCGAAGCGAACATCACGGGCCGCATGTTGACGTCCTTGCTCGCCGTGGCGAGCAGCAACGCCAGCCAGCGCTTCAGGCGCTTGTAGCCGAGCAGCATGATCGCGTGCCGGAACGAGCTGATCTCGACCGACAGCCCGAAGGCCGGCGAGTTGATGTAGCGCAGCAGCTGGAAGGCCAGCGTCGGGTCGCGCTTGAGCACGGCGTCGAGCTTGTCGACGTCCTCGGCATCGTCGACCCGCCGAATCAGCTCCACCAGCACCGCCATGTCGGGCTGGCCGGCACGGCCGCCGGACTGCGACACCACGTCCTCGATGGGCCAGCCGAGGATCGCAACCGCGCCGCGGCCGAAGCTGGCCTCCATCTCGGCCGTGGTGCGTACGCCGCTCTGGACGAACCCCACCGAGCGGGTGACACCGGCGGCCTCGGCCTGACCGGCCACCTCATTGCGGCGACGGTCGTCCGCCAGGTCGACGATCGAATACTTGAAGCGCGGCAGCAGCTCGCGCGGCAGCATCGAGGGCGGGCGCCCATGCAGCAGCAGCGTGTTGCCCTGCAGCTGCAGGATCGCGTCGGTATTCACGGGGTCGCAGGCGATGAACGACGGAATCTCGATCATCACGTTGGACAGCGGCTTGGCGCGCAGCAGGTCGTTCAGCAACGTCTCGCTCATGACGTTCAGCGAAACGCGCGTGCCCCCCTCGGGCCAGACCTCGGCAATGGCGGCCAGCAACTGGTCTGCCTGCAGCGGGCCACCGGTGCGCAGAGCAGACACGGTCAGGCGGGTGGCCACGACCGCTCGGTTGCGGTCGATCATCGGCGAGTAGCTCAGCGCGATGTTGCGCAGAACGTCGTTTTCCATGCAGCAGCCTTCTTCTCTACGCGCAGCACCGCTGCACGCCACTCAACCCAGGTACTGGAACAGCGACAGCCGCTGCACCTGTGCGTAGGTTTTCAGAACGGCATCGTAGCCGGTTTGCTTGCTCTGAAAGTCGCTGATTCCCTGCACCATGTCCAAATCTTCCGCATTTGAGCGTTCTGTTTTTGCATGGAGTTCCGTGGCGCTGAGCCGGTCGGCAACGCTCTCGGCCCGGTTGAGCGTGTCGCCGACAGCGCTGCGCACCGATTGCAGCCGCCCGAGCACCGCGTCGACGTCGCGCAGGCCGTGCGCGACGGTCTGCGCGACGTCGGAGCTGTGGGCGAAAGGCTCGCGCAGTTCAGCGATCGCGCGGTCGAGCGCATCGAACACCGTCAACGACTGCGTGCTCGGCACGGTGCGGAATTCGTCGCCGTTGGCCGGGGCGCCGCTGACCGTGAACGACATGCCGTCGATCTCGATCGCCGTGCCGGCCTGGTAAGGGCCGGTCACCGGCGCGCCATCGACGGTGCCGTCGAGTTGACGTCGCTGGATCGAATAGGTCGTGACGCTGCCCGCGACGTTGAAGGTGATGTCGTAGCGGCGGTCCTGGATCGCCGAGGGATCGGACACGCGTCCGACGTCGATCCACGCAGTGCCGTTGTCGGTGACCACCTGGGTCTCGAACACGCCATTGCCGGTCGGCGCCCGCATCCAGGCGTTCGCGCCGTTGACGGTGATCGGCAGCACCTCCCCGGCCGCCACCGAGCTCTCGCCGTCGAGCCCACGGAACTGCACGCCACCCGCGGTGTCGACGAAGGGGGCACCGTTCGAGCCTTGCCCTGAGAACAGGTAGGTCCCCGCCCCGTCCTCGCGATTGGCAATGGCGAGCAACTGGTTGCGGTACAGCTGCAGCTGATCCGCCAGGCCCCGCCGCTCGGCGTCGGTATAGCTCGCGTTACCGGCCGCGACGATGCTTTCGCGGGCCGACTGCACGGCCGACACCGCGTCGCCAAGCGCGCCTTCGGTCAGCTCCATCGCCGTGCGGCTGGCTTCGACCGAGCGCTGCGAGACGGCGGCCCGCTCGGCCGAGGCCAGCGAACGCTCGGCACGCGCGGCGGCTGTCGGATCGTCACTCGCACGCAGCACGCGCTTGCCGGTGGTCAGCCGGGTCTGTGAATCGGACAGATCCTGCTGGCGCTTCTGCAGGTTGGCGATCGAATTCTCGTAGGCCTGGGCCGTCGCGATACGCATGGTGGAAGGTCCTCAGTCTGTGTCGTCAGCCGGCGGCGGTCTGCAGCAGCGTGTCGAACACCGACTGCGCGATCTGCAACACCTTGGCTGCTGCCTGGTAGCTCTGCTGGAACTGGATGAGCCGGGCGGCTTCTTCGTCGAGGTTGACGCCGGCCACGCTGGTGCGCGCTGCATCGGCATCGTTGGCGATTGCCTGGGACATCTCGGCCGAGGCCTTGGCACCCTGCACGCGGATGCCCACCGAGGCCATCACGCTCGCGTAGGCGTCGGTCACCGTTTCACCGCCCGTCGGCACCCCGCCCGAGAGCTGCTGACCGACCATCGGTGCATCGCGCAATGCGAGCATGCCCAACGCGTTGCCATTGTTCGAGGGCGTCACGGTCGCCGGGTCGATGCGTACGCGGTCGCCGGCCTGCGGCGTGCCGCTCAGGCGCAGCTCCCAGCCGTTGATGACGATCGGCTCGCCGGGCGTCAACGTCATCGACGGCGCGCCGGTCACGGTGCCGCTGATCGTGAAGGTGGTCGGCGACGTAAAGGTCAGCTCGATGGGCTGGGCCAGGTTGGCGTCGGCCTGCTTCGGAATCAGGCTCGTGATCGCAGCGGTACCCGCATTGTCGACGTTCACCGTCGCGATCACCGGCGAGGCGACCGCGAGCCCCCGCGGGTCGGCCAGTTCGCGCTGCACGTCGCGCGCCGCCAGGCGCGTGGCTTGCAGCAGGAAGCGGTCGCCTTCGGCCGGTGTGCCGCTGGGCACCGTGATGGTCACCCCGTCGAATTCCGCGCCGGGCGTGTACGGACTGCTGGCGCCGTCGGACAGCCGAGTGATCTGCCAGGCACCGCCCTGGTAGCGCAGCTCGTAGTCGCTGGCCCGCAGCAGGTTGGCCGACGTGACCGCCAGGCCGACGGAGGCGCTGCCCGTGTTGTTGACGTTCGGCAGCGCTCGCGGCGGATCGGTCGAGAACAGCGCAGCCCCCGGGTTGCCGTTCTGGTCGAGACCGAGCGCGTGCTGTCCGTTGATGGCCGACGAGAACGCCAACGCGAGCCGACCCAGTTCGTTCTGCGCAGCGGCGAGGTCGTTGCGCTGGAAGCGCAGCAGGCCGGTGATCGAGCCGCCCGTCAGCGCGGCCTCGGGCACGACGCGATCGACGCCTCCTTCGCGCACGCCGAGCCTGGTGATGCTCGCGTCGTATTCGTCAGGAATTGCGCGCAGCTCCAGCGCGTTGTTGCCCAGCACGAAACGTTGGCCGCCGCCGAGGAACAGGCCGACCGTGCCGTCGTCGGCCGGAATCTGCGTGACCTGCACGTACTTGTTCAACTCGCGCACCAACTGGTCGCGCTGGTCCAGCAGGTCGTTCGGCTCGTGTCCGAGGCCTTTCACGCGTGCGATCTGCTGGTTCAGGTCGGCGATGCGGCGGCCCAGCTCGTTGGCGGCAGCCACCGAAGTCTTCAGCTCCTGCGTCACCCCGGCCTGCAGGCTGGTCAGCTCTTCGGATGCAGAGCGAAAACGCGATGCCAGTTCTTCCATGCGCGACAGCGCTACCTGGCGGGCGGACGAATCGCCCGGCTTGCTGGCGAGGTCGGTGAAAGCATTGAGCACCTGCCCGGCGGCATAACCGAGGCCGGCCTCGCCGAGGTCGAACACCTGTTCCAGCCGCTGCAGCTGCGTCAGGCGCGCCGTGTCCATCGACGCCACCGCCTGCGTCGTGGCCGCCTCGCGCGTCAGGAACGCGTCGTGCGAACGAGTGACGGTGGTGATGTTGACGCCGTTGCCGAAGAAGCCCGCGCCGCTGAACTGCCCGCCCGCGGTCTCGAGCTGCACCGTCTGGCGCGAATAGCCGGGCGTGTTCGCATTCGAGATGTTCGCCGCCGCGGTGTTGAGCTGGGCTTGCGCGGCGTACATCGCGCGCGTGCCGAGGTTGATCATCCCTGCCATGGCGTCCTCACATCACCGCGCGCTGCAGGCGCAGTGTGGTGTTGATGATCCGTTCGAGCTTGTCGGCGTACGCCGGGTCGGTGGCGTAGCCGGCCTTCTGCAAACCCTGCGCGAAACCTTCGGCCGTCTGGCCGCGTCGCACCACGTCGGCATAGCGGTCGTTGTTCTTCAGCAGCCGCGCATAGTCGCGGAAGGCGTCTTCGTACGAGTCGTAGGCGCGGAATTTCGCGGTCACCTTGCGCGGCTGGCCGCCCACGTATTCGGTGGTCGTGATCTCGGCCACCTTGCCGGTCCAGCTGCCGGTGGCCTTGATGCCGAACAGGTTGCGCGACGACGACCCGTCGGCCATGCGGATCTCGCGCTGGCCCCAGGCCGATTCGTGCGCGGCCTGGGCCAGCACGAACTGCGCGGGGATGCCGGTTTCCTGTGTCGCCACCTGCGCCGCGTCCCAGTGCTCGCGCAGGAAATCGCCCTGCCGGCCCGGTGCGCGCGGCGCCGCGATGTCCTGCGGCATCCGGGCAAAGCGTGCCGGCAGGCTGCGGGTCAGCTCGGCGCTGGTGGTCGCCTCGGCGCCGCCCATCTGGCGCGACAACTGCTTCGCGATCAGATCGGCCAGCCCGCCGGGCAGGCCGCTCATCTGCGTCGCGTACTGCGTGTCCAGCATGTCGCTGGCCATGTCCGAGCCTTCGCTGTCGAACATGCCCGACTTCATCGTCGCCTCGCGCATGCTCTTCATCAGCTCCTGCATGAACACGGCCTCGAACTGCTTGGCGGCTTCCTTGATGGCCGCCTTCGGGTCCTTCGCGGCGGCGCTGCGCAGCGAGTCGAGCGACTTCACATCGCTCGTCAAGCCCTGCGGCGGCAGATTCACCGGTTTCATGCCGTCCGTCCTGCCTTGAACGCAGCGGCCATATCCGAGCGGACACCGCAGATCCGGCTTTGCCGGTCTGCTGGTGTCGCCCCCTCGAAGGGGGCGCGCGAAGCGCGTAGGGGGTGGGCCATCAAATCACCTCCAGCTCGGCCTGCAGCGCCCCTGCGGCCTTCATCGCCTGCAGGATCGCCAGCAGGTCCTGCGGCGTCGCGCCAAGCGAGTTCAACGCCTTGACGACGTCGGTCAGCTTGGTGCCGGCCGGCATCTCGATCAGCGAGCCGGCCTGCTGCGAAATCTGGATGTCGGCGCGCTCGGCCACCACCGTCTGGCCGCCCGACAGCGGCCCCGGCTGGCTGATCACCGGCGTCGAGCTGATGCTCACGGACAGGTTGCCGTGCGCGACGGCGCAAGCGCCGAGCGTCACCGCCTGGTTCATCACGACGGATCCGGTGCGCGCATTCAACACCACCTTCGCTGCCGGCGCCGCCATGTCGATGGGCAGGTTCTCGATATCGGCCAGGAAGGCCACGCGGTCGCCGCCCGCCAGCGGCATGCGCACGCGCACGGCGCGGCCGTTGAGTGCTTCAGCCACACCGTCGCCCTTGGCGCGGTTGATGGCCTGCACCACCTGGCGCGCGGTGCTGTAGTCGTCGGCGCTCAGGTCCAGCTGAATGTGATCGCCATGCTGCAGCGGCGTGGGCACGCTGCGCTCGACCGTCGCGCCGTCCGGGATGCGGCCGGCGCTCAGGTGGTTGATCTGCACCTTGCTGCCGCCTTGCGAAGCGCCGGCGCCGCCGACGATCAGGTTGCCCTGCGCCAGCGCGTAGATCTGGCCGTCGGCGCCCTTCAGCGGCGTGGCGATCAGGGTGCCGCCGCGCAGCGACTTGGCATTGCCCATCGACGAGACGTTGACGTCGATCGGCTGGCCGGGCTGGGCGAAGGGGGGCAGTTGGGCGGTCACCATCACCGCGGCGACGTTGCGCAGTTGCATGTTGGTGCCGGGGGGAATGGTCACGCCCATCTGCTGCAGCATCGCGGCGATGCTCTGCGTCGTGAAGGGCGTCTGGGTGGTCTGGTCGCCGGTGCCGTCAAGGCCCACCACCAGGCCGTAGCCGACCAGCTGGTTGGTCCGCACGCCCTGCACGGCGGCGACTTCCTTGATGCGCAACGCCTGCGCGGACGCCGGCCACCACAGCGCGGCGCTGGCGAGCACGGCCGCCAGGACGACGGCACGGCGCAGGAGCTTCTCGGGGGTGATCTTCATCGGCGGACTTTCCTCAAGCTTGAGGAAAGTGTCACCGCCATCACAACGGCAGAACGCTCAAAAAGAACCGTGCGAGCCAGCCAATTCCCTGCGCTTCGGCCTGCTGGCCCTGGCCCTTGTACTGGATGCGCACATCGGCGATCTGGGACGAGGCCACGGTGTTGCCGGCCTGGATGGAGCGGGGATCGACTCGCCCGGAAAAGCGCATCACCTCGACGTTCTTGTTCAGGCCGATCTGCTTTTCGCCGGCGATCACGAGGTGGCCGTTCGGCAGCACCTCGATCACGGTGGCCGTGATGGTGCCGGTGAAATTGTTGGACGCCTCGGTGCCGCCCTTGCCCTGGAAGGTGTTCGACGACGAGCCGGAAGCGCTGGCCCGGTTGAACGAATTCGGGTTCAGGAACGGCAGGGCCGTGACGCCGGCCTCGATGCTGCCGGTCTTGTCGACCGTGGTCGACGACTTCTGGCTGGCCTGCACGCGTTCGACGATGTTGATCGTCAACGTGTCGCCCGCCAGCCGCGCGCGGTGATCCTCGAACAGCGGCCGGTAGTTGACCGCCTGGAAGATGGCGCCATTGCTGGCCTGCACGTCGGGCACCGGCCGCGGACGCATGGTGCGCTGCTCGGCCACCTCGACCTTGGGGTCCAGGGTCTCGCAACCGGTCGACAGCAGCGACAGCGCGCACAGCGCCGGCACGAGCAGCTTGCGGGATGTGTTCATCTTGCGTCTTTGGTTCGTCAGATCTGGCTCAGGCGCTGCAGCATCTGGTCGGACGTCTGGATCGCCTTGGAGTTGAGTTCGTAGGCGCGCTGGGTCTGGATCATCGCGACCAGTTCCTCGACCACGTTGACGTTGGAGGTCTCGAGCGCGCCCTGTTGCAGCAGGCCCAGGCCGTCGCTGCCCGGCGTGCCGGCTGTCGGCGTGCCGGAGGCCGCCGTCTCGGTGTACAGGTTCTGCCCGCGCGGCTCGAGGCCGCCCGGATTGACGAAGCTGGCCAGCTGCAGGTTGCCCAGCACGACCGGCTGGGCCGACCCGCTGACGACGGCGCTGACCGTACCGTCCGGCGCGATCGTGAGGCTCTGCGCGTTCGGCGGTACCGTGATGCCGGGCGCCACCGCATAGCCGTTGTTGGTGACCAGTTGGCCGTTGGCGTCGGTCTTGAACGCACCGTCTCGGCTGTAGGCGGAGGTGCCGTCCGGCATCTGGATCTCGAAGAAGCCGTTGCCGTTGATGGCAACGTCGAGCGTGTTGCCGGTCTGCTGCAGGTTGCCCTGCGCGAAGCTGCGCGCCGTGGCGACTGCGCGCGTACCGAGGCCGACCTGCAGGCCGGTCGGCAGGCTGGTCTGCTCGCTCGAGTTGGCGCCGCTCTGGCGCAGGTTCTGGTACATCAGGTCCTCGAACTGCGCACTGGCCCGCTTGTAGCCGGTGGTGGCCGCGTTCGCGAGGTTGTTCGACACATGGTCGAGTTGCACCTGCTGGGCTTCCATGCCCGTCTTCGAGATCCACAGCGATCGCATCATGGCGTCGGCTCCTTGCTACTTCACGTTGCGTTGTTGGACAGCAGGCTGCCGGCCGCCTGCTCGTTGCGTTCGGCCGTCTGCAGCATCTTCATCTGAGCCTCGAACTGCCGCGCCGCGGCAATCATCGAGACCATGGTGTCGATCGCACTGACGTTCGAGCCTTCGAGCGCCCCGTCCTGCACGCGGGCATTCGGGTCGGCAGGCAGGTCTTCTCCCTGCGCCGAGCGGAACAAGCCGTCGGTGCCGCGCTGCAGCGGCTCTTCGGGGGTGACCAGCTTGAGCCGTCCCAGGGGCGTGACCGGCCCGGTCGGGCCCTTCGCGCTGACGGTGCCGTCGGCCGCGATCGCGACCGTGGCGTTGTTCGGTACCTGGATCGGCCCGCCGTCGCCGAGCACGACCAGGCCGTTGTGGGTCATCAGCGTGCCGTCGGTGCCGACCGTCATCGCGCCGTTGCGCGTATAGGCTTCAGTGCCGTCCAGCGATTGCACCGCCAGCCAGGCATTGCCCTGCATCGCCACGTCGAGCGGGCGGCCGGTGTTGGTGATCACGCCGGGCGCGTCGCTGTGGCCGAGGGTCGTCTCCAGCGCGTACACCCGGGTGCTGGCGCCGTCGCCGCGCACCGGCACGGCGCGAAAGGCCTGCAGCTCCGCGCGAAAGCCGGTCGTCGAGACGTTGGCGAGGTTGTTCGCCAGCGACTCCTGCCGCTGCATCGTGGCCTTGGCCCCCGACATCGCGAGGTAGATCATGCGGTCCATGTGCGGCTCCGGCGTCTAGGGGTGCGGTACGTCAGCGCAGGTTCACCAGCGTCTGCAACACCTGGTCCTGCGTCTTGATGGTTTGCGCGTTGGCCTGGTAGTTGCGCTGTGCGGTGATCATGTTGACCAGTTCACCGGTCAGGTCGACGTTCGACTCTTCCAGGGCGCCCGCCTGCAGAACGCCCATGTTGCCGGAGCCCGGCACGCTCAGCGTCGGGTCACCCGAGGCGAAGGTGCCGATCCAGGCATTGCCGCCGATAGGCTGCAGGCCCTGCGGGTTGCGGAAGGTGGCCAGTTCGACCTGGCCCGCGGCGCGCGACTGCCCGTTCGAGAAACGGGCCATGACGACGCCGCTGTCGTCGATCGTCACGCCGACCAGCTGGCCGGGCGCGAACCCGTTCTGCGTCAGGTTGGTCACGCCGAACACGGTGCCGTACTGTGTCGCGCTGCCCATGTTCAAGTCCACGCCGGTGATCGGCAGCGTGGTGCCGCCGTCGGGCCGCGTGGTGGCGGGAATGTCGAGCGGAATGCGGCCGTCGGTGGAGGTGCCGCCGCCGCCCATGAAGTACTGAATGTTGCCGCCGCCGGTGGCAGTCGGGTTGCCGCCGGTGGTCGGGAAGTTGATCGTCGCGACCGGTGCAGGGTTGCCGCCGCCATCGGTTCTCAGAGGCGTACCGCTGGCGGTGGCATAGACGTTCCAGGTATTGGCCGCCGTCTTTTGCATGTAGTAGGTCACCGCGACGTCCTGACCGAGCGAGTCGTACATCGTCACCGAGGTGGCGTTGTTGTAGCTGGTGGGGTCGTTGAAGTTGATGTTGGTCGCGGTCGGGCCCGTGACGGCCGCTCGCGAGTCGACATTGAATTCGAGTTGCACGCCGCTGGTGGCCTGGGGGTTGATGCCGGCCGTCGGCAACTGGATCGGTCGGGCCTGCTGCGGCGCGATGATGCCGTTGGTGTCGGCCATGTAGCCCAGCAGCACCTGCTGCTGGTTGTTGACGATGAAGCCGTTGCGGTCGACCTTGAACTGGCCGTTGCGGCTGTACATCGGGGCCCCGTCCATCTGCGGCGTCGCGTTCGGCGCCGCGTTCGGGTCACGCACCACGTTGGCGATCTGGAAGAAGCCCGAGCCGTTGATCGCGAGGTCGAGCGCGTTCTCGGTGGTCGTGATGTTGCCCTGCGAGAACTGTTGCGCCACGGTGCTCAGCGCGACGCCGATGCCGATGTTGCCGGCACCGGTGCCGTTCATCGCCGCGGCGTAGACGTCGGCGAATTCCGCCCGGGCCGTCTTCGCACCGAAGGTGTTCGCGTTGGCAACGTTGTTGCCGATCACGTCGAGGTTCTTGCTGGAGGCGTTCAGCCCGGAGAGGCCTTGTTGGAAACCCATGGTGCGAGTCCTTTCGGATGGAATGCGTTGATCTGGCAGGCCGTCAGACGACCGCCTTGACCTTGTCGTAGGAGACCGTGCTGCCGCTGTACAGGTCGAGTTCGAGCGAGCTGCCGTTGGCGCTGACCGCGCCGACGGTGTCGCGCGTATAGGTAGTGACGGGGATGCTGCTCTGGCCGGAGGTCGCGGTCATGCGGTAGCTCACGACTGCGGGCACATCGTCGACGTCCTCGGGCTTCCACTGGAAGTGATGCCGGCCCTGCTCCATTGCGCCGAGCTCGATGGTGTCCAGCACCTTGCCGCTGGCGTCGAGCACTTCGACGGTGACCTTGTCGGCCTTGCCGGCCAGCTCGAAGCCGGCGCGGCCCTGGCCCTCGACCATGTACATGCTGCTGCCGGGCACCAGCACGTCCCGGCCGACCAGCGACGCGCCCTGCATCGCCTGCGCCTGCACCATCTGCGACATCATCGAGGTGATGCTGGTGTTGAGCTTCTCGATGCCGGTGACGGTGTTGATCTGCGCCATCTGGCTGGTGACCTGCGCGTTGTCCATCGGGTTCAGCGGGTCCTGGTTCTGCATCTGCGCGACCAGCATCGTCAGGAAGCGGTCCTGCGCCGACACCTCGGACTTCTTCTTGGTCGACGTCGCCTCCCCCATGTTCTCCAGCCCGGTGGTGCCGGAAGTGACGTTGCCGTTGACGGTGGTGCTCATGAATGCTGTTCCTCGTTCACTGGCCCATCTGCAGCGTCTTCAGCAGCAGCGATTTGGCCGTGTTCATCACTTCGACGTTGTTCTGGTACGACCGCGAAGCGGAGATCATGTTGACCATCTCCTCGACCGCGTTGACGTTGCTGTAGGTGACGTAGCCCTCGGCGTCGGCCTGCGGGTGCTGCGGTTCGTGCACGCGGCGTCCGGGGGTCTGGTCCTCGGCGATCTGGTTGACCTTCACACCGGCGGCGCCCTGCTCGCCCATCAGCACGGTCTGGAACACCACCTGCCGCGCCTTGTAGGCCTGCCCGTCGGGGCCGGCCACGCTGTCGGCGTTGGCCAGGTTGCTCGCGACGACGTTGAGCCGCTGCGACTGCGAGCTGACCGCGCTGCCGGAGATGTTGAAGATCTTGAACATCGACATGGCGTGCTCCTCGATGGCCCTCACTGGCCGGTGATGGCGGTCAGCATCGTCTTGACGCTGCCGTTGATGAAACGCAGCGTCGCTTCGTAGCGCACCGTGTTGTCGGCGAAGTTGGCGCGCTCGCGGTCCATGTCGACGGAGTTGCTGTCGAGATTGGTCTGCGCCGGCTGCGCGTAGTTCAGCTCGACCGGAGGCCGGCCGTTCACCGTGTTGGAGATGTGTCCTGGCGCCGTCGTCGCGACGGCGGACGCCGCGCCGGTCCCGCCGGTGCCCACCGCCTGGCGCAACGCCGCGGCGAAGTCCATGTCGCGCGCGACATAGCCCGGCGTGTCGGCGTTGGCGATGTTGCTGGCGATCAGGCGTTGCCGCTCGGCGCGAAGCACGAGCGCTTCCGTCTGGAAGTTCAGCGTACTGGTGAGTCGGTCGAGCATGGCGATCAGCCCTCTGGTCTGGCACTGCGGAAGTCGGGCACCCGCTCGGCGCGGATGCTCGTATCGATGTCAGCCATTGTCTGGATCGGCCAGCGGAACATGAGCGCGAATAGCGGGCCAAAACGCGCCCAATTCGGCGCCTGGCGCGGCCCGGGTCTATTTACAGTCAACCCGTCACATTCAGTTTCGCCATGCCAACCCTCGCGTCTGCCCTCACCGTCCTCGCCCGTCGCTTCGCCGCGGCGGCGACACTGTGCGCGCTCGTGACGACGGGCGCCCAGGCCAGTGACGAGCTCGACATCGAAGGCAGCGTGCGCACGCTCGCCGAGGCGCACGCTGCCAAGGCGGGCCCCAACGGCACGGGCGCCGGCATGCCCCGCATCACGCGCGTCGAGGTCCAGGTCGGAGAGTTCGACAGCCGGCTGAAGCTCGCGCCCTGCCGGCGCATGCAGCCCTACCTGCCGCCCGGGCTGAAGGCCTGGGGGCCGACGCGCATCGGTGTGCGCTGCGTGGAAGGCCAGAAGCGCTGGAACGTCTTCCTGCCCGTCACCGTCCGGGTGTTCGCCGAGGCCTGGGTTGCCAGCGCGCCGCTGTCGGCCGGCGTGCTGCTCGCGCCGTCCATGGTGCGACGCGCCGAGGTCGACCTTGCGGCCTCGCCATCGCCCGCGGTGCTGGACTTGTCCCAGGCGGTCGGCCGCAAGCTTGCCACCCCCCTGTCTGCGGGGGAGGCCCTCAGGTCCGGCCATTTGCGGCCGAAACAATGGTTTGCGGCGGGCGACACTGTGAAAGTGGTGGCGCGCGGGCGCGGGTTTTCAGTCAGCGGCGAGGGCCGGGCCCTGATGGCAGGGCTCGACGGCCAGTCGGTGCGGGTGCGCACCGACGCGGGCCGCGTGCTGACGGGCGTGGCGCGCGCGGAACGAACCGTCGAGATACGGCTGTGAAGCGGACTTTCAAAAAAATCGGGGTCAGCCCTAAAGTCCGGCGCACCGGTGACGAAATACCGTCCATGGCGGACAGGAAAGCTTCCGCCCAGCGGTCAAGGAGAAGCTCATGAAGATCGGCAACCCCATCGAGAAGCCCGCCGTCAATGGCGGCAGCGGCGCTGCGTCGCGCCCGGGGGTCGGCGAAGCCGGCGGTACGGCCAAGCCGGCTGCCACCGGCGGGCCCGCCAACGAAAGTGCCACGGTGCAGCTGTCGAGCACGGCGGCAAGCCTGATGTCGGGCACGCCGGATTTCGACGCCGAGAAGGTCAACCAGGTTCGTCAGTCGATCGCCGATGGCAGTTTCAAGATCAATGCGGAAGCCATCGCCGACAAGCTGATCGCCAACGCCCGCGAACTGCTGGATCGCAGCAATTCGCACTGACGCGCCGCCCTTCCTTCCGCCTTCAACCGCCAGTGCAATGCATCCCATGACCGCCGCCCCGATCTCCGATGAACGCCAGCTCGAACCTGTCGTGCTGGCGGTGGAAGCGCGCCTGCAGGCGCTCGGGCAAGCCTTGCTGCAGCGTGACAGCGCTGCCGTCGAGCAATCGGCCTCCGAGCTGCACCGCGCATTGACGGATGCGGTCGACGCCTTCCGGCTCGCGGCTCGCCAGGGCGCAGTCGCGCCGGCGCTGCGCCAGCGCCTGATGAGCGCGACCGGCCAGGTCGCCGCACAACGCGAGAGCTTGGCGCGCGCCACCGCCGCGCTCGACCGCGCGATGGACGTGCTGCTGCCGCGCTCGCAAGACGCGGTCTACTCGGCGCAGTCCGGCGTTTCGGCCTACACAGCGGTTCCCCGCAGCCAGCGTTCAGCCAGCGCCTGACGCACGCTTGCTCCCGGCGCGCACTTGCTGCGCAAACAACAACGCCCGCTCGAAGCGGGCGTTTTGCCTGGGTGGGCCGCCCCACGGCGGCGTGCAGCGAAACGCTCAGGCCGCCTTCAGCGCCCGGTGCCGACGGCGGGTGCGCCATGCCAGCGCCCCGAGGCCTGCCACGAACAGCGCCAGAGTCTCGGGCTCGGGTGCCGGCGACAGCAGCACGGTGCGGCCGTCGGATGCATAGGCGAGGATCTGCCCGGACGCGTTGATGTCGCGCGCATCTCGGATGTCGTAGCCGGCGGGCTTCAGGACGGTGTTCAGGAAGGTCTTCTGACCCTGCTCCCAGAGGAAAGCGCCCTCGCCCACCGTCAACCCGACGACGGTGCCCGCGTCGTTGATCGCATGCGCATAGCTTTGCGCCGACGGATCACCGGCATCCAGGTCGACGAGACCGGTCTCCGGGTTCCAGACGAAGGCGTGCGGGGTCTCTTCGGTCCAGCACAGGCTGTCGTGGCATACCTCGGTGGGGTTGGTGCCGGCTGTGCCGACCACCCACCCCTGGTTGTTGATGTCCGACGGGCCGGACCAGCTGCCATCCAGCGTGCCGAACTCGGACTGCTGGCCGTCGCTGAACCGCACGAAGGGCGTCACCGGGCTGTAGTGGTGGCCCAGGATGCTGCCCTGGTCGTTGATGTCCGTCGGGAAATAACCCACGCCCCGAGCTTCGTCGCCGAGCGCGACGGGCTGCAGGCCGCCGTTCTCGTTCCAGGTGTAGATGCTGTCGGCCGCCGAGAAGCGCACCTTCAGCAACACCGTGCCTTGCCGGTTGATACCGACCGCTTCGCCGTACAAAGCGCTGGCAGGCAGGTCGATCGCCCGCATGCCGCGACCTTCGCTCCAGACAAAAGGCGTCGCCGGTGCGCCGTTGCCGTAGGAATGGCCGACCACCACGCCGTTGCTGGAGATGGCCGCCGGCTGCACCCAGGCGCCGCCGGGGGTGCCGAGTTCGCGAAAGCCCTGCTTCGCATCCCAGACGAAGCCGGCGAAGCCGCCGCCGGTGCGCTCGCGGGTGCCGACCACCTGCCCGGCATCGTTCAGGCTCACACCGCTGACGTGACCCAGGTCGGTCACGGTGTAACGGTGGGCGTGCGTCGTGGCCGCCCCAGCGACGGTGGTCATGGCCGCGAACACTGCACCCGCCAGGATGGGAGCGAGCCGCCGTGTGATGGTCCCCTGCATGGAAGCCTCTCTTGCTGTAAGAAAACGCGATGTGGAACAACAGCCCATGCAAGCGTCCCACATG
The DNA here is from genome assembly GCF_023721835.1 of Caldimonas mangrovi. Taxonomy (GTDB): domain Bacteria; phylum Pseudomonadota; class Gammaproteobacteria; order Burkholderiales; family Burkholderiaceae_C; genus Caldimonas; species Caldimonas mangrovi. The sequence goes on along the minus strand of NZ_JAMKFE010000004.1, from coordinate 52,202 downwards.
CTGGTTTCACGGGGCTGTGCAGGTCTGCAAGTACACACATAGGAATCATCATGGAACGCCCTGGAAAGGGTTGTTACCGAAGGTGGCGCGGGTGCAGGCAAGCAACGCCAAAGGGCGTTTTTCGTGAGGCAAACCACGAAACGCGCGGGCTGCCCCCCCTGAACAGGGGTGGTACGCGTCGCCGATACGTCGCGTCCCGGAGACGAAAAACCCAACGCCATCAAAGGCTGACCGGGACATGGCGGACATTCCGGCCTTCGGCCGGGACGCCGGGCGTCCGGGCCGGAAGCGGCGAAGGCCGAGGGATCGGTTCGATCCTTCACAAGCGTCATCGTCCGGGTGCGGCCGACACTCGTTCAGGCATGTCGATTGCTATGGCCATTGCGCCGCCGGCCTGCGCATCACGGCCGACCACGGAGACCACGGAGACCACGGCCATGATTTTCTCGTTCCATGGGTTCCCCCATCTGGCCTCGCGGGCCGGGACCCGACCCGCATGACGCCCTCGCCGGTCAATGCCGACGGATGGTTGACGCGCGCCCGCGTGCAGTTGATCGCGCTCGCCTCGCTGACGGCGCTGGTGCTGTATCTGTGCTACCTGATCACGCTGCCCTTCCTGCCGGCGCTGACTTGGGCGGTGGTGCTTGCAGTGATTGCCCACCCGCTGCACGAGCGCATCCGCGACAAGGTGCATGGCAAGTCGGTCGTCGCTGCCCTGGCGGTGCTGACGGTGACGGTGGCCTTGGCGGTGCCCACGGTGCTGGTGGTGCGCGAGATCGCCCAGCAGGCGACCGAGAAAGTCGAGAAGATACGCGGCGATCCGGCCGAGAAGCTGTGGTCGGAGACGAAGCAGCGCTATCCCCGCTTCGTTCCGCTGATGCGCTGGGCCGAACGCGAGATGAAGATCCGCGAGCAGATGACCCGCTTCTCCGAGTACGTGCTCGAAGGCGCGCGGCGCTTCGTTTCCGGCTCGGTGTATGCCGTGGTCGGAGGCCTCGTCACGTTGTACCTGCTGTTCTATTTCTTCCGCGACAAGGAAAAGACGCTCTCCGCGCTGCGCCGGCTGGTGCCGCTGTCGCCGCGCGAGACCGAACAGGTGTTGCACGGCGTGCGCGACACCATCTACGCCATCGTCTACGGCACCTTGGTCGTCGCGCTGGCGCAGGGCCTGCTCGGCGGTCTGATGTTCTGGTGGCTGGGCCTGCCGGCGCCGCTGCTGTGGGGCGCCGTGATGGCCTTTCTGGCGATCCTGCCGCTGCTCGGTGCCGCCATCGTCTGGGTCCCCGCGGCGATCGCGCTGGCCTTCGAGGGGCAATGGGACAAGGCCCTGCTGCTGACGGCCTGGGGCAGCATCGTCGTCGGGTTGATCGACAACCTCTTGTATCCCATCCTCGTGAAGAACCGGCTGCGGCTGCACACCGTGCCGGTGTTCATCGCCGTGATCGGCGGGCTGCTGGTGTTCGGCAGTGCGGGTGTCGTGCTGGGGCCGGTGGTGCTGGCGGTCGCGATGGCGCTGCTGGAAGTCTGGCGCCGGCGGCTGGCACTCACCGAGCTGCCGGAAGCCCTGCCCCAGCATCCGCCCTCCGACGAGGCGGCACCGACGGCCTCCGCCGAGGCCACGCCGGCGAAGCACCTGGCCGACGCGTAAGCGGTGGCTCGAGCCCGGCGCTGCCGGGCTGTCAGAACGCGATCGCGAAACGCAAGCCGCCCCAGTGGCGCCCGCCGACCGTGATCGGCGCGGCGATCTCCTTCATCAGCACGAACTTGCCGCCGCCCATGTCGCGCCGGTAGGTCTGCAGCAGGAAAGGCTTGTGGTTGCGCGCCGAGGCCAGTGCCGTGCGGTCATTGAAGATGCGGCGGTTGCGGCAGTTCGCGGCGTTCCACACCGGGTCCCCGCGCCGCTGCGCGTGGCTGTACTTGCGGTTGTGTGTCGGCAGGTAGCCGTTGCGGTCGACCGCCGCACAGTAGAAGGTCTTGCTCGACATGCCGAGCAGGCGCTCCTGCACCGGCGGAAACAGCCGGTCCGTCAGCTCGGCGAAGCGCGTCATGTGCTGCTGCGGATTGGTGCCCTCGATCGCGCGGTAGTTCTCGTCGAACAGGTCGGCCATCGAGATCTTTCCTTCGCGCAGCGCCCCGTCGAGCAGTTGGCTGAGCTCGGCCGCCCCCTGCTGGGCGGCCTTGATGAAGGCCGAATCCTCGGTCTCGATGCCGCATGCGGCGATCACCTCCATCAGGTGCTCGCTGACCTTGAGGAAGGCTTCGCTGCGCACCATTGCGTTCTGCAACGCTTCGGTCGCCTGGCGCGATTCACGGTCGATCAGGCTCATGTGCCCGCTCATCGCATCGCTGACGCCGCGGCTTTCGCAGGCGGCCTCCGTGATGTGGTGCACATCGGTCTCGACGGCCGTCAAGGCCTTGTGGAAGGCGCCCTGGCGACCGGCACTTTCGTCGGTGCGAATCTCTCGGGACAGAGCGTCGATGCGCGAGTCGAGCGTGCCGACGGTGCTCATGATCTCCTTCGACGAAGCTTCCACCTTGGCGGCCAGGTCCTTGACCGCATCGGCCACGACACCGAAACCGCGGCCCGCTTCGCCGGCCCGCTTGGCCTCCACCGAGGCATTGAACGCCACCAGCCGGGTCTGTATCGCGATCTGCGTGATCTGCTGCGCGGCGTTCGCCACCTCGCGCAGCGTGTCGACGATCGCGCCGACCTCGCGGCCGACTTCCTCGACCGCCTGGCGGGCCTGGCCGACCGATCGCAGGCTCTGCTCGCTGAAGCTGCCGATCGCGGCCTGCGAGCGCTGGATACCCTGCAACTGCTGCGCGAGCGAACCAACCGCCTCGGTCTGGCGCGACGAGATCCGGATCGTGTCGTCAATCACGCCGCGCACTTCGGCCGCTTCGCGTCCGAGGCCGGAGGCCTCTTTCTGCAGCGACTGCACCAGCGCGCGCGCGTCGATGGCCGGCGCGCCGGGCATCTCGTCCACGCGCGAATCGTTCGCGGGCACCGGCGCAGTCTTCTTGAACACCGCAAGCATGCTTGTCTCCTATGGGAGGTGGGAGGGTCTGTTGCCCTCGCGTCACCACTCTCGCAGTTTCACTCTCAAACGGGCGATCGACTGACTGTGCAGTTGGCAAACCCGTGATTCGGTCACGCCCAGCACGGCGGCGATCTCCTTCAGGTTCATGTCGCGTTCGTAGTACATGCTCATGACGAACTGCTCGCGCTCGGGCAAGGTCTTGATCGCTTCGACCAGCGCCTCGCGCAGCCGGTAGTCGTTGAGCTGGCTCAACGGGTCGGCTTCCTTGTCGGCGACGTGGCGGTCCAGGTAGTCGTCGTCGCCGTTGTCACTGCTCATGTCTTCGAGGTAGACGAGCTGGGTGCCGCGCACCTTGTTCAGCAGGTCCTGGTATTCGGTCAGCGAAACTCCCATTTCCTTGGCGATCTCGCTTTCGTGCGGCGCACGGCCCAGCTTCTGCTCGAGCCGGTGCACGGCGGCCTCGATCGACCGTTGCTGCTTGCGGGTGCCGCGGCTCATCCAGTCCGCGCCGCGCAACTCGTCGAGCATCGCACCGCGGATGCGCTGCGTCGCGAAGGTCTCGAACTGCACGCCTTGGGCCGCGTCGAAGCGGCTGAGTGCATCGTTCAGGCCGATCATGCCGACCTGGATCAGGTCGTCGATCTCCACATTGGCCGGCAGCTTCGCGATCATCTGATGCGCGAGCCGCCGCACCAGCGGGCTGTACTGCTTCAGCATCGAAGGGGTGTCGAGGCGGCCTTTGGCGGTGTACATGTTCTTGCGCTCCGATGGATCAGTTGAACGCGTGGTGGGCGGCAGCGCTGGCCGCTTGTGCAGGGGGCAACGCGCCCCAGGCGCTGCCCTCGCCATCCTGGAGCGAGAACGGCAGCGCGTAGTGCAGCAGGCTCATCGACAGCTGGTGCAGTGTCTGCGCCAGTGTCGGTTCGTCGTTTTCGGCGGTGCTGGTCACGGCGGCCAGCTGGGCCTCGCCGCGCAGGAAGTCCCCGACGCAGCGCATCAGGCGCAGTGCTGCCGGCGGCACGCCCAGCGACTGTTCGGCGGTGTCCATCACGATGGCGTGGTGGAGCAGTCCGGCCTGGCGCGCCAGGATCTTGATCGACGCGTAAGCATGCGTGACGGCGTGCGGGTCGTCGCCGCCCAGCACCAGCGGGCGCACGCGGCGTTGATCGAACAGACCGGCCAGAACACTCGCATCGGCATGGAACAGCACGACATCGGCCGACGGTGCCGCTTCGCGCAGCGCCTCGAACAGCAGCGTCGAAGCCCCCTCCGCCTGGCCGAAGAAGGCGAGCGTCGGGCCGGCCGCGAGCACTGAGGTGTAGGGGTCGAACTCGTCGATCCACTGGCCGAGGTCGAGGTCGCGTGCGATCGCGCCGGCCACATCGACGCCGCTGCCGTAGGGGCCTTGCACGGCATCGATCACCAGCGTGTGCAAGCCTTGTGCAGCCAGCCCCTGGCACAGCCCTTCGAGCAGGACATGGCTGCCCGGCACGTGCGGGTTGGCCGTCACCGGCAGCAGGTGCACGGTGTGGTGGGCGAACAGTCGGCGCAGCCCGTGCGCCTGGTCGAAGCCGCGCTCAAGCATGCAGGCCTCCGGTTTCGATGCCGGCACGCTGCGGCGGCGCCGTGAACACCAGATTGACGTCGTCGCTGTCCATCCGGTAGGCCGAGCTGCCGCCGCCGCGCAGCGCGCGGTGCACCAGGGCCTGTGACGACATTCGGTGCCAGTCTTCCGGCACGCGCTGGCCGTTGGCGACACCGACGACCTTCAGCTTGTGGCGGATCATCGCGTCGAGCGCGGGCCCCAGCTTGACGGCCTCGTCGAGCTTGGACAGCACCACACCCTTGCACTGGTTGGCGCGGTAGGAGATCAGCACGTCCTCGATCGTCTCGCCCTGCGAGGACGCGTTGGCCACCAGCAGGCGCTGGATGCTGCGATGGCCGACCATCTCCAGCAGTTCCTGGGTCCGGCTGTCGCGCTGCGCGATGCCGGCGGTATCGATCAGCACCATCTTCTTGGCCGACAGCAGGTCGAGCAGGTCTTCCAGCGCCGAGCGGTCATGCGCGGTGTGCACCGCGACGCCGATGATGCGGCCATACGCCCGCAACTGTTCATGGGCGCCGACGCGATAGGCATCGAGCGTGATCAAGCCGAGATTGGACGGGCCGTACTTGGCGGCAAAGGCGGCTGCCAGCTTGGCGGTCGACGTGGTCTTGCCGACACCGGTGGAGCCGACCAGCGCGTAGACACCGCCCTGGTCTTCCAGCGGCGCTTCGCCTTCGCCGGTCAGCAGGTTGCGTTGCAGCACGCCGGCCACCCAGGCGTCCAGATCCGCCACGTCGGCCGGCGTGTTGGCCGCCAGCTTGCGGATCAGCGCCGGCGAGAAGCCGCAGTCCAGCAGCTTCTGCGTCAGCTTCGCCTGGTGCGGGTTGCGCTGCAGCTTTTCCATAAAGGCAAGCGCGCCGAAGCGTTCCTCGATCAGGCCCTTCATCTCGCGCAACTCGTTGAGCATGGCGCGCTGTTCCTGGTCGTTGCCGCCGGCCTGCGCGAGCGACGGCACTGCGGCGGCGACGGGCTGCCAAGCCGGAGCGTCGTGCAGCGACGGCACCGGTGCCGCACGGGAGGGGGCCGGGCGGCGGTCGATCATCGGCGCAGCCGGCGCATCGGGCTGTGCGGTCTGTTCCTGTGCAAGCCGTTCCGCCTTGCGCAGCGCAGCACGCTCGGCCAGGCGCTGCTCGAGCGGCTGGGCAGCGGCCGGGACGGCAGGTGCAGCGGCGCGCGGCGACGGCATCGCCTCGGGTGCCGCAGGCGGCTGGATGGCGGCCTGGCGGCGCTTCAGCATGCGTTCGCGCACGTAGTCCTGGAACGACAGCGTGCTCATGGCCAGGCGTTCGACGTCGCGCTCCACCGGCGCCGGTTTGACCACGCGGGTCTCGACGGCCGGTTTGGCCGGCGCCGCGGGCTGCTTCGCGTCGAACTTCTCGATTGCGGCGACGCTGTCAGGCTCCATGGCCAGCACCTCGACGCCTTCGTTGCAGGGGCGGGTCGACAGGATGACCGCGTCTTCGCCGAAGGCCTGGCGCACCTGCACCAGGGCATCGCGCGAAGTGCGGCCCACAAATCGCTTCACATTCATGACCGCCCCTCGTTCGCGGAGTACCCCGACCGATCCCCCGAGGGGATCTCGCCCGCCTTGGGGCGGCCCGGCGTCGGGCTCGAACACGACCGCCCCTCGTTCGCGGAGTACCCCGATCGATCCCCCGAGGGGATCTCGCCCGCCTTGGGGCGGCCCGGCGTCGGGCTCGAACACGACCGCCCCTCGTTCGCGGAGTACCCCGACCGATCCCCCGAGGGGATCTCGCCCGCCTTGGGGCGGCCCGGCGTCGGGCTCGAACACGACCGCCCCTCGTTCGCGGAGTACCCCGACCGATCCCCCGAGGGGATCTCGCCCGCCTTGGGGCGGCCCGGCGTCGGGCTCGAACACGACCGCCCCTCGTTCGCGGAGTACCCCGACCGATCCCCCGAGGGGATCTCGCCCGCCTTGGGGCGGCCCGGCGTCGGGCTCGAATGGGTGTTCACGGCATCAGTCATGCTGCTCCTCCGATGATCGAACCGATCCGGATGGTGTGGGTGTCAGGAATCTCGCTGTGGCCCAGCACCGCCAGGCGGGGCGCGGCGCGCTTCAGCAGGCGCGCCATCGGCGCGCGGATCATGTCGGGCACCAGCAGGCAGGCGGGCACGCCCATGTCTTCCTGCTTCTTCGAGGCGTTGGCTGCCGAGCGGGTCAGCGTCTCGGCCACGCCGGGGTCGAGTGCAGCGCCGTGCGGCGAGGTCAGGGCCTGGGTGATCAGCCGCTCGAGTTCGGGTTCGATCGCGATCACGTCGAGTTCCTTCACCGCGCCGTAGATCTGCTGCACGATGGCCGGCGCGAGGCTCACGCGGATGCGCTGGGCCAGGTCCGACGGGTCGGTGACGGTGCCGTGCTCTGCCAGGCTTTCGACGATGGTGCGCATGTCTCGGATGTGGACGGACTCTTCCAGCAGCAGTTGCAGCACCCGCTGGAGCGTGGCGACGCTGACCATCTTCGGCACCACGTCTTCCATCAGTTTCGGAGCGAGCTTCGTCACGTGTTCCACCAGTTGCTGCGTCTCTGCGCGACCCAACAACTTGGCCGCGTGGACTTGCATCAAGTGTGAAAGATGGGTCGCCACCACGGTCGAGGAATCAACGACCGTAAATCCGGCCATTTGGGCGCTTTCTTTCTGGCGCTCCTCGATCCAGACGGCAGGCAGCCCGAAGGCCGGATCGGTCGTCTGCGTGCCGATCAGCGGCGTCGTCGCGTGGCCCGGGTTGATGGCCAGGGACATGCCGGGGAAGCACTCGCCCTCGCCGATCACCGCGCCGCGCAGCGTGATGCGGTACATGCTGGGCTTGAGCTCCAGGTTGTCGCGAATGTGCACGGCCGGCGGCAGGAAGCCGACGTCCTGCGCGAACTTGCGCCGCACGCCCTTGATGCGTGCGAGCAGGTCGCCCTGGCGCTCCTTGTCGACCAGCTGGATCAACCGGTAGCCGACCTCCAGTCCGAGGATGTCGACCGGCTGCAGGTCGTCCCAGGTGGCCTCGGCGTTCGGGTTGGGCTGCGCGGCGCCGGCGGCCGGCTCCGGCGTGCGCTTGGCGCGTTCGTTGCGCTGGTGCATCCAGTACGCGGCATAGCCCAGGCCGCCCGCAATCGCCAAAAAAGTCACATGCGGCATGCCGGGGATGATTCCCATGAAGCCGATCACGCCGCCGGTGATGCCCAGCGAGCGGGGCGAGCTGAACACCTGCCGCATGATCTGGCTGCCGACGTCCTGCTCCTTGCCGACCCGCGAGACGACCATCGCCGCCGCGATCGAGATCAACAGCCCCGGGATCTGTGCGACCAACGCATCGCCGACGGCGAGCAGGATGTAGCTGTCGGCCGCCTGGCCCAGCGACAGGCCGTGCTGCGCCACGCCGACGATCAGCCCGCCGATGACGTTGATGACCAGGATCAGCATGCCGGCGACCGCGTCGCCGCGCACGAACTTCGAGGCACCGTCCATCGAGCCGAAGAACTCGGCCTCCTCGCCCACCTCGGCACGGCGGCGCTTCGCCTCCTTCTCGTCGATCAGCCCCGCGTTCAGATCGGCGTCGATCGCCATCTGCTTGCCGGGCATCGCGTCCAGCGTGAAGCGCGCACTGACCTCGGCGATGCGCTCGGCACCCTTCGTCACGACGATGAAGTTGATGACGACCAGGATCGCGAAGACGATCAGGCCGACCGCGAAATTGCCTCCGATCAGGAAGTGGCCGAACGACTCGATGACCTGACCCGCTGCGCCGGTGCCCGTGTGCCCTTCCAGCAACACGACACGGGTGGACGCCACGTTCAGCGACAGCCGCAGCATGGTGGTCAGCAGCAACACCGCCGGGAAGGCCGCGAAGTCGAGCGGCCGCACCATGTAGGCCGACACCATCATGACCATCAGCGCCAACGCGATGTTGAAGGTGAACAGCACGTCCAGCGCGAACGGCGGCAGCGGCAGCACCATCATCGCGAGGATCATGATCACCACCAGCGGCGCCGCGAGCATCTTGATCGGCACCGCGCCGAGCACGGACTGGAATGGACGCAGGGTCGGGTTCATCGGGGTCAGGCCTCTTCAGGGGTCTTGCCGTGGTGGGGATCCATCTCGACCGGCACGTTCAGTTCGGGCAGGGCGCCGGGCATCGGTGCGCGGCCACCCATGGCGGCGCGCAGCTGGTACACGTAGGCGAGCACCTGCGCCACCGCGCCGTACAGCGCCATCGGGATCTCGCGGTCGATGTCGGCGTGCGCGTAGAGCGCGCGCGCCAGCATCGGCGCCTGCAGCACCGGCACCTTGTGCTCCTTGGCGAGGTCGCGGATCTGCATGGCGATCAGGTCGGCGCCCTTGGCGACGAGGCGCGGGGCTCCCATCGTCGCTTCGTCGTACTTCAGCGCCACCGCGTAGTGGGTCGGGTTCATCACGACCAGGTCGGCGCGCGGCACCTCGGCCATCATCCGGCGCTTGACCATCTCACGCATGCGCGCCTTCATCTTGACCTTGACCTCCTGGTTGCCCTCGAGCTCCTTGTGCTCCTGCTTGGCCTCCTGGTGCGACATCTTCAGCCGCTTGGCCAGCAGGTGGCGCTGCAGCGGCACGTCGACGACGGCCGACAGCGCGAGGATCAGCAGCATCAGCGCCAGGCCCTTCAGCATCACCTGTCCCATTTCGGCGATCGCCGTGGGCAGGGCCATGCCGAGCGCGAGCTGGAAGGCGTCGAGATGCGTATAGAGGTACAAGCCCCCCACGGTGCCGATGGCGACCGCGAAGCTGCTGGCCTTCAGCGCCTCCAGGATCTGCTCCTTCGAGACGACACGACCGAGGCCGCTGATCGGGTCGAGCTTCGAGAACTTGGGCGCGAGCGGCTTGAGGGTCCAGTTCCATCCGCCCGAGGCAATGTTCGCCGCCACCACACCGGCCGCCATCACGGCGCCGAGCGGCACCGTCACGACCAGGAACTTGCTGGCCGCCGCCCCGAGCCGTTCGGTCATCTGCGCCGGCGAGGCGAGGTCCGCGGCCCGAAAGCTCAGTTCGTTGCTCAGCAGGTCCTGCAGCCAGCCGGCCAGCCACGGCGCCCCGATCGCCAGGGCGGCCAGACCCGCACCGACGATCAGGAAATGCCCGAGATGTCGCGAACGCGCGACCTGGCCGTCCTCGCGCGCCTTTCGGATCTTGCGCTCGGAAGCTGGCAGGTTGCGGTCTTGCTGGTCTTGGTCGGCCATGGCGATGGAAGGGGAGTCCTCGCCATTGTGTGAAGGCCGCCGGAATTCTTAAGCGCGAATAGAAGGAGGGAAACCGCGCTTTTGCCGGCCCGGGAAAAGGCTGGCAGGATGGGTTTCAATCCCCCGGTGAACTTTCGAACCGAGGGCAGGCCGGCGGGCAAAGCCCCATCGAAGAGCCAGAAGCCCGCGCGCGGCTTGTGCCGGCCCAGTGAACGCCACGGAACCGGCTTTGCCGGGCCGTAGGCGTTGCCCCCTTGAGGGGGCGGGCGCAGCCCGTAGGGGGTGGGCCAACAACCAGCAAAAAAAACGCCCTGCCTCTACGTGCAGGGCGTTTCCCCCTCTCCATGGCCCACTCAAGGGCCGGGTTCTCTCGATACTCAGAATCCGAGGCTGGCCAGCAGGTCGTCCACCTGCTCCTGGTTCGCCACCACGTCGGTTCGCCCTTCCGGGTTCACCACCGGCCCGTTCAGGAAGGTCTGCTCGACCTTGGGTGCATGCCCCGGCGGTGCTGTCTTCAGCAGCAGACTGACCAGTTGGTCCTCGATATCTGCGGCAAGCTTCACGACCTTGGCAACCACCTGGCCGGTCAGGTCGTGGAAGTCCTGCGCCATCATGATGTCGGTCAGGTGCTGGTCGATACGCGCAGTCGCGGCATCGACATCGCCGACGAAATTCATCACGTCGCCGCGCGCCACCGCCTTCACCGGGTCGGCGACGATCGCCTCGGCGATGCGACGGGTCTCGGCAGCCACGCGGCCCTGCTCGGCCTTGGCCTGGTCGACCAGGTTCAGCACCTTCTCGGCCGCTTCGCCGGTCTTCTCGGCGATGTAGGTCAGCCGGCTGCGGGCGTCCGGCAGGCTGTCGGTGATCTCGCCGAGGCGCGGCATGAAGCCGAGCTGCGTCAGCGTGTCGTGCAACTGGCGGGTCATCTCGCCGAGCTGCTGGTACACCTCGGGTGAGGTGGTGGCAGCAGGGGCTGTATCGGGCATGTTCTGGGGCTTCATCGCGGGGCCTTTCTTACTTACCCAACTTCTGCATGATCTTCTGGACTTTTTCTTCCAGCGTCGCTTTCGTGAAAGGCTTCACGATGTAGCCCGCCGCGCCGTCCTGCGCTGCTCGCACGATGTCTTCCTTGCGTGCTTCGGCCGTCACCATCAGCACGGGCAGATGCTTCAGCGCGTCGTCCTGCTTGATGTTCGCCAACAGCTCGAAGCCGTTCATGTTCGGCATGTTGATGTCGCTGACGACGAAGTCGTAGGCGCCGTTCTTCAGCATCTGCAGGGCAACGGCGCCGTCTTCGGCTTCTTCCGCGTTCTGGTAGCCGATCTCCTTGAGCAGGCCCCGCACGATGCGGCGCATGGTCGAGAAGTCGTCGACGATGAGGAATTTCATGTCGGCTGCGGTGCTCATGGGCAGGGTCCTCGGGGAGAAAAGGTGTTCGGTGTGTTTATCGGTTGACCGGCGTCAAACTTGAGGGCCGGATGTCCGGAATGCCGGGTAACGGCTCGGACGGCACCGCCGGCGGGCTCACGTCGCCGCCGAGCTCGTGGCGCTCTTCGGCTTCCTGGTTCATGACAATGATGCTGATGCGGCGATTCGCGGGGCTCATCGGGTTGTCCTTGTCGAGCAGCGAACTCGACGCCAGGCCCAGCACCCGTACCACCTGCCGCTCGTTCAGACCGCCGGCGATCAGTTCGCGGCGCGATGCGTTGGCGCGGTCGGCCGACAGTTCCCAGTTGCTGTAGCCGCGCTCGCCCGAGCTGTACGGCGCGGCGTCGGTGTGGCCGGCCAGCGTGATTTTGTTGTCGACCTCGGCCAGCGACTTGCCGACCTCGCGCAGGATCTGCCGCATGTGGTCCTTCACCAAGGCGCTGCCGGAATCGAACATCGGCCGGTTCTGCGCATCGACGATCAGGATGCGCAGGCCGTCAGCGGTGATGTCGAGGCGTATCTGCGAGGTGAACGGAGCGAGCTGGGGGTTGTTCGTCAGCGCGCTTTCGATGCGCTGCTTCAGCTGTTCCATCCGCTGCATCTCCAGGCGCTTCTGGTTCTCCTTCAGCGCCTGCAGGTTGACCGTCTTGCGACGCGCGTCGATGTCGCCCATCTTGACCTGGCCGGTGGTGCGCGACAGATCGGTACCGCCGCCCTTGATGACGTGCGACGAGTCGCCCGAGCCGCTGCCGCCGCCGAGCAGCGACACCTTCAGCGGCGAGTTGAAGTAGTCGGCAATGCCCTTGCGGTCGCCCTCGGTGGTCGAGCCCAGCAGCCACATCAGCAGGAAGAAGGCCATCATCGCGGTGACAAAGTCCGCGTACGCGATCTTCCAGGCGCCGCCGTGGTGGGCATGGGCCGCCTTCCTGACGCGCTTGACGATGATCGGCTGCAGTTTCTTGGAGTCCCCGGCCATGATGGTGTCGCTCCGGCCGTCAGGCCTTCTTGCCCTTCACGTGGCCTTCGAGCTCGGAGAAGCTCGGGCGCTCGGTGGAGTACAGCACCTTGCGGCCGAACTCCACGGCGACCTGCGGGGCGTACCCCTGCATGCTGGCCAGCAGCGTGGTCTTGATGCACTGCAGCTCTTTGGTGCCCTCGTCGTTCTTCTGCTCCAGCAAGCCGGCGAGTGGCTCGACGATGGCGTACGCCAACAGAATGCCGAGGAAGGTGCCCACCAGCGCCGAGCCGATCATCCCGCCCAGCACCGCCGGCGGCTGGCCGACCGAGCCCATGGTGTTGACCACGCCCAGCACGGCCGCCACGATGCCGAAGGCCGGCAAGCCGCCGGCGACCCGCTGGATCGCCGCCGCCGGGGCGTGCGCTTCGTGGTGGTGCGTCTCGATCTCGCTGTCCATCAGCGACTCGATCTCGTGGGCGTTCAGGTTGCCCGACACCATCATGCGCAGATAGTCGGTGATGAACTCCACCACATGGTGGTCATGGCCGACAGTGGCGTACTTCTGGAACAGCGCAGACTCGTGCGGCGCATCGACATCCTTCTCGATCGCCATCAGGCCCTCCTTGCGCGCCTTCTGCAGGATCTCGTAGAGCAGCGCCATCAGCTCCATGTAGCGAGCCTTGGTGTACTTGGAGCCCTTGAGCAGCTTGGGGACGGCGCCGAGCGTGGCCTTCAGCACCTTGGGCTGGTTGTTGACGATGAACGCGCCCAGCGCACCGCCGCCGATGACCATGGTTTCGGTCGGCAGGGCCGCGAGCACCACCCCCATGTTTCCGCCATGGAGGATGAAGCCGCCGAAGATGCAGCCCAGCGCCACGATGTAGCCGATGATGACGAACATGAGCGATGTACTTTCCGAGGTGCGTCGCGCGGCACGCTTGTATCCGTTGGCCGCTTATGCTGGAAGTTTTATCGGCGCGCCTCACGGCATCTTGAGCGCGTGCGGGTGTTTCTAACGCCGGAAAAGAACCGTGGAGCCGGGAGCTGAAACGCCGCGTGACGGTGTCGAGCCGTGCGCCGCGGCGGCAATGTTCGGACCGGGAAGCCCGGACCGACTGGCGTCAGGAGCCGTCGACCGCCATCATCCGACGGCGCTTCTGGGTCTGGTCGATGAAACGCTGCAGCATGCGCAGCGACTCGCCGCTCATGCTCTCCATCTCGCAGCCGATGCGCACGCCCTGCGCATCGCCGTTCATCGAGGTGATGTGGGCGACCCGCAGCGTCGCACGCAGCTGCGTCTCGGCATCGAGGTCGATCACGGCGTCGTTGATGGTGCTACCCGGCTCCAGCGCCAGCGCGTCGGGCGGCAGGAACAGCGCGATGCCGCCGATGCTGACGTCGATCACGCGCAGTTCGAGCCGGATGTCCGGTGCGGCCGGGTGGCCGAAGCACGCGTGCGGCGGTGTCGTCATGAGCGGCCGCACCCGGTAGCTGTTGCGGCGCTGGAAGCGGAACATCTCATGCGGAAAACTGCAGTTCAGTGCGCTGATCCCGCCACCGGCGTGCACGTGCACCAGCCCGTCGACGTCGAACTGGATCTTGATGCTGTCCAGATAGCTGACGGCCACCGCATCGTCGGCGTCGAGCACACGCTCGAGCTGCGGGTCGTTCCGGTCGGCGCTGAAGCGCACGACACCCTTGGCGCGGTCGACTTCCCACACGCTGGTCGTGTAGCTGGCGCCACCGGGTGTCGCGATGGTCACGAGCACGCGGAGTTCGGCCATGCGCCGCAACAGCGTCAAAATCTCGAAGGGTTCACTGACGCGGAAGTCGTCGAGCGAGGCACGGGCCTCGGGCTCCGACGGCAGGGGCATCGGCATCGTTTCCATGGGCAGTGGCCCCTTGGGCAGGTCAGTGAACCGACTTCGGCGAACCGGCCAGCAGTCGGTCGAGGTCTTCGAGCCAGGGCTCGGCCAGGTTGCGGATCTGGGCGTCGTTCTGCAGGATGCGGCGCATGATCTTGCTCTTCGTGCGGGCTTCCTGCGCGTCGAGTTCGCGGCCGGAGGCGGCATGCTTGAGCTGGGAGATCAGCACCGCGCATGCGCCTTCGAGCTTGACCACGCGGTCCCAGTCGCCGTCGCGGGCGGCCTGCAGCATGTCTTCACTGGCACGCTCGATGGCTTCGTAGAACTCCAGGAGCGTGTCGTCTGCCATGGCGGCCACCGTGTCGTTGCAGGGGTAGGAAGAGCTGTCGAGGAATTTCATGCGGCTTGCCTCTGGGGCGTGATCATCTTCCAGGCATCGCGCAGCGGGGTCAACAGTTCGATGCACTCGCGCAGTGCGGCGTCGTCGTTGTGCAGGTTGGCGTGCGTGAGTCGCCGGGTGACATAGGCGTACAGGGCACCCAGGTTGTCGGCGAGTTGGCCGCCTGCCTGAGGATTCAAGCCGCCGCGCAGCCCCTCCTCCACGATGCGTACGGCCTTGCTGATCGCCACACCCTTGCCCGGCACGTCGCCGCGCTGCAGGGCGCCGCGAGCGGCGGAGATCGCGTCGATGGCGCCGTCGTAGAGCATCGCCACGAGGCGATGCGGGTCGGCGGCGGAAATGCCGGTCTCGACGTTCACGCGGTGGTAGGCGGCGGTTTGGCTTCTGTGAGGAGCAAACATCTCGGGTCCCTTGTGGTCGTTCAAGCTGTTGAAGGGGTTATCGGCGCCTCGTTCCCCGAACTTGAACCTCTGATCCTGATTTTTGGGGGGTGTGACCCCCGCCTTTTTCGCAGACGGCCGGGCGGCCAAATGACACGGCCCCGGAACCCCGCCAGACGACGGGTGCAACGGGGCCGGCCGACCTCGCGATGGAACCGGGCTCACTTGCCGGATTTGTTGTTCCAGAGCGTGACTTGCTGGTTGACGTAGCTGCTCAGCCCGTTCAACGATGTGAGGCTGTTGTCGAGTGCACTGTACTGCCGCAGCAGGCGCTGCTCGACAAGCGCGACCCGGGCTTCGTACTTCTCGGCCTGCAGCTCGTTGCGACGGATGCTGGCACGCAGCCCGTCGGTGCGCGTCGTCACCAGGCCGTCGGTGCGGGTCAAGGACGCGGTCAGCGCCTTCATCCGCACCGCAAAACCGTTGTTCGCCGGGTTCGTGGCATCGGACTTCGAGAACGCAGCGCTGACCTCGCTGCGATTGTTCGCCAACGCGTCCGACAGCTTGCTGTCGTTCACCTTGAGCGAGCCGTCGCTCTGAAGCTGCAGCCCGAGGTCGGAGATGCGCTGGAAGGTGCCCGAAGCGCCGCTGATGCCCGTCACCATCTGGCGCAGCTGGCCCTGCAACGACAAGGTGGAACGATCGCCCTGCAACGTGGCAGCCGCCTTGGTGTCCGGGTTGTACTTGGTCTGGTCGGCAATGTACTTGTTGATGTCGTTGTAGGCTTTGACGAAGTCGTTGACGGCCTTCTTCATCGACTCGGTGTCGACGCCCACGCGGATCTCGGCCGGTGCGGTGGTGACCTTCGACACCGTGAACTTCAGGCCGTCGACGACATTGTTGAAGACGTTCGTCGCCGACGACACGCTCAAGCCGTTGACCGTCGCCACGGCGTTGCGCGCAGCCAGGTTCTCGGTCATCTGGCCCGCAGCGGAAGGCGGATCGTACGCCAGCGCCGACAGGCCGAGTGCGTCGCCCGCGTTGCCGTCGTCGTCGGTCGTCGCCGTGATGCGCACCGCGTTCTCGGCGCCGGTTTCGTTCGATCTCAGCACCAGCCGGGCGCCGGACGTGTCGTTGACGATGGACGCGGTGACGCCGGCGCTCGCCTTGTTGATGGCGTCGCGCACCTCGGCCAGCGAGTCGGCTCCGGCGGGGATGACGACGTCGACCGCCGTGGCTCCGCTTTTTGCCGTGAAGGCGGTCTTGTCGGCATTCCACGTGCCGAGCTCGATGTGGAGCGTGCCGCTGCCGACCGCCGTGCTGCTGCTCGCATAGGCCTTGGAAGAGATCGACTGTGCCTGCGCGAGCTGGCTGACTTCGACGCTGTAGCGGCCGCTGACCGCGTCTGCCGTCGAGCTGGCGCTGATGCTGATGTCGGTCGTCGACGCCGAAGTCTTCTGCCACAGCGTGGCATCGGTCAGGCGGTTCACCGCGTCGTGCACGTTCACCGTGTAACTTTGCAGCAGCCCGAAGGCGGACAGCCGCGACTGCAGCTTGGTCGTCTGCTCGCCGATCAGGTCGATGGGCCGCCGTTCGATCGCGACGAGCCTCTCGACGATGCTGCTGACGTCCAGGCCACTACCCAGGCCCGGGGACGAGATGGCCATCCGGATGCTCCTTCACTTTGTAAGTCCTATCGGCACGCGCCGACGGAACTTGAGTTTTCAAGCGACGAAAAGCCCGCCGAGGGGTTCCCGGAGGGCTTTGCGCTCGAGGCCGGCGGCAAGGCTGCGTTAGCCTTGCAACAGCGACAGCACCTGCTGCGGCAACTGGTTGGCCTGGGCCACCATCGCCGTGCCGGCCTGCTGCAGGATCTGCGCCCGCGACAGGTTGGCGGTTTCCGCCGCGAAGTCCGCATCCATGATGCGTCCACGCGCCGCAGCGGTGTTCTCCGACTGGATCTGGATGTTGGACACGGCGTTCTCGAAGCGGCTCTGCACCGCACCGAGCGTCGCACGCGCACTGTTGACCTGGTCGAGGGCATCGTCGATCTGCTGGATCGCCAGCCATGCATCCTCCGACGTCTCGATCGACAACTCGTCGATGCCGCCGACGTTGGTGGCCGTGGTGTCCATGTCGGCCGCGCTGACGCCGGTGGTTTCCGTCGCGAAGCCGCTGAAGGTGACGTCCAGCGCGTCGCCGTTCTCGTCCAGCGCGGACGAGCGGATCTGCATCGTGTAGGTTCCGTCGTCCTCGCGCGCCAGGTAGGCGGTCACGCCGGTGTCGGCGGAGCGCCGGTTGATCGCCTCGACCGTCTGTCCGAGGCGCTCTTCCGCGGTGGCGGCCTCGTTGATGGCCGGCAGCTCGAATTCCTCGGTGTCGACGAAGATGCTCAGGTCGCCCGCGGCGATCTCGTCCAGGCTGGTCACGGCGGTCGCGTCGATGGAAGCCACCTCCGCCTCGCCGTAGTTGATGTCGGACAGGCCTTCGGCGGATGCATCGGTCAGCGCCGCGACCGTGATGCTTTCACCGGAATTGGCACCGATCTGGAAGGTCGCCGCAGAGAAGGAGCCGTCCAGCAGTTTCTGTCCGTTGAACGCCGTCTGCTTGGCCACACGGTTGATTTCGTCGCGCAGCTGCTGCACTTCGGCCTGCAACGCGCCGCGGTCGGCTTCGCTGTTCGTCGCGTTGGCGGCCTGCACGGCCAGCTCACGCATGCGTTGCAGCATATCGCCGACCTTGCCCAGCGCGCCTTCGGCCACCTGCGCCAGCGAGATGCCGTCGTTCGCGTTGCGGGCGGCGACATTGAGGCCGCGCACCTGCGTGTTCATGCGTTCGGCGATCGCCAGCCCCGCGGCGTCGTCCTTGGCGCTGTTCACACGCAAGCCCGAGGACAGCCGCTGCATCGACGTTGCCAGCGAGCTCTGCGAAGAGTTCAGATTTCGCTGAGCGGTCAGCGAATTGATGTTGGTGTTGATGGTTTGAGGCATGGCAGCTCTCCTTAGAACCAGGATCAAGATCCGGCTCTGGCGCCGGGACTACCGCTTTCGGTCCATCAATTTTCGGCAGGCCCGCGCCGGACCAAGCCGCGAAAAAGGGGGAAAAACCGGGCCAGTTGATCGCTGATTCCGATGCCCGGCCATGCCGCCCCGGGGACACGCCTGGCCCGGTCGAGCACAAAGCAAAACGCCCGGCGGGGCCGGGCGTTTTCTGGAGCTGCCCCTCTGACGAGGGCAGCGTGCCGCAGCGATCAGCGCAGCAGCGACAGCACTTGCTGGGGCATCTGGTTGGCTTGCGCCACCATCGCGGTACCGGCTTGCTGCAGGATCTGCGCCTTCGACAGGTTCGCGGTTTCCTGGGCGAAGTCGGCGTCGACGATACGGCCGCGGGCTGCTGCGGTGTTCTCCGCCTGGATCGCGATGTTGGACACCGCGTTCTCGAAGCGGCTCTGCACCGCGCCCAGCGTCGCACGGGCGCTGTTCACCTGGTTCAGCGCGTCGTCGATCTGCTTGATCGCCAGCCACGCGTCTTCGGCGGTCTCGACCGACAGCTCGTCGATGCCGGTGGTGTTGGTCGCGGTCGTGTCCATGTCGGCCGCCGTCACGCCGGTGGCTTCGGTCGTGAAGCCCTCGAAGGTCACGTCCAGCGCCTCGCCATCCTCGTCCACGGCGGACGAACGGATCTGCATCGTGTACGTGCCGTCGTCTTCCTTGGTCAGGTAGGCGGTCACGCCGGTGTCGGCAGAGCGGCGGTTGATCGCTTCAACCGTCTGGCCCAGACGCTCCTCGGCGGTCGCGGCTTTGCTGATCTCGGCCAGGTCGTACGAATCGCTGTCGACGTGGATCTTCAGGTCACCGGCGTCGATCGAATCGAGCGACGTCACGTCCGCGGAATCGATCGAGGCGATCTCGGCTTCGCCGTAGTTGATGTCCGACAGACCTTCCGAGGAAGAATCGGTCAGCGCGGCGATCGTGATGTTTTCGCCGGCATTGGCGCCAACCTGGAAGCTGGCTGCAGAGAAGGAGCCGTCGAGCAGCTTCTTGCCGTTGAACGAGGTCTGCTTGGCGACGCGGTCGATTTCGTCGCGCAGTTGTCCGACTTCCTGTTGCAGGGCCTTGCGGTCATCTTCGCTGTTGGTCGCGTTGGCCGACTGCACGGCCAGTTCACGCATGCGCTGCAGCATGTCGCCGACCTTGCCCAGCGCGCCTTCGGCCGTCTGCGCCAGCGAGACGCCGTCGTTGGCGTTGCGCGCCGCGACGTTGAGGCCCTTCGTCTGGGCGTTCATGCGCTCGGCGATGGCGAGGCCGGCGGCGTCGTCCTTCGCGCTGTTGACACGCAGGCCTGAAGACAGGCGCTGCATCGAAGTGGCCAGGGTGCTCTGCGACGAATTCAGGTTGCGTTGCGCCGTGAGCGAAGCCACGTTGGTGTTGATGGTCATTGCCATGATGGATCTCTCCTATATACACAGACTCCCGGCGAGGACGCCGGCTTTGCTTTGCCTCGGCAACCGGGTCGCCCCGATCACCGCGCCTGCCGCCTGCCCGGACCTGCCGCATCGCATCGATGCACCCTGTCCTGGCCGGTGGCCTGCTGCGCCCGGCGGCAGTCTTCTGGGTGGCTTAGGTGCCTTGCGACACCGCTGCGCCCGTTGGCTGTTCCGGACCACGAGATGTGGAATGTTCATCTCGTTGGTGCTGATATCGACCCGCCCCGGCGGGAACTTAAGTGCGTTCGTGCACGAAGGTGAAAAAAGCCGTGCCAGAAGCGCGTCCGTGTGGCAAGTCGAAATGGCCGCGAACCCTGCCACTTATTGCGGGATGTTCACGCCTGCGCTTGTCTAGATTCGGTGCCATCGACAAGAGTGCGGGTCTCGCCCGCCGCCCTGCCTTATGCAACGCCACGTCTCTCCCACCCAGCCGGACCGCGAGCGCCACTATCTACAGTCGCGCCGGCGCGCCTACGAATGTGTTATCGGCGGGCAATGGCAGGAAGCGGAGCGCGAACTGGCGCGGCTGTCGCCCGACCAGCGCTTTTCCGTGCAGGATTGGGTGACTCTCGCCTCGGCGCGGCTGAACCTGGCGCAGTTCGACGGCGCGCTGAGCGCGGCCGAGCGGGCGCTGCAACTCGAGCCGCACAACTTCAAGGCCGGCCACGTGGCCTGCCTGGCACTGGTGGCGCAGAACCGCTGGGCCGAGGCCTTGCCGATGTTCGAGCGCATGGCCGGCCTCGGCGGGCGCCAGCAGTTCAAGTTCATGCTGAATTTCGGCGTCGCCCTCACCCGGCAATCGCGCCACGAGGAAGCCGTGGCGGTGCTGCTGGAAGCCATGGCGCTGGAGGTCTCGAACCCGGTGGTGCATGTCCGCCTGGGCCTGGCGCTGCGCGGCATGAAGCTCTATACAGAGGCGGCCGAGAGCCTGGACACCGCCGCCACGCTCGACGAACACGACCTGTCGTCGCGCCTGATGGCGCTGCACATGCGCCAGCACGCCTGCGACTGGCGCCGCTTCGACGCGGCGTGCGCAGCCTTGCTGCAGGGCCTGCGCACGATGGAACTGGAGGGTGCCGAGCGCGCGGAAGGCGGCGTGTTCGCGCTGGCCGCGCTACCGCATCCGCCGTCGGCCTTCCGGCAGGCGGCGCGGCACGCGGCGTTGCTGCACGCGCGCGGCGTCGTGCCGCTGGAAGGCGCGCCCGCGGTCGGTGCGGCCGGGTGTCCCATCCGCGTGGGCTACGTCTCCAATGATTTCCACAACCACGCCACCGCCATGCTGATGGTGGGGGCGCTGGAAGCACGCAACCGTGAACGGTTTCACGTCACGTTATATTCGTACGGCCGCGACGACAACAGCGCGATGCAGCAACGGGTGCGAGCCGCCTGCGACCGCTTCGTCGACATGCGCGCCGTCAGCCTGCGCGAGATGGCCGAACGCATCCGCGCCGACGGCATCGACATCCTGGTCGACCTGAAGGGCCACACCCACGACAGCCGTATCGGCGTTTTCGCCTACCGGCCCGCGCCGATCCAGGTGGCCTTTCTCGGCTTTCCGGGCACTTGCGGCGCCGACTACATCGACTACGTCATCGGCGACCGCTGGGTCACGCCGCTGGAGCACGCGCCCCACTACACCGAAAAGATTGCGCAGATGCCCCAGTGCTACCAACCGAACGACCTGCAACGGCCCTTCCCCGAGCCCGCCACCCGCGGGCAGTGGGGGCTGCCGGCCGACGCCCTGGTCCTCGGCTGCTTCAACCAGGCCTACAAAATCGTCCCCGAGACCTTCGACAGCTGGATGCGCATCCTGCAGGCGGTGCCCGACAGCTGCCTGTGGCTGCTGGAGGACAACCCCCAGGCCACGGCCAACCTGCGCCGCGAAGCCGAAGCCCGGGGCGTGTCGGCGCGCCGGTTGATCTTTGCGCCCAAAGCCGGCTTCGCGAAGCACCTGGCCCGGCTGCCGCTGGCCGACCTGATGCTCGACAACTGGCCCTACAACGCCCACACCACCGCCAGCGATGCGCTGTGGATGGGCGTGCCGATCGTGACCTACGCGGGGCCCACCTTCGCCTCGCGGGTCGCCGCCAGCCTGCTCGACGCGGTCGGCCTGCCCGAGCTCATCTGCGACTCGCCGGCCGGCTACGAGGCCACCGCGATCGGGCTGTTGCGCGACCGCCCGAGGCTGGAGCGACTGCGCCGGCACCTGCGCGAAGGCCGCCTGCACTTCCCGGTGTTCGACGGCGCGCGCTTCGCCGCCGGCCTGGAAGGCCTGTACCAGCGCATGGCCGAACGGGCCCGCGCCGGGCTGCCGCCCGAGCACCTGCCGGCGGCCCCGCTGAATTGACCCCACTTCCGGCCTGATTTCCGGCCTTCGCTGCCGGCCGCCTTCGGTAACTTGTGAACGTGCGCAAGGGCCCATGCGGGCCGCATTCATGAAGGACAGCGATGAAGGCAGTCATTCTGGCGGGGGGACTCGGTACCCGCCTGGCGGAGGAAACCTCGGTACGGCCGAAACCCATGGTCGAGATCGGCGGCAAGCCGGTGCTGTGGCACATCCTCAAGCTCTACTCGCACCACGGCATCAATGACTTCATCGTCTGCCTGGGCTACAAGGGCTACATCGTCAAGGAATACTTCGCCAACTATTTCCTGCACATGTCGGACGTCACGTTCGACCTGGCGGAAAACCGCATGGAAGTCTGCCATCGCCACTGCGAGCCCTGGCGGGTGACGCTGGTGGACACCGGCGAGCAGACGCAGACCGGCGGGCGCCTGAAGCGTGTGAAGGACTATCTCGACGAGAGCCCGTTCTGCTTCACCTACGGGGACGGCCTGTCCAACGTCGACATCACGCGGCTGGTGAAATTCCACAAACAGCAAAAGCGCATGGCCACCGTGACCGCGGTGCAGCCGCCCGGGCGTTTCGGCGCGCTGGACATCGAGGACAAGCGCATCACCCGCTTCGAGGAAAAGCCCCAGGGCGACGGCAGCTGGATCAACGGCGGCTTCTTCGTGCTGGAACGCGAGGCGATCGAGTTGATCGACGGCGATCGAACGACCTGGGAACGCGAGCCGCTGGAAGCGCTGGCGCGCGACGGGCAGCTCTCGGCCTACACGCACGAGGGCTTCTGGCAGCCGATGGACACGCTGCGCGACAAGATCAGGCTCGAGGAGCTGTGGCAGGGCAACGAGGCGCCCTGGAAGGTGTGGGCATGAACGACTGGTTCTCGCGGCTCTTCGCCGGGGCCTACGTCGGCCGGCGCGTGCTGGTCACGGGCCATACCGGCTTCAAGGGCTCGTGGCTGGTGTTGTGGCTGCAAGCGATGGGCGCCCGCGTCTGCGGCCTGTCGCTGCCCGCCGAGGGCAGCCACAGCCACATGCGTGCACTGGACCTGCCGATCGAAGAGGCGCTGGTCGACCTGAACCACGCCGGTGCCGTGCGCGAAGCCGTGCAGCGCTTCGAGCCCGAGATCGTGTTCCATCTGGCGGCGCAGTCGCTGGTGCGCAAGGGCTATCGCGAACCGGCCGGCACCTTCCAGACCAACGTCATCGGGCTGGTCCACCTGCTCGAAGCCGTTCGCGCGATGCCGAGCGTGCGCGCCGTCGTCAACGCGACGACCGACAAGTGCTACGAGAACCTCGACAACGGGCGGGCCTATGTCGAAACCGACGCGCTGGGGGGGCACGACCCCTACAGTGCGTCGAAGGCCTGCGCGGAGCTGGTGTCCGCGAGCTACCGTGCCAGCTTTCTCGGCGCTGCAGCGTCCGGCCGCCCGGTCGCGCTGGCCACGGCGCGAGCGGGCAACGTCATCGGCGGCGGCGACTGGTCGGAAGACCGCATCGTGCCCGACCTGGTGCGCGCAGCGTTGAATCAGGGCGCCACCACGGTGCGCTACCCGCATGCCGTGCGGCCATGGCAGCACGTGCTGGAGCCGCTGTCGGGTTACCTGCTGCTCGCCCAGCGCCTGCTGCAAGAAGGCGAGATCCACGCGCAATCGTGGAACTTCGGCCCCAGCAGCTGCGCCCACCTCACGGTGTTGCAACTGATCGACCGTTTCGCGCAGCATTGGCCGGCCGTGCGGCACCGCGTGGACCCGAGCCCGCAGCCGCACGAGGCACACCTGCTGCACCTCGATTGCCGCAAGGCGCGCGAGCAGCTCGGCTGGCACCCGGTGTGGAATGCCGACACCATGCTGGCGCGCACCGCGCAGTGGTACCGCGCCTATCACGAGGCCGGCCGCATCGCGAGCCACCACGACCTGCAGCAATACGTCGCCGACGCGCAGCGCGCCGGACTGGCCTGGGCCCGCACATGAAGCTGACGCCCGCCCCCTTGCACGGCATGTGGACCGTGCAGACATCCGCCCGCGGCGACGAGCGCGGCCGCTTCGCGCGGCTGTTCTGCAGCGAGGCCTTCGCCACCATCCGCCCCGACCTGCGCTTCGTCCAGGTCAACCACTCGGTGACCGCCCGACGCGGCACCGTGCGCGGCCTGCACTACCAGACCGCGGCTCATGCCGAGGCCAAGCTGATCCGCTGCCTGCGCGGCCGCGTGTTCGACGTGGCCGTCGACTTGCGCCCGCAGTCGCCGACCTTCGGCCGCTGGCACGCAGTGGAGCTGACGGACGACAACGACCTGCAGGTGTTCATCCCGGAAGGCTGCGCGCACGGTTTTCAGGCGCTCACCGACGACGCGCACCTGCTTTACCAGCACACCGCCGCCTACGCTCCCGAGGCCGAGGGTGGAGTGGCCCACGACGACCCCGGCCTCGCGATCGCATGGCCGCTGCCGGTGACCGTTGTCTCGGAGCGCGACCGCGCCCTCCCGCACTTGCGGTCGCTGCGCGAAGGGACGGCCGCATGAAGTGCCGCCACTGCGCCGCCGGACTGCACGACGTGTTCGTCGACCTGGGCTCGGCCCCTCCGTCCAACGCCTTCCTGCGCCGCGAGGACCTCGACCGGCCGGAGCTGTACTTCCCGCTCAAGGTCTATACCTGCGGTACCTGCCATCTGGTGCAGGTCGACGAGGTGCAACGGCATGACGCGCTGTTCTCGAACGACTA
This sequence comes from Caldimonas mangrovi, assembly GCF_023721835.1. Taxonomy (GTDB): domain Bacteria; phylum Pseudomonadota; class Gammaproteobacteria; order Burkholderiales; family Burkholderiaceae_C; genus Caldimonas; species Caldimonas mangrovi. Next base: position 27,745 of record NZ_JAMKFE010000004.1, on the reverse strand, counting down.
CGTGTACTTCTCGTCGTACTCGCCGAGCTGGCTCGCGCATGCCGCGCGCTATGTCGACGAGGCAGCCCAGCGGCTGCAGCTCGGGCGCGACTCGCTGGTGATGGAAGTGGCCTCGAACGACGGCTACCTGCTGCAGTACGTGCGCGACCGCGGCATCCCCTGTGTAGGCATTGAGCCGACCGCCAGCACCGCGCAAGCGGCACGTGCGCGCGGCATCGAATCGATCGAACGCTTTTTCGGCGCCTCCTTCGCGCGCGAGTTCGTCGCGCAGCGCCGCCGTGCCGACCTCGTGCTGGGCAACAACGTGCTGGCGCACGTGCCCGACATCAATGACTTCGTCGCCGGCCTGCGCGAGGCGCTGGCACCGCAGGGCACCGTCACGGTCGAGTTTCCGCACCTGTTGCAACTGGTGCAGCAGTCGCAGTTCGACACCGTCTATCACGAGCATTTCTCGTATCTGGCGTTTCACACCGTGCAGCGCATCTTCGCGCAGCAGGGACTGGTGGTCTGGGACGTGCAGGAGCTGCCGACCCATGGCGGCTCGCTGCGCGTGTGGGCGCAGCATGCGTCGCACACCCGCCCGGCCGGCGAACGGGTGGCCGCGATGCTCGACAAGGAGCAGCGCGCCGGCATGCTGGAGCCGTCGTTCTACCGCGGGCTGCAGCCCCGGGCCGAACGCATCAAGGACGAGCTGCTCGGCTTCCTGATCGAACACAAGCGCGCCGGCCGTACCGTGGCCGGCTATGGCGCAGCGGCCAAGGGCAACACGCTGTTGAACTACGCCGGCGTGCGGCCCGACCTGCTGCCCTTCGTCGTCGATGCGTCGCCACACAAGCAGGGCCGCTTCCTGCCCGGCTCGCGCATCCCCGTGGTCGACGAATCGCACCTGCGCCGCGTCCGGCCCGACGTCGTGCTGATCCTGCCGTGGAACCTGCGCAGCGAGATCACCGCGCAGCTGGACTACATCCGCGACTGGGGCGGCCGCTTCGCGACCGCGGTGCCGGCGCTGGAGCTGACATGAACCGCATCCACTACACCCGCCCGTCGATCACCGAGCTCGAAGTCGAGTACGTGAGCGACGCTGCCCGGCACGGCTGGGGCGAGCGCTGCTACGAATACATCCAGCGCTTCGAGGCCGGCTTTCGCGCCCACCTGGGCGTGCGGCACGCGATCGCCACCTCCAGCTGCACCGGTGCGATGCACATGGGCCTGGCCGCCCTGGGGGTGGGCGCCGGCGATGAAGTCATCCTCGGCGACATCAACTGGATCGCGTCGGCGGCACCCGTCACCTACCTCGGCGCAAAGCCGGTGTTCGTCGACGTGCGGCCCGACACCTGGTGCCTCGACCCGGCATGCGTCGAGGAAGCCATCACGCCGCGCACCAAGGCCATCATCGCGGTGCACCTGTACGGCAACCTGTGCGACATGGATGCGCTGCTCGAGATCGGCCGCCGGCACGGCATTCCGGTGGTCGAAGACGCCGCCGAGGCGATCGGCTCGGCATGGCAGGGGCGGCCTGCCGGCTCGATGGGCGCCTTCGGCACGTTCTCGTTTCACGGCACCAAGACGCTGACGACCGGCGAGGGCGGCATGTGGGTGTCGCAGGACGCGCAGCTGCACGAGCGCGTGCTGACGATGAGCAACCACGGCCGGGCCGCCGGCCAGAGCCGCCAGTTCTGGCCCGACATGCTGGGCTTCAAGTACAAGATGTCCAACCTGCAGGCCGCCGTGGGCTGCGCGCAGCTGGAGCGCATCGACGAACTGATCGCCGCCAAGCGAGGCGTGTTCCGCGCCTACGCCGAACGCCTGCGCGGATTGCCGCTGTCGATGAACCCCGAGCCCGCCCACTGCGTGAACGGCTACTGGATGCCCACCGTCGTGGTCGACGAGGGTGTGCCGTTCGACCGCGAAGCGCTGCTCGCTGCCTTCCAGACCGACCGGATCGACGGCCGGGTCTTCTTCTGGCCGCTGAGCCAGTTGCCGATGTTCGAGGCTCGTCCGCGCAACCGCGTGGCCTACGGGCTGCCCGCCCGCGGCGTGAACCTGCCGAGCTACCACGACCTGACCGAAGCCGACATCGACCGCGTCGTCGCCCATGTGCGGCGCGCGCTGCACGCGTGAAGAACCACGATGAACCAGCCTCTCCTAACCGACGCCCAACGCCGCGCCTTCGCCGAGACCGGCCTGCTGGTCGTGCCCGGCTTCTACGATCTCGGCGCCGACATCGAACCGGTGCAGCGCGGTATCCACGCGGTGATCGGCCAGGTGATGGCTCGGCATGGCCTGCCCGACCAGCGCGGCCCCTGCGTGCCGGCCGAGTTCGACGGCGGCTATCTCGACCTCATCCGCACCGACCGGGCCTGGGGCGGTGAGGTGTACGACGCCGTCAAGCAAGTGCCGGCCTTCGTGCGCCTGGTGGCGCACCCTGCACACGAACAGCTGATGCGCGAGCTGCGCCCGGGCAGCCAGCCGGGCATCGCCGGCGGTGGCTACGGCATCCGCATCGACAACCCCGACGAAGACCGCTTCCGTGCCCAGTGGCACCAGGAATACCCGGCGCAACTGCGCAGCCTCGACGGCCTGGTGTTCTGGAGCCCGCTGGTGCCGCTGACGCCCGAGATGGGGCCGGTGCAATTCTGCCCCGGCTCCCACCGCGAAGGGCCGGTGCCGGTGTACACCGCCGATCCGGGCCGCCCCGAGCGCAGCGGCGCGTACAGCCTGATGCTGAAGGACGAGGAAGCGCTGCTGGCCCGTTACGAGCGCGTCGCGCCGCTGCTGCAACCGGGCGACCTGGCCGTGATCGACTTCCTGCTGCTGCACGCGTCCGGGCACAACCGCGGCCGGCGCTCGCGCTGGTCGATGCAATTCCGCTACTTCAACTTCGCCGAGCCGGTCGGCCGCTCTCACGGCTGGAAGGGCTCTTTCGCGGCCGGTGTGGACTTCCGCACCGTGCACCCCGAGTTGTGCGCCAATTGACCCATAGACATGGATTGCAACGTTTGCCGCACGCCGCTGGGCGACCCGATCTACGACGCCGGCTCCGACCGGGCACTGACCTCGTTGTGCGAATTCCGCACGGGGCGCACGCGCGTGTGGTCGTGCCCGCACTGCGGGCACCTGCGTGGTGAGGCGCTCGACGACACCGACCGCTACTACGCGTCCGATTACCGCATCCTGCTCGACCAGGACGACGAGGACCAGATCTACGAGGTGCACGGCGAGCGTATCGTCTACCGCACCGATCATCAGGTCAGCACGCTGGCGTCCAAGCTGGCGCTGCCCGAGGGCGCGCTGCTGCTCGACTACGGTTGCGCCAAGGCCTCGACGCCGCAGCGCCTGCTCGCTCAGCGCCCCGACCTGCAGGTGCACCTGTTCGACGTGAGCGCGATGTACACCGCCCACTGGGACCGTTTCGTGCCACCGGAGCGCCGCGCGATGCACCTCACGCCGCCACACTGGGAAGCACGCTTCGACGCCATCACCTCGTTCTTCGCACTCGAACACATCCCAGACCCCGGCGGCACCGTCGAGAAGGTGGCGCGGCTGCTGAAGGCGGATGGCATCTTCTACGGCGTCGTGCCGGATACTTTCGGCAACGTGGCCGACTTCGTCGTCATCGACCATGTGAACCACTTCACGCCGTCATCGCTGCACGTGCTGCTGCGCGGCGCCGGTTTCGAATCGATCGACATCGACGCCACCGCGCACCGCGGCGCGCTGGTCTTCGTGGCGCGCAAGCAGGGGCCGCGCACGCCTTGCCCGGACGTGCGGGATGCCGTGCAGCGGTCGCTCGAACTCGCCCGCTACTGGTCGAGCCTGGAAGCGCGCATCGCCGAGGCCGAACGGGCCACCGGCGACGCGCCTGCGGCGGTCTACGGCTCCGGGTTCTACGGTGCCTACATCGCCAGCACGCTGCGATCGACGCAGCCGCTGCGCTGCTTCCTCGACCGCAGCCCGTTCCAGCAGGGCAAGACGCTGTTCGGCAAGCCGGTGCTGGCACCCGAGCAGTTACCGGACGACGTCCGCACGCTGTATGTCGGCCTGAACCCGGCCATCGCCCGTGCAGCGATGCAACCCATGGGCTGGCTGCGCTCGCGCGGCGTGCAACTGGTGTACCTGGACGGAGTGCCCGCATGATGGCCGGCGAGACCGTGCGCCTGCGCGCCTGGTGCGAGGCCGACCTGCCGGCGCTGCTGCGCTGGCGCAACGACGTGGCGCTGCAGGCCCAGCTGCTGGCCCGCGCACGCGGCAGCAACGAAGCGCAGGTGCGCGAATGGCTGCGCGAGCGCGCCTGCGGCAGCAACCTCTTTTTCGTCGTGGCCGACCGGCACACCGATGCGGCGCTCGGGTATCTGCAGTTCACCGGCCTCGACTCCGTGGACCGCCGTGCCGACCTCGGCATCTGCCTGGCCCCCGAGGCCCAGGGCCGGGGCGCCGGCAGCGAAGCGCTGCGGCTCGCCTTCGCCTATCTGCGCGAGACCTGGAACCTGCGCAAAGTGAGCCTGCGTGTGCGTTCGGACAACGAGCGCGCCGTGCGGTGCTATCGACGGCTCGGCTTCGAACCCTGCGGCCTGCTGCGCGAGCACGTCTGCATCGAAGGCAGCTGGCGCGACGTGGTGCTGATGGACCTGTTTCTCGGCCCGGCCGCGCCCGGCGCGCTGCCATGAGCCTGCGCATCGTCATCTCGCAATCCATGCTGTTCCCCTGGGTGGGCCTGCTCGAACAGGTGCGCCTGGCCGACGTGTTCGTCCACTACGACGACGTGCAGTTCTCGAAGGGCAGCTTCGTGAACCGGGTGCAGCTGAAGACGCCCCGGGGTGTGCGCTGGATGACCGTGCCGCTGCAAGACCTGCATCTCGGGCAGCGTATCGACGAGGTGCAGATCGCACCTGCCGCCGCCTGGTGCGCCCGGCATCTCGACCTGTTGCACCGCAGCCTGGCGCAGGCCCCGTACCGGGCCGACGCCCTGCGGCTCGCGGAAGAGGTGTACGCCGGCAACCACCCCCACGTCGGCTCGCTCGCCCGCGCCTCGATGATGGCGCTGGTGCGCTACTTCGGGCTGGACGCCGGCACACGTTTCGTCGACGTGCGCGAACTCGGCATCCCGGGCGACAGCAGCGAGCGGGTGCTCGCGGTGGTCCGGCGCCTCGGCGGCGACACCTACGTCACCGGCCACGGCGCGGCACGTTACCTCGCCCACGAAACGTTCGAGCAGGCCGGCGTCGACGTACAGTACATGGACTACCGCCGTCTGCCCTACCCGCAGTCGCACGGCGAATTCACGCCGTATGTCTCGGGTCTCGATCTCGTCGCGCACTGCGGACGCGACGGGGCACGCCATCTCTGTTCCGACACCGTTTCCTGGAGGACCTTTGTGCATGAACCCGCATGAGCAATTCGAGCAGGAAGTGCGCAGCAATGTCGACGGCCTGAAGGCCGACCGCGACGTGCAGGCGCTGTCGCGCATCTGGCTGCGAGAGATCACGCCGCACAAGTACGCATACAACTTCACCTGGATGGGTCGGCCGATCATCCAGTTCCCGCAGGACATGATGGCCATGCAGGAGATCGTCTGGCAGGTCAAGCCGGACCTGATCATCGAGACGGGCATTGCGCACGGCGGCTCGGTGCTGTACTACGCCTCGCTGCTCGAATTGGCCGGGCACGGCGAAGTGATCGGCGTCGACATCGACATCCGGGCCCACAACCGCGAGGCCATCGAGGCGCACCCGATGAGCCGTCGCCTGCGCATGATCCAGGGCTCGTCCATCGACGCGGCCGTGATCAGCCAGGTGCACGAGCTGGCACGCGGCAAGCGAGCCATCGTCGTGCTCGACTCCAACCACACCCACGAGCATGTGCTGGCCGAACTTCGGGCCTATGCGCCACTGGTGTGCGAGGGCGGCTACTGCATCGTGATGGACACGCTGGTCGAGGACATGCCGGCGCATTTCTTCACCGGCGAACGGCCGTGGAAACCCGGGGACAACCCGAAGACGGCGGTACGCGCGTACTTGCAGGAGAACGACAGCTTCGTGGTCGATGAAGACCTGGAAGCCAAGCTGCTGATCACGGTGGCGCCGCAAGGCTACCTGAAGCGCGTGAAGGGCTGACGCCCGCACGGCTGGCGGAACCGGAAGGTTCCGCCCGTCCGCCAGCCGGTCAACAGGCGAACTTCGCCATCAGGTCGGCTTCGCGGACCACGTGCACGTTGCGCTGCGCGAGCAGCGGCTCCATGTCCAGGCCTTCGACCGCCTTCGCGTCGCGCACGAAGACCAGCGCATCGCTGAAATGCTGCAGGTCCGGCAGGCTGTCGTAGAAGCTCACCTCGCCCGCCCCCTGCTGCGCCAGGCCGCGGCGCACGCCGTCCTCGAAGCTGCCGATGCACACGAGCCGGCGCTTGTCGCGGTTGAGCTCGGCATCGTGGGTGAGGAAATGCAGCGCCGCCCGCGAGCGCAGGTGCTGCATCGGTTCCGGCAGCCCGCGCGCTGCGCCGAGGGCCGTGGCCCGGGCCGCGAGGTAGAAGGTGTCGACCGGGTCGGCCCGGCTCCGCAGGCGCAGCTTCACCGCCATCGCCATGCGCTCGCCGATGAACGACGAAATCCGGGTCAGGTAGGCGTTGCGTTCCTCGGGCGCCAGCGTCGAGGCGAAGCGCGACATCAGGTATTCGAGGCCACCTCGGTAACGGTCCCATGCCTGCATCGCTTCCTGGGTGCCGGTCTGTGCGCGCTTGTCGCCGTGGAAATGACGCACCACGAAGACGTAGAACGGATCCTTGAGAAAAACGACGTCGGACCGCGACAGGTATTCGCCCGCGTGCACGAAGGCATAGAACGCGTGCTCCGGCACGCGCGGCATGACGCGGTGCAGCAGTTGGCGGCGCACGATGCCGATCTCCGGCCAGATGCGGTGTTGCAGCACCCCGTCGAGCAGCGCCCGGTGATCGCCCTGCGGCACCAGGAAGTCGTCCGGGTGGGTATAGAACAGGCCGAGCTTCTTGTCCGACGGCAGGTCGTACAGCACCCAGGGCGCGAAGGCGGCACCGACGCTCGGCATCGCGTTGAGGCAGTGGATCGCCTGTGCGGTCTGCTCGCCCAGCAACGCATCGTCGTCGCCCAGCGAAATGATGAACTCGCCCTGCGCCCGCGTGACGACGAAGTGCCAGTTCGCCGCGCCGCCGATGTTGCTGTCTTGCCGGTAGTGACGGATCGGCAACGACGAGGCGAAGCGCGCGATGACGTCCGGCGTGTCGTCCGGCGACGCGTTGTCGGAAATGACGATCTCGTACGTATGCGGAAAACCCGCGAGCTGGTCGTGCAGGCTGGTCAGGAGCGACTCCAGATAGCGGCTGCGGTGGTAGGTCGGGATGCAAATGCTGACCAGGGGCTCTGACATGAACGCTCCTTTGGGTGTTGGGCCGATTATCGAAACCCGTCCCCCCCGCAAAGCGCCGATCAACGCCGTTTTGCCCCGCCATTCCTGACGCCGGGCCCGCTCGGCCGCGACGGAACAAACCTGAACCGGAAATGACCGGTACACAGGACGCTTTTGTAGGGATCTGTCCGACACGGCGGCACCTGCGAAGCGACGCTGGGCACAGAACGCCCCTGATATCGCGCCCCCGGGGGGTTCGCCAGAATTCATCCCATCGAACAGCCCCTTGGGCCCCCGCCAGACCGCAGCAAGACAGGAGTCCCGAATGACCACCGCCGAACAGATCCTCACCGAAATCCGCGAAGCCAACCTGTCGTACCTGATGCTGGCGCAGAACCTGATCCGCGCGGACCGCGACGAGGCGCTGTTCCGCCTGGGCATCAGCGAGGACACCGCCGAGATGCTGGCGATCCTGACCCCGGCGCAAATGATGAAGATCGCTTCGGGCAACACGCTGCTGTGCCGCTTCCGCTTCGACGACGAACTGGTGTGGGGCCTGCTGACCAACCATGGCAAGGCCGCGGCCAACGACGGCACCTCGCGACTGCACGCCTCCATCGTGTTGGCCGGCCGGCACCGGGAAGCCGCCTGACAGACCACCCCCTACGGCCTGCGGCCGCCCCCTCGAGGGGGCGACGCTGGCGGACCGGCAAAGCCGGATCCGCGGCGTCACTCGGTTGATCCGTGACCTGCAGAACCTTTGAGCACCAGCGAAAGCCCAGTCTTATGCGTAACAAGAGCATCCTCACCGAAGCCCGCCAGATCGAGCGCGCGGTCACCCTGATCCACCTCGGCGCCCGCCTGCAGGTGCTGGAGTCCGAGACCGACCTGTCGTACGAACGGCTGCTGCGGCTGTACAAGGAAGTCTCCGGCAAGTCGCCGTCGAAGGGGCAGCTGCCGTTTTCCACCGACTGGTTCATGACCTGGCAGCCGAACATCCATGCCAGCCTGTTCCTGAACATCCACGAATACCTGAACAAGGTGGCCGAGCTCGACGAGATCGACACCATCATCAAGGCCTACCGGCTGTACCTGGAGCAGACGCAGGCGCAGTCGCTGGAGCCGCTGTTGTCGGTCACCCGCGCGTGGCGCCTGGTGAAGTTCATCGACAACGGCATGCTGTCGATGACCAAATGCAGCAAATGCGGCGGGCACTTCGTGACCCACCCGCACGAGATCGCGCGGCACTATGTGTGCGGCATGTGCAATCCGCCGGCGCGCGCCGGCAAGGGCAAGGCAAGCGGGTCCTTGCAACTGCAATGAGTTTTCCTGTGGGACGTTGTTGGGGTTTGTCTGTTGTAAAAGTCTCCTCCTGAGAAGCACAGTCAAATGTGCTGTTCGCGGGTCGCCCGTTACGGGGCGGCCCGCATTTTTTTGGCTGGTGAGACCACCCCCTACCGGCTTCGCCGGCCCCCTCAAGGGGGCAACACCAGCGGACCGGCAAAGCCGGATCCGCGGTGTTCGCTGGGCCGGCACAAGCCGTGCGCCGGAGCCTCTCTTCGTGGATCTTGCCGCGTATGCGCGCAGGGGCATTTCAGGGGGGAGCATCTGCACGCCCCGGCGCTTCCGCGAAGGTGTGGGCGGGTGGCGGGCGGCGCGCCTGTGCGGCGGCGAGGCGCGCAGGGGTCGGGGCCCGCGCGCTGTCACGCGCGCTTCGTGATCTGACTCGCGGCGGCTGTCTGAACGCAGCGGCGCAGCCGCGTAGTAAGTTCTGCCGCGGGGCCCTGGGCCCGAGCACCGCAGCGCACCCTCGCGCCAGCGAGGGCGCCGCACCGAAGCGCCGACGGCCGCTCGCCCGCGCCTGAGCCGCGCCAGGCCTGGACCCGTCGGGCGCCCCTCACACCTGCATGTTCATGATGTCCGAATACGCCTGCACCATGCGGTTGCGCACCTGCAGCGTCGCCTGGAACCCGATTTGTGCCTTCTGCATGGCCACCATCGTCTCTTCGAGCGACACACTGGGGTTGTCCAGTTGCACCTGGCGTTGCATTTCGGTGGCCTGGCCCTGCGCCTGGCTGACCGACTTCAGGGCATTCGTCAGCGCCTGCGAGAAGCCGACCTGCGTGCCCGAGCCCTCGACCTTGCCGGCCCCACGCTGTGGCGTCGGCAGCACCACGCCGCTGCGGGCCAGCGCCTGGTCGAAGTTGAAAGGTTTGAGTCTGACATCCATGACACGCACTCCATGAGGGACGGACGCCCCCCGATGACGTGAACGGATCTTAGGGTCGGAGCCGGCCGCCCAATGCGGCGAACTGGGACCCCTTTGCCGCCCTCTTCCAGCCATCTTGGCCACGTGTGCTTTCGAATAATCCATCCCAAGACGAAGTACCGCTGGGACGATCGATGGACAACGCTGTCGCACTGCAACCACCCAACCTGCCCGCACCGGCCGCTGCCGCGCCCGTACCCGCGGGCCTGCTGGGCAACCTGAGCGCCCTGCCCGCGTCGCGCAAGCTGACGCTCGGGGCTGGCGTCGCAGGGCTGGTGGCCATCGTCGTCGCACTGTCGCTGTGGTCGGCCCAGCCGGACTACAAGGTGCTGTACGCGAACCTGTCGGACAAGGACGGCGGGGCGATCATCGCGCAGCTGTCGCAGATGAACGTCCCGTACCAGCACGCCGACGGCGGCGCCGCGATCCTGGTGCCGGCCGACAAGGTGCACGACGCGCGTCTGAAACTCGCCTCTGCCGGGCTGCCGAAAGGCTCCACGGTCGGCTTCGAACTGATGGACAACGCGCGCTTCGGCATCACGCAATTCCAGGAACGCCTGACCTTCCAGCGTGGGCTCGAAGGCGAGCTGACGCGCTCGATCGGCGCGATGTCCGCGGTGCAGAGCGCCCGGGTGCACCTCGCGCTGCCCAACCAGAACGGCTTCTTCCGCGAGCAGCAGAAGCCTTCGGCCTCGGTGCTGCTGACGCTGTACCCGGGGCGCACGCTGGATCGCGCGCAGATCGCCGGCATCGTGCACCTGGTGTCCTCCAGCGTGCCCGAACTGGCGCCCAAGGCCGTCAGCGTGGTCGACCAGTCGGGCGCATTGCTGACCGAGTCGGCCGACGGCCAACACGGCATGGGGCTGGACGCGAACCAGCTGCAATACGTGACCCAGATCGAAGCCTCGTACACCCGCCGCATCGTCGATCTCCTCGAGCCGGTGCTGGGACGCAACAACCTGCGCGCGCAGGTCACTGCCGAGGTCGACTTCTCGCAAAGCGAATCCACCTCCGAGCAGTACCGCCCCAACCAGGGCAACGAGCCAGCCGCGATCCGCAGCCAACAGACCTCCGAGTCGAGCCAGCCCAACGGCGGTGCCGCCACCGGCATCCCGGGCGCGGCGAGCAACCAGCCGCCGGTGCCTGCGACGGCCCCGGTGAACGGGGCGGCCCAGCCGCTGCAGGCGGCCGGCGGCGCGGCCGCGGCAGCCGCTGCGAGCATGAAGCGCGACGCGGTGACCAACTACGAAGTCGACAAGACCGTGCGCGTCACCCGCAACGCGACCGGCACCGTCAAGCGCTTGAACGCCGCCGTGGTCGTCAACCACCGCACCAACACCGCCGCGAACGGCAAGACCTCGACCGCTCCGCTGTCGGCAGAGGAAGTCGAGAAGCTGACGGCGCTGGTGCAGGAAGCCATCGGCTTCAGCAGCGAGCGAGGCGACTCGGTGAAGGTGGTCAACGCCCCCTTCCGGGTCGAAAAGATCGACACCCCGGACGACCTGCCGCTGTGGAAGCAGCCGCAGACGCTCGACCTGCTGCGCGCTGCCGCGGTGCCGGGGGCACTGACCGCACTGGCGCTGCTGATCGTGTTCGGCGTGGTGCGCCCTGCATTGAAGGCAGCCGGCGCGACGCAGTCGGCACGCAACGGGACGCTCGACGCGACCGTGGACGACCCCGAGGTGCTGCCGGCCCTGCCGGGCGGGCCCTCGCAGACGCTGCCCATCCTGGCAGCGCCCATGTCCAGCGACAAGCTCGAGGCAGCGCGGCAGCTGGCACGCGACAACCCGGGCGCGGTCGCCAACATCGTGCGCAACTGGGTCAGCAAGGAAGCCGCGGCGTGATGTGCCGGGCCCACGACATGACGAACCACTCCGGACCCCACCATGGATGAAGCAGGACTGCAGGACTCGGCGATCCTGCTGATGTCGCTCGGCGAAGAGGACGCGGCCGAGGTGTTCAAGCACCTGTCGCCGAAGGAAGTGCAGCGCCTGGGCGAGACGATGGCCAAGATGAAGGTGATCCCGCGCGACCGCGTCGAGGACGTGCTGAAACGCTTCACGACCGACGCCTCCGAACAAAGCATGCTGGTCAGCGACAGCGACGAGTACGTCAAGACCGTGCTGCGCCGCGCGCTCGGCGACGACAAGGCCAACCTGCTGATCGACCGCATCATGCAGGGCAGCGACGTCACCGGCATCGAGAGCCTGAAGTGGATGGATCCGTCCTCGGTGGCCGAGTTGCTGCGCAACGAACACCCGCAGATCGTCGCGGCGATCCTGGTGCACCTCGACTTCGATCAGAGTTCGCAGGTGCTCAAGTGCTTCACCGAGCGCCAGCGCAACGAGGTGCTGATCCGCATCGCCACGCTCGACGGCATCCAGCCTTCGGCGCTGAAGGACCTGAACGAGGTGCTGTCCAAGGTGCTCGCCGGCGGCGACAAGCTGCGCAAGGCGTCGCTCGGTGGTGCCAAGACCGCGGCCGAGATCATCAACATGCTCGGTTCGAGCGTGGAGAGTGCGATCCTCGACTACATCCGCCAGAGCGATGCCGAACTGGCGCAGAAGATCATGGACAACATGTTCACCTTCGACGACCTGATGAAGATGGACGACCGCGGCTTCCAGATGTTGCTGAAGGAAGTGCAGACCGAATCGCTGGTCATCGCCCTCAAGGGCGCCTCGCCGGAACTGCGCGAGAAGATCTTCGGCAACATGTCGAGCCGCGCGGCCGAAACGCTGCGCGAAGACCTCGACTCGCGCGGTCCGGTGCGGCTGTCCGAGGTGGAAGCCGAGCAGAAGGAACTGCTGAAGATCGTCCGCCGCCTGGCAGACGAAGGCCAGGTCGTGCTGGGCATGGGCGGCGATGACAGCTTCGTCTAACAAATTCGCGTCGCGCACGCTCTACAGCCGGTTCATTCCGCGCGAGGAGCTGCACTCCTTCTCGGCCTGGAACCTCGGCTCGCTCGAGGACGGCGAAAGCGGCCCGGTACAGGCCGAGGCGCCGGCGCCCCCCGTTGAGCCCGAGCCGATCTCCGAGGAGCAGCAGGCCGCGCTGCAGCAGGCGCGCCAGGCCGGCTACAAGGACGGCTACCGCGACGGCCTGTCGGCGCTGGAAAGCTTCAAGCAGAGCTACGCCGCGCAGATCACCGCCCAGGTCGGGCAGGTGGCGCAGGCCTTCCAGGCGCAGCTCGAACTGATGGAACAGCAACTCGCCGGCTCGCTCGCGCTGGTGGCGAGCGAACTCGCTCGTCAGGTCGTGCGCAGCGAGCTGCAGACGCAGCCCGCCCTGATCGAGGCGGTCGCGCAGGAAGCGCTGTCGACGCTGCTGCATTCGGCACGCCACATCCGCGTGCACGTGCACCCGGACGACCATCAATTGCTGGCCGAGCAGGGTCAGCTCGACCTCGAGTCGCGCCAGGCCCGGCTGGTGCCGGACGCGTCCGTCAGCCGCGGCGGCTGTGTCGTCGAATCCGACATCGGCGTGATCGACGCGGCCATCGAGACGCGCTGGCGCCAGGCCGTCTCCGCGCTCGGCCAGAACAGCGAATGGACCACCGGCAGCGAAGGCAGCGAGGAACCGGCATGAACGGACTCGCGCCCACCCCCGCCGAAAAGCTGCGCGACTGGCAGCAGTACATGGCCGACCTGCGCGCCTTCGCCGGTGCGCCGATCGGGCTGGAGATGCAGGGCACGCTGGTCAAGGTGGCCGGCCTGGTGCTGGAGGCCGCCGGCATCCGTGTACCGGTCGGCTCCGTCTGCGAGGTGCGCATGGACGGCCAGCCCCCGGTGCAGGCCGAGGTGGTCGGTTTTGCCGGCGACCGTGCCTACCTGATGCCCACCGGCGAGGTGCATGGCCTGGCCAGCGGCGCGCGGGTGGTGCCGATGAGCAGCCCGATCGTTCCGCCCCGCCTGGGCCAGCCCGCCCATCCGTGGCGACGCAGCGAAGACCGCAGCCTGCACCTGCCGATGGGCGATGGCCTGCTCGGCCGCGTGGTCGACTCGCACGGCCGGCCGATGGACCGCAAGGGGCCGCTGCAGTTCGTGCACAACGAGCCGCTGGTGCGCCGCCCGATCAACGCGATGGACCGCGACCCGGTGCGTGTGCCGCTGGACACCGGCGTGCGTGCGATCAATGCGATGCTGACCGTCGGACGCGGCCAGCGCCTGGGCCTGTTCGCCGGCTCCGGCGTCGGCAAGTCGGTGCTGCTGGGCATGATGGCGCGATACACCGCAGCCGACGTGATCGTCGTCGGGCTGATCGGCGAGCGCGGCCGCGAAGTGAAGGAATTCATCGAGGACATCCTCGGCGAGGAAGGCCTGGCGCGCTCGGTCGTGGTGGCCGCACCGGCCGATGCGCCGCCGCTGACGCGCATGCAGGGCGCCAGCTACGCCACCGCGGTGGCCGAGCACTTCCGCGACCGCGGCGCGCACGTGCTGCTGCTGATGGACTCGCTGACGCGCTACGCGATGGCGCAGCGCGAAATCGCGCTGGCGATCGGCGAACCCCCGGCCACCAAGGGCTATCCGCCGAGCTGCTTCGCGAAGCTGCCGCAACTGGTCGAGCGCAGCGGCAACGGGCTGAACGGTGTCGGCTCGATCACCGCCTTCTACACCGTGCTCAGCGAAGGCGACGATCAACAGGACCCGATCGCCGACGCCGCACGCGCCATCCTGGACGGCCACATCGTGCTGACGCGCGAACTGGCCGAAAGCGGCCACTACCCGGCGATCGACGTCGAGAAGTCCGCCTCGCGCGTGATGCACAACGTCGCGAGCCCGCAGCACATCGAGGCCGCGCGCCGCTTTCGTCAGATGTACGCGCGCTTCAACCGCAGCCGCGACCTGCTGCAGATCGGCGCCTACGCGCCGGGGCAGGACGCCGAACTCGACACCGCCGTGCGCGCCTTCCCCGCGATGCGCGCACTGCTCCAGCAAGACATGCAAGTCTGCGCGCCGCTCGGTGACAGCGTGGCGCAGATGCAGTCGACCGTGTTCGCCGCCAGCGGCGATCCGGCTCGCCACCCCCGTTGAACCGTCGCTTGAGGATTACCGATGAGCCGCATGCAAGCCTTGACCGTCGCCCTGGAACACGCCGAGAAGGAGCGCGACGCCGCCCTGCTGGTGATGCAGCGCGCTGCCGCCCAGCTCGACGCCGCCCAGCGCCAGGCGACCCAGTTGCACGACTACCGCGCCGAATACCAGCAACGCTGGAGCACGCAATTCAAGCGCGAAGGCACGATCGACATCCTGCACTGCTACCAGAACTTCATGGCACGCCTGAACACCGCCATCGAACAGCAGCAACGCATCGCCGAGCAGGCACGCCTCGGCCACCAGCGCGCCCAGGAAGCGCTGATGGAACGCGAGACCCGCGCTGCCTCGATCCGCAAGCTGATCGAACGCCGCGCCGCCGAGCAGGCGCTGGCCCAGGGGCGCCACGATCAGAAAGCCACCGACGAGCAGGCCTCGCGCATCTCGTGGGCCAGCCGCGCCCATCTGCTGACCGCCTGACACGCGCCGATTCCCGAAGCCGATCTCGCCGCCAATGACCTCCGCCCCATTCCTGTTCCTGTCGGGCAGCGCCGAAGGCGCCGCGCCACGTGCCCCGGCACAGCCACCGGCGCCCCCGCCGTCGCGAGCGTTCTCCCAGGCGTTGCAGCAGGCCCGCGAGCGGCCCACGCGGGAAACGCTGCCGCCCCCCGAGCGTGCGGCAGCCGACAAGGCGAACGAACGCGAAGACGCCGAGGCGCCCGAAAACGACGAGACGCACGACGCCTCCGAGACCCGCGCGGTGGATGAATCCCTGCTCGTGTTCGCGGCGGCATCATCGATGCCGACAAATCCCGCGACGGCCACCGCGCCGCCGACCGGCGAGGCAGACGTTGCCGCGGCCGGCCTGGCGGCCGAGCCAGCCACCGCCGTCGCCGGGCGGGCCAAGATGCAGGCAGACACCGCGCAGATCGGCGCGTCCGCCACCGACGCGTCGAAGAGTGACGCTGCTGCGCTCGACGCCTTGTCGCCGGGCTCGATCGACCTGTCGGGCGTGGCCGACGAGGCATCGGCCCTCGCGGCCGAAGAAGCGGATGCACTCCTGCACGCAGTTCAGGAGGCCATTGCCGCCACGTCCGCGCGCGCGCCGGCTGCACCGAACCGCGCGCACGACGCCCCGGTCGGCCTGGCGGCATTGCAAGCCATGGCGCCGACGCAGACACCATCGGCTCCGGCGACCGCCCTCGCCATGCGGCAGCTCGACACGCCCGTCGACTCGCCGGACTTCCCCGACACCTTCGCCGCGCAGATCGGCTACCTCGCGCGTGACGGCGTGCAGCAGGCCCGGCTGACGCTGAATCCGGCCGAGATGGGCCCGATCAGCGTGCAGATCGCCGTGCAGGGACAGCAGGCCCAAGTGGACTTTGCCGCTGCGTCGGCCGCCACCCGCGCCGCCATCGAAAACAGCCTGTCGCACCTGGCCGCCGCGTTGCAGGAAGCCGGCCTCACGCTCAGCGGCGGCGGGGTGTCGCAGCATCACGGGTCGGGCCAGCAGGCCCGAGACGGCAGCCCGACACGCGCCGGCGTGTTGCGCGGCGAGGCACTGGAAGCTGCCGAGCCCGCGCGCAGCAGCGCCCCGGCCCGCCGCGTCAACGGCGCACTGGACTTGTATGCCTGAACGCCGCGCTGCTGCCGTGAACCGGCCGCCATCGCCTGCCGCGCCGAAAACGACCGTTTTCCCGTCCTTTTCCCGGCTTCGCTACGGCCGCACCTTCCAATAATCGAAACATCGCGCTGAGTGCGTCCCCAACGGACCTTTACCGCCTTTTGCGCCCCGAAGGAAATCACATGCCCGCCCCCGCTGCCGCTGCCGCTGTCGACGTCGTTCCCAAGAGCGGCGGCAAGAAGAAGCTGCTGCTGATCATCGTCACCGTGTTGGTGCTGCTGGCGGTCGCCGCCGCGGCCGCCCTGGTGCTGCTCAAGAAGCGCCAGGCCGCAGTGCTCGACGAAGAGCTGGACGAAGACGTCGTGACGGTGGACGAGGCCGTCTCCGAGATGCACACCGGTGTGCCGCCCGTGTTCCTGGCGCTCGACCCGTTCACCTTCAATCTGGCCGACAAGAATGTCGAACGCTACGCGCAGATCGGCATCACGCTCGAGCTCGAGTCGGCGGAAACAGCTGAAAAGTTCAAGGCCTACATGCCGGCCGTGCGCGGCAACATCCTGATGCTGCTGGCCCACAAGAGCGCCGAAGACTTGCTCGACCGTGTCGGCAAGGAGCGGCTGGCCGCCGAGATCATGCGCGAAGCCGTGCGCCCGATGGGCATCAACCTGCCGCCCGTGGACGCCGAAGGCGCGGAAGGCGCCGCCAGCGCCCCGGCCGGCAAGAAGCGCAAGTCCAAGGTGCACAGCCCGGTCACGCGCGTGCATTTCTCGAACTTCATCATCCAGTGAACCCGGCGGCATGACCACCCCCCGCGGGACCGCACGATGAATCAGCAAATCCTCTCCCAGGACGAAGTCGATGCCCTGTTGCAGGGCATCACGGGCGAAAGCCAGAAGCTCGAGGAAGTCGAGGAGCAGGTCGGCGGCATCCGCAACTACGACATCGCGAGCCAGGAGCGGATCGTTCGCGGGCGCATGCCCACGATGGAGATCATCAACGAGCGCTTTGCCCGCAATGTCCGCATCGGCCTGTTCAACCTGATCCGCAGGAGCCCCGAGATCTCGGTCGGCGCGATCAAGGTCCAGAAGTACAGCGCCTTCCTGCGCGAGATCGTCGTGCCGACCAACTTCAACATCGTCTCGGTCAAGCCGCTGCGCGGCTCCGGGCTGATCGTCTGCGATCCGACACTCGTGTTCGCGGTGATCGACTCGCTGTTCGGCGGCACAGGCAAGTTCCATACGCGCATCGAGGGCCGCGACTTCTCACCGACCGAGCAGCGCATCATCAACCGTCTGGTCGACGTGATCCGCGAGGAGTACAAGAAGGCCTGGCACGGCATCTACCCGCTTGAGCTGGAATACCAGCGCTCGGAGATGCAGCCGCAGTTCGCCAACGTCGCCACGCCGAGCGAGATCGTCGTGACCACCTCGTTCACGCTGGAAGTCGGTGACAACTCCGGCACCATCCATTTCTGCATCCCGTACGCCACGCTGGAGCCGATCCGCGACGTGCTGTATTCCACGGTGCAGGGCGACTCCGTCGGCACCGACCGGCGCTGGGTCAAGCTGCTCACGCACCAGATCCAGGCCGCCGAGGTGGAAGTCGCCGTCGAACTCGGCCATGCGCCGGCCACCGTCGAGCAGTTGCTGGCGCTGAAGCCCGGCGACTTCATCGAGCTGGACCTGTCGCCGCTGGTGCAGGCCAAGGTCGACGGCGTTCCGGTATTCGACTGCCACTACGGCACCTCCAACGGCAAGTACGCCATCAAGATCGAGCAAATGTTGACCGGCAGCGATTTCGGCTGGTTGGGAGAAACCAATGTCACTTGAATCCTCCAAGCCCACCGACGAACAGGACGCGATGGCGGCCGAGTGGGAGGCTGCACTGGCGCAGCAGACCGGCGGCGGCTCGACCTCCTCGATCAACGAGGTGATCAGCACCCCGGCCGAGCAGGTCTCGCCCGCGTCGTTCACGAATTTTTCGTCGACCGGCCCGAGCACCGCCGGCAACGACATCAACATGATCCTGGACATCCCGGTGCAGCTCACCGTGGAGCTGGGACGCACGCGCATTCCGATCAAGCACATCCTGCAGCTCGCCCAGGGCTCGGTGATCGAGCTCGACGCGCTGGCCGGCGAGCCGATGGACGTGCTGGTCAACGGCTACCTGATCGCGCAGGGCGAGGTGGTGGTGGTCAACGACAAGTTCGGCATCCGCCTGACCGACATCGTCACGCCGTCCGAACGCATGCGCCGCCTGAGCCGGGGCATGTGAGGTTCAGCGCTTTTTGAAGCAACAAGGGGGCCTTTGGCCCCCTTGTTCCTTGCATCGCGCCGGCGCCGCTTGCAGAGAATGACAGCCAGTGCCATCGCTGTGATGGCGACCGCTCGCTCACAGACCCTCCCTGCCTGCCATGTCCTCTGCCGGTACCTCCGCCCTGTGGTTCCTGTTCATCATCGCGATGATTCCCGTGGCCTTGTGGCTGCTCAAGCGCTCGCCGGTCGCCGGCCTCGGCGCCATGGGCACGCACCAGGTCACCCGCGTGATCTCGACGACCGGCCTCGGGCCGGGCCAGCGCCTCGTGACGGTCGAGGTGGGTGAAGGCGAGGCCCGCCAGTGGCTGGTGCTCGGTGTGACGGCACAGGCCATCACGACGGTGCACACCCTGCCCGCGCAGCCGGTGCCCCCGGCCGCGCCCCTGCAGGTGCCGGGCCTGCCGGCCTCGTTCTCGTCGCTGTTGAACAAGGTGCGGAAGGACCGTTGATCATGCGCCGTCTGACCGAATTTTCATGGCGTCGCGCCGCCCTCTTCGTCGCGGGTGCCGCGCTCGCGCTGATCGCCGCGCTGCCCGACATGGCGGCCGCACAACAGGCACCGGTGCCCGGCGGCTCGCTGCCGCTGGTGATCGGCCAGGGCGCCGGCGGCACCAGCTATTCGGTACCGATCCAGACGCTGCTGTTCTTCACCGCGTTGAGCTTCATCCCCGCGGTGGTGTTGCTGATGACCGGCTTCACCCGCATCGTGATCGTGCTGTCGATGCTGCGCCAGGCGCTCGGCACGCAGGCCGCCCCGCCCAACCAGGTGATCATCGGCCTGTCGCTGTTCCTGACCTTTTTCGTGATGAGCCCGACCATCGACCGGGTCTATGCCGAGGCGTACCAGCCGTACGCCGCGCAGCAGATCCCGTTCGACCAGGCACTGCAGCGCGCCGAGGTGCCGATGCGGCAATTCATGCTGAAGCAGACGCGCGAATCGGATTTCGCGCTGTTCGCCAAGCTCGCAAAGCTGGATCCGTCAGTCACCGCCGAGACGGCCCCTTTCCGCGTCATCGTGCCGGCTTTCGTCACCAGCGAGCTGAAGAGCGCCTTCCAGATCGCCTTCATGATCTTCATCCCGTTCCTGATCATCGACATGATCGTCGCCAGCGTACTGATGAGCCTGGGGATGATGATGCTGTCGCCGGTGCTGGTGGCATTGCCGTTCAAGCTGATGCTGTTCGTGCTGGCCGACGGCTGGAACCTGCTGCTCGGCTCGCTGGCCGCGAGTTTTGCCACCTGAGGTTGTCGAGATGGATGCTCAACAGGTTTTCACTTTCGGGCAGCAGGGCCTGTACCTGCTGCTGACGATCGCAGCGCCGATGCTCATCGTGGTGCTGGCGGTGGGCGTGCTGGTCAGCGTGCTGCAGGCGGCCACGCAGATCCACGAGGCCACGCTGTCCTTCGTGCCGAAGATGGTGGCGGCGGTGGCGGTGCTCGCCGTGGCGGGGCCCTGGATGTTGACCACGCTGGTGGAATACATCCAGAGGACGATCCTGTCGATTCCGTCGATGGTGGGGTGATGCGCCGGTTCGCCTCGGCGATGCCGGGTCTCGCCCCGCGCGCGCGGCATGCCTGCGGTGAAGAACGCGCCAAATGCTGACCTTCACCGACCAGCAGTTGATGGCCTGGATCACGCCGATCCTGTGGCCCTTCCTGCGCACGCTGGCACTCTTCACCAGCGCCCCGGTCCTGTCGATGCGGTCCACGCCGGTGCGCGTCAAGGTCGCCCTCGCCTTTTTCATCGCGCTGGCATCGCAGGTCTCGATGCCTCCGCCACCGCCGATCTCGCTCGAATCGCCCGAACTGTTCGCGGTGATCGTGCAGCAGCTCGTGATCGGCATCACGATCGGCTTCACCGTGCGCCTGGTCTTCGCGGCCATCGAATTCGCCGGCGAGCTGATCGGCCTGCAGATGGGCCTGGGCTTCGCGTCCTTCTTCGACCCGTCCTCCGGCGGCCAGACCAACGCCCTGAGCCGAGTGTTCGGCGCGACCGTCTCGCTGCTGTTCATCGTGATCAACGGCCACCTCATCCTGATCGCCGCCGTGATCCAGAGCTTCCATGCCTTCCCGGTCTCGCCGGAGCCGATGGCCTTCCTGCACGCCGTTCAGGCGCACAGGCTGGGGGCGGAGGTGTTCAAGATCGGCGTCTGGATCGCACTGCCGATCATGGCGATGCTGCTGTTCGTGAACCTGGTGCTCGGCGTGATCTCACGCGTCGCCCAGCAGATGAACATTTTCGCCATCGGCTTCCCGATCACGCTGTCGGTCGGCCTGCTCGGCGCCGTGGTGTCCCTGCCGCTGCTCGAAAAGCCCTTCACGATGGCCCTCGAACAGATGCTCGCGCACTTCCAATAGTGCTAGGCAAGCGCACCAGCGCCCGCGCACCGCGGACACAATTCGAGTGACGCCGCGGAGCCGGCTCCGCCGGTCCGCCAGCGTCGCCCCCTCGGGGGGCCGGCGCAGCCGGTAGGGGGGGTCCCTACACCAACCCGTTCCGTATCGCGTAAACCGTCAGTTCCGAGTTGTTGGACAAACCGAGCTTCTCCAGCACCCGCGCCCGATAGACGCTGACCGTCTTGGGGCTCAGCGTCAACTCCTCGGCGATGTCGGACAGGCGCTTGCCGGACGCGATCAGCACCAGCGTCTGCAGTTCGCGGTCGGACAGACGCTCGTGCGCGGCCTCGCTGGCCGGCGCGGTCAGGCTCTCGACCAGCATCTGCGCCATGTCGGGCGTGACGTACTTGCGGCCCTGCGACACCATGCGCACGGCAGCCACCAGTTGTGCCGGGTCGCCGCCCTTGTTGACGTACCCGAACGCGCCCGCCTTCAGCGCCCGGATCGCGTACTGGTCTTCGGGATACATCGAAACCACCAGCACCTTGACCGGCGAGCCTTCGTCCTTCAGCACGTGCAGCACGTCCAGGCCGCTGCGTCCGGGCAGATTGATGTCGAGCACCAGCACGTCGCATGCCTGCGTACGCAACAGGCTGCGCAGTTCGCCATAGTCGCCCGCCTCTCCCACGACGTCGATGTCCGGCACATCGGCCAAGGTGTCGCGGATGCCGCGACGGATCAGCGCATGGTCGTCGCACAGGATCACTTTGATCATAGTTCTCCCCAGAACGTCGGGTCGTCGTCCGAGCGCACCTCGTCCTGCGACGCATCATCGCTTGGCTGGGCGTCGTCGGTCAACGGCACCAGCAGGATCAGGGTCGTCCCGTTGGGGCTGCTGCTCAGGTCGACCCAGCCGCTCACGGTGCCGGCGCGCTCGTGCAGCCCGCGAATGCCGAACGAGCGGGCCTTGGCGAGGTCGCCCGAACTCAGGCCGCGCCCGTTGTCGCTCACCTCGAGCGACAGCACGCCGCCGGCCATCGTCAGATCGACCTTGACCTTCGTCGCCTGCGCGTGTTTGGTCACGTTGGTCAGGGCTTCTTGTGCGGTGCGGTATGCCACCAGAGGCACCCCTGCAGGAAGTTGCAGTTGCTCGTGACTCGAATGAAAGGTAGTAATGATGCCGGTGCGCTTCTCGAAGGTGCTCGTCATCCACTGCAACGCGGCGACCAGGCCCTGTTCCAGGATGGCTGGGCGCAGGTTGTGCATGATGCGCTTGCTCGCATCGAGTGCCTGGCTCACCGTCTCCAGCGCAGACTGCGCGCGCTGGCGGACGGCCTCGTCCTGCGCATGGCGGGCGATCCAGGCGATGTCGAACTTGAGTGCGGTCAGCGAGCCGCCGACGTCGTCGTGCACCTCGCGGGCAATCGCCGCACGCTCGGCCT
This sequence comes from Caldimonas mangrovi, assembly GCF_023721835.1. Taxonomy (GTDB): domain Bacteria; phylum Pseudomonadota; class Gammaproteobacteria; order Burkholderiales; family Burkholderiaceae_C; genus Caldimonas; species Caldimonas mangrovi. Next base: position 5,351 of record NZ_JAMKFE010000004.1, on the reverse strand, counting down.
CGACGCTGGTCTGCAGGTGCTGCGCCAGTTCGCGCAGCCGCTCCTTCGATTGCTTCAGCGCCGCGTCGGCGGCCTGCTTCGCGCGCACGGCCTCCTGGGCATCGATCGCATGCAGCGCCGCCGGCGCCAGCCGGTTCAGGTTGTTCTTCAGCAGGTAGTCGCTGGCGCCGTTGCGCATCGCCTCGACAGCGACGTCCTCGCCGATCTCGCCGGAAACAATGATGAAAGGGACCAGGCGCCTGCTGGCACGCAGCATGTCGAGCGCCATCAGGCCGGAGAAACCCGGCAGGTTGTAGTCCGACAGGATGATGTCCCAGTCGCGCCCGCCGCAGCCGTCGCGCAGCGCGGCGTCGAATTCGGCCGCGGTCTCCACCCGCAGTGCCGTGATGTCCAGCCCGGCGCGCTCGAGCTGGGTCACCATCAGCTGGTGGTCCAGCTCGGAATCCTCGATGTGCAGCACCTTCAGGGCGCGGCGGGGGGGCTTGGCGTTCATGGCATGAAGCATCGCATGTTTGACCGGGGCCTGCTCGCTGGGCCTTCTGTCGTATGAGCAAGCCCCGATCCGAGAAAAAAGTCCTACAGGGCGACCCCATCCATGCCGAATAGCTGTCTGATTCCTTGCCTTATCGGGCGTACGCCGAGGCCGGGACTGCTGAAAATTCTACTGGGACGCCTGAAGCGAAAGCCCTCAACGTGGAGACCCGTGTTGATGAACGACACACCATCGCCTGACGAGGGCTGCGCCATTCCATTGCTGGTGGCGGCGGACCTGCAGGATCACCTGATGACCGCCACCAACGACCTGGAGCGGCTGCACACGTTGCTGGCCGACGCGAGCGACAACCTGATGCAGCGCTTCTCGACCGCGGTGGAACAGATGCAGACGCTGATGGCCGCGGCCACGGACCACCGCATCCAGACCAACGAGCTGACGCCGGTGGTGCAGAACCTCGGCGCGGCGGTGGTCGCGCTGCAGTTCCAGGACATGGCGTCGCAGCTGATTGCCCACACCAACCGGCGGCTGCGCAATTGCGCCGACCAGCTGGCACGCGAAGCGATGGGCGACGACGAGGACGGTGCGGCCGTCGTCGAGTCGCCCCCGCTGCGGCCCAACCCCGTCACACAGGCAGAGATGGACGCCGGTTCCATCGATCTGTTCTAAAGATTTCCCGGCAAGTTCCGAAATTGGCGAAAACGGAGAGAGCTATGCATTCAATCCTTGCCGTGGACGATTCGGCATCGATGCGTCAGATGGTCGCGTTCACGCTGAAGAGCGCCGGCTACAACGTCGTCGAGGCGGTGGATGGTCAAGACGCATTCGAGAAGGCGGGCAGCCGCAGCTTCGACCTGGTGCTGACCGACCAGAACATGCCCCGCATGGACGGTATCAGTCTCACCAAGAAGCTGCGGGAGAACCCGCAGTTCAAGGCCACGCCCATCCTGATCCTGACCACCGAGTCGAGCGACCAGATGAAGCAGGCCGGCCGCGCCGCAGGCGCCACCGGCTGGCTGGTCAAGCCTTTCGATCCCAGCAAGCTGATCGAAGTGATCCAGAAGGTCATCCGCTGATGCGCCGGACGTTCCGCCAGAAAGCAAGCACAAGGAGTACGCCATGGGCGAAATGACGTCCGAAGGCTCGCAGTTGAGCGCCGGCATCGACCTGAGCCAGTTCTACCAGGTCTTTTTCGAAGAAGCAGGCGAGAACCTCGACCGCATGGAGCAGTTGCTGCTCGGGCTCGACATCGAGGCTGCCGACGACGAAGAGCTCAACGGCATCTTCCGTTGCGCACACTCGATCAAGGGCGGTGCCGCCACCTTCGGGTTCGCCGACGTGGCCGAACTGACGCACCAGATGGAAACGCTGCTGGACAAGCTGCGCCGCCACGAACTGCAGCTGACGGCCGAGATGGTCGACGTGCTGCTGTCGTCCGGCGACGCGCTGAAGGCCCAGCTGAAGCGGCACCAGACCGGCATCGGCGACGAGATCGACACCACCGAACTGCTGTTCAACATCCGCGCGATGGTCGCCGGCGAAGCGCCGGTCGCACTTGCCCCGGCGTCGGCCGCGGCTGCGCCCGTCGCGGTGACGCCCGCCGCCGCCGCCGCGCCGGCACCCGGCCCGCGCACGCTGGAGCTGACGGTCGGACCGCTGAGCGACCCGTCCCAGGCCGACAACCTGCAGGACCTGTTCAAGGAGATCGCCGACCTGGGCACGATCGAGCCGCTGGACGGCGGCAAGGCCGAAAACGGCGTGCGTCGCTTCAAGGTTGTCACCAGCAGCCACGAAAACGAGCTGCTGGACCTGTTCACATTCCACGTTTCGCGCGAGCACGTACGCTTTGCGCCCATGACCGGCGCCGAGACGGCGGCTGAAGCACCCGACGCCGCAGACGCCGCTGCCACGGACGATCCCGGCTATGGCTTCTTCGAAGATGCGCCGGGCGCGCCGCTGCCGACACTGAAGCCCGGTGATCCCGGCTACGGCTTCTTCGAGAACAACCCCGGCGCGCCGGCGGTCCAGCATGACGCTGCGCCGAGCGCGCCACAGCCGGCCGCCAAGCCGGCGGCGCCGAAGACCGGCGCCAAGGTCGAGGCCAAGGGCAACAGCTCGCTGGACGCCGCGACCATCCGCGTGTCGATCGAGAAAGTCGACCAGCTGATCAACCTGGTCGGCGAACTGGTCATCACGCAGGCGATGCTGGCACAGAACAGTCGCGGGCTGGACCCGGTGGTGCACCAGCAGATGCTCGCCGGCCTGACCGACCTCGACCGCAACACCCGCGACCTGCAGGAAGCGGTGATGTCGATCCGCATGATTCCGATGTCGACGGTGTTCAGCCGCTTTCCGCGCATGCTGCGCGACCTGGCTGCCAAGCTGGGCAAGAAGGTCGAGCTGGTCACGCAGGGGGAAGCGACCGAACTGGACAAGGGACTGGTCGAAAAGATCACCGACCCGCTGACCCACCTGGTGCGCAACTCTTGCGATCATGGCATTGAGCTGCCGGCAGAGCGGCTGGCCAAGGGCAAGGCCGAAACCGGCACGATCACCCTGGCAGCCTCGCATCAGGGCGGCTCCATCGTCATCGAGGTGCGCGATGACGGCCGCGGCCTGTCGCGCGAGAAACTGCTGAAGAAGGCCCGCGAGCGAGGCATTCACGCGCCCGACACGCTGACCGATCCGGAAGTGTGGAACCTGATCTTCGAGCCGGGCTTCTCCACCGCTGACGAGGTGACCGACGTGTCGGGCCGCGGGGTCGGCATGGACGTGGTCAAGAAGAACATCGCTTCGCTCAACGGCACCGTCGAGATCGACTCGGCAGAAGGCTACGGCATGCGTGTCTCGGTACGCCTGCCGCTGACGCTGGCCATCATGGACGGCATGAGCGTGGGCGTGGGCGAGGAGGTCTATATCCTGCCGCTGTCTTCGGTGGTCGAGAGCTTCCAGGTCCAGCCGGGCATGGTCAAGACGATCGGCAACAGCGGCCGCGTGGTCGAAGTGCGCCAGGAGTACATGCCGGTGATCGAGGTGGAGCAGGTGTTCAACGTGCCTCGCTTCGACTTCGAGCATGTCAGCTCGATCATGGTAGTGGTCGAGGCCGAAGGCGGCCGCGTCGCGCTGCTGGTGGACGAGCTGCTGGGCCAGCAGCAGGTGGTGGTCAAGAACCTCGAAGCCAACTACCGCAAGATCACCGACGTCTCGGGCGCCACCATCATGGGCGACGGCCGGGTGGCGCTGATCCTCGACGTCGGCAGCCTGGTGCGGCGCTCGCGCCACTGATGCCGGCGTGCGACCGGCGATCCACGATCGGATGAAAGTCCTTATGAAGGTGAACCTAGCGAAGCAGCGGCCGCTGCGCCCCATCGCGCGGACTCTCACGCGCGTCGGGGGGGCAGCCATTCTTGCAATGACGCTGCTGGTCACCGGCGTGTTCTATGTCCTTGCCGCCCGCCAGCATTCGCAGGAGGCTGCTCGTTATGCGCATGTCCAAGCGCAAGCCATTGCTCGGTCGATCGACGTGTTCGACGAAGCAATGAAGATCACGGCCGAGAACGCCCACGGCGTGTTCCGCAAGCAGTTCGCACCGACGCTGTCGCTCCTGGACGAAGCCACCGGCACGCTGACGAGCTTCGGCTCCATGGTCAATGACAACACCGCCGAGGTGGATCGTTTCGCGCAGGACTTCCCGGGCGGCAACGCGACCATCTTCGTCACCAAAGGCGAGGACTTCCAGCGCATCACCACCTCGGTGAAAAAGGAAAACGGCGAGCGCGCCGTGGGCACCCTGCTGGCCCGCACCAGCCCGGCCTACACCGAGCTGCGCGCCGGCCGGAAGTTCGTGGGTCGCGTGATGCTGTTCGGCAAGCCGTTCATGACGGTGTACGCACCGATCCAGGATGACGCCGGCCGCGTGGTCGGGGTCTCCTATGTCGGGCTCGACATCTCGGGCCAGCAAGCTCGTCTGGTCGACACGATCAACAACACACGGGTCTACGAATCGGGCGGGCTGTACGTGGTCGCCCCGGCGACGAAGGCTGCCGATTCACTGCTGGTCTTTCACCCCCGGGCTGCCGGCAAGAAACTCGGCGAGGTCGTGCCTGAACAAGCGGCCCAGTGGATGGCCCGACTCCGCGGCGACCAGGGTGTCCATCTCTCCGATGCTCCGGCCGTATTGGACATCGGGCACACCGGCAGCCACTTCGCGAGTGTCGCGCGTAGCGAGGCGACCGGCTGGCTGGTGGTTGCAGAAGTGCGGGACGCCGAGGCGCTCGCCGCGCTGTACCGGCAGGTCGGCGTTCTCGCTGCCTTCATTGCTGCAACCGCGGGCTTGCTCGGCATCGGGCTGATCCTCTTCATTCGTCGCGTCGTGAGCCCTTTGCAAGGACTCAGCACCCAGGTGCAGGCCATCGGTGCCGGGGATCTTTCCCGTTCGCTCGATTCTTCGCGTGATGACGAGATCGGGGTCACCACCCGCGCCGTGGAAGCCATGCGCTTGAGCCTGCTCGAGAACCTGCGCACAGTGCAGGCGGCCAGCGACAGCATACGAACCGCCTCGCAGGAGATCGCCACCGGCAACACCGACCTGTCGTCGCGCACCGAGGAAGCCGCTTCCAGCCTGCAGCAGACCGCCTCGTCGATGGAGCAGCTCACCGGCACCGTCAAGCAGTCGGCCGACGCCGCCCGCCAGGCCAACCAGCTGGCGTCTTCCGCCTCGTCCGTCGCCTCGCGCGGCGGCCAGGTCGTCTCCCAGGTGGTCGCCACCATGGACGAGATCAACACCTCCTCCAAGAAGATCGCCGACATCATCGGCGTCATCGACGGCATCGCCTTCCAGACCAACATCCTCGCGCTC
>NZ_JAMKFE010000039.1 GCF_023721835.1 Caldimonas mangrovi | reverse complement strand
CATCACGGCGGCCCCCGCCGCCGTGATGGGGGCCGACGACCACTGGACGACCTTCTGAGGTCCTCCTCTACGCCCGACCCGGCTGGAACCAGGAGAGCCACGATGAACATGATGGAAGCAGTCCTCCCCCAGCAGACCGGCGGCGCGCTTGGACAGGGTGCGTCGAGGCCGGCAGGGCTGCCGAAGGAATACCTCACCTTCCGCCTCGGTCACGAGGAGTACGGCGTCGACATCCTGAAGGTGCAAGAGATCCGCGGCTACGAACCGCCGACCCGCATCGCCAACGCACCGGCCTTCATCAAGGGCGTCGTCAATCTGCGCGGCGTGATCGTGCCGATCGTGGACCTGCGCATGCGCTTCGGCTGCGAGAAGTCCGACTACGACGGCTTCACGGTCACCGTCGTTCTCAACCTCGGCCGGCGCATCGTCGGCGCAGTGGTCGATTCGGTGAGCGACGTGCTCGAGATCCCGGCCCAGGCCGTCAAGCCCGCACCGGAGATCCCGTCCGCGATCGACGCACGTTTCATCCTCGGGCTCGGGCAGGTCGGCGAACGCATGCTGATCCTGCTCGACATCGAAAGCCTGATCGCCAGCCCCGAACTCGGGCTGACCTGACAGGCGACCTCCCCGAACGCCACGCCCCATACAAATACAACGGAGACATACGATGGCGCTTCTGAATCACCTGAAACTGTCCCGCCGCCTCGCTCTCGGCTTTGGGCTCGTGCTGGCACTGCTGGTGGCCATCACCGGCATTGCACTGTTCGCGATGAATCGCATGGCCGGGCAGATGAGCACGCTCATCGAAGTCAACAACCAGCGCACCGCCGAAGCGACGACGATGGCCGCGGCTGTCAACGACGCGTCGATCGCCGTGCGCAACCTCGTCATCACGACGTCTCGCGAAGACATCGCTCCCGAGTCGCAGCGGCTGAAGGCCTCGCTGAAGACTTACGAGACGGCCAAGGCCGCCTTCCTGGCACTGCTGGCAAAAACGCCGGCCGAAGCCGGTATCGACAAACAGCTCGCAAAACTGAAAGAGTCCGAAGAGGCCGGCCGCAGCGTCACCGAACGGGCCGGCGACATGGCCGCGAACGACCAGGTCGAAGTGGCGATGACGCTGGTCGCGCTCGAACTGCGTGACGCACAGGCCGCGTGGCTCACCGACATCCGCCACCTGGCCGAGATCGAGAAGCAGCTCAGCCGTGCGGCATACGACGAAGCAGTGGCCTCGTTCGGTATGATCCGCATGGTGTTGATCGGCGCTGCAGCCGCCGCGGTGGCGCTCGGCCTGCTGGCCTCGCTGCTGATCTCGCGCAGCGTGACCGAGCCGATCTCGCAGGCGGTGCGATCGGCCCGCCGTGTGGCCGAGGGCGACCTGTCGGAAGTGATCGAAACCCGCCGCCATGACGAGGCCGGCGAGCTGTTGCAGGCCCTGGCGCAGATGCAGGGCGCACTGCGCCAGCTGGTCGGCCAGGTGCGCAACGCGACCGACAACATCACCCATGCATCGACCGAGATCGCCAGCGGCAACCTCGATCTGTCGGCCCGCACTGAAGAGGCGGCCTCCAGCCTGCAGCAGACCGCCTCGTCGATGGAGCAGCTCACCGGCACCGTCAAGCAGTCGGCCGACGCCGCCCGCCAGGCCAACCAGCTGGCGTCTTCCGCCTCGTCCGTCGCCTCGCGCGGCGGCCAGGTCGTCTCCCAGGTGGTCGCCACCATGGACGAGATCAACACCTCCTCCAAGAAGATCGCCGACATCATCGGCGTCATCGACGGCATCGCCTTCCAGACCAACATCCTCGCGCTC
>NZ_JAMKFE010000038.1 GCF_023721835.1 Caldimonas mangrovi | reverse complement strand
ACCATGGCAGGAACTGATCGCGTCGCAGCGCCCGGCTGGTGATCACCCGGCCGCGCCTATCCACCGCGTGCACCTGGATCACCTGCTTGGCCAGGTCCACACCCACCCGGGTGGCTTCCCGGCAACGGTCGCCTCGTGTAATCTGCTCCACGGACTTCCCCTTTCCAAAGCTTCAGATTGATGAATTCGCAACCACCAATCTTGGCGCTCTTTGTCGCCGTTGCAGGACTGGGGATGTCCCTTCGTATTCCCGTCGAGCGGACACCCAACGGCGGGCGGCGATTGTTCGCTCCGTCGCCATCAGCGGCGCCGTTGTGTGCCGCTTACGTCAATCGTTGGGCGTCATAGGAGCGAATATGCTGAGCCTGGAAAGTAAGCGTTGGTCCGAACTTGAGCATGCATACGGCAGTGCGGCAGATATCCCTGCGCTACTTGAGCATCTGCGCGAACTTCCAAAATCCGAAGGCGAGTCCGAGCCGTGGTTCACGCTCTGGAGCGCGTTGGCACATCAAGGCGATGTCTACTCGGCTTCCTTTGCTGCTGTCCCTTATGTGGTAGCCGCTCTTGCCACTGCACCAGCGAAGGCCGATGAATCTTTCTTTCAGTTTCCCGCTTGGGTCGAGGTATGTCGCGCCAAGAACGATGTAGAAATCCCCGAGGATCTGAAGGCGCCGTACTTCGAGTCGCTTTCGCGTCTTCCCAGCTTGGTCTCTCAGGCGTCGAGTCGTCACTGGGACGCCAGCTTTCTAGCGTGCGCACTGTCGGCCATAGCCGCAGCAAAAGGGCAGCACGCAATCGCCGAAGCGGTGTTGGAAATGTCTTCGCCAGAAGTTGCCGAAGAGTTCCTGGAGTGGTACTCCGAGCAATGACGCCCAACCCTTCCGTCGAGCGGACACACAACGGCGGGCGGCGATTGCTTGCTCCGTCACCATCAGCGGCGCCGTTGCGTGCCGCTCACGTCAATCGTTAGCCACCGAAGGAACTGCCGTGCCTTGTCGCTTGACCATCGAAATACAAGCCGGCCGCCACGCCGGTTCAGCGCGGTGATCCTCGAGGTTGCTCCGCTGCAGGTGCGGGCTGGGCAAGCCGCCGAGTTCGAGGCTGCCTTCGTGAAAGCGCAGCGAATCATTGCCTCCATGCCTGGCTACGTCTCGCACGAGTTGCAGCGGTGCCTCGAACGGCCAAACGAGTACGTGTTGCTCGTACGCTGGGAATCACTCGAAGCGCATGAAGTAGGGTTTCGCCAGTCGCCCGAGTACCAACAGTGGAAGCAGCTGCTCCATCACTTCTATGAACCATTTCCCGTCGTTTCGCACTACGAGGCAGTTCAAGGTGCAGTCGGCGGCTAACCCCTCCATCGAGCGGACGTGCCACCGCGGGCTTCGCCCGCGGCGTCACGCCGCTCATGTCGAACGTTAGACGCCTCATGACGACCGATGCGCATCAACCGAACCGGCCGCGTCTGGCACGCTGTCTGCGCGTCGGCCTGGTCCTTACAGGTCTTGCCTCGGCTGTTGCGCTCGTTGCCATGGTTCAAAGAGCAGTGGTCGCTGTGCGCGGTGGCCACGGGCTAGACACGTATCACACCTTCTGGCTGGTCGAGAACAACTGGGTAGGCTTTCTTGTCTTCGTTGCTTGCTTCGTCGTGGCGCTGCTCGCTGGTCTTCTTCTCCGCCGGGTACACAGAAGGCGCGAGCGCCTGCAGTGGCGCGAACTTGAGCAGAAGCAGGGTGGTCCCAATGCAGGCGCCTAACCCTTTACAGGGACTCCCCCCACAGTCAATCGCTTGATGGTCTGCATTGATCGTTGCGGCATAGACGAGATATCGAAGTTGCGCCGAGACAGAGAACAGACTGCCACTCTACAGACGGCCTTGTTGCATCGAGCGCGGTGCGCGGCCGATGCGGACCCAGATACGAACCGCTCAGCGGGGCTCCATTCCTATCGCGTGGACCTCTCGTTGATGTGAGGCCACCAGGGGTTAGCCGAGCTTGCCCGCTGCCGGTCTGACCTGTTCAGTGCATCTTCTTCATCACGTCATGCAAGGAATCGGTTTGTTTTCAGGCGCCTTGCGGCTTGGTGCTCACGTGGTTGGCATCGAACGCCTCGCCGCGCGTCATCACCGCCCACAGGATGCGCGCGTTCTTGTTCGCCAGCGCCACCACCGCCTTCTGCCAGCCCGAGCGTTCTCGCAAGGCCAGCACCCAACGCGAGATGCGATCGTCTCGGCGGTGTGCCGTCATCACCGCCGACTTGGCCGCCTGCACCAGCAGCATCCTCAAGTAGGTCTGGCCTCGTTTGGTGATGCCCCCCAACTGGCTCTTGCCACCGCTGGAGCGCTGCCGGGGCACCAGCCCCA
>NZ_JAMKFE010000037.1 GCF_023721835.1 Caldimonas mangrovi | reverse complement strand
TCAGCGCCTGGCTCCCAGATACGTCTCGACGACGCGAGGGTCGGTGGCGAGTTGGGCGGCGGGCCCGTGCAGGGCGATCTGGCCGGTTTCCAGCACATAGGCGTGGTCGGCCACCTGCAGCGCTGCACGGGCGTTCTGCTCGACCAGCAGGAGGGTCACGCCCGTCTCGCGCAGCCGCTCGATGATGCGGAAGATCTCCTTGACGATCAGCGGCGCCAGCCCCAGGCTGGGCTCGTCGAGCATCAGCAGCTGCGGGCGGCCCATCAGCGCACGCCCGATCGCCAGCATCTGCCGCTCGCCGCCCGACAAGGTGCCCGCCAGCTGCGCGCGGCGCTCCTGCAGCCGCGGGAAGATCTCGTAGACCCGCGCCAGGTCATTGCCCGGCGTGCGCCCGCGCAGGCGCCACGCGCCCAGGCGCAGGTTGTCCTCCACCGGCATGCTGGCGAACAGCGCGCGCGTCTCCGGCACCAGCGCGATGCCGCGCTGCACCCGCTCCTCCAGGCTCATGCGGCCGATCTCGCGCCCGTCATGGCGGATCGAGCCGCGCGACGGCAACACCCCCATCAACGCATTCAGCAGCGTCGACTTGCCCGCCCCGTTCGGGCCGATCACCGTGACCACCCCGCCCTTGGGCGCGGCCAGGCTCAGCCCGCTCAACACCTCGGCACGGCCATAACCCGCATGCAGGTCCGTCACTTCCAGCAGTGGTTCCATCGCGTTCTTCTCCGTCTGGCGTCAGTCAGCCCGGCAGGCACGCCGCGGCCCCTTCCAGCGGCCACCGCGGATCCGGCTTGGCCGGTCCGCCGGTGGCGCCCCCTCGGGGGCCGGCGCAGCCGGTACGGGGGACTCAATGTTCCGTGCCGAGGTAGGCGGCCCTGACGGCCGGGCTGGCCTGCACTTGCTGCGGCGTGCCCTCGAGCAGCAAGGTGCCGAACTCCATCACGACGATGCGGTCGGTCAGGTTCATCACGAAGTCCATGTCGTGCTCGACCAGCAGCAGGCTCATGCCTTCCTGCCTGAGCTGGCGCAGCACCGCCGCCAGCGCCTGCTTCTCCTGGTGGCGCAGGCCCGCGGCCGGCTCGTCCAGCAGCAGCAGCGCCGGGTCGGTGGCCAGCGCGCGGGCGATCTCCATCAGCCGCTGCGGCCCCAGCGCCAGGTTGCCGGCCAGCTCGTGCAGCTGCTCGGCCATGCCGATGCGCTGCAGCTGCCGCTCGGCCTCCTTGAACAGGCGCCGCTCCTCGTCGCGCTCCAGCCGCAGCATCGCGCGCACGCAGCCGGCTTGGCTGCGCAAGTACCCGCCCAGCGCCACGTTCTCCAGCACCGTCATCTCCGGGATCATGCGCACATGCTGGAAGGTGCGCGACAGCCCCCGTCGCGCGATCTCGCGGCTGGGCAGCCCGTCGACGCGCTCGCCGCGCCAGCGCACCTGCCCCGCGCTCAGGCGCAGCACGCCCGAGACCAGGTTGAAGGTGGTCGACTTGCCGGCGCCGTTGGGGCCGATCAGCCCGACGATCTCGCCGGCGCGCACCTCGAAGCTGACGTCGTTGACGGCCACCAGCCCGCCGAACTGCTTGCGCACGGCCTGCACCTCGAGCAGCGGTGCGCCCGCAGGCGGCTTGTCGCGCTCGGGCAGCGGCGCCGCGTCGGCCCAGTCGCGCACGCGGGTGCTGCGCGGCAGCCAGCGCGCCAGGCTGGGCCACAGCCCCTGCGGGGCGTACTTCAGCACCAGCACCAGCACGATGCCGAAGACGATGATCTCGTAGTTGCCGCTGGTGCCGATCAGCCGCGGCAGCAGCACCTGCAACTGGTCTTCGACCAGCTTGACCACCGCCGCGCCGGTAAACGCCCCCCAGACGCTGCCGACGCCGCCGATGACCGCCATGAACAGGTACTCGATGCCCCACTTGATGCCGAACGGCGAGGGGTTGACGGTGCGCTGGAAGTGCGCGAACAGCCAGCCGGACACCGCCGCATACTGAGCCGCGATCAGGAAGATGGTGACCTTGTAGCGGAAGGTGGACACCCCCATCGCCTCGGCCATCGTGGTGCCGCCCTTCAAGGCGCGGATGACCCGCCCGGGGCGCGAGTCGAGCAGGTGCACCAGCGCCACCGCGCCCAGCAGCGCCACCGCCCAGATCAGGTAGTACAGGCTGCGCCCGGCGCCCAAGTCCCAGCCGAACAGCTGCAGCGCGGGCACGCCCAGCAGGCCGTCGTACTTGCCCAGCCAGTCCATGTTGGCCATGCTGTAGTTGAGCGCCAGGCACCACGCGATGGTGGCCAGCGGCAGGTAGTGCCCGCTCATGCGCAGCGTGATCCAGCCCAGCAGCAGCGCGCCCACGGTGGTCAGCGCCAGCCCGGCCCACAGGGTCAGCCACGGCGAGACGCCCCAGGCGGTGCTCAGATACGCGCTGGTGTAGGCGCCGATGCCGACAAACGCGGCCTGGCCGAAGGAGGTGAGCCCGCCGACGCCGGTCAGCAGCACCAGCCCCAGCGCGACGGTGGCGTACAGGCCGATGGAGTTGAGCTGGGTGATCCAGAACTCGGGGACGGGCAGCAGCGGCAGCACCGCCATGGCGGCGGCGAAGCCGGCGATGCCGCGGCGGTGCACGCTCCAGCCCCGGCGTGAGGGCGTGGCGGGTGCCGGAGCAGCCGGCAGGGGGGTCGGGTGGGACACGGAGCGCTCCATGGGACTCACTCTTCTTCGGTGTGGGGGTCGCGCCACGAGCGCCACAGCAGCACGGGCAGGATGAAGGTGAAGACGATGACTTCCTTGAAGGCGCTGGCCCAGAAGGAGCTGTAGGCTTCGAGCACGCCGACGATCAACGCACCGGCCAGCGCGGCGGGGTAGCTGGCCAGGCCGGCGAAGACGGCGGCGACGAAGCCCTTCAGGCCGATCAGGAAGCCGCTGTCGTAGAAGACGGTGGTGGTGGGCCCGATCAGCAGCCCGGACAGCGCGCCGATGAAGGCGGCCATGGTGAACGACAGCCGCCCGGCAGCGTTGCTGGAGATGCCCATCAGGCGCGCGCCGAGCCGGTTGACGGCGGTGGCGCGCAGGGCCTTGCCGTGCAGGCTCTTGTCGAAGAACAGCCACAGCCCGACGATCAGCGCGGCGGTGGCGGCGAAGATGATCAGGGTCTGGCCCGACAGCGTCAGCGCGCCGAGCGCGAAGCGTTCGTCCCAGAAGCTGGGGTTGCGGAAACCCTCGGCGCCGAAAAACAGCAGGCCCAGGCCGGTGAGCGCGAAGTGCACGCCGACGGAGACGATCAGCAGCACCAGCACGCTGGCGTCGGCCAGGCTCTGGTAGGCCAGCCGGTAGATCAGCCCGCCGAACGGGGTCACCAGCGCCAGCGTCAGCAGCGCCTGCACCAGCAGCGGCGGGCGCTGCGGCGCCAGCCAGATCGTCAGCGCCGACACCGCCACCGGCCAGGCCAGCGTGCGCAAGGCCTGCCGCAGCACCGCGCCCACGCCCTGCCCGCCTTGCCAGCCGGCCCACGCGTCAAGCACCGCCACCAGCGCGGCCATCGCCAGCAGGAACCACACGGTGCCGGGCACCTGGCCCAGCTGCAGCAGGCCCACCGTCAGCGCCGCAAACGCCACGTACTCGCCTTGCGGGATGTAGATCACCCGCGTCACCGCGAACAGCAGCACCGTGGCCATCGCCAGCAGCGCGTAGATCGCTCCGTTCGTCACGCCGTCCAGCAGCAG
>NZ_JAMKFE010000036.1 GCF_023721835.1 Caldimonas mangrovi | reverse complement strand
CGTCACCGGCGGCACCTACTCGGTCACCGTGCCGGTCGCGCTGGCCGAAGGCGGTTTCACCGTGGTCGCGTCTGCTGCCGACGCCGCTGGCAACACCGCCACAGCCAACGACGCCGGATCGCTGGACGTCACCGCGCCGAGCCTCACTGTCGATGCTCCCGCGCTGACCAACGACTCCACGCCCGCGATCACCGGCACCACCAACCTGCCGAACAATTCGACCGTCACCCTGACGGTCACTGACTCGGCCGGTGCCACTCAGACGCTCACCGCCACCGTCACCGGTGGTACCTACTCGGTCACCGTGCCGGTCGCTCTGGCTGAAGGCGGCTTCACCGTGGTCGCCTCCGCTGCCGACGCCGCTGGCAACACGGCCACGGCCAACGATGCCGGCTCGCTGGACGTTACCGCACCGACCCTCACCGTCGATGCTCCTGCGCTGACCAACGATTCGACGCCGACCATCACGGGTACGACGGATCTGCCCAATGGCACGACCGTCACACTGACCGTCACTGACTCGGCTGGCGCCACTCAGACGCTCACTGCCACCGTCACCGGTGGGGCCTACTCGGTCGCCGTGCCGGTCGCCCTGGCTGAAGGCGGCTTCACCGTGGTTGCCTCTGCCACCGACGCGGCGGGCAATACGGCGACCGCCAACGACGCCGGTTCCCTCGACATCACCGCCCCGAGCTTGACGGTCGACGCCCCTGCGCTGACCAACGATTCAACGCCCGCGATCACCGGCACCACCAACCTGCCCAACAATTCGACCGTCACCCTGACGGTCACCGACTCGGCCGGTGCCACTCAGACGCTCACCGCCACCGTCACCGGCGGCACCTACTCGGTCACCGTGCCGGTCGCGCTGGCTGAAGGCGGCTTCACAGTGGTCGCGTCTGCCGCCGACGCCGCTGGCAACACCGCCACCGCCAACGATGCCGGCTCGCTGGACGTCACCGCGCCAAGTCTCACCGTCGACGCCCCGGCACTGACCAACGATTCGACACCCACGATCACCGGCACCACCGACCTGCCGAATGGCGCAACCGTCACCCTGACAGTCACTGACTCGGCCGGTGCCATTCAGACGCTCACTGCCACCGTCACCGGTGGTACCTACTCGGTCACCGTGCCGGTCGCTCTGGCCGAAGGCGGTTTCACCGTGGTCGCCTCTGCCGCCGACGCCGCCGGCAACAGCGTCACGGCCAATGACGCCGGTTCCCTCGACATCACCGCACCGAGCCTGACGGTCGACGCCCCGGCGCTGACCAACGATACGACGCCGACCATTACCGGCACCACCAACCTGCCCAACGGCGCCGTCATCACGCTGACGGTCACCGACTCTGCCGGAGCTACTCAGACGCTCACCGCCACCGTCATGGGTGGTACCTACTCGGTCACCGTGCCCGTCGCCCTGGCCGAGGGTGGCTTCACCGTCGTTGCTTCTGCCGCCGATGCGGCCGGCAACACCGCCACAGCCAACGACGCCGGCTCGCTGGACATCACCGCACCGAGCTTGACGGTCGATGCCCCCGCGCTGACCAACGATTCGACGCCGACCATCACGGGTACGACGGACCTGCCGAACAACTCGACCGTCACCATCACAGTCACTGATTCGGCCGGTGCCATCCAGACACTCACTGCCACCGTCACTGGTGGTGCCTACTCGGTCACCGTGCCGGTCGCTTTGGCCGAAGGTGGCTTCACGGTCGTGGCCTCTACCGCTGATGCAGCTGGCAACAGCGTCACGGCCAACGATGCTGGCTCCCTCGACGTCACCGCGCCGAGCTTGACGGTCGATGCTCCTGCGCTGACCAACGATTCGACGCCAACCATCACGGGTACGACGGACCTGCCCAATGGCGCGACCGTCACCTTGACGGTCACCGACTCGGCCGGTGCCACCCAGACGCTCACCGCCACCGTCACCGGTGGTGCCTACTCGGTCGCCGTGCCGGTCGCGCTCGCCGAAGGCGGCTTCACCGTGGTCGCCTCTGCTACCGACGCCGCCGGCAACACCGCCACCGCCAATGACGCCGGCTCGCTGGACATCACCGCGCCGAGCTTGACGGTCGATGCCCCTGCGCTGACCAACGATTCGACGCCAACCATCACCGGCACCGCCAACCTGCCGAATGGCGCGACCGTCACCTTGACGGTCACCGACTCGGCTGGCGCCACTCAGACACTGACCGCCACCGTCATGGGCGGTACCTACTCGATCACCGTGCCGGTCGCGCTCGCCGAAGGCGGCTTCACCGTGGTCGCCTCTGCTACCGACGCCGCCGGCAACACCTCCACCGCCAATGACGCCGGATCGCTGGACATCACCGCACCGAGCTTGACGGTCGATGCCCCCGCGCTGACCAACGATTCGACGCCAACCATCATCGGCACCGCCAACCTGCCGAATGGCGCGACCGTCACCTTGACGGTCACCGACTCTGCCGGTGCTACTCAGACGCTCACCGCCACCGTCACCGGCGGTGCCTACTCGGTCGCCGTGCCGGTCGCTCTGGCTGAAGGTGGCTTCACCGTGGTCGCCTCTGCCGCCGACGCCGCCGGCAACACCGCCACAGCCAATGACGCCGGCTCGCTGGACATCACCGCACCGAGCCTGACGGTCGATGCTCCCGCGCTAACCAACGATTCCACACCGACCATCACTGGTACCACCGACCTGCCGGACAACTCGACCGTCACCTTGACGGTCACTGACTCGGCTGGCGCCACTCAGACACTGACCGCCACCGTCATGGGCGGTACCTACTCGATCACCGTGCCGGTCGCGCTCGCCGAAGGCGGCTTCACCGTGGTCGCCTCTGCTACCGACGCCGCCGGCAACACCTCCACCGCCAATGACGCCGGATCGCTGGACATCACCGCACCGAGCTTGACGGTCGATGCCCCCGCGCTGACCAACGATTCGACGCCGTCCATCACGGGTACGACGGACCTGCCCAACGGCACAGCCGTCACGCTGACGATCACCGACTCTGCCGGAGCTACTCAGACGCTCACCGCCACCGTCACCGGCGGTGCCTACTCGGTCGCCGTGCCGGTCGCTCTGGCTGAAGGTGGCTTCACCGTGGTCGCCTCTGCCGCCGACGCCGCTGGCAACACCGTCACGGCCAACGATGCTGGCTCCCTCGACGTCACCGCTCCGAGCTTGACGGTCGACGCACCGGCACTGACCAACGATTCGACGCCGACCATCACTGGTACGACGGACCTGCCCAATGGCGCGACCGTCACCTTGACGGTCACCGACTCGGCCGGTGCCATGCAGACGCTCACCGCCACCGTCACCGGTGGGGCCTACTCGGTCACCGTTCCGGTCGCCCTGGCTGAAGGCGGCTTCACCGTGGTCGCCTCTGCTGCCGACGCCGCTGGAAACACCGTCACGGCCAACGATGCTGGATCCCTCGACGTCACCGCTCCGAGCTTGACGGTCGACGCACCGGCACTGACCAACGATTCGACGCCGACCATCACTGGTACGACGGACCTGCCCAATGGCGCGACCGTCACGCTGACGGTCACCGACTCGGCTGGCGCTACCCAGACGCTCACGGCGACCATCGCCGGTGGCGCCTACTCGGTCACCGTCCCGGTCGCTCTGGCCGAGGGTAGTTTCACCGTGGTCGCCGCTGCCGCCGATGCGGCCGGCAACACCGCGACCGCGAACGATGCGGGCTCGCTGGACGTCACCGCTCCGAGCCTCACTGTCGATGCTCCCGCGCTGACCAACGATTCCACACCGACCATCACCGGCACCACCGACCTGCCCAACAATTCGACCGTCACCCTGACGGTCACCGACTCGGCCGGTGCCACTCAGACGCTCACTGCCACCGTCACCGGCGGCACCTACTCGGTCACCGTGCCGGTCGCTCTGGCTGAAGGCGGTTTCACAGTGGTCGCGTCTGCCGCCGACGCCGCTGGCAACACCGCCACCGCCAACGATGCCGGCTCGCTGGACGTCACCGCGCCAAGTCTCACCGTCGACGCCCCGGCACTGACCAACGATTCGACACCCACGATCACCGGCACCACCGACCTGCCGAATGGCGCAACTGTCACTCTGACAGTCACTGACTCGGCTGGTGCCATTCAGACGCTCAATGCCACCGTCACCGGCGGCACCTACTCGGTCACCGTGCCGATCGCTCTGGCAGAAGGCAGCTTCACCGTGGTCGCATCTGCTGCGGATGCAGCGGGCAACACAGCGACCGCGAACGATGCCGGCTCGCTGGACACCACCGCGCCAATCTTGACGGTCGACGCCCCCGCGTTGACCAACGATTCGACACCGACCATCACAGGTACGACGGACCTGCCCA
>NZ_JAMKFE010000035.1 GCF_023721835.1 Caldimonas mangrovi | reverse complement strand
GTGTTGATCTCGTCCATGGTGGCGACCACCTGGGAGACGACCTGGCCGCCGCGCGAGGCGACGGACGAGGCGGAAGACGCCAGCTGGTTGGCCTGGCGGGCGGCGTCGGCCGACTGCTTGACGGTGCTGGTGAGCTGCTCCATCGACGAGGCGGTCTGCTGCAGGCTGGAAGCGGCTTCCTCGGTGCGCGACGACAAATCGAGGTTGCCGCTGGCGATCTCGGTCGACGCGTTGGTGATGTTGTCGGTCGCTTGTCGAACCTGGGACACCGTGGCGCGCAGCGCATCGCGCATGACCACCAGGCCTCCTTGAAGACGAGCGACTTCATCGCTGCCGACCGGTTGCAGCGACGTCGTCAGGTCGCCCGCGCCGACGCGCGCTGCAAAGTCGCCTGTTTCACGCAGCGGAAGCACGATGGACCGGCTGACGCGCCAGGCCAGCGCCGCGACCAGCGCGATCGACACCACCAGCGCGGCGACCACGGCCCACGTGATGACCACGTACAACCCGTTCAGCTTGTCCATCACGACACCGGTGAAGTAGGCGACGGCGCCACGCGCTTCCAGCAGTGTGGCTTCGGCCCGGCCCAGATGGCCGGCGGCCGCCTGGAGCGCCTGCCGTCCCGACAGGGAGTCGCCGATCGTGCCGGCCACGATCTGGTCGAAGACCGGAGCGGCCGCTTCGCGATAGGCCTTGAGCTCGCTGCCGATCTGCTTCAACCGGCCGATCGTGGTGTCGTCGATCACCCGTGCGGTGATGTCGTCGAGCAGCGCGATGGCGCGCTCCTGGTCTTGCTTCCAATCGGCGCGAAGGGCCTGCAGTGCCTGCATGTCGCCGATCGACAGCAGCATGTCCTTTTCATGGTTCCGGCTGCTCAACATCGCTACCCACAGTTCGTCGGCAGACTTCATCGACAGCACGACATGATGGTTGAACCGGTTCACGGACTGGTTCTGCAAGCGCGACGTGAGCCAGGCGGCGGCACTGAGCAGTGCCACAAGCAGCGCCAGCGCACTGAAGGCGACGGTCAGTCGGGTCTGGATCGTAAAGCGTCGAAGCATCTTGGGTCGGAAAAGAAGAACAGCGCCCGAGGCGCTGATGCAAGGTGGAGTCAGACTCCGGCCCCGGGTGCAGGGCACGGCTCGCGGAAGCCATGCCGCCGGGGGGAGACAGGGAGTCGCAGCCGCGGCCTCAGGCCGCCAGTTCGGCGCCGGCCAGCCCCAGGCTGGGTGACAGGATCAGGCTTTCGATGTCGATCAGGATCAGCATGCGCTCGCCGACCTGGCCCAGGCCGGTGATGAATTTGGCGTCGACCACCGAACTCATCTCAGGGGCCGGTTTCACCGCTTCGGCGGGAAGTTCCATCACGTCGCTGACCGCGTCGACGACGGCACCGACCACGCGGTTTTTCACGTTCAGGATGATCGAGACCGTGAAGCCGTTGTACTCGACCTTCTCGCAGCCGAAGCGCATGCGCAGGTCGACGATTGGCACGATCACGCCGCGCAGGTTGACGACGCCCTTGATGAAGGCCGGCGCGTTGGCAATGTGGGTCGGCTCTTCGTAGCCACGGATCTCCTGCACCTTCAGGATGTCGATGCCGTATTCCTCGTTGCCGAGGCGGAAGGTGAGGTATTCCTTCGGGATGCCGCTCATCGTGCGCGCCTGTGCGCCGCGGCCTGCTGCACCTGCGGGCAGCAGGCTGTTAACTGGTTCCATCATGCCCATATCGGGTCTCCTGCTTGCGTGCTCTTACGCTGTTTCGGCCGAAGCGGGCGGAACTTGAGCACTGCACCTGCGCGGTGTGTGCACGCTTCGATGCGGGTGCCGGGCTCCGTGCCGGATGTCACGGCTGATCAGAACGAGGTCCAGTCGTCGTCGCTGTCGGCTGCTTTCACGACAGTCGACGCGACTGCGGGTTCCTTGGGGGCCGGCGTCGGCGGCGCACTTGCCGCCGGCGTGGCCGATCCGGTGGGTGGCGCAGTCCTGGGCGCTGCAGTGGCAGGTGCAGCTGCCAGGGCTGCCGGCACCGAGGACGTGCGCGCCCGCGAGATCGCGCTGGCGGTCAACGCATCGGCCTGTGCCAGCTTGAACGCGCCGACGACCTCGGCGAGCCTGTAGGCCTGCTCCTTGAGGCTTTCGGCGGCGGCTGCGGATTCCTCGACGAGTGCGGCGTTCTGCTGCGTCATCTGGTCGAGCTGGGTGACGGCGGTGTTGACCTGGCCGATGCCGGAGCTCTGCTCGGCGGTGGCGGCGGTGATCTCGCCGATGATGTCGGACACACGCTGCACGGAGGCGACGATCTCGGTCATGGTGGAGCCGGCGTTCTGCACCAGCTTGGCGCCGGACTCGACCTTCTCGACGGAGGCGCCGATGAGGGTCTTGATTTCCTTGGCGGCCTGGGCCGAGCGCTGGGCGAGGTTGCGCACCTCGCCGGCGACGACGGCGAAGCCGCGGCCTTGCTCGCCGGCGCGGGCGGCCTCGACGGCGGCGTTGAGCGCGAGGATGTTGGTCTGGAAGGCGATGCCGTCGATGACGCCGATGATGTCGGCGATCTTCTTGGAGGAGGTGTTGATCTCGTCCATGGTGGCGACCACCTGGGAGACGACCTGGCCGCCGCGCGAGGCGACGGACGAGGCGGAAGACGCCAGCTGGTTGGCCTGGCGGGCGGCGTCGGCCGACTGCTTGACGGTGCCGGTGAGCTGCTCCATCGACGAGGCGGTCTGCTGCAGGCTGGAGGCGGCTTCCTCGGTGCGCGACGACAAATCGAGGTTGCCGCTGGCGATCTCGGTCGACGCGTGCGTGATGCCGTCGGTCGAGCTGCGTACACCGGCGACGATGCGTGCCAGCGATTGCTGCATGTGCTGCAGCGATCGCGTCAGCTCGCCCAGCTCGTCGGTGCGGTCGGTGGTGATATCGAGCGTCAGGTTGCCGTCGGCCACCGCACGAGCGAACGCGACCGATTCGCGCAACGGGCCGCGGATGGAGCGCACGAGCAGGGACGCGACGCCCACGCCCAGCAGCGTCACCAGCAGGCCGGCACCGGCGGCCAGCCATAGCAGGTTGCCTCGGGCTGCTTCGGCGGCCGCGCGTGCGGCGTCGCCCTTGCGCTGTTGGGCGGCAACGAATTCGTCGATGCTGGCCAGGTAGGCCTGCGTGGCAGGGCGGTACTCGGTCCCGATCGCCGCGATCACGCCTGCCTGGTCGCCGCTGCGGCCCATCTCGCCGACCTTGATGCTGACAGCGACCAAAGCTGCGCCCTTGGCCCCGACGTTTTTCATCAGCGCCTTGTCTTCGTCGGACGAAAGCTGCTTGGAGATTTCCTCGCGCAGCTTGCTGATGCGGGCGCGGTCGTTGTCCAGGTTGTCCTTGAACACTTCCGTGACCGACCCGTCGGTGGCGACGGCGCTCGCCATGCCCAGCGCGACGGCCGTTTCGGTCATGCCCTTCCAGCGTTGCGCCTTCTGGGCGAGGTCATGCATGGACGTCAGGGTCTCCAGAGAACGTTGCTCGATGACGCGCGCGCGTCCAAGCGCGAGGCTGCCGATCAACAGCATCATGCCGAGCAGGCAGAGGATCGCGACCCAGAGTCGCTGGGCCACGGAAAGTCGGTTGAGGAAAGTCATTGATGGTCAGGGAGGATGGGTACTGCATATGCCTCGCATCCTGTGGCCCGGTTCGAGAGGAACCGAGGCCTTGCACAAGATGCGGGGCCCCCTGATGTCATCGGCTGCCGGCGCGCCGGCTTGAGCCCTGTTTCAGACCTGATGTGCGCACAAGCACCGCTGCGCGCGCAAGAGCGTGGCGCGGAGTGCTAGAACGACGTCCAGTCGTCGTCCTGGCCCGTGGCGGGCGTTGCTTGTGACTGGACGGCCGCCGGCGCTGTGGGCGGTGCCGGGATGGGTTTGCGCGCTGCTTTGGGAGCGTCTGGCGGGGCGGCCGCCAGTGCGGGGGCGAGCGCAGGGCCAGGGGCGCCGCTGATGACGCCGCGTGCACGCTCGATGACTTTCTGCGCCACGGCACCTGCCTCCTGCTTGAGCTTGAACGCGCCGACGACCTCGGCGAGCCTGTAGGCCTGCTCCTTGAGGCTTTCGGCGGCGGCGGCGGACTCCTCGACGAGCGCGGCGTTCTGCTGCGTCATCTGGTCGAGCTGGGTGACGGCGGTGTTGACCTGGCCGATGCCGGAGCTCTGCTCGGCGGTGGCGGCGGTGATCTCGCCGATGATGTCGGACACGCGCTGCACGGAGGCGACGATCTCGGTCATGGTGGAGCCGGCGTTCTGCACCAGCTTGGCGCCGGACTCGACCTTCTCGACGGAGGCGCCGATGAGGGTCTTGATTTCCTTGGCGGCCTGGGCCGAGC
>NZ_JAMKFE010000034.1 GCF_023721835.1 Caldimonas mangrovi | reverse complement strand
CAGGCGCCACCGCCAATGACCCGCCCACGGTCTATTACATCCATGTCGACCACCTGAACACGCCGCGCATGGTGCGCAACCAAGCCGATCAGCGCCGCTGGCGCTGGATGCTCGCCGAGCCCTTCGGGTCCACCGCCGCCGAGAACAACCCAGACGGGCTCGGGAACTTCACCTTCAACCTCAGGTTCCCGGGGCAGTACTTCGACCAAGAAACCGGGTTGCATTACAACTGGCATCGGGACTATGACGCGACCATCGGAAGGTACGCTCAAAGTGATCCGATTGGATTGGAGGGGGGAATTAATACCTACCAATACGGATTCAGCGACCCTGCCAGCACGATTGACGAAGATGGATTGAGAGGCAGTGCTCCCACGTGGAATATTGTCCGCCCTTTAGGTCCCATACCATCTACAAACCAAATACCACTTCCCGGGATTCAGCCTGGCCCCGGCTACCAGCCCGCCCCTATTTATCGCACACCCGATAATACAGTTAGCTACTACAATTGGCGTCGCCAGCATACGGAAGACATTGCAGAAGTGATTGGCTCTGCCACCGGTGCCAACACGGCGATTCGAGCACCGAGCATTCAAACTAGTGCGGACGGTCTGCGTGGTCCGACTTTCCCAGTTCGCGCAGGATGCAGAGTGATTTGCGAACTGATTGAAAACGCATGCCCCGTCCATGAACAATGCAGGGTTTACTGCGGCCCAACAATCGGCCCGAGAAGGTGAAAATGATGAAGCTATTTCTTGCCATGCTTGCAGTCTCGATCATCTTGCTTTTTGTCGTTCTGGTTCTGTTATCTCCTGACGCGATCACAGCACTACTTGTTCTTAGTGGAAACACAGGGGGCACGCCTCGGCTTACTGCCATAGTTGCCCTTGCACCAATTTTAGCAATCTTGTTGGCCGTTATATTGACCAAAATATTCAAAAAGCTTCATCAGCTAGATAAAAAAAAACAGAGACCGAAAAGCACACCCCCTTCTAATGAGGGGTTTTCTTGAATACCGAGATTACCTTACGTTCTATTTCCAGCAGGATAATATTCCAATCTGCGAGGCCGCCAGCATTTCTGCATGAAACGAAATTAAATAATATTAGATTATTCTTTTTTACCTATAAAATTCCAAACGCAAGCAAGCTTACAAAGGGGTCATGGCGCGATCAAGAACAAGAAATGCTGTATACCGCTGAGAAAATGCAAGCCCGCAGCAAGCGAAATACATGGCGAGCCGCTCAAAAGGCGGGGTCGCATGCGTGGGACACGGGAATACAAAATGAGGGATGGGCAATGAGATTCTTACTGCGGCCAATCGGCCCTTCTTGCAAGCAGATATTTGTGGCGCTCTCGTTCTTGCTGCAAATGGCAGCCGCGCATGCGCAGGTGCTACCGCCCGAAAGATCTTGGTACTCCGACAGCCAATTGTCTTGCGATTTCCAGAACAAGATTCTTTTTCAGTCCCCTTTTCCGGGAGATAGCCCGCACGACGTCTGGGAGCAGTACGTCGCAAAACTCAATGAACGGTGTTCGGGCCAAGCGGGGGCGCTCTACACGGTGTCGTTCTCGACGAATGAGTGCACTCCCACCATCAACGTCAGCTCGAACGGTACGAATCCGCGTGCGTACGCGGTCGCCTATGGTTGCACCTATCGAGCTCGGCGCACTCCCAAACCCTCCTGCGGCTCCCAGTCGAGCTGTGTGGTTAGCGAATACGACCAAACACTTCCGGCCGCGATGAAGTTTTGCGTCGTGAGTGGAATGGGCAACGGGTCCCAGTTCACTCTTACGGGCACGGCCAGCTACGGTGAATGCATGTGCCCCGAAGGAACGACCTACGTCGCGGAAGCTTCCCGATGTGTTCAGATCCGCGACCACTATCACGACAAACCACAGAGCTGCGAGCCACATTACGGCCGCCCCATCTACCCGCTGACCGGCAGCAAGCGCAACGAGATCGAGTTGGGCCGTTGGCTGGGCGAGTCGCTGAAGCTGGTTTACGACACGCGCCGTAAGGTCCCCAGCACGAGCGCAACCATGCCCTTCAACCTGGCGCCGCCGCCGTCCTTCGGCGCCTTGTGGGAGAGCAGCGTTCACAAGAAGCTGGTCTTCCAGTCAGGATCCAAACCCACTATCCAGGCTTCGCGTGGTGCCGGTCGTTGGGTCAGCTTTGTGCAAGGCAGCTCGGGCAGCTATCTGCCCGACGCCGACGTCGCCGACAGCCTCACTTCCGTCTCGGGCAGCTGGCGGTACTTCGATGCAGCACGTGGCGCCTATGAGACCTACAACAGCACCGGTCAGTTGCTGAACATCAAAGCCGCTTCGGGCTCTGTCCATACGTACGCCTACAGCAATACCTCGACGCCCGCATCAGTTGCTCCGGTGCCGGGCCTGTTGCTATCGGTCCAGGATCAGCACGGGCGCACGATCAGCTTCACCTACGAGAAGCCGCCTGAGGCTTCCTTGCCGATACGCATCAAGCAGCTCACTGCTCCGGCACAGCAGACGATCCAGTTCGCCTACGACAGCCACGGCAACCTGCATCGCATCACTTGGCCCGACGAGAAGCAGCAGCAGTTTCTCTATGAGAACGCCGCCCATCCGTGGGCGCTGACCGGCATCCTGGACGAAAACAACGTACGCACAGTGACCTACGGCTATGACACCGAAGGCCGAGCAATCAGCACCGAAGCCGCTGGGGGCGTCGACAAGTACACCGTGAGCTGGGCTGCTGCGCCGAAGTGGCAGGTCACCGAAACCTACGACGCGCAGGCAGCCGTGATGTGGCGACACCATCGGTGGCTGCAGCCCGAGGGCACGTTGGTCACGCAGCCTAACGGGCAAAGCGTCGGTCTGGAAACCACGAGCATTCAGGGCGCCTCGAGGCTGACCTCGAAGAGTCAACCGGCCGGATCCGGCTGCGCCGCGTCCACGCGCACCACCGAGTACGACGCCCAAGGCAACGCCGTTCGCCGAGACGATTTCACCAGCAAGCGCATTTGCTACGCGTATGACCCGTCGAGGAACTTGCAGAGTGCTCGCGTCGAGGGCCTCTCAAACACGTCAATGTGCGAGAGTTCTATGGGTGCAGGCGCCACGCTGCCTGCAGGCAGCCGCAAGGTATGCACACAGTGGCACCCCGATCTGCGCCTGGAGACCCGCGTCGCGGAGCCTGGTCGCATCACGACCGTTGTCTACAACGGTAGGCCGGATCCGTTCAGTGGCAATGCGGTCGCGAGCTGCGCTCCCTCTTCTGCCCTGCTGCCCGACGGCAAGCGCATCGCCGTCGTCTGCAAACGCGTCGAGCAGGCCACCACCGATGCGAACGGGTCTCAAGGCTTCTCGGCTTCGTTGGCTGCCGGTGTCCCCGCTCGCACCTGGAGCTACACCTACAACGCCTACGGCCAGGTGTTGAGCGAGGACGGCCCGCGCACCGACGTGGCCGATGTAACCACCTACGAGTACTACCCCGACACCACGCCTGAGTGGACCCGCGGCGACCTCAAGCAAGTCACCAACGCCGCCGGCCAGGTGATCCGCCACACCCGCTACAACCCGCACGGCCAGGTGCTGCAGAGCGTGGACGCCAACGGCGTGGTGAGTGACTCCACCTACGACCTGCGCCAGCGCCTGACCAGCGTCACGGTGGCCGGCCAGACCACCAGCTACACCTACGAGCCCGCCGGCCTGCTCAAGCGGGTCACCCAGCCCGATGCCAGCTACGTCGAGTACCACTACGACGACGCCCATCGCCTCACCGGCTTGAGCGACCAGGCCGGCAACACCATCACCTACACCCTGGACAACGCCGGCAACCGCACCGCCGAACAAGTCACCGACCCCGAGGGCGTGCTCGCGCGCAACCTCAGCCGCGCCTTCGATGCGCTCGGGCGAGTGCAGCAGTCCACCGGCTTTATCAATGAAGCATGGAAAGGAACGGAATGAGCGTCCGCTGTCCACGTCTTGCTCAGCTGTTCGCGTGGGTCGCCGCTACGTTTCCCCTGGGGTCCTACGCGTTCAGCGACTACTACTGGCTGGTGGATCGCCATCCAGAGCTAGGACGGTTTGAAGAGCCGATTGCTGCCTGCATTGCTCGTCTCAATCAACTGGATTCCTCCCCTGCTTCGAAGGAGTTTTACTCTGTCGAGTTCTCCTCTAACTCGTCCCTTGCACGCTGCATGGGAACATTCTGTACTCCGTCTCAAGGCTGCTGGAACAGTGGCTATGGATATGCCTACAAGATCGAGTGCCCCGCGGGTAAGAGATGGACATCGCCGGCCTTGCAGTGCGTTCCTTGGCTCGACCGGTACCACGACAAGCCGCAAAGCTGCGAGCCGCGCTTCGGCCACCCTATCTTTCCGCTGACGGGCAGCAAGCGCAATGAAATCGAGTTGGGCCGTTGGCTGGGCGAGCCGATGAAGCTGGTCTACGAGACTCGTCGCAAAGCGCCCAGTCGAGATTTCGCCATTGCATTCGATTTGAGTCCGCTCCCTTCATTTGGTGGATTGTGGGAAAGCAGCGTTCACAAGAAGCTGATCGTTCAGTCGGGTCCCCAACCGGCTATCCAAGCATTGAATCGCCCCGGATTTCCTAGACACCCGTGAGCCGTTGGGAATGGCGTCGTTCGAACTCTAATGGCGAAGTGCCGCCGGCGGTGCCGTGGCGCCGCTTGGCGTTATAGAACATCTCGATGTAGTTG
>NZ_JAMKFE010000033.1 GCF_023721835.1 Caldimonas mangrovi | reverse complement strand
TCAAGGATCTAAGCTCGGACGAGAACTTGGCGGAGTTCAAGAGTGCCTTTTGGAAGTATGACCTTCCCGTCGAGTACATCGATCCAACGGACGTTGGCCTCATTGAAGATGTCTTTGATCGTCTTAATAGGAACGGAGAACCACTGAAGGGTCAGGAGCTTCGCAATGCGCAGTACCACTCGACCCGGCTTCTTAAGGCAGTTGAGGAGCTTCTAGCAGACGCCTACATGACGACTAGGCTTAGCGTCACGGATCGCACCAGGATGGAAGACAAGGAGTTCTGCTCAGAATGCCTCTTGTCAGCTCATCTCGATCAAGTGATCGACTCCAGTAAGGAAACGTTGGACAAGTTGTATGAGGAGCACAAGGACGACGATTTCGCGCAGGCTCTTCAGCGCTCGAAGGAAATTTGCGCCGACTTATCCGCGCTTGACCTCGACTACCAGGCAAGCAGGGTGAGTGGAGTCTCCCATCTGTATGGTCTATGGAGCTTAGCGTTGGTTTTGCGAAACCACGGCAAAGCTGTCGTGGACTACAAAGACCGCATCAATGAGTTCTATCAAACGCTTCGTGATGGCGGTAAGAATGAGACACGTGACGAGTACAAGAGAAGCATGAGCTCGCGTACAAAGGAGAGGTTCACACGAATCAAGCGTGTGAATGCACTCCTTGCTGTGTGTGGCGAAAGTAAGTGGGCCTTGAAATAGCCAATAGCTTAGAAGCCGGCTATACGGCGAGCGTCAATTTGCACGACCGCCATTAGGCGATCAGTACTGGGTCGGCGATGGTGGACTCTCCGGCCACAAGTCGTGGCACCCTCAGGAGCGACACGGGGCTCGCGCCGAGCTGAGATTCTCGTGATGCAGGCGATGCCCTGTATGCCGCCAGTCGGCGCGCGAGCCGGCGGACGGAAATCGGGCAGCGCGTCCTTGCTGCGAATGCGGCGCTGATTTTCGCTTCGGCCAATACCCATAGTGGTCTGCCTACATGCCTTTGCTTATGTTGGCGATCCACTTTTCAAAACTGATCAGCCGCCCGGCGTCAATGTGCTGCAGTACGCGCCGGATAGACGCCGCATCGTCTTTTCCATCAGGCGCGCGGCCGTATGTCGCCTTGAGGGCCTCAGTGCTGATGTGAACGACGTGGTTGAACATCAGGCTGTTGCCGACCAGCTGCTCACAGGCACGCATGAGACGCGCCGGATCAAACTCATTGGTAACGAAGACATATTCGAACGGCTTGCGGTCAGACTCAGCCGTTACGTAGTCGGCGAAGTCCGTGATGAACTGCTTTTCGCGATCAGCGCGGACGCTCCACTTGGCAGTGACGAGGGTGCGGGCTTCCGGACGAATAACAGCGACATCGACCTTGTTGGGTTTGTCACCAGCACGCACCCGATTGAAGCCGGGGAGATCGTGTAGTGCCCGGCGAGTGTGGATTTGAATGTCGTCGCGTCGGCAGGTGCGCTTCAGCACCTGAGCGATGACATCCTCGAACCCCTCTCCGACAAGGTTCTTCCGCTTGTTGTCGAGTGCAAGGTATTGCCGAACCCGCTGAACGAGTCGATCCCAGATTTCTTGCGATGGTTCAGTGCCTAGGTGAGTGCCGAGCTCTTCCTTTATGAGCGCTACAAGTTCGGGATCTTCGCCCGGCCGAGGAAACCCTCTTCCGGCGTAGGGGCCGCGCTGTGCTTCAGCCTTTGCTGCGACCTGCTTGGCGGTGCGCATCACATGGGCAGCTAGATCCTCAGCGGCGCGCAGGAACAGCCAGTCGATGTTCTGTGCAAGTTCTGAGGGCGTTGTGCCGAGGGCGGTGGAGACCCAGTCATGAAATGCGAGCGACCGGGCGTACCAACGCTTGCCAGGTTGGCTCTTGTCGCTCTCGTAGCAATGGCCAAGCCCGGTTGTTTGATCTGCCCACAAGAGCAGCCGGTAGACATGGGCCCATGCGTGCTCAGCGACGATGCTATCGTTGCTTTGCCGCACAAAATACTGATCGATTAGCCGGGCACGATTCTCCGCGCCAAACGCGGACTTGACGGCGGCAGCCTCGGCTGTTTGCGCATGCTCTTCGGTCACGCGTTTACCTTTGTTGATTCAAGCGCGGCGTTGTTCCTGGGCCTGCTGCACATCGCGCAGCTGTTTGATTAGATCCAGAGCGAGCGCGTGCGCGAGTAGCGGGGGAACCGCATTGCCGACTTGGCGATAGCGCGAATGTGCCGGACCACCGTCGTGGCGACCATCGATCATTCCGGCACGAGGATCGGTCGTGAACAGGAATCGGTCGGGAAAGGACTGCAGCCGTGCAAACTCGCGAACCGACAAAGCGCGAGGTACTGCGAAGTGGTAAACGGAGTCGGCCTTGGTGTTAAGCGTCCAGGCCCAGATGCCGGGATGCAGCCGACGGTAGGCATAGAAGTGTTTGCGGGACAGCTTGCCGGTGCCGTTGTCTTGGCCCCAGCGGTGGCCGGTGATGTATCGCTCTGTCAGTCCCTCGCGCAGATCGCGGTAGTTTCCGCCGGGTGGGATGCCGAGCAGCCGGAGCTTCGTGTCAGGGTTTAGTCGAGGTACTTGTACGTTGGCTAGTGCGGCGCCGGCTCCTTCCCTCATGAGGCGCTGGTAGGCGGTCTTGGCCTCGGGCAGTTCGGCGTATGGAATCACGTCCTGTCGGTTGCCAACAGGAAGGTCCAGGAGATCACTTAGGGCGTCGGACGCAGTGACGACGGATGCGTCGTTGGTGTCAATAAGAGCTTCGCCCGTGCGCAGGCTGCGAATATGTTCCTGAATCACAACTTGATATCGCGGCCGACGCGGACCCTTAAAGCGAGCGAGTGTGACGGCCTGCGTCGCATCAGTTCCCGTAAGCACGACAGGGCAAAGGTGGCTGTTGCGCCGCACTCCGACGAATAGAAGGCGCTTGCGGGTCTGCGGCACACCGAAGTCGGCCGCATCGGCCACTTGAGGCAGCACTTCGTACTCACCGTCTAGAGAAAGGTCAGTGGCGATCTGCTCACGCACTCCCATCTGATCCATGCCGGTGACGTTCTCAACGACGAACGCAGGGGGCAGAGTCTGCTTCAGCACGTCGACGAATTCGCGATAGAGGGAGTTTCGCGGGTCGTCGATCATGCGTGTGTGGTTGCGAACCTGGGAGAACGCCTGGCACGGAGGGCCGCCCACAAGCACGCTTGCGTGCTGCGCGTAGTCAAGGATCTGCGCTTTGATGTTTGGGGAGCGGATATCGCCGGTGATTGCAGCCGCGCCGGGGAAGTTGGCGGCATATGTTGCCATTGCGTCGGGGTCGTTGTCCGAGCCTGCAAGGATGGTGAAGCCGGCCTGCCGAAATCCTTCCGAAAGGCCGCCTGCGCCGCAGAAAAGATCGACTACGGTAAGAGGCGCGGCCGCTTCGACTGTGGAGGCAGTCTTCCGCTCGGCCTTGTTCTTGGCGGGCTGAGTGCCACGGGGCTTTGTCGTTTGTGCCATGTCTGGCCCTTTATTTAGGCGGCGCGTGAAGCTTCGCGACTGGGCGGGTGCCTTCGTCTTGGTGAGCTGTGAACAGGTCGCCTTGTCCGCCCTGATGCAGAAGCACGAACGCTTCCATGAACTCACGCAGAACGCCGGAGGCCTGCTTGTTCTCCGCTTCGCATGCTGCAGTGAACGCGGAACGCAGATGCTTTTCGACTCGGATGCGGATGCCGGCGTCTTTCACAACGTAAGTGTATCGCGTGGATACACACTGTGTATCCACGCGTTTGGGGTCGGAAGTGGGCGGCGTGAACGGCCGCACCCAGCCTGGAGCGGGTGCTCGACGACTAGGCATCGCTGCTCGTTGTGAGCAGCGTTTGAGGTGTGTGCTGCAGGCGATTCACCGAGCACTCTCGTGGCCGCTACGGGCGAACAGTGGCCGATGTCGAATGCCGCGTCGAGGATGCGGGCCAGCATCAGGTGCGCGCCAGTATGGCGTGGGTGTTCGACCGTTACGCGCAGAGCTACAACCACCTGTACGCGCTGCAGAATGCCGCCCGGCGCGAGCGGTTAGGCCTGTGGGCCGATCCGGAGCCAGTACCGCCGCGGGACTGGCGAGCGGCGAAGCGGGCGCAGTGATCAGGCCGGGCCGTGGGCGTGATCCTTGTGCGGCAGAAGCGTCTTCACCATCCAGAACAAACCGTCTTCACCGTTGCTGCCCCTGCTGTACATAGACACCCCCGGGCAGCGGCCAGCCGCTGTTGAAAACTCGCGCTCGATCGCGAGGCTCTCCGGTGCGGCCACTTCCGACAGTGGCACCAGCAGCAGGCGGCGCACGTCTTCGCGGTCGTTCGTGCGCAAGCGCTCGAAGGCTCGACCCAAGGCATGCACGCTGATTTGTACTGCGCATAGGCCTCGGGCAGATCGGGGCACGTAGTCGCCGCGTGCATTGAAATCGACCGTGAAGATGCTCAGTCCCGGCACCATGAATTCCATGTCGGCATTGGCAGTTGGCTGGTGCTCCTTCGGCGCGGCACCGACGTACCAGACCCGCGTGCCCCGGGTCATCCCCGGCCCAATGCGTTCGACCTTCTCTCGCAGATATAGACGCGAGCTGCGCATCTGTGCGAGCCGCGTCGGCGACGCCTCGCCGTCTCGATGCCGCAGGTGCTCCATCATCTGCCGTGCCCATCGCTTGCCATCGCGTTCGTCTACGTAGGTGGCCGTGTTGGCGCTTTTCGGGCTCGTCATGAATTGCGGTTGCTGCCGAGATGCAGTGCATCTTACGGGCCGTGCCGATCAGCTCGAGTGCGCCACTTCGCGTGGGTCGATCAGCACCAGCGGCGCGGGCGTGACCTTCGAGCGCAGGAAGCCGAGCGGCATGCCGTGGAAGAAGCTCGCCACGGCCACACAGGGCTCAGCGTTAGGCCACGCTGCCAGGATGTTGTGAGCTGTGTCGAGCGCAAGCTCGTCGCTCATCGCAGGCGCGCGCCGCTGCAGCACTTCCGTTACCTCGGCCAGCCAGAACCCCTCGTTCCCTTCCATCGCTCACTCCCTCGTGTAGTTGATGGTCGACAGTGTGGCGAGGCCAGCGAGCGGGCGATACCCGCCGTGGGGTGTGGGCCTTCAAAAGGGGGTGGAACGTCGCCAGGAGGGGCGGGGCCGGAAAGCCACTCCGGCTTTAGGTGGCGCCGAATTCCGATCGCCAAAGAAGTCTTGGGTTGGTCTCCTGACCTAGCGGCGTGCCGTAGTAGCTGTGCAGAACCGTATCGTGTTCAGTTGCGATTCGCCAGCAAGTGTCCTCAGAGTCGGGCTCATCACATTGATGGATCGCAACACACTTCGTCAGTTGCAGCGCTCCGTTCGAGGTGAGATGCATCGGCAGCAGGACATAGAGAAGTCGCGACTGCCAAAGATCGAGCTGTGCAATCGCGCAGGCTTCTCGAACATCAGACAACAAAAGCCGCCTACTCGAAGAGCCCTCGTCACTAGATGGGCGCTCTTGAACCTGCAAAAGCCAGGTAGGGTGTTCGCCAATGAACTCTACGAAGCGATAGACCGCTTCTGCCCCGGCACCTGCGGCGAGCTCGTGCGGTATGAATCGCCCCGTGTTTCGCGGAGGCCGATTGGTTTAAGTCAGGGCTCCGCCATGGAGGCCTGATTGGCGAGATGCCGCCAGTAGTTTGCCTCAGCCTCGGCTGGCGGGATGTAGCCGATGGGCTC
>NZ_JAMKFE010000032.1 GCF_023721835.1 Caldimonas mangrovi | reverse complement strand
GAGCGCGAGGATGTTGGTCTGGAAGGCGATGCCGTCGATGACGCCGATGATGTCGGCGATCTTCTTGGAGGAGGTGTTGATCTCGTCCATGGTGGCGACCACCTGGGAGACGACCTGGCCGCCGCGCGAGGCGACGGACGAGGCGGAAGACGCCAGCTGGTTGGCCTGGCGGGCGGCGTCGGCCGACTGCTTGACGGTGCCGGTGAGCTGCTCCATCGACGAGGCGGTCTGCTGCAGGCTGGAAGCGGCTTCCTCGGTGCGCGACGACAAATCGAGGTTGCCGCTGGCGATCTCGGTCGACGCGTTGGTGATGTTGTCGGTCGCGGTGTGCACCTGCGAGACCAGCGCACGCAGCGCGTTCTGCATCTGTGCCATCGACTCGACCAACTGACCGATCTCGTCGTGCTGCGTGGTTGCGATGTCGTTCGACAGGTCGCCTTGCGCGATGCGGGCGGCAAGATCGCGGGCCTGCACCAACGAGCCGGTGATGCTGCGCACAGTGAACAGTGTCAACGGAATCATCACCAACAAGGCGACGGCGATGGCGCCCGCGAGGGCGCTGGACATCACCCCGGTGCGCTCGTCGAGCTCGCCCTTGGCGGTCTCCATGTCCTGGCGCAGTGCGGCGGCCAGGTCCTGCATGTGCTTGTCGGCGGTCTCGATGTGTTCCTTCACGCGTTCGGCGTAGGCACCTGCGGCGGCGCCGTCGATCTGGGCGCGCTCGATCTGTTCGATGATGGGCGCCATGCCCTCGTCGTACTGCTGCAGCGAGGCGAGCGCCTGCTTGGACAACGCGGCATCCCGCTCGTTCTTCAACTGCCGGCTCAACTCGGAAAGCTGTGCACGCGTCTGCTCCAGGGCTTGCTTCCAGTGCTCCTTCAGCTCACCGACCTTCACCGTGTTGTTGTGGTCGATGATCATGTCCTTCTCGATGCGGCGCACCTGCGCCATCGAGGTGCGCAGCTTGCCGGTCTCGACCATGGTCGAGACCTGCCGCTGCAGCAGCTCGTCGAGCGTGACACGGGTGTTGCCGAGCGCCACGTAACCCATCGCGCCGATGAGCGTGAGCAGCACCAGAGCGAACACCGTGCTGAAGTAGAGACGGGTACGAATGGACAGTCGGCCGAGACTTTTCATGGAAGCACTCCTTGCACTGAGCGGGCCGTACCCGTAAAGCAATCAATGCGCCAGCGCGACGTTCTTGTCGTGAAGGATTTCCAGTTTGAAGGCCTTCACGACGTCGGCGAGCTTGTAGGCTTGTTCCTTCAGGCTTTCGGCGGCGGCGGTCGACTCCTCGACGAGTGCGGCGTTCTGCTGTGTCATCTGGTCGAGCTGGGTGACAGCGGTGTTCACCTGGCCGATGCCGTCGTTCTGCTCGGCGGCCGCAGCGGTGATCTCGCCGATGATGTCGGACACGCGTTGCACCGAGCCGACGATCTCCTGCATCGTGCTGCCGGCCGTCTGCACCAGCTTGGCTCCGCCTTCCACCTTCTCGACGGAGGCGCCGATGAGGGTCTTGATTTCCTTGGCGGCCTGGGCCGAGCGCTGGGCGAGGTTGCGCACCTCGCCGGCGACGACGGCGAAGCCGCGGCCTTGCTCGCCGGCGCGGGCGGCCTCGACGGCGGCGTTGAGCGCGAGGATGTTGGTCTGGAAGGCGATGCCGTCGATGACGCCGATGATGTCGGCGATCTTCTTGGAGGACGCGTTGATCTCGTCCATCGTCGTGACGACCTGCGCGACGACCGAGCCGCCCTTGGCCGCCACCTGGCTGGCCGAAGCCGCGAGCTGGTTGGCCTGGTAGGCCGCGTCAGCGGACTGCTTCACGGTGCCGGTCAGTTGCTCCATCGATGCTGCCGTCTGCTGCAGGTTCGAGGCGGCCTGCTCGGTGCGCGACGACAGGTCGAGGTTGCCGGTGGCGATCTCGGTCGACGCCGTGGTGATGCTCTCGGTGGACACATGCACCCGGGAGACGATATCGCGCAGCGACGTCTGCATCTGGTTCAGCGCGCGCAGCAGGTCGCCCGTCTCGTCCTTGCCGTTGATTTCCACGCTGTGCGTCAGGTCGCCGTCGGCGATCGACCGGGCAAGTGCCTGGGCGGTCGCGATCGGCTTGCAGATGCTCTGCATGTTCAGCAGCGTCAGCGGCACGACGATCGCGATGGCGAATGCTACGGCGGCACCGAACAGCACGATGGTCAGCTGCATCGCGCTGTCGTTGCTGGCCTGTGCCTGGCGGCTGCTTTCGCCGAGGGCTTGTTCAAGCAGTTCCAGGCGCTTCTCGGCCTCGTCGTAGGACGCGATGGCCTTGCCCATCACACGCTGCGCAACCGTCGCGGTGTCATACGCCCCGGCCACGAGCTGGTTGGACACATGCTCGAACTGCTTCGAGTAGTCGGCCAGATGGGCCTGCAGCTCCTGCACGAGCGCTGCATCCTTCGGGTCGGCACTCTGCATCTGGGCGAGCTTGCCGCGAACCTCTTCGAGGGTCTTGGTCCAGGCCTGCTTGCCCTTGACCACGGCGCTCGAGTTCTCGTAATTGATGATCATGTCCTTTTCGTGCCGGCGCATCATTCCGAGGTCGTCGCGCAGCGAAGACAGCGCGCTGCCGCTGGCCGAGGAGCTGGCGATGAAGTCGCTGCTCAGCGACTGGACACGGAACAGCCCGAACAGACCGGCGCCGCCGACCATCCCCAGCAGGACGAGCACGACTGCGATCGCACCGATCATCCGCGTGCGGATCGTGAAACTGCGCATCATCAGAGTCATGGCTTGCATTTGGTCTTCTCCTAGTCCACGAGACCCATGGCGGGATCGGTCATCAGGCGTTCGATGTCGAGCAGGATGAGCATGCGTTCACCGACCTGACCCAACCCGAGAATGCAGCCCGAATCGACCGCCGAGCTGATCTCGGGCGCGGGACGCACGCTGTCGGCCGCGATCTCGAGCACGTCACTGACGCCATCGACCACGGCGCCGACGACACGGCCGGCGACGTGCAGCACGATCACCACCGTGAAGGCGTTGTAGTCGCAGTTCTCGGTGTTCAACCGCAGGCGCAGGTCCACGATCGGGACGATCACGCCACGCAGGTTCACGACGCCCTTCACGTGGCCCGGCGCATTGGCGATGCGGGTCGGCGGCTCGTAGGAACGGATCTCCTGAACTTTCAGGATGTCGATGCCGTACTCCTCGTTGCCGAGGCGGAAGGTGAGGTACTCCCGGGGGCGGGTGGCGGTGTTCGCGAAGTTGTCGTTGGCGCCCATGGTGCTGTCGTGCTTGCAGGTGTCAGTTGTCGGATCGGCGGATTTCGAGAGAGGGAAGGTCTTTCAGACGGCTGCCGTCGCGGGATCGAGGCGGAACAACGCGACCACGCCGGCCAGGCGCTGCGCCTGGTCCTTCAGGCTTTCTGCGGCGGCGGCGGATTCCTCGACCAGTGCCGCGTTCTGCTGCGTCATGCGGTCGAGCTGGGTGACGGCGGTGTTGACCTGGCCGATGCCGGAACTCTGTTCGCGTGAAGCAGCCGCGATGTCGCCGATCATGTCGGTCACGCGCTGCACGGCCGCGACGATCTCGTCCATGGTCGTGCCGGCGTCGGCCACCAGCCGTGCGCCGCCCTCGACCTTCTCGACCGAGGTGCCGATCAGCGTCTTGATTTCCTTGGCGGCTTCGGCCGAGCGCTGCGCCAGACTGCGCACCTCGCTCGCGACCACCGCGAAGCCCCGTCCGTGTTCGCCGGCACGAGCCGACTCGACGGCGGCGTTGAGCGCGAGGATGTTGGTCTGGAAGGCGATGCCGTCGATGACGCCGATGATGTCGGCGATCTTCTTGGACGCGGCGTTGATCTCGTCCATGGTCGACACGACACGAGAGACCACCTCGCCCCCACGCTGTGCCGCCTGCGTCGCCGAACCGGCCAGTTGCGAGGCCTGCTGAGCGCTGTCGGCACTGTGATTCACGGTGCCGGTGAGCTGCTCCATCGACGATGCGGTCTGCTGCAGGTTGGACGCGGCCTGTTCAGTGCGCGAAGACAGATCCTGGTTGCCGCTGGCGATCTCGGTGCTGGCCGTCGTGATGCTCTCGGTCGCGTTGCGCACCTGGCTCACCATGTTGCGCAGCGCTTCTTGCATGTCGGCCAGCGCGTGCTGCAGTTCGCCGGCCTCGCCGCCGGTGGTCACGCTCACCTGCGTGGACAAGTCGCCCGACGCGATGGCGCGGGCATGCTCGACGACGTTGCGGATCGGGCCGGCGATCGAGCGGCTCATCCACCAGCCGAAGAAGCCGGAGAAGCCAATGCTGACCGCCACCAGCACGACCGTGATGATCGCGGCGGCACGGGTCTGCTGCTGGGCGTCGGTCGATGCGGCTTCGGCGCCCTGAAGCGCCATCGCCTGCAGCTGGTTGATGCCATCGACATAGGCCACGCGGGCCTTCTCGAAGTCGCCGTTGAGCAGCGCTTCGAGCGCGACGTAGTCACCTTCGTCGCGCATCTTCTTGATCTGCGGCGCCATCGTGTACATCGCATCGCGCAGGCCGGCGATCTGCTCGTACTTCTGCTTCATCGCAGGGCTGCTCAGCAGGCCTTCGACCTGCTTCTGCAGCCGCTCGATGACGACCGCTGTGGTTTCATAGTCCTTCATCAGCTGGTCCGGGTAGTCGCCGGTACCGAGGCGCGAGTGGGTCGCGACGCGAAAGACGTTCAGCTCGACCAGCGATTTCCATTCGCTGGCGATCTGCATCAACTTCCACTCCTGGTTCGCCAGACGGTCGAGCACAGCGGTGGTATCGAACAGCTTTTTCACGCTGTAGCCGCTCACTCCGACCATCAGCGCCATCAGCAGGCCGAGAGCGATGGCCAGCCGCATCGAGATGCGCGTGCGGTTGAAACGGTCGATCAGGTTCATGGAAACTCCTTCTACTTCGCGTTCTGCCGGTACAAGCGTCGGGGGGGCGGCCGTCCGGCCTGAAGGCGCATCGGCATCAGCGCCCGTTCCCTCCACGCTGTCAGCGGCGACCGGGGCCTCCATGTGTCGTGTGGGGCTTCCGGTGTCGAGTTGCTGTTTACCAGCCGCGGTGCAAATGATTGTCTGCACCGAACGACGGGCGAACGTCTTGAATATCGGCAGATATCGATGGCTTCTTGAGCGCTCGGGGGGCAGGTGCGGGCAAATGCCCGGTTTTTGCCCGGCCGCCGGCGCTCAGAAGCTGGTCCAGTCGTCCCCGACCGGGGTCGGTTGCGGGGCCGGGCGCACCGCTTCGGTGCGGGCGGCCGCCGGATGTGGCGCCGCGGGCCCGGGCGTGAGGGCCGGCGCCGGCACCGACACCGGGGCGGGCCCGCGCGCATGCTCGATCACCTGCCGCGTCTTCAGCTGGGCGCCCTGCGTGAGCTTGAACGCGCTGACGACGTCGGCGAGCCTGTAGGCCTGATCCTTGAGGCTTGCGGCGGCGGCGGCGGATTCCTCGACGAGCGCGGCGTTCTGCTGCGTCATCTGGTCGAGCTGGGTGACGGCGGTGTTGACCTGGCCGATGCCGGAGCTCTGCTCGGCGGTGGCGGCGGTGATCTCGCCGATGATGTCGGACACGCGCTGCACGGAGGCGACGATCTCGGTCATGGTGGAGCCGGCGTTCTGCACCAGCTTGGCGCCGGACTCGACCTTCTCGACGGAGGCGCCGATGAGGGTCTTGATTTCCTTGGCGGCCTGGGCCGAGC
>NZ_JAMKFE010000031.1 GCF_023721835.1 Caldimonas mangrovi | reverse complement strand
GACCTGCTTGCGCCTTTCTTTTTTTCTGTGCTACAGTCACTGTCTTCGCTGAACGCGGTGCTGGTTTCGAAAAGAGGCGGGTGCCGAAAGCGGGAGGCGAAGAAAAAAGAGCTGAGTGCTTGACAGGGTTTAAAAAAGTTTGTCATAATCTCGCTTCTTTGCTGATAACGAGTCAGCGAACTGAAGAGCAAAGCGGAAGCGATGCGAATCAGAATGTTCTTTAACAAATAACAGCCGATAAGCGTGGGCGTTTGAAGGCGAATGCCAAGGAAGTCCGGTGGCAACACTGGCTCCACAAACGCTCACGGAAAACTGAAGTGAAGTTCACTTCAATTCCGTTTTGAGCAAAATTTCAAGATCGAACTGAAGAGTTTGATCCTGGCTCAGATTGAACGCTGGCGGCATGCCTTACACATGCAAGTCGAACGGCAGCACGGGAGCAATCCTGGTGGCGAGTGGCGAACGGGTGAGTAATACATCGGAACGTGCCCAGTAGTGGGGGATAGCCCGGCGAAAGCCGGATTAATACCGCATACGACCTGAGGGTGAAAGCGGGGGACCGCAAGGCCTCGCGCTATTGGAGCGGCCGATGTCAGATTAGCTAGTTGGTGGGGTAAAGGCCTACCAAGGCGACGATCTGTAGCTGGTCTG
The DNA here is from genome assembly GCF_023721835.1 of Caldimonas mangrovi. Taxonomy (GTDB): domain Bacteria; phylum Pseudomonadota; class Gammaproteobacteria; order Burkholderiales; family Burkholderiaceae_C; genus Caldimonas; species Caldimonas mangrovi. The sequence goes on along the minus strand of NZ_JAMKFE010000031.1, from coordinate 5,058 downwards.
AGAGGACGACCAGCCACACTGGGACTGAGACACGGCCCAGACTCCTACGGGAGGCAGCAGTGGGGAATTTTGGACAATGGGCGCAAGCCTGATCCAGCCATGCCGCGTGCGGGAAGAAGGCCTTCGGGTTGTAAACCGCTTTTGTCAGGGAAGAAATCCTTTGGGTTAATACCTCGAAGGGATGACGGTACCTGAAGAATAAGCACCGGCTAACTACGTGCCAGCAGCCGCGGTAATACGTAGGGTGCAAGCGTTAATCGGAATTACTGGGCGTAAAGCGTGCGCAGGCGGTTGTGCAAGACAGATGTGAAATCCCCGGGCTCAACCTGGGAACTGCATTTGTGACTGCACGGCTAGAGTGCGGCAGAGGGAGATGGAATTCCGCGTGTAGCAGTGAAATGCGTAGATATGCGGAGGAACACCGATGGCGAAGGCAATCTCCTGGGCCTGCACTGACGCTCATGCACGAAAGCGTGGGGAGCAAACAGGATTAGATACCCTGGTAGTCCACGCCCTAAACGATGTCAACTAGTTGTTGGACGGCTTGCTGTTCAGTAACGAAGCTAACGCGTGAAGTTGACCGCCTGGGGAGTACGGCCGCAAGGTTGAAACTCAAAGGAATTGACGGGGACCCGCACAAGCGGTGGATGATGTGGTTTAATTCGATGCAACGCGAAAAACCTTACCTACCCTTGACATGCCAGGAATCCTGCAGAGATGTGGGAGTGCCCGAAAGGGAGCCTGGACACAGGTGCTGCATGGCCGTCGTCAGCTCGTGTCGTGAGATGTTGGGTTAAGTCCCGCAACGAGCGCAACCCTTGTCATTAGTTGCTACGAAAGGGCACTCTAATGAGACTGCCGGTGACAAACCGGAGGAAGGTGGGGATGACGTCAGGTCATCATGGCCCTTATGGGTAGGGCTACACACGTCATACAATGGCCGGTACAGAGGGCTGCCAACCCGCGAGGGGGAGCTAATCCCAGAAAACCGGTCGTAGTCCGGATCGCAGTCTGCAACTCGACTGCGTGAAGTCGGAATCGCTAGTAATCGCGGATCAGCATGTCGCGGTGAATACGTTCCCGGGTCTTGTACACACCGCCCGTCACACCATGGGAGCGGGTTCTGCCAGAAGTGGGTAGCCTAACCGCAAGGAGGGCGCTTACCACGGCAGGGTTCGTGACTGGGGTGAAGTCGTAACAAGGTAGCCGTATCGGAAGGTGCGGCTGGATCACCTCCTTTCTGGATAGAAGCATTCAAATTCTTGCGCCCACACTTATCGGCTGTTGTTGTTGACGACAGTGAGTGAACGTGAACCGGCAGGCGTGAACCTGGCAAGGGTGAGAAGCCCGGGGTTGACGGGAGCCGCAGACATCGCGCTTCACGAGAAGGTGTGAAAGTTGGGTCTGTAGCTCAGTCGGTTAGAGCACCGTCTTGATAAGGCGGGGGTCGTTGGTTCGAATCCAACCAGACCCACCAAATCCTTCGTGTCTGACAGATCAGGTTCTGGGGGATTAGCTCAGCTGGGAGAGCACCTGCTTTGCAAGCAGGGGGTCGTCGGTTCGATCCCGTCATCCTCCACCATCACTCGAAAATGTATCTTGTGCGCTCACGCGAGCCATCGACTGGATGGTTGGCGTGAGCGGCTCGCAAGAGCGGCTGTTGTTCTTTAACAATTCGTAGAGTCGAATCAGCGTTGCTGATGGAAAGTGTCGCAAGACACGTCCGTGCCATCAGCAACATTTGATTGCGTCACCAGACTTCAACTCGATAAGAGTTTGAAGCACGGCATAACGCGAAATACTCAACCGATCGAGACATCGATCGGACAGTCCTTGACGACACCTTCGAGGTGTCAAAGTTATAGGGTCAAGTGACTAAGTGCATGTGGTGGATGCCTTGGCGATTACAGGCGACGAAGGACGTGATAGCCTGCGATAAGCTTCGGGGAGCTGGCAAATAAGCTTTGATCCGGAGATTTCCGAATGGGGAAACCCACCCTTAGGGGTATCGCATGATGAATACATAGTCATGCGAGGCGAACCGGGTGAACTGAAACATCTCAGTAGCTCGAGGAACAGACATCAACCGAGATTCCGAAAGTAGTGGCGAGCGAAATCGGACCAGCCTGCACGTTTTAGCCATCGACATATCAGAACGGTCTGGAAAGGCCGGCCATAGCGGGTGATAGCCCCGTATGAAAAATGTGGGTGGTGGAACTAGGCGTGCGACAAGTAGGGCGGGACACGTGAAATCCTGTCTGAAGATGGGGGGACCATCCTCCAAGGCTAAATACTCGTAATCGACCGATAGTGAACTAGTACCGTGAGGGAAAGGCGAAAAGAACCCCGGGAGGGGAGTGAAATAGATCCTGAAACCGCATGCATACAAAAAGTCGGAGCCTCGCAAGGGGTGACGGCGTACCTTTTGTATAATGGGTCAGCGACTTACATTCAGTGGCGAGCTTAACCGCATAGGGAAGGCGCAGGGAAACCGAGTCCGAATAGGGCGTTCAGTCGCTGGGTGTAGACCCGAAACCAAGTGATCTATCCATGGCCAGGATGAAGGTACCGTAACAGGTGCTGGAGGTCCGAACCGACTAGTGTTGCAAAACTAGCGGATGAGCTGTGGATAGGGGTGAAAGGCTAAACAAACTTGGAAATAGCTGGTTCTCTCCGAAAACTATTTAGGTAGTGCCTCAAGTATTACCGTCGGGGGTAGAGCACTGTTATGGCTAGGGGGTCATGGCGACTTACCAAACCATTGCAAACTCCGAATACCGATGAGTAGAGCTTGGGAGACAGAGCACCGGGTGCTAACGTCCGGACTCAAGAGGGAAACAACCCAGACCGCCAGCTAAGGTCCCTAAAATTGGCTAAGTGGGAAACGAAGTGGGAAGGCTAAAACAGTCAGGATGTTGGCTTAGAAGCAGCCATCATTTAAAGAAAGCGTAATAGCTCACTGATCGAGTCGTCCTGCGCGGAAGATGTAACGGGGCTAAGCCAGTTACCGAAGCTGCGGGTGCACAGCAATGTGCGCGGTAGGAGAGCGTTCCGTAAGCCTGTGAAGGTGTCTCGTAAGGGATGCTGGAGGTATCGGAAGTGCGAATGCTGACATGAGTAGCGTTAAAGGGGGTGAAAAGCCCCCTCGCCGTAAGCGCAAGGTTTCCTACGCAACGTTCATCGGCGTAGGGTGAGTCGGCCCCTAAGGCGAGGCAGAGATGCGTAGCTGATGGGAAACAGGTCAATATTCCTGTACCGATGTGTAGTGCGATGTGGGGACGGAGAAGGTTAGCTCAGCCGGGTGTTGGATGTCCCGGTTCAAGCCTGTAGTCGTGCCTGGTAGGCAAATCCGCCGGGCTTAGATGAGGGGTGATAACGAGGCTGCTTGCAGCCGAAGTGAGTGATACCCTGCTTCCAGGAAAAGCCACTAAGCTTCAGCTACACACGACCGTACCGCAAACCGACACTGGTGCGCGTGATGAGTATTCTCAGGCGCTTGAGAGAACTCTGGAGAAGGAACTCGGCAAATTGACACCGTAACTTCGGAAGAAGGTGTGCCCCGAGTAGGTGAACCCGTACAGGGGGAGCCGAATGGGGTCGCAGAGAATCGGTGGCTGCGACTGTTTAATAAAAACACAGCACTCTGCAAAGACGAAAGTCGACGTATAGGGTGTGACGCCTGCCCGGTGCCGGAAGGTTAAGTGATGGGGTGCAAGCTCTTGATCGAAGCCCCGGTAAACGGCGGCCGTAACTATAACGGTCCTAAGGTAGCGAAATTCCTTGTCGGGTAAGTTCCGACCTGCACGAATGGCGTAACGATGGCCACACTGTCTCCTCCAGAGACTCAGCGAAGTTGAAATGTTTGTGATGATGCAATCTCCCCGCGGAAAGACGGAAAGACCCCATGAACCTTTACTGTAGCTTTACATTGGACTTTGAACAGATCTGTGTAGGATAGGTGGGAGGCTTTGAAGCCGGGACGCTAGTTCTGGTGGAGCCAACCTTGAAATACCACCCTGGTGTGTTTGAGGTTCTAACCTTGGCCCGTGATCCGGGTTGGGGACAGTGTATGGTAGGCAGTTTGACTGGGGCGGTCTCCTCCCAAAGCGTAACGGAGGAGTTCGAAGGTACGCTAGGCACGGTCGGAAATCGTGCTGATAGTGCATAGGCAAAAGCGTGCTTAACTGCGAGACTGACAAGTCGAGCAGATACGAAAGTAGGACTAAGTGATCCGGTGGTTCTGTATGGAAGGGCCATCGCTCAACGGATAAAAGGTACTCTGGGGATAACAGGCTGATACCGCCCAAGAGTTCATATCGACGGCGGTGTTTGGCACCTCGATGTCGGCTCATCTCATCCTGGGGCTGTAGCCGGTCCCAAGGGTATGGCTGTTCGCCATTTAAAGAGGTACGTGAGCTGGGTTTAAAACGTCGTGAGACAGTTTGGTCCCTATCTTCCGTGGGCGCTGCAAGATTGAGAGAGCCTGCTCCTAGTACGAGAGGACCGGAGTGGACGCACCTCTGGTGTATCGGTTGTCACGCCAGTGGCATTGCCGAGTAGCTAAGTGCGGAAGAGATAACCGCTGAAAGCATCTAAGCGGGAAACTCGTCTCAAGATGAGTCTTGCCGGGGCCTTGAGCCCCCTGAAGAGTCGTTCAAGACCAGGACGTTGATAGGCTGGGTGTGGAAGCGCAGTAATGCGTTAAGCTAACCAGTACTAATTGCTCGTGCGGCTTGACCCTATAACTTTGAGATCCTCGTGTCTCAAAGATTGAGTCTTAAGCTTATGCCGGGTGGTTCACACCACCTCTGGCGACGCAATCAAATCAAAGCTGATTCAAAACTCTGCGAATTGGTCGCCCTGGCTCAATACCAGGACGGCAACAAGTTATGCCTGATGACCATAGCGAGGTGGTCCCACTCCTTCCCATCCCGAACAGGACAGTGAAACGCCTCAGCGCCGATGATAGTGCGGATTCCCGTGTGAAAGTAGGACATCGTCAGGCTATTACACCAGCAAACCCCCTCATTCCCAGTGAATGCAGGGGGTTTTTGCTTT
>NZ_JAMKFE010000030.1 GCF_023721835.1 Caldimonas mangrovi | reverse complement strand
TGAATCGCCCCGGGATTTGAGGAGGCTCTTTTCTCTGAGAGGATGGAGCCATGAACAAGAAGTCGAACAAGTTCTCACCCGAGGTGCGCGAGCGCGCGGTGCGTATGGTGCAGGAGCACCGAGGCGAGTACCCCTCGCTGTGGGCGGCCATTGAATCGATTGCACCGAAGATCGGCTGTGTGCCGCAGACCCTCAACGAATGGATCAAGCGCGCCGAGATCGACTCAGGCGCCAGGGAGGGCACCACCACGTCGGAGTTGCAGCGCCTGAAGGAGCTGGAGCGCGAGAACAAGGAGCTGCGCCGCGCCAACGAGATCCTGAAGCTGGCCAGCGCGTTTTTCGCCCAGGCGGAGCTCGACCGCCGTCTGAAGTCCTGAAGGGCTTCATCGATCAGCATCGACAGGCCTACGGGGTCGAGTCGATCTGCAAGGTGTTGCAGATCGCCCCGTCAGGCTATTGGCGCCACGCCGCGCAGCGACGCAATCCAGCCATGCGATGCCAGCGAGCCAAGCGCGACAGCGCCTTGACGCCGCACATCGAGCGCGTGTGGAACGCCAACATGCAGGTCTACGGCGCCGACAAGGTCTGGAAGCAGATGAACCGCGAGGACATCGCGGTGGCGCGCTGCACGGTCGAGCGACTCATGCGCCGCCTGGGCCTGCAAGGCGTGCGCCGCGGCAAGGTAGTGCGCACGACCATCAGCGATGCCAAGGCGCCGTGCCCACTGGACCGGGTCAATCGCGTCTTCAAAGCCGAACGTCCCAACCAGCTCTGGGTCTCGGACTTCACCTACGTCAGCACCTGGCAAGGCTGGCTGTACGTGGCCTTCGTGATCGATGTGTACGCGCGGCGCATCGTGGGCTGGCGCGTGAGCAGCACGATGCGCACGGACTTCGTGCTCGACGCGCTGGAGCAGGCGCTGTACGACCGTCAGCCCGAGCGCGATGGCAGCCTGGTTTGCCACTCCGACAGGGGATCGCAAGGCGGATTCAAACGGTCGTCGCAACACCGGGTTACGCGACAGATTTTAGGTAGTCGTTCAGCGCTTCTGCTGGTGTCTTCCAGCCCAACATCTTGCGTGGCCTGTTGTTCAGGGTCAGTGCCACAGCTTGAATCTCTTGCTCACTCCACCGAGACAGGTCGGTGCCCTTGGGAAAGTATTGGCGCAGCAGCCCGTTGGTGTTCTCGTTCGTGCCGCGCTGCCATGGACTGTGAGGATCAGCGAAGAAGACCTTCACTCCAGACTCGATGGTGAATCGGGCATGGTCCGACAGCTCCTTGCCACGATCCCAAGTCAATGATTGCCATAACTGGGTAGGCAACATCGTCACTGTCCTTTTGAGAGCGTTGCTCATGGTGACGGCTGCGTAACCCGCCAGCGCAGGACCGTTCTTCCTTCGCGGAGTCAGTCCATAGCCCGCCTCGCGCGGCAGGTGCACGAGCATGGTGAAGCGGCTTGACCGTTCCACTAGTGTCCCAATGGCCGACCTGTCCAGACCGATGATCAAGTCCCCCTCCCAGTGACCGGGTACAGCACGATCTTCTACCTCAGCAGGGCGGCTGGAGATCATCACCTCTTCACTCACATGTGTCCATGCTTTGGCCTGGGACCTGGCCCGTGGCGTGCGCAATGCACGCCCTGTGCGCAGATAGCTGACAAGCTCGCGCTTGAGGGCGCCTCGACCCTGAATGTAGAGAGCCTGGTAGATAGCTTCATGGGAAATGCGCATGGACGGATCATCGGGGAAGTCAACCTGCAGTCGGTTGGCAATCTGCTCCGGCGACCAGCCGTTGACCCACTTGCGGTCACCGCGATGAGGCTTGTTGCGCCCGATGAACGGCGCTTGTCGGGGGCCGGCGACCTCGTGCCCTTGACCATCGTGGATCGTCCCCTCCAGGCGATCTTGGACATATTCGCGCAGACGCGGGTTCATCACCAGTTTGGCCGGCTTGGGCCTTCTTGCCACCAGCTCCGACTTCCACTGCGCGACTGACGCCCGATACTCGAGCTCGCCACCGCGGGTCGCAGCGTTGCGTGTCAACTCCCGCGAGACAGTTGAGGGGCTTCGACCAATACGACGAGCTATCTCCCGCACACCGACATCTTGGGCTCGCAGAAGCCCAATCTCTTCTCGCTCCGCGAACGACAGATACCTTCGAGAAACAGGTTTCGACATGAACAATGGCATGCCTCCACGATGCCGGAACCAGCGAGAGCCCACGGCCTGCGATACGCCAACCGCCTCGGCCGCCCTCTCACTGGTGATTCCGGTTGCGATCTGTGCCCAGAACTGACGCTCGACCTCTCGCCGAAGCGAAGGAGCCCCTGGCGAGCGCATTGCCCCTCGCCCCGTCAGCTTTTGCATCCACCCCGCAGGTCGTCCCATAAACACCTCCAAGATTGATGGTGTTGCGACGACCGTTTGAATCCGCCCAATACGTCAGCATTCGCTACACGGAGCGACTGGCCGAAGCGGGTATCGAGCCCTCTGTGGGCAGCAAGGGGGACAGCTATGACAACGCCCTGGCCGAGACCATCAACGGGCTGTACAAGGCCGAGTTGATTCACCGCCGGGCACCCTGGAAGACCAGGGAGTCGGTGGAGTTGGCGACCCTGCAATGGGTCTCCTGGTTCAACCATCACAGGCTGTTGGAGCCCATCGGCTACATCCCGCCAGCCGAGGCTGAGGCAAACTACTGGCGGCATCTCGCCAATCAGGCCTCCATGGCGGAGCCCTGACTTAAACCAATCGGCCTCCGCGAAACACGGGGCGATTCATTGAGACTCCTGAAGCAGTCGCTCAACGCTCTGGATCGCTGCCTTGCTCAATAAGCCGGCGAAGGCTCCGGGGATCGATGTCGGCGAAATCGAATTCGATCCAATCATCGTCTGATTCGGCATGCTTGATGATCTGAGCGTTGGACAGACAGCGGCCTCCGGCTACCAGCCGTGCGATGTGCTTGGCCGTGAACTCGTTACGTGCCGCAAACTCTGCTTGGCTCGTGCGGCCGGTCAGCAGGTCCTGGAAGGCGAGCATTGAGAGCCTGACCCGGGTGCCTGACAACTGGCCACCGCCCTCATGGTCCGTCCAGGGTCGTTCCTTCTTCGCGTTCATGGGCGTCCTGTGGATCTTGGGAACGTTTGTCGCAAGCACATCGACCAGTGCCTGGAGGGTCTCGTCGGACAGCGGGTGTCTGGCAGCGCCTTCGTTTCGCACGACCGAGATCTTCAGGTTTCGAGAACGCTCGCTGCCGAAGTGGCCCCACCTGTCTTCGACCGTGAGGATCAGTACAGCATTGATTGTCGTGGACTGCTGTGGCGAACCCTTCTGGATGATCCAGGGCCCATTTGGGCCGGGTAGACCGAGCGTAGGTCTGCCGGATATGAAGTCGAAGACAGCGTGAGCAGCACTTTCAGGAGACCACCGTTGCTGTAGCTGCTCCCTCAACATGCGACAGTCGGCGTCGCACAGTATCAGGACCGATGGCAACCGAAGATTCGACGACTTAAGCTGCTTCGACTTCCCCCACAGCTTCTTGAGCAATCGTCTACGGTTGTGCTCATTGAAGCCCCGTGCCGAGTAGCCAGCCACTGATCCGCTGGAGTACTGTGCACCAGGCCGAAATACGACCGTCGTTACCGAGTCGCCGACGCGGTGTTCCAGGGTTCGAGTCTGATCTGGTGCCGCTGCGACGGCTTCGACGAACTCACGCACTTCGGGTCGCCGCATGAATTGATGCAGCTGGCTTCTCGGTGGCAGCCCAGCGGTCGGAAGCCCTCGATCGCCGACAGGCCAAACCGCGTGAACGTCCAGTGCCCCAACTGGACGCCCCGTCAGGCGATTGATGGCACGATAGAACAGCATGCCCAGCGCATCGTCTGCGAAGCGCTCCTCGAGGTCTTGGTCATTCAGTGCAGTGACTTCCACGACGATCGGCGAGTGCCCGGCCAACGTGAAAACCGCATCTGGCACGCCTGGCTGAGCTGGTGGGGCAAGGTCGAGCGTTCCTCCCCGAGCCATCTGACTCAGCGAGAACAGCTCCCACTCAGCAGCGAGTGCGGTGTGACCGTCGCTCGTCAGGCGACCGAGAAGGTCTGCCTCGCATCGGGTCCGTACGTGTGGAGGCAGGCCGCGCAGCATGGAGGCCAGGGTGCGATTGCTGAAGATCGGCACTGTTCTATCCTCGTGTATCCCCGCTGCCATCCTTCCGTTCGTCGAACAGTAAGCGCAGCGCGTACGGAACAAACCGAGGACGGGTCACCCCGGCGAACATCACGAGCAGCCGCTGCACCTCGTGACGGGAGAATCCTGCCGGCGGCACGTGCAACTCCAGGCGTGCGGGGCGTAGGGTGCTTTCACTCGCACGTTTCCCCACCCGCTCAACCTTGCCACGCGCTTGGCGCAGTTGCTTGGCCAACTCGCCGGGAGCGGACCCGCTTTCCGGGATCGAGACCGATTCCGCTAGCCGACGCAGCAACGACCGGATCGGCGGCAGATCGCCACTATTAAGGCGTTCCGCCACGCGCTGCGGGTTAAGTTCCACAGGGAACGAGATTTCGCCTAACGCCTCTCGCACGGGTGTCCATGTCGACTGCGACGCCGCGCTGGTAGGCTGAGCGTCCTTCAAGAGCTGCGCCCAGTGCGCCTCCGTGTCGACGTGCATTATCGAGCCAGTCAGCGACGCCAGATACAGGGCGGCTTCCAGGCTCAGCCCCTTGAAGATCTGGTTCTGAGCACCGTCTTTGCCCACGGGAAGAGGCTGTAGCAACGTGTAGGGGTCGGCCTGGGCCTGGCGCCTGAAGTCCGCGATGAGCCGATCCATCATCGCGGCGTCGGCGTCTGGCATGTGCTCGGCAATGAAGCGCCGCTGGGACGCCTCCGGCAACATCCAGAAGAAGCGGCGGGTTTCCTCCTCTGCGAGCTTCAGGAAGCGGTGCATACCGCTGCCTTCGGGCGGTTTCCATCCGTCGGTACGCCGCGTGAGCACTTCCCGGACATGATGGCCGAGCGCGGGACTGACCTCACCCGGATCGGGCACCAGATGCACGAGTCCGGCGCGGATAAACGGCTCGAGGACCAGAAGTAGCATGACGTTCTTGAGCGTCTGCATCTTATGGCCGGTGGGCGACTCGATGGGGCTGAACTCCGGCTTCATGCGCGTGCCCAAGAAGAATGGGTTCACAAGCAAAATCTCGTCGATAAAGGGCAGCCAGCCCAGGACCGTCGCTTCGACAGTACGCGGATCGCTGAAGCCCATGTAGACCGAGCGCAGGACTTTCGGGTTGGGCCGCGGTAGCAGGGAAGCAAGATCAGTGTCCTCAGGCCAGAGGCTCGCGAATGCGCGATGAATGCGCGTGACCTGGTCGTCGCTCAGGTTGCAGCGCACGTGCTCCCAGGATGCCCCGTCGGACAGTCCAAGGATGCCCTGAATGGCATTGCAGAACATCAGGTTGCGCTCGCGCAGGCCATAGAAATCCCACGACGGGCGCTCTGCGGCGGGCAGCCGCTGGCAGCAGTCCTTGTAGGCGTAGGCGCTGCCGCAGCCGCAGAAGTCGTTTGCCCCAATGTTCTTGCGGGGGGACTTGCGGATCAGGTACTCATGGGCCTTGGAAGTTCGGCCATGCTCGTCCCAATAGCCAGAAGTGCCATCTTTGTAGCCGACGTAGATCTCCCCGCCGAAGCGCCACAAATCGGCCTTGGGCAGTAGCACCTTGGCGATTTCCGCCCATGACGAGTTGAACTCCCGATCTGGGTAGAGCCACGTCTTGTCGGCAGCTGCGATGTAGCGCTTCGCCCGCGACTTGAGCAGGTGGTTGATCGCGATCACCTCGTCCCGCCTCAGTCGCCGGTCTCGAATGAAGTTGTCGGTGCGAGTCATGCCCACGCCCAGGTGCCGAGCGTTCGTGCGCAACCGGGTCAGATCCAGTTGCTCCGGCTCCTTGGCGTACTCCAGGTGGGTGAGGATCAGGCATGTGTTGGCATCCAGCGCAAACACCGTTTGAGACCCGACGGCGGCGACAAGCGGATCCTGGGGGTACGCGCACTGCTCGGAACTGGCATCCACCCCAGCGTTGTAGACGGTCACCGGATGGTCCGTCAGGATGAACTTAACGTCAGAGTCCTGCGCCGAGACGATCTCCCGCACGCCCTCGACCCACATAGTGCAATGCATCAGCCGCAATGCCTGCATCTCGACCATAAGGTCGACTTGGCCCAGAACTCCATAGCACGAACGGATCCAATCTAGGCCCTTAGGCGTGCGCAGCTTCTGCGCTGCCATGTGCTCAAAGAAGTCTTCGAACGATGCGTGCACGTCGGCGTGATTTCCAAGCGCGAAGGCGGAGACTGCTCTCGCGCCTTGGTCGTCGATGACACCAAACAAGTGTCTTTCCACTTCGTCGTTGACGATCGGGCCGAAATGCGTAGTGTAGAGGTCGTACTCCACGAAGCAGTTCGTCGGGCCCCATTCGTGAAGCGCCGTACGCAGCACTTGCCCGCCATTGGGCAGCGTCTTGCGATCCGGGTCCAGGTTGAGATAGAAGAGGCGAGACTGCCCGGGCGCGAGGAAGCGGCGCTGGTACCACTGTGGGACGTAGTGGTTGTTCCGGGTCTTCTGATTGGTCATCCGCTCACTTGGCACCGCTTGATACCCCGATTGTCCCCCGGCAAAAGCTGGCTTGATCGCGGTAGCCGTCCGATGGTGTGTTCAGGGCCACGGGATGGAAGGGCCGCTCCGAACCTGCCTTTGGTTAACGTCGCGTCATGGCCGAGACTGGGTTGATGGCGAGCTTGCCGTAAGCTGACCTTAGGTTCCGCAAGGTTCGGACACGATGGTCGGCTTTCTGGTGCCGCCGCGAATTTACGCACCCGGCCATGAGCGGTCGTTCTTCGGTGTGCTCGATAGCCGACAGCCGGCTGGTCAGGTTCGACGGCTCGGGGCAGCCTTGATGTTGCCCGCGTTCTGTGGCGGCTGGTGCCAAGCCACAGACACGCAGATCAACGCGCCAGGAATGCCAGCGCTTTGGGTACGAAGTCGGCGTGAAACTGGAACACCGCGCCGTGCCCTGAATCGGGATAGATGATGAGCTCGCTGTTCGGAAGTCGGCGAGCCAGATCATGCGTGTTCTGGCTCGGGACCATGCGATCGCTGTCGCCATTGGCGACCAGGACAGGATGATGAACCTTCGACAGATCCGCCGGCGGCTTCTCGCCCCAACGGCGCAGTGCCTTCAATTGCGCCTGCAACGCGGTGATCGTGATTTCCTTGTCACGGTCGGATGAGCGTTCCTTCAGACGCGCCAGGAACTCTTTGCCGGCGCGGATGCCGGAAGGCGTGCGCGTGAAGAAGAGGAACTGCTTGGGGTCATGGAACGTGAGCCACCCTCGTACCATGTCGAGGTAGGTCACCCGGGCCACTTTGCTGATGCCCTCGCCGCCGGCCGGGCCCGTGCCGGTGATGATCATGCGGCGAATGAGTTGCGGTGCCATCAGCACGATCTCTTGCGCCACCATGCCGCCCATCGAGAATCCGAAGAGATCGACCTGATCAAAGCCCATCGCTTTGATGAATGTGATCGCATCCCGCGCCATCTCTTCCATCGACGTGGCCGGGGATCCGCTCGACGCGCCGACACCGCGATTGTCGAACGCGATCACCCGGTGCTTCACTGCCAGGCCGTCGATGACGCGAGGGTCCCAGTTGTCGAGAACGGCCGCCAGGTGAAGGAGGCACACGACCGGCGGCCCGGGATTGTGCGTGCCGAGTTCCCGGTAGGCGAACGTGACGCCGCCGGCGGTGACCGTTTGCGTGGGGACGTTTTTCCACGTCACCGCCGAATTTGGCTGTGTGCTCATGGCACTTTCCTCGTTTCGTCGATGGGTTCCTCGATGAATGCAGGCGTGTCGGCAGAAGGGGGCTCGGCGGCTGAAGATCCCCGCGGCTGTGCCGAGGCGTCACCTGATCTGGACGACGACCTTGCCTTTGGCGCGGCCCTGGGCCAGGTAGTCGAGCGCGTGCTTGGCCTGCTCGAACGGGAACACCTTGTCGATCACCGGGCGGATGCGCTCCGACTGGAGGAGCTCACCAATCTCCGCGAGCTGTTCACCATCGGGACGCACGAAGAGGAACGAGTAGTCGACTTGCCGCTTTCGGGCGAGCCGCAGGATCTTGCGGCTCATCATCCAGAAGACGAAGGTCAGAAAGAAGTTCAGCCGCTTCGCGCGTGCGAATGCTGCATCCAGCGGACCAATGAGCGAAACGATCTTGCTGCCCGGCTTGAGGATGCCAATGGACTTCTCGATGGTGTCGCCCCGGACCGTGCCCAGCACCGCGTCGTAGTCGCGCAGCACTTTCTCGAAGTCCTGCATCTTGTAGTCAACGATCTCGTCCGCGCCGAGGCCACGCACCAGATCGATGTTGCCGCTGCTGACAGTCGTTCCCACCTTGGCGCCGAGGTGACGGGCCAACTGGATGGCAAAGGTGCCGATCCCGCCGGAACCAGCGGGGATGAACACCTTCTCGCCTCGCCGAAGACTGACGCGTTCCTTCAGCGCTTGCCACGACGTGAGCGCGACCATCGGAACGGATGCGGCCTGCACGAAGTCCAGATTGACCGGCTTCAGAGCGGCGGCGCTCTCAGGCACCGCGGCGAACTCGGCAAGCGAACCCTTGCCCAGGTCGAACAGGCTCGCGAAAACCTCGTCGCCCGGCTTGAAGCGGGTCACGCGGCTGCCGACCTCGACCACCACGCCGGCAAGGTCGCTGCCCAGCGTGGCAGGCAATTTGAAGTGCAGGACAGGTTTGAAAGTACCCACCGGCACCACGTTGTCGATGGGGTTCACTCCCGCAGCGTGGACCTGGACCAGCAATTCATCGGGTTGCAACGTGGGGCGAGCCACGTCGGTGAATCCGATCTCGGGCGACTTGCCATAGCGTTTGAAGGTGAGTGCTCTCATGGATTCTTGTGCTGCTCTGGAAGAGCGCTGGTGGTGATTCGAACGACTGGGTGAGGACAACCGCATGAAGAGACATGCGGTGGCGCCTGCTGGATGAACTTAATGATGACGAACATAATCAAACTAGTCAATGGTTTGATGATGAACGTCATCAATGTATAGTTTCAGCACAGCAAGGACGTGAACCCAGGGCGGGCGAGACATGAAGGTGACCAAGGCGCAGGCGCAGGCCAACCGGGCGCACATCATCGAGACAGCGTCAACGCTGTTTCGCGAACACGGCTACGACGGCGTTGGCGTGGCTGACCTAATGGCTGCCGCGGGCTTCACGCATGGCGGCTTCTACAAGCACTTCCGCTCCAAGGCGGACCTGATGGCGGAATCGGCCGCCTGTGGCATGGCGCGGACCGCCATCCTGACCGCCGAGGCCGATCCCAGGGAATTCGTGCGGCAGTACCTCGCGCGCGCGCACCGCGACAACCGCGCGACCGGCTGCACGATGGCCGCATTGGGCGGCGATGCTGCGCGGCAACCGGAAATGGTCAAGGCGACGTTCGCAGCCGGCATCGAGAGCCTGTTGGCTGAGATGGGCCAGCGGCGCCCCGCCTTGTCCCCGGACGATGAAGCCCGGGCGCGGGCCAGATCTCTCGACATGCTGGCGCACGCGGTGGGTGCCGTCGTACTGTCGCGCGCCTGTCCGGACGATTCCCCGCTGGCCGACGAGATACTCGAGGTCTGCCGCGACGCCATCGTGGCGTCCTTGAAGCCACCCGGGCCCGTGGCCGCGACGCCAAGCAGGCGCAAGTCCCGCTGACTGCCAACGACAGTCGACGAGCCAATCGGCTTCGTCACGGCTGCCCAAGCGAAGTCATCAGTGCACACCATGCCGCCGGTCTCACCGGCGGCTGAGCCGTAGCGCCCCGCTGCGATATCGCATGCCAGGCTGGAGCGACGCTTGGCATTGCCGAAGTTCGGCACCGTCATCCCGCACTGCTTGCCGGGCGCAGCGCGTGCCGCACGCGGATGTGCCCGATTAGGCCGATCGACTGGAATTCGGATGGATGGCTGATGCCGCGGGGTGAGCGTTTCGAGCTGACAGTCGAACATCTGCCCTGAGTGCAAACACCACCGCGCGAGGTATTCCTTCCTCCGTCAGATCGGCCGGCCAGCCGCCACGGTCAGCTTCTCAAGGATGTGAATGTCGGTAGTGGGTCGATAGTGCCAGCCCACGCCGAGTGCAACCGGTCGTTTGAAGCTTGGACGGCGTTCTTCGTGATGAGCGCCCGGTCTTGGAGGTGAAGCGGTCACACGACGAACGGGTCGTCGAATGACCGGTGGCAGCCGCAGCTGTCGATCAGCAGGTCAGCGGCGAGTGACTCAGATCAGTCTGCGGACTAAATGTGAAGCTTCAATAGGTTGTATCCGGTGTTCATCCGGACTGGGTTTGAGAGACTGGAAGTCGCCAAACACCCAATCCACCCAAAGGATCCAACCGGATGAACACCCATAAGCATGCCCGACTTACG